>JACBFI010000016.1 GCA_013391385.1 Sediminibacterium sp. Gen4 | reverse complement strand
GCTTTTTCCCGTTAACTCTAACCAAGAATGGACAACTTTTTGGGGGAGCCTACAGCTTTTGTAAAGCTGAAATCCTACATTGGAGAAATCACTCCGGAAAAAGTATTGCTGCTTTCTGATGAAGAATTAAAACAGTGTTATTTCAGCAGACAAAAAACCAAGTACGCAAAATGTCTTGCGCAGGCTTTCGTTGAAGAAAGCATTACTCTTCAACAACTTATCCATTCAACTGATGAGGAAATTAGAAAAATACTTACAGCTGTTAAAGGTATTGGTAACTGGACGGTAGATGTTTTTTTAATGATGTGTTTGCACAGTGTGGATCTCTTCCCTTTTGGTGATATTGCCTTGGTCAACAGCTTAAAGCATGTAAAGCATCTTCCAAGCGATACCGATAGGACATATTTAGAATCCATTTCTGAACCATGGAAACCTTATCGAACAGTGGCTGCATTTATGTTATGGCATGCGTATATCTGTAGAAAAAAGATTGTATTCGAATCAGCGTAACAAACCCGAAGCCCAGTCGATGGCATAACGAGATTTCAAGTATTTGATACGAAGTGAAATCATTTTTTCGGCTGTCTCTATCACTTTATTCTCTCGGGTATTGACTAAGAATAAAGAGCTTTCACCATTTTGAAATCTGAAGTATTCCGCATTTAATAAAGATTGAAAGTTTTTATAGGCACTTTGCGCAATCAATAATTGTTGTTGCAGCTGAACTGTTTCATTGAGATAGGTTCTTACTTTATTTTCAACCTCTCTTCTTTTTAATGAAAGTTCATAATTGGTTTCTTTGATCTTCAATACAGACTTTTTATAGTCTCCCCGTCCTTCTCTCAGGAACAGTGGAAATTTAACATCAACTCCCCACACATAATTGTTTTGAAACAGTGCACCATTCCATCCTTTAAACACATTGTATCCGCTATTGAGCAAATTTGCTTTCAGGTTGATGGTAGGTAATAGGTTTTGTTGTTTGAGTCTTCTATCTACTTCCAGTGCATTCAGTTTAAAATCATATGACCTGATAGATGGGTTAATCGTAAGTGCCTGTTGTAAGATTTCATTTTCCGCAGGAAGCTGTGCATACTGCATGAACTGTAAAGTATCAGGTGTAACCCTAGGTGGTAATAAATAAACACTGTCTTGTTCATCCCACAAATAATTCGATAGTTCCAGTGTTGTATTCGTTAATTGAAGTAGTGCTTCGTTTTGTACCAGTTGAAATTGTTGTAATTGTGTGAGTGCTTCTATTGTATCAATAGTAGCCCTGTCTCCATTCTCAAATGCAATTTTTACCAATCGAAAACGGTCTTGAGCAATATTTACAAATTTTGAATAGATATTGTATAGTTGATAAGAACCCGCCCATTGCCAGTAAATTTGATAAGCATCAAACAATAAATTATTCAGGGCGTTCAATTGTTCCTGCTCACTCATGTCGCGATAAATGCGCGCTTGTTGGAGGGTAGCTCTTCTTTTATCCAGTAATAATCCTTTTGCAACCGGCATTTCAATACCGAGATAACTGGTTTGTCCGGGAGTTGTTTCTCTTGCTAAAAGATCGCCACCGTTATTTTCCACACCCGCTTTGATATCAGCTCCAATCCAAGTAGGGATTTTGACTTCAGGATTGGTATAGAAATAATAATTTTTGCCATCAAATGTTTTTCTACTGGCATCCATTCCGATTAAAGGATCAAATCCGCCTTTGGCACTTAACAAATCTGCCTCGGCTTTACGAATTCCAATCAACGCCTGTTTAGCAACCGGATGATTATCGCGCACCAGTTTGATAAATGCATCTGCATTCAATACCTGTGCAGTACTTTGAAGGGTGAATACCAATCCTAAAATGAATACAATTCCTTTCATGAACATGCTTATTTCGCTGACTCTTTATTCTTTGTAGTAGTGGTGCTGGTAGCCGGTTGATAGTATTCGGGCGGGAATCCGTTGATATTTCGCCATAACTCATAACCAACCGACACATCTTTTAACAATGCAATGCCATTGGCGCCTCCGCCTATTCTTAAAAGTCTGGGCCATGCTTTATCCGAAGGATCTTCCGTTACCAATACCCTGAATTTACCATTACTACTCACTGAATTTTCGATAGCAGTAACCAATCCACCAAAAGTTCCATAAGAACTGGCCGGCCATCCGCTGAATACGATGGCAGGGAAACCATCAAATACAAAACGTATTTTTTGTCCCCTAGATAAAAGCGGCATATCCATTGGCTCTACAAACAACTCAACGGCATATTGAATATTATCCGGAACAATCTCAACAATCATATCTCCTTCCTTCAATATCTCACCAATACCCGCTTTTCTTGCCTTGGTAATTTGTCCGCTTTGTGGCGCTGTAACATAGTACAATTGATTTCGCATATCGTAGTTCGAATATGCATTTTTCAGTTTTGCTACTTCAGCATCGCTGGAAGCTTTATCTGAAAGTGCGCTGAACTGATCACCTTTTGCTTTAGCGATTTTATCTGTGTAATCTTGTATTACCGTATTTTTCTCGATCCTAAGTGCGGTAAGCTCTTGTTTAGATTGTAAATATTTATTTTCTGCGCCAATCCGTTTAGCGGTAGCATTTTGAAAAGTAATTTTTCGTCTTTCAAAATCTACCAATGAAATAACGCCACTATCTAACATCGCTTTGGCGGCATCAATTTGTCTTTTAGCAACGGCTAATTCATTTTGTACTGCTCCCAGATCCATGCTGTCACTCTCTACTTTCAATTGTTGTTGTTTGAGTTTGATGTCAATTTGCGAGAGCTTCAGATCTCTACCTTCTTCTAAAGCCGCTACCTGTTGTGATGCAGTACGCGCTTTATTCTGATATCCTTCTGCAGCATTTTGCTTGGCATCAATCTGTAATCCGGTTCTTTCTAATAAAGCAGGATCAAAATATTCAACCTTTATCTCTCCCAACTGCAGAATGGTATCTCCTTTTTGAACAAAGTCCCCCTCCTTAACATACCATCTCACAACACGACCACCAATAATGGAATTCAATTGTTGTGGTCTTTGTTCTTGTCTGAGTGTTGTGATCAATCCACGAGCACGAATATTCTGAGTCCAAGGAAGAAACATGACTAAAATCACAAGTATCAAAGATCCCCATAACCATTTGCGCACCCTGCTGGTACGATGGATATGGTAGATACTACGAAATGAAGGCAATTCGTTTTTTTCGAGTTCTTTTTCAGGTTCACAAGTCAGGTATTTGCTCATACGATTATGCATTAAGTTGGTTAGATACCGCATCCCAGCTACCAAACGATTCGGCAAGTCCGCGATTCAGATAAAGTACTTTATCACAATTCTTTGCTACTTCAGTATCTGTAGATGTAATGATGACAGTTGATTCTGTATCACTTTTCAAAAATGATAATACTTCTTGCTTTGTTTTCTCTTCCAAACCATGAAATGGATCTTCCAATAGCACTAGTTTTCTGTGTCCAACCAATGCACGAGCCAATAAAATGCCCTGTCTGATTTTCATCGGCAATCTTTTTCCAGTTGGATCCAATGGGGTGTCAAGTCCATCGGGCAGTGATTCTAGAAAATCAGTAAGTCCACATAGTTTCAGGGTTTCTGTGATTTCAGCAATAGAAGTATCTTTATTACCCATGGTGATATTTTCCCATAAAGTACCTAAGAAAATATCTTGTTGACTCAATAAAATACCGGTGGATGCTCTTAATGATCCAACGCTGTAGTTGCCGATAGGAATATCATTAATGAGAACACTTCCTTCAAAATTTCTAAATGCACCGGTCAATAGTCGGAGTGCTGTAGATTTTCCTGAACCCGAATTACCCATGATACATAATTTTTCTCCGGGGTTCAATAAAAAGCTTACGTTTTGTAAAACGTTACCACCTTCAGGATAATGAAAACTTACATTTGAAAAGCGCACACGAATGGCATCTCCGGTTTTACTGATGAGTTCAGTACCTGATTTTTCTGTTTCTGCACCCGTTACTTTGTCCATCTTTTCAATAGATGTAAAAGCATCATATACATTATCTAGGTTGATGATCAGTTTTTCGATAGAATTCATAACAGTTATGATCACAATATCTGCAGCAATGAATTGACCGATATTAATTTGTTGATCTACTAATAATACTACCCCCACAATGAGCATAGCTGCTATGATAACAACTTTGAATCCGATCAGACTCCAGAATTGTGCTAGTAGAATGTTGAAGTAGGTTGTTCTTGAATTTAAATAATTGGTGACCAGTATATCCGTTTTTTCTACATTGAGTGATGTACCTCTGGAATATTTAAATGATTTAATCGATCTGGAAATTTCTTCCAACCAGGAAGCGGTTTTGTATTTATAGTCACTGGCTTGCATGCTGGCAGAGAAACCATTGGGAAGGGTATTCCGCAAAATAATATACAGCAGAAGCAACAAAACAGAGCCAAAGCCTATGAATACCGGATGGTAAAACGAAAGCAACATAATACCAAATACAATCTGTATAAGTGCAGTAGGTATATCTAACAGGATTTTTTCAATACCTTTTTGAAGAGAGACGGTATCAAAAAAACGATTGACCAGCTCAGGCAGATAATAGCTATCGAGTTTTTCAATATCGAGTTTGGGAATACGGTCTGCAAATTCAAAAGAATAGCGTGTAAATATTTTTTGTTTGATCTTTTCAATAATCTGCATCTGTCTAACCTGCAGCAAACCATACAGAAAAACACCCGTTACTACTAAAACAATCAATACTACAATAGATGTAGAAATAGATCCAGCCATTACAAAACTAATAATGGTTTGAATTCCCAAGGGAAGGGATAGTTGAACCAGTCCGGCAAGGATGGCGAATGCGTATATGGCAGAAACATCCTTCCTGTCCAGATTCAATAATGCAAAAAATTTACGTGCTGCACCCGCTGGTGAGCTGTTTGCCTCGTTGGCCATAATGATTGTTTGTCAAAGAAAGTTATGAATAAATGAGCCCGTTCTATAACAGAACTTTAGGCGTATTGTTCTTCGAACGCTTAATAAATAAAGTCTTTAACGCATATTTAAGAACTAAAAGAGGGGAACAGCGTATACAGAACGCCGTTCCCTACTTATTTATAAATCATCGTACTCATACAAATGATCAATATTGGTATTGGCCTGCATTTCAAATACAGGCTTGATCAGACCATCTTTCAAACCATATACCCAGCCGTGTAAATGCGGTCGCTGCTCATTTTTCCAGGCTCTTTGAATGATGGAAGTCTTCGCCAAATGAATGACCTGCTCCTGAACATTCAATTCTACCAGCCGATCAAACTTTTGTTGCTCATTTTCTATGGTATTCAATTCGTCTCTGTGCATACGGTATACATCTTTGATATTACGTAACCACATGTTCAATACCTGCTTATAATCATGATTGGTCATAGCGGCTTTAACACCACCGCAACCATAATGCCCGCAAACGATTACATGTTTTACTTTCAAATGTGTAACTGCATAATCAAGAACACTCAAAAGATTTACATCTGTATGCACAACCATATTTGCGATATTACGGTGTACAAATATTTCACCGGGTTGTGTATTGGTGATCTCATTGGCGGGTACACGACTATCGCTACATCCGATCCATAAGAAATCGGGTTTTTGTATGTCTGCAAGGCGACTGAAATATTCAGGATCATCTTGTACTTTTTCAGAGGCCCAGGCTTTGTTTTCTAAGAGTAACTTTTCATAGATTTTCATTCTTCAGTGATTTGTGGGATGGTAAAAATATTTTTGGTGGATTTGTTTTGACCTGCTTTCACTTCAACCCTGATTTTCTTCAGGTGAGCATGACATAAGAAATTATTGACCTCCTCAATTACATCTTTGTCGATAAAATCAGCTCTTTCTGCATCAATGATCACAAAGGAGTTTTTGGGCACTTCTTCCAACTTCTTTTTTACAATAGGTTTATTGAGAAAAGAAACGTCTTTTCTGAAACGAATGAGATAATTATTATCATCATGTACCACCATAACAGCAGATCTGAAATTACTTCTGATCAGGAAGAACAGCGCAACACAGATACCTACAAGAATACCAATCAATAGATCTGTTAATAGAATGGCTGTGATGGTAGCTACAAAAGGAACAAACTGATTCCATCCTTTTATATAAAACTCTTTGAACAGTGAAACCTTTGCTAGTTTATAACCGGTAAAGATCAAAACGGCAGCAAGTGCACATAATGGAATCTTATTCAAAATGGTGGGTACGAACATTACGCAAAGCAACATCATCAAACCATGTAAGATCGTAGACATTTTTGATTTAGCGCCGGCAGAAATATTCGCAGAAGTTCTTACAACAACAGAAGTGAGTGGTAAGCCTCCAATCATTCCCGATACCATATTACCAACCCCTTGTGCTTTCAGTTCTCTGTTGGTTGGCGTAACTCTTTTTAGTGGGTCTAGTTTATCGGCCGCTTCAATACCTAATAAAGTCTCCAAACTGGCAACAATGGCTAATGTAATTCCAGACATCCATACATCCGGGTTTTTCAAAAACTGAATATCCGGAAAAGTGAAAAATGAAAAGAAAGCTCCAACATTCTCTGCCACGGGTAAAGTAACAAGGTGTTTTTGTTCTAGCGCATAGCTGCTGCCGGATAAGCGTAAGTATTCATTTACGATGGTTCCAACCAAAACAACCATCAAGGCACCCGGGAACAGCTTTAAGGATTTTTTTGTTTTGATGAATTTACTTTCCCAAAACATCATGAGTAAAATGGATAACACTCCAATGACCATAGCAGTTGGTGTGATATATTTTACAGCTTCGAACATCGCCGTAAAAGTATTCTGATCATTGGACTGAATAAATGATTCATCTCCTTCAAAATCGGTATCGTAACCGATGAGGTGAGGAAACTGTTTCAAGATGAGAATTAAACCAATCGCTGCCAACATTCCTTTGATGACTGCATTGGGAACATAATCACCAATGACACCGGCTCTTAGAAAGCCTAAAATAACCTGTAACAAACCTCCGATAACGACAGCTAATAAAAATGCCTCATAAACCTGAAGCTTGGTGATGGCTGTTGCTACAATAACAGTAAGTCCTGCTGCCGGACCACTAACGCTAAGTTGTGATCCGCTGAGGATGCCTATGACGATACCACCCACCACACCGGCGATAATACCGGAAAAAAGTGGAGCGCCCGAACCTAGTGCAATACCTAAACATAGAGGTAATGCTACTAGCAGGACAACAATCGATGCAGATACATCGGCACCTGCATGCTTTAAATATTTCTTCATGCAATGATTTGAATTAAGGAAGAGGTAAAAGTTACTAATCTTAGATGATAAGACTAGCAATTCGGTGGAGGAACGTGAATTTCATTTGTATGGTTCTGTGGAATTACATCCGATGTAATGGGACGTATCAAATTAAAAGAACCGTTGACATAGGTAATGGCTACTTCAGGAGTAGAAATGAAATCACTTTTTGATTCAGATTGTTTTGCGTTCTCAGGGTTATGGTCTAAGCTATGTGGAATTTCTTCTGTAAACTGATTGCTGTACAGCATCTTTCCCATTTGTTGAACGGGAAGGATCTGTACCGACAAAACAAGTATCAGAAAAATATTTATAATTCGCTTAGTCATAGAGAGTTGCAAATGTAACAGTCGTTCACACAAATTGCAAGCGTAAACATTTGTTTAACAAAAAAATAAGCCGCAATAATTTCCCTAATATACTGAAAATCAGCGAATTGAAATTATGCAAGAAAGCTGTTTCGGTGAGAAGTCTATATAAATAGGAGAATAAAGCTGCTATCCTGTTTGGATAGCAGCTTTGGAGATAAAATTGATAAAGGGAATTAGATGTTTAAACCACCACAAGCACTGAGTACCTGACCTGTAATATAAGTGCTCATATCGCTAGCCAAAAACAAAGTGGTATTGGCGATTTCTTCGGCTTTTCCAAACCTGCCCAATGGAATTTTCTTTAAAAACTCAGCAGCTCCTTCACCGTCTTTTAGGTAATGGGTCATATCTGTTTCAATAAATCCGGGTGCTATGGCGTTGCAGCGGATATTTCTGCTACCCAGTTCATGGGCAACCGATTTCGTAAAGCCAATGATACCGGCTTTACTAGCTGCATAACTGCTTTGTCCGGCATTTCCTCTGATACCAATGATGGAACTCATGTTAATGATACTACCGGTTTTGGCTTTCATCATTGGGCGAATGACCTGCTTGGTCATATTAAAGACGCTTTTCAGGTTAATATCCATTACATCATCCCATTGTTCGGCTGTCATACGAAGCAAGAGATTGTCTTTGGAGATTCCTGCATTGTTTACACACACATCTACGGTACCAAATTCCTTCATGACTTCATTCACAAAGCTTTCGCATTCAGCGAATTCTCCTGCATTACTTTTCCATGCTTTGGCATTAACGCCCATGGCTTTTAATTCTGCCTCGAGTGCAGCTGCTTTTTCGGCGCTGCTATCACTTACATAGGTAAATGCAATATGACTGCCATGCTCAGCGAGTTTCAATGCAATGGCTGCACCAATTCCACGAGCAGCACCGGTAACAATCGATACTTTTCCTTCAAGTAGTTTCATAGTTAATGTATTTGATAAAATACTGCTACAAATAAAGTGAATTTATACAAGGTATACACGATCAGCCCATGGAAGTAAATAAAAATTAGAAATGCGATGATGACTTAGATTCATCATTATCCATACTGCTGCATCAGCATTTTAATATCATCAATGTATTTTCTGTCATTACTCAAGCGCGGTACTTTATGCTGCCCACCTAACTTTCCTTTACTCTTGAGCCATTGGTGAAACAAGCCTTCAGGTACCGCATGTACCTGAGGAAGTGTCAATGCCATATCCTTGTATCGCTTGGCTTCATAATCGCTATTGAGTGACTTCAATGCACAATCCAATTCATAAGCAAACTGATCAGTAGAAGCCGGAGCTTGTTCAAATTCAATCAACCACTCATGTGCACCTTTACTATGGTCGCCGAAGTATACAGGAGCTGCGGTATAATCTTTTACAAAGAGTCCGGTTTTTTCACAAGCCATGGCAATGGCTTTATCACTGTTGTCTGCAATCACTTCTTCGCCAAATGCATTGATGTATTGTTTTAGTCTACCACTTACTTTTATTCTGAAAGGATATAAAGATGTAAACTGTACTGTATCTCCCACCAGGTAGCGCCACAAGCCTCCATTGGTGCTGATAACCAGCGCATAATTTTTTCCGATCTCTACTTTATCCAAACCAATGGTGATAGGATCTTTTTTACCATATTCTTCCACAGGCATGAACTCATAAAAAATTCCATGATCCAGAAACAATAACATGCCTTCTTCATTTGGATCATCCTGTGCCGCAAAAAAACCTTCACTGGCATTGTACATTTCCAAATAAGTACAACCCTCTCCGATGAGCCTTTCAAATTGCTCGCGATAAGGCGTAAAGGATACACCGCCATGTATATAAAGCTCCAATCCGGGCCACACTTCTTTCAAAGTTTGTTTACCTGTGATCTCTAATATTCTTTTGATCAATACCAATGTCCAGGTAGGTACACCTGATATAGAAGTAACAGATTCAGGTATAGTAGACTGGGCGAGCTTTTCAATTTTTTCTTCCCATTCATCCATCAGTGCAATGGATAATTCCGGTGTTCTGATCCAGTTGGCCCAAATAGGTGTGTTTTGTAGAAGTACAGCACTGAGGTCGCCATAATTGACTTCTTCGTTCACTTTGCTGATCTGATGGCTTCCTCCGATCACCAATCCCTTTCCTGTCAATAGATCACTTTCATTGCGTTGGTGATAGTACAATGTCAGCACATCTTTAGCACCCTGATAATGGCAGTCTTCCAAACTTTCCTGTGTAATAGGGATGAACTTACTTTTATCGCTAGTGGTACCACTGCTTTTGGCAAACCAGTTCACGGGGGTGTTCCATAACAGATTCTGCTCACCCTGCATCAATCTTTCGATATAAGGTTTCAGATCATCATATTCATGTATGGGTACTGCTGCCTTGAATTTTCTGATGTTGAAGAGAGAGGTAAAACCATATTTCCTGCCAAACTCAGTGTATTGTCCATGTGTTACGAGGTCTTGTAATACTTCCCGTTGTGCCGAAATGGGCTCATTCACCCATTGTTCAATGCGCCAATGCCTAAAGCGGGCTAAACGGGATATTGCAGGACTGAGCAGTTTCATGGTTGATGCCAGCAAAATAAGGAATACCCGCGAAAAATGCTAATATGTGATGGTAGTCGTCAACACTATTCCGCAGGGGCGGTTTGTGTTTTACCCATTTCAATGATCCAGTCTTTTCTGCGCAGCTCAAAATTGGTTCCCAGATAGAGGCGTCTCACCTGCTCATCATCGGCCAATTGTTCTGCAGTTCCGTGTTTAAAGATTTTACCTTCAATCAACAGATAAGCCCGATCGCAAATAGAGAGGGTTTCATTCACATTATGGTCAGTGATCAGGATACCAATATTTTTATATTTCAATCGGGCAACAACACCCTGTATATCTTCAACGGCAATGGGGTCAACCCCCGCAAAAGGTTCATCCAATAAAATGAATTTTGGATCTACTGCCAATGCACGGGCTATCTCTGTTCTTCTTCTTTCACCGCCACTTAAACTATCGCCATTGTTTTTTCTGACATGGTGCAGGTTGAATTCATCCAATAATTGCTCCAGCTTATTCAGACGCTCTTGTTTGGTGAGTTTCGTCATTTCCAGCACAGAGAGAATATTGTCTTCCACGCTCAGACTTCTGAATACACTGGCCTCCTGGGGCAGGTAGCCAATACCCATTTGGGCTCTTTTATACATGGGTAAACGTGTAATATCAAGGTCATTCAGGAAAACACTCCCTTCATCCGGCTTAATCAAACCTACTACCATATAGAAAGTCGTTGTCTTACCTGCCCCATTGGGTCCGAGCAACCCCACGATTTCTCCTTGACGAACTTCAATGCTTACATTATTAACAACGGTTCTTCCCTTGTAACTTTTGAGCAGGTCTTTGGTATGGATAGTAATGTTCAAGTGGAATGATTTTCTACAAAACTAATGCATCTGCTTTGCATGCCGTAAAGCCTACCATGGATTAACAGATGTTTTTGTAACGAATACAAGGCTGTATATTGCAGCCATTTAGTACCAAGCATGAAAATTACAGAACATATCGAACAGGCAAAAGATACTTTGATCTCTTTTGAAGTACTGCCACCATTAAAAGGTAAAACCATTGTATCGCTCTATGACCATTTGGATCCTTTGATGGAATTCAAACCATCCTGGATCAATGTTACCTATCACCGTAGTGAAACCATGTTCAAGAAAAAGGGTGATGGCACTTTTGAGAAAGTGGAAGTTCGTAAGCGTCCGGGTACGGTAGGGATTTGTGCGGCCATCATGAACCATTATCAGGTAGATGCGGTGCCACATATCATTTGTGGAGGATTTACCAAACGTGAAACAGAAGATGCATTGATCGATTTAGATTTTTTGGGTATCGATAATGTACTGGCGCTAAGAGGTGATGCCGCTAAAAATGAAGCTTCTTTTGAACCGGAGCCGGAAGGCAATCATTATGCGATTGATTTGCTGCAACAGATCAACAACATGAACAATGGTATTTATTTGGATGATGATATTAAAAATGGCGGGAAGACTAAATTCTGTATTGGTGTGGCCGGCTACCCGGAAAAACATTTTGAAGCACCGAATCTGGATATCGATCTTCAAAAATTAAAACAAAAAGTAGATGCAGGAGCAGAATACATTATGACACAAATGTTTTTCGATAACCAGAAATTCATTGAGTTTGTCAAATCCTGCAAAGCAATCGGAATCAATGTTCCCATCATTCCGGGATTAAAACCATTGACCAATAAAAAACAATTATCAGTACTGCCTAGAATTTTTCACGTAGATATTCCTTCTGATCTTTCCAATGCCATCATGAAATGTAAAACAGATGTAGAATGTGAACAGGTAGGAACAGAGTGGTTGATTCAACAGAGCAAAGAGTTAAAAGAATTCGGTGTTCCGGTATTACACTACTACACTTTGGGTAAGCCTAAAGTAATTTGGAATGTTGTGAAAGAGTTGGTGTAGTATTTACAGAAAATGTAAAAGCCACAGATTCACCTGCCTAAGGCAGACGCGTCTGTGGCTTTTTTTATTGTTTAGATTTCGTAACAATCAAATCATCAAACTGCTCCAAACTCAATTGTTTGGCAATAATCCTTTTTTCTTTATCGAGTAAGTATAAGGTAGGTGTTTTAAAAATATCATATAGCTGTCTGTAATTGGGTACACCTGCTCTTTCTTCTGCATCTTTAGCCGCTTTGGTTTGGTATGCATGCGTCCAGCCGGATAACTTTTTCTCTACAATAAACTTTTTCCACGCCGGTACTTCATTTTCATAAATATTGACACCATACACAGCTACACCCAACGCTTTCCATTTGTTTTGATAGAAAGAATCAAGCCTTGGCATTTCGTCTTTACAGTGTCCACAATTAGGGTCCCAGAACGCAACAACAGTAAATTCGGACTTCAAATTGTATAAGGAAACAGTCTTTCCTGTAGTATCTGTTAAATTCAATACCGGCGCAGGTTTGCCCAATTGATTGGCCATAAGACTATAGGCTCTTTCTGTTACTGTTTTTCGTGATGCCGGATTCAGGATCATGGTATCTCCCTTGGCATAAAAATTTTCAAAGAGGTATACAAAGACTTTATCCTGTCCCATGAACTCAGGATTCATGTATTTATTGGTGAACTTGGTCAATAAATAAGGATAGATATCTTTACCTGTTCTGGCAGATAACAAAATATACTTTACCTCTTCAATAATTGAATCAGGTTCGGGAGACACATAATATCTGAAATAATCATCGAGTTTCGGCTCAAAAAATGGTGTGCGTAACAAACGATCATCATTAAACGCTACATCATCCCAAAAATGTTCTTTTACATATCTATACGGATAAGCAGAATCAGGTTTGCCGTTTACAACAGGAATAGCAGGTGTTTCGGGCGTCTTCATGGTATTGAAAAACATGGCCAGCAAAGAATTTGGATATTGCTGGATGATATTCGCCCGATACTGCTGTACTTCCTTATCCAAAGTCGTCAACGAATTGTATAAACGGGTAGAATCAGCTTTATTGGTAGCTGCTTTGTAAGCAGTACTGAGTTGTTGCCTTAGTTGTCCTTTTTCAACAGAATACGCGGTATAAGTTTTAAAAAGATCATTGTCTTTTGAACCAATAATTGTAGCCTGATCTTTTAAAGAAGTGTCACCCTTGATGGAGAACTGCTGAATATCATCCATCAGCAATTCAAACTGAATGGTCATTTGTGGAGATACCACAAAATAAATTCCTCCGGGGAGTTTTTTATCACCCTTAAATACGCCCTCACTCTTCTCATTGAGCATAGCAGAGTCAACCAATGTTCTTCCGGTTCCCAGATAGCTGCCCAGATATACCTTACAGTTTTTTAAAGGAGTGAGTGTGATAGGAATATTTCGCCCGGTAGCAGGTTTAGGAGCAGACTTAGTAGCTGTTTTTGTCTGAGCCACAGATAGTAAGCAAGAAAGGATCCAGCCGGATAGCAGTACATATTTTTTCATAACCCAAAATTCGGGAACAAGTTAGTTAAATACTAAAAGCCATGAACTCGATTTAACAAAGACACCAATTTCCTGACGCTTCTTACAATAAATTGTTATTCCATTACCTAAGACGAGAACGGTCTCACGGATCATGGTTACCTTTGCACAGTGAGAAAACAAAAGAAAAGAATCATTCTGGAAAATATTCTGGTGGAAGACTATGCCGCGGAAGGTCGCTCTCTGGCAAGGGTAGATGGGAAAGTAGTATTTATTGAAGGCGCCGTACCCGGTGATGTTGTAGATGTACAGCTCACCAAGAACAAAAGCGATTGGGCGGAAGGACATACACTTTCTATCAAAAGCTTTTCCCCTGATCGGGTACAACCTTTTTGCAGTCATTTTGGGGTTTGTGGCGGTTGCCAGTGGCAAATGCTGCCCTATGCGCAACAATTGACATACAAACAAAAACAAGTAACCGATAATCTCACCAGAATTGGACGTATCCGCTTGCCCGAAATCATGCCCATCGTGGGAGCTGATGATACCAGGTATTATCGGAATAAAATGGAGTACACTTTTGCCACAAGGAAATACATTCCTTCCGATGAGTTCCGCAAACTCAAAGCAGAAGGCATTGATCCGGATGCATTACCCGGTGCTGCCGGATTTCATGCTCGTGGCTTTTTTGATAAGGTCGTAGAAATCGATACCTGTCATCTTCAAGAAGAGCCTACCAATTTGATCAGAAAATTTGCAGCGGCCTATACCATTGAAAAAGGGATTCCGTTTTATAATATTAAAGAACACCAGGGTTGGCTACGTAACATGTTTGTACGTAATACCAGCACAGGTGAATTGATGGTGAATATCATTTTTGGTTATGAAGATGTGGCATTGAGAGAAGACCTGTTGAACGAACTGCTAAAGGGTTTTCCGCAGATCACCACTTTATTGTACACCATCAACACCAAAAAGAACGACAGTCTTTTTGATCTGCATCCACAGATCTATACCGGCAAGGGATACATCATTGAAAAGTTAGAAGATTTTCAGTTTAAGATTAGTCCGAAATCATTTTTCCAGACCAATACTAAGCAAGCAGAAAAACTCTACCAGGTTACCCGTGATTTTGCTGAACTAAATGGCACACAAACGGTTTATGATCTGTATTGTGGAACAGGGAGTATCGGTATTTTTGTGAGTAAACAGGCGGCAAAAGTGGTAGGTGTGGAAGTGGTAGCAGACGCGATTGAAGATGCAAAAGAAAATGCAGCGCTAAATGGACTCACACAAACGGCATTTTTTGCCGGAGATGTGATTGATATCTGCGATGATGCTTTTTTTGCTGCACATGGTAGACCGGATGTGGTCATTACCGATCCGCCAAGGGCCGGAATGCATGAGAAGCTCGTAAGAAAGCTACTGGATATCGCAGCTCCGTTGATCGTGTATGTAAGTTGTAATCCGGCAACACAGGCAAGAGATCTGGCATTGTTGGATGAAAAATATGAAGTCACAAAAATTCAGCCGGTTGATATGTTTCCGCATACCTTGCATATTGAAAACGTAGTACAGCTGAAACTGAAAAAAGAAGTATAACCAATCATTATAAATACGCATAAGCGTTGAATGCATGACAGAATTCAGACCCAGTAGATTTGAGATATTACCGATCATTGTTAAGAACCTGCTGATCATCAATGGCTTGTTCTACCTGGCACAGGTTACTTTTTCTAAAGGTGCTGTTCCCGTTTTTTCTTTTGAAGATACACTGGCTTTACATGCCTGGCAGAGCGATCTGTTCAAACCCTGGCAATTGATCACACACATGTTTTTACATGGTGATTTCTACCATATTTTGGGAAATATGTTCGCTTTGTGGATGTTTGGCTCCATCCTTGAAAATGTTTGGGGTGCGAAAAGATTCCTAACGTTTTACCTGATTTGTGGACTGGGTGCTGCGCTGATACATTTATTGTTTCTCTCCTATGAACTAACCCCCATTATGAAGGATTATGCACTGGTTTTACAACAGCAAAATGATCCTATGGCTTTTGTGGATGCGATGGCAAGCTTTGGCCGCAAGTACAATATGGGCTTTAATGAAGAGGCTTTGGTTTTTCTGAAAGCTGATCCATCCAATACGCTTATGACGAATAAGGTTTTGGAAGCAGTTACTACTTATTATAACAACAGGATCAATACGGCCACTTTAGGTGCCAGTGGTGCTGTATTTGGTATTCTGGCAGCATTCGTGTACCTATTTCCGAACACCTATATCTACTTGTATTTTCTGGTACCGGTGAAAGCCAAATGGTTAGGCTTAATATACTTTTCGTATGAATTGTTCTTTGCGCTTCAAAATTCTGCGGGTGATAATGTAGCACGCTGGGCACATATTGGCGGAGCGATTGTAGGCTTATTGATTGTCATTACCTGGAACAAAACCAACAAAAAAACGTTGTATTAATAGTCACCAAGAACCGTGCGTATGGAAACCAGACCGTATAAAGCAAATAAAAAGATCTTATTAGGACAGGATAACAATGCCCTTGTATTCCTGTTTGCCGTGAATGCATTGATGTTTGTAATCGTGAATTTCATTAAGATCGTTTATTATCTCTCTGAAATTCCTGATGAATTCTTCTACCGTCAGGTATTGAACTGGCTGAGTTTGCCACCGCAAACAGATACATTACTAACACGCCCATGGACTTTTATCAGTACCATGATCACGCACCATAGTATCTGGCAGCTCATCAGCAGCATGTTATGGTTATGGTGTTTTGGATATATTTTACAAGACCTGGCAGGCAATAACAAACTGATTCCTATTTATATCTACGGAGGTATTACCGGGAGCGTTTTTTTTGTATTGATGAACAATATGGTACCGGTATTGGCCAATCAAGTAGGAACGGCGGCTCCTTTATTAGGGGCGGGTTCTGCAGTCATGGCAATAGCTGTTGCTACCACAACATTAGCACCGGATTATCGCATTTTTCCGTTGATCAATGGCGGTATTCCACTTTGGGTCATCACATTGATTTTTGTGGCCATTGATTTTGCAACACTCGCCGGTAGTAATGCCGGCATTGGTGCCGGACATTTAGCTGCGGGTGTAGTAGGTTATTTGTTTATCCGCCAGCTGAGAAGAGGGAAGGATTGGGGAGCGTGGATGAACCAATTTGCCAATTGGTTGGATGATTTATTCAATCCCGAAAAAAAACACCGTCAAAAAAATAGCAGTGAGCGTCACTTTTATAAAGCCGAAGCCAAACCTTTTGATAGAAAACCCAATCTCACACAACAACGCTTAGACGAGATTTTAGATAAGATCAATCAACAAGGGTATCAGTTCCTCACCGATGAAGAAAAAGAGTTCCTAAAAAAAGCCAGCAAAGAAGATCTCTAAAAGGGTATTCAGTGCCATTCTGTGCCCTCAGTGGCATTTTACATATAAGTACGTCTTTTTTATCAGTATTTTAGCTCATGGCCAAGAGCATTTTTAGACGTGTTACTAAAACAGTATTCCTGATACTGAATCTGGTAATCGTTGTGTTATGGCTCATCTCTTGTCTTACCCCTTTTTTGAATACTGCCAGTTGGTGGATGATTGGTTTTGTGGGGCTCATGGTACCCTATTTAATTCTTGGACTGATCCTCTTCCTTATTTTCTGGTTATTTGTGAAACCTAAGCTGGCATTGATTCCGGCACTTGCTTTATTGATCGGAATTCAACAACTCAATGTCGTATTTGCCTGGAAACCGGGGCCGTCGGTTTCTGAAAACAAACCTGAACATGTTTTACGTGTGATCAGTTGGAATATCCAAAGTTTCAATGGGAATAGTAAAAATAAAGCTGTTAAACAATTAGCCCGAACTGAGCTTGCAGAAAGTATACGAAGATTGAATGCTGATGTGGTATGCTTGCAGGAATTCAATCATACAGATGGGTTCAACTCAGAGTCGGATAACTTATCACTTTTTAAAAAAGCATATCCCTATCATTTCTTTTCAAAAGATTATTTGCGAAACGGTGGTAATTATCAATCGGGCTGTATCATTTTTTCAAAACATCCCATCATTCATCAGAACAAAATCAAATTTCCGGTAGCTGAGAGTTTGATCTATGCAGATATTGTAAAAGATGATGATACCATTCGCGTTTTTAATACCCATCTGCAATCTTTTAAATTCAAACAAGCCGATTACTCTGATTTGGAAAAGATCAAAGAGCAGGATGATGAAACATTGCGAGCCTCAAAAAATATCATTCGTAAAATGAGATTGGCCTTTAAAAGGCGAGGTGTTCAAGCCGGAATCGTTAGAAAAGCGATGAATGAAAGCCCTTATCCGTCTTTGATTTGCGGTGATTTTAATGATGTACCCAACTCATACACCTATTTTCATATCCGCGGCGATTACCAAGATGCATTCTTAAAAAGAGGATTTGGGATCGGACGAACCTTTATTTCCCTGGCTTCTACCCTAAGGATTGATTATATCCTTCCGGCTCCATCTTTTCAGGTTAAAATGTTTGATATGATTGATGAGGGGCTGAGTGATCATATTATGCTGGTGGCTGATTTACAATTGAAAAATTAAATATCTTCGCGGCACCATGAAACGAATATCTATTTCTTGCTGCTGTTGCTGTTAATGCGAGCTGTTCCGGTTCCCTTGTTTCATTATTTTCAGTATCTTTTATCTTCTCTAATTCGCAAGCATGTCACTAAAAGTTTATAACTCATTAACCCGTAAGAAAGAAGTTTTTGAAGCCATCAACCCGCCCTATGTGGGTATGTATGTGTGCGGACCAACCGTGAGTGGGGAGAGTCATCTCGGACATGCACGTCCCTTTATTACATTCGATGTGGTATATCGCTATCTCATGTATTTGGGGTACAAGGTTCGTTATGTAAGAAATATTACGGATGCCGGACACTTTGAAGAAGAAGGAAGAGAAGCGGAAGATAAGATCAGTAAAAAAGCTGTACTGGAAAAACTGGAGCCGATGGAGTTGGTACAGAAATATACCAATCTGTATCATTGGGCCATGGCTCGTTTCAACAACTTGCAACCTAGCATCGAACCTACTGCTACAGGACATATCGTTGAACAAATTGAAATGATCAAAAAGATCATAGCAGACGGTTATGCTTATGAAGCCAATGGCTCTGTTTATTTTGATGTAGAAAAATACAATACTGATTTCTCCAAAAAGGGGCTGCCTTACGGCATGCTCAGCGGAAGGGTACTCGATGATCAAATGGATACCACCCGTGAACTGGACAATCAGGAAGAGAAAAGAAACAAGAGCGATTTCGCCTTATGGAAGAATGCGCCGCCTGAACATATCATGCGTTGGCAAAGTCCGTGGGGAGAAGGTTTTCCGGGATGGCATATCGAATGTTCTGCCATGAGTAATAAATACCTCGGAGATCAGTTTGATATTCATGGAGGCGGTATGGACCTTCAGTTCCCGCATCATGAATGTGAAATTGCACAGAGTACGGTTTGCAATCATAAAACACCCGCTCGTTATTGGTTACACAATAACATGATCACCATCAACGGCAAGAAGATGGGTAAGAGCTATAACAATGTGATTAAGCTGAGTGAGCTATTTGAAGGAACACATCCTATTCTCACCCAGGCATATCATCCAATGACAGTGCGCTTCTTTATTCTGCAAAGTCATTATCGCGGTACACTCGACTTTAGCAATGAAGCATTGCAAGCATCTGAAAAAGCATTGCGTCGTTTATGGGAAGCCTATGAATGGTTGGTAAAGCAAAATTTTGATGCGCAGGCAATTGCTTCGGATAAAACACTAGACGAAAAAACGGCTACACAGATCCGTGAATTTGATGAGTTCATGAACGACGATCTGAATACGGCAAAAGTACTCGCCAATATGTTTGAATTGAGTTCAGTAATCAACTCCATCAAAGACAAGCATATAGCTGTGAATGCTATCGGTGGAGCTACCCTTCAATTGCTGCAACAACAAATGAAAATATACATCGAAGATATTTTTGGTCTTACAGGCGAAAGAAGAGCTGATGATGGTAAACTCGATGGTGTATTACAATTGTTGATCGAGATCCGTAAAGAAGCCAAACAACGAAAAGATTTTATGACCAGCGATAAAATCCGCAATGAACTGGCAGCATTAGGAGTACAATTGAAAGATGAAAAAGATGGTGGGGTGAGTTATACGATTCAGTAGAATGTTTTGATGTCAAATGTTGGATGTCTGATTTGGTATTTTTTACCATTCACATACTTATATCAGACATCAGACATCAGACATCAGACATCTGCGGTCCATCCTCCTCTGATCTTACTCTACAGCCACTTATTTTATAGAAACCCTCATCCCCAAAAAGAAACGAATTCCTTGATTAGGGGCATACACATACGTAGGATCAAAACTTAATGCATAGGGATTATCTGGAGTTGCCTGAACTTGTCCATTGGCATTGTACACCACCTGCTTATCAAAAGGGTCCTGGGTTCGGGCAATGATAAAAGGGTTGCCTTTATTGGGTGTCCAGTTGAGCAAATTTTTTACACCGCCATACCATTCAATAGAACGCATACCGGAAAATACAAATTGGATATTCTGAATACTCCATAGTGGTGAAGTGCCGTTACGCGGGTCTAGTGGACCGAGTAATGGCAATCGCATCGGGCCGTAAAAATTTCCGGTATAATCAATACCCAAATTCCAAGGTTTGATACGATAGGAAATAGACCAGGTACCCGTTATTTTTTCGGTGAGAATTTGTTGCGTTTTTATTCCCTGATCAATAGTAGCTACTTCTTGTAAGGTAATACCTGCCATCCCTTTTAAGCCATTCAGCAAACTCAGTTCTGTATTGAGGGTAATGCCTTTGCTGATGGCATGTCCATTCAGGTTGTCATAATTGATCTCATTCGGATTGGTTTCATAATCTGCAATGATGCGATTATTAAAATAAGTGTACCAGGCAGAAACATCAAAGTTCCAAATCACACCTTTTTTGCTAAGTAGTTTTTTCGAATAGTTTAGATTGATATTGTACGAACGTTCTGGTTTCAATTCATTTTTGATCACCACTTTTCTGGCACCGGTTAACGCGGCATGATCTTCTGTAAATAAATTTACCACCCTGAAACCGCTACCAGCATTAATGCGCAAACTTTCCTGATCTCCTGTTTTCCATTTAAATGCCAAACGGGGTGTGATGATATTTCCATGTACTTCATGTTTATCATAGCGTAATCCCAATAACAATTGTTGCGCTGTATTCAATCGAATTTCATCTTGTAGAAAAATGCCGGGCAGCCAATTTTTTGTAGGAAGATTTTTCAATAAAACAGGATCATTAGTTGCGGGGGTATTGTCATCATAAAATGTATAACGTGCTGTGAGACCTGCTAATAAATCATGATCACCCATTTTTTTATCCCAAGTGAGTTGATGGAAGAAAATTTTTTGTCGGGCGATATACGAAGTTGTTCCATACCTACTATCCTGATCATGGTCATTGAATGAAACCGAATACAATATCTTTTCTTTTACCGGTAACTGGTATTGTCCGGTGAGCTCCCATCGTTTGGTATAAATACTTTCCCCATAAATACTATCGCCTCCTCTGAATTTTTTGTTCCAGTTCATTTCTCCACCCCATCTGTCTTCATAATAGTAACGCACTGCTAAACTGAGCAATCTGTTTTCTTTGCGTTGAAAATTCCATTTTTGAAAAACAGAAATTCGTTGTTGTAGCGTTACATCTGTAAATCCATCTTTATTATGATCAATCGGTGTATTATAGTGATACAGGTTAATACCTGTTAATACTTGTGCCTTGCGTAAAGGCTTCCAAACAAAACCGAGGTCTGCATTTTTTTCATTCCAACTCGTATGCATGTAATCAACATAGACCGAAGGTGCATGCTGTGGTTTTTTTGTGATGATGTTGATGAGTCCACCCACCGCTTCACTACCGTACAAGGATGAAGCCGGACCTTTTACAATCTCCACTCTTTCCACCAATGCATTGGGAATACCTGATAAACCATACACGGAAGCTAAACTACTTACGATGGGCATCCCATCAATCAATACCATGGTATAAGGTCCTTCCAATCCGTTGATATGGATATCGCCGGTGTTACAGATATTACAATTGAGTTGTGGTCTTACGCCATTGATCTGTTGTAAGGCATCAAAAATATTAGGAGTTGGATTTTTTTTAAAGAAAGTCTGTGTATACACTTCTACCGGAACCGGACTTTCTGTTTTTCTTACTTCTTTTAGTGTACCGGTTACTACCACATCAGCAATCTGGCTGGTCATCGGTATCAATTGAATATCCAGCAATAATGGTTGTGCGTTATTGAGTTGAATTTTTTTGCGAAAGGATTGATAGCCCACCTGTTCTACGATTAAAGTATAAGTTCCCGCATTCAGATTTTGTAACTGATAAAATCCATTGCTATCTGAACTGGCTTGTATATCCGTATTTAATAACCGAACAGTAGCCAGTTCAATCGGACTGCCCGATTGTGTGATTCTTCCCGCTACCGATGCTTGTTGAGCATTCGATGAAAAAGAAAAGAATCCTAAGAAGAATACATACAAAAGCTGTCTCACAAAATAACATTTACGCTGTTCGATGTGTAAAAGTATAAAAGTTAGAGTTATCTAACAAAATAAGTTTGTCATTTCAGCTATCTTTGTGCCATGTTATCTACTACGGAGGAGAATTATCTCAAAGCTTTGTTGCAATTAACGTTGGAGCAATCACCCAAAACCGAGGCCGGTACCAATGAGTTGGCGGCACATTTGGGTGTAAAACCGGCTACGGCAAATGATATGTTGAAGAAGCTGAAGGAAAAAAAGCTGATCAATTATGAAAAGTATGGGAAGTCCTCGCTAACTGCCCAAGGGCGCAAATTGGCCATCGAAGTGGTTCGTAAACATCGCTTATGGGAAACTTTCCTATACGAGAAGTTGGGTTTTACTTGGGATGAAGTGCATGAAGTAGCAGAACAACTGGAACATATTCAAAGTCAGAAACTGATTGATCGATTGGATAAGCTTTTGAATTATCCCAGTTTTGATCCGCATGGCGATATCATTCCAACAGCTACCGGTGAAATGAAAATGCCGGTAAAGAAAACCTTGAATGAAGAAGAGGTGGGACACAATTGTAAAATGATTGGTGTAAAAGACAACTCCGCTGCCTTTTTACAGTATGTAGATAAGGTAGGCTTGAGTATGCACAATCATATCAAAGTACTAGCCAGACAAACCTATGATGAATTGATAGAGATTGAAGTGAATGGGAAACAATCCAGTGTTAGTCCGCGTTTTGCAGAGAATATTGTGATTGTATGTGAGGATTGCGAGAAAAAAAATAAAAAGACAGCAAAGAAAAAAGCTTAGTGATTACAGTCGTCACTGTGTGCGTGATTATGCACCCTGCACATGCGATAATTCAGGTAATGTGCTGTAATGATACAAGCTACCGAAGGGATCAATAACCACAGTTCCCAGGAATGCCAGATGACTTTACCGAGTAAAAGAAGAATACCTACTGTAAAGAAGATCATCGGTATCCAGCTGTGATGGTGTTTTTTTCTGCCATGATACAATGAGTAAGTACCTACTGCAAAAGCCAAAGCAATCATGGCATATTCAAACCCATTGTTATCAATGATATTATGGCCAAAAAGAGGGAGACTGCTAATGAATAATGGAAGTAAGGCACAATGGATAGCACAAGCTACCGATGTGGCAATTCCAAAAGCATCCCAATTGATCTTAAAGTTCATGTGGCGACAAAAATACAACTATGCAACAGTGTTGCAAAATTAATTTCAATATTTTTTACATCCCCCCGATTGAACCGAATGGGGTGTAACTTTGTCCTTTAGTATTGATTATGAGTAAGAAGTTAATAGGTTATCTGTTGTTTTTCGCAGTTTTAGTAGCTGCTTTCTATTATTTCCTTTTTAAGGGCACCGATAATTGGAAAGTGAAATTGCCGCAATTGAGTTATGTGAAACCTTTTATGTTTCGTAACCAGGATGGTGTGCCCTTCACTGAAAAAGATATGTTGGGCAAAGTATCCGTGGTAGAATATTTCTTTACGACCTGCAAAGGTATTTGTCCGAAAATGCATGTGGGCATGAAAGGGGTGTATGATGCATATAAAGACAATCCCGACTTTATGATCGTGGCACATACTTGTGATCCTGAAATAGACTCTGTGCCCCGTTTAAAATTCTATGCTGACTCCATGAAGATAGACACCAAGAAATGGGTGTTACTGACGGGTAGAAAAGATAGCTTGTACCAGATGGCCCGTAATTCGTATTTGTTGGATGACCCTAAGAATAACTTTGAGAAGATTGAAGATCAGTTTATCCATACACAGTTTTTTGCATTGGTAGACAAATCAGGAAAAGTGCGTGGGCAGATTTATGATGGACTAAAAGCAGATGAACTGGAGAAATTGAAAAAAGATATCGGCATATTATTGAAGGAGAAAGCAACGGGTAATTTTGTGAATGGTATTTTTACAAATAATCCTAACTAAATCATGCAAGAGCGAATCGTAGATCTGTTGAAGAAAAATCACCTCAGCGTTACAGAAAGCAGGAAAAAAATCCTGCATCATTTTCTGGATGCAAATGGAGCATTGGCGCATGCAGATATTGAAAGCAGAAGTGGTACAGAATTCGACCGCGTAACAATTTACCGTACGCTACAAACTTTTGTGGAAAAAGGTATCATCCATACCATTCCCACGGCCGACAACTCTGTTCGATATGCTTTATGTAAAGATGAGTGTTCAGCAGGTCATCACCACGATGATCATGTTCATTTTATGTGCGATAACTGCGGTACTACTTATTGTTTGGATCATGTAACCGTTCCTAAAGTAGCACTACCCGATGGATTCAAAGCCATCCAAAAAGACCTGGTCGTGAGTGGACTTTGTAATAAATGTTCTCAATAGTATTGCTCTTCTCTGTTTTTCAGTTATCCGCATCATTCGATTAACTTCGTTGAAATCTATTTCATGATTCTTGTTACCGGTGCAACAGGTTTGGTAGGATCACATTTGTTACAGGTATTACTGAACAAAGGGGAGAAAGTTCGTGCGCTGTATCGTTCCATCATTCCAACAATACCCCATGCAGAAAAAGTGGATTGGGTGAAAGGTGATATTCTGGATGTACTCTCCTTAGAAGAAGCCATGCAAGGTGTTCAACAAGTATATCATTGTGCTGCCGTAGTTTCATTTCACCCATCACAAAAAAAGAACCTGCATCATGTGAATGTAGAGGGTACCGCGAATGTGGTAAATGCTGCTTTAGATGCCGGAATTTCCAAGATGGTTTTCATGAGTTCAGTTGCGGCCTTGGGTCGTATACGGGAAGATGTGATGATTGATGAAACCATGAACTGGACACCAGAAACCAGCAACAGTGAATATGGAAAGAGTAAGTACATGGCTGAAATGGAAGTGTGGCGAGGTATTGGCGAGGGATTGAATGCCGTAATTGTAAATCCAGTCATTATTCTGGGTGCCGGTGATTGGAACAGTGGGTCCACAGCTATTTTTAAATCAGCCTATGATGAATTTCCCTGGTATACAGAAGGCATGAGTGGTTTTGTAGATGTACAAGATGTAGTAAAAGCAATGATTGCATTGATGGAAAGTAATATTACTGCACAACGATTTGTGATTAGTGGTGCTAACTTACCCTACCGCTCTGTTTTTACCATGATTGCTCAAGCATTTGGGAAAAAACCTCCATACAAAAAAGTTACTGCATGGATGGCAGCCATTGTTTGGCGTTTGGAAGCCATCAAATCTAAATTCACAGGAAAATCCCCGCTACTAACAAAAGAAACCGCCAAAACAGCCAGAGCGAAAGTCCGTTTCAATAACGAAAAACTATTACAGGCCATTCCCGGATTTCAATATGCAGCTATGGAACAATCCATCGCGCGTATTTGTGAAGAATTGAAATTGAAATACCGTTTACCCTAATCTGTTTGGGTCTTTCCTAAAAATTGGTAACTTGTAATACTTGAAATATGTAGTAGCCATCATATTATCCCTTTCACTGTATGCGCCATCGGTAGCAAAAATATTGGCTTATGCAGAATGTTCGGCGCTGGCAATTTCACAAGCAGATCAAAACTGGTGTGATTGTATGTTGACAGCTGATACAGATACCGACGGCATTCCAGCAACAGAAAAACAAAAAGACATTGCTTTTAAAACAGATTGGAAATATACCACCATCGCATCATACGATCAGACGTATTTAATGGGTTCGTTCCATCAAACCCAAATTGCATTTATTCCTGATGCACTTTTAGATCCTTATCAGAAAGCAGTTTTTCATCCTCCACTTTATTGATTACATATAAAGTCTTGTTATGCTCCTTCCGAAAGGGGCTATTTATTCATTTATGTAATTAATTCAATCAAAATGAAATCATCTTTTTTGGTGATCACTGTGCTGTGCATAGTGATGACTCAACCATATGTTAATGCGCAAACCACCACTGCTTTTGCCAATATAGAAGTTAAAAATAGTAACGGTGAACCTATGTTACTGGGTCATTGTGATGTTTCTTTTTTACAACAAGGGGTTTACAAAAACTGGTACCAGCCGGGTTATGACCATTACATACCCGACTCTTCCACCATTCCATTCCTAACCGAATTATTGAAGGGAAAACAAATCGATATTTTTCTCGGTACTTGGTGTGGAGATAGCAGGAGAGAAGTTCCTCGTATGATGAAAATATTGACGCAAGCAGGTGTTCATCAGCAACAGATCAAACTCATATTTGTCAGCAACGAGTCAAATAGCTATAAGCAAAGTCCACAACATGAAGAAGCCGGAAAAAACATCAAAAGAGTGCCGACACTGATTGTGTATGAAAATGAAAAAGAAATGGGAAGAATTATAGAGTACCCTGTAGTATCACTCGAGAAAGACCTACTATTGATTTTGAGGCGGGAAAACTATGTGCCGAATTATGGTTCGATGAAATGATGTGAATGGTCAGTCGTGAATTGTGAATGGTGAATTGTCAATGATAACGTAAACCATTGACAATTCACCATTCACAATTCACGATTTCCCCTCCATCACCTTCTTCCACAACTCGGGAATTCGTTTAATCCAAACGAGTTCTCGTCTTTTGAGAGAAGCATCTTCTGCAGGGTATCCGAAATAGGTTTTGCCACCTTCCAAGGAAGAGGGAACACCACTTTGTGCCAATACAACCGCATTAGCACCAATGGTCAATGTTTTACTAACACCTACCTGTCCCCATAAGGTGACTCCATCTTCAATAATGGTACCTCCGGCAATACCCACTTGAGCAGCAAACAAACAATTCTTTCCAACCGTCGTATCATGACCAATATGCACCATATTGTCCATGCATGTTCCTTGTCCGATTCTGGTTTCAGCAGTCACGCCTCTATCAATGGTACATCCGGCACCAATTTCTACATGGTCTTCGATGACTACATTACCGCAACTCTGCATTTTCTTGTACCATACGTCTCTATTTTTTTTCGTGTTGTAATAAAAAGCATCACTTCCTATAGTTGTTCCGGCTTGGATGATCACATGATCTCCAATGATGGTATGGTCTAATATGGTTACGTTGGGATGAATGATACAATGTTTACCGATTTGAACATGATTGCCAATAAAACAGTTGGGCATGATCACAGTTCCTTCACCAATAATAGCAGAATCACTAATAGCTTTTTGTGCCGGAACAAAAGGTCTGAAATGATTGACAATGGTGAGGTATGCTTCGAATGGTTCCGGGGTTACTAAAATTGTTTTACCTGTCGGAATCGTTACTTGATCCGTATTGATAATGATAAAATCTGCAGCACTATTTAAACATTTATCATAGTACTTAGGATGATCTACAAAAACAAGATCGCCTGTTTCTACTTTATGAATTTCATTGATACCGGTTACCAATGCATCATGATTACCGATCAATTCGGCATCGATCAATGACGCGATCCAACCGGCAGAAACAGGTGCGGGAAACTTCATAACAAGGTTTTTTGTTAAAAACAAAGGTACTAAGAGCTATTCACCCTCCATTATTTTAGTTTTTTTTAAGCCCATAAAAACAGGTGAAATGAACCTGTTGACACTGTTTTTATCACTACTTACTTTCTTGTGTCAAAAAAATCAGTCCTTATGAAAACCTTTATTCATCAATGTTTCAGCGAAATGATATTTTTAGTGTATTCTTTTTGTCGTACAAAATGCAATGAGAATCAGCGTTGAATAAGGTTCAGGTATTCACAAGGAGGCCTAAAATGTGAATAAAATTGTTTAAAAATTTTTTTGCTTTCGATAAAACTCTTTTTAATATTGTGTAGGGAAATTTATTTCCCAGTACTTACTAACCCATCCATATACAAAGTCTCGCTTCTGCGGGACTTTTGTTTTATATGCATCACTACTTCATCATTTATAAACCTTATCTCGTTCAATCGCAGTTTTCTCCGGTTGATGGGAAAAAAACGCTCGCTGATTTTTTTGATGTACCTAAAGATGTATATCCTGTTGGCAGACTAGATCATGATAGTGAAGGACTCCTGATTCTTACCAATGATAAACAACTCAATCATCGTTTACTGCATCCTTCGTTTCAACATGAAAGAGAATATTGGGTTCAGGTAGATGGTGCGATTACCGGTGTTGCCATTCAACAATTACAAAATGGTGTAACGATTTCAATCGATGGGAAAAAACATCAGACTTTACCGTGTAAGGTTTCTGTTTTTGAAAATGAACCATCTGTTCCTGTTCGAAATCCGCCAATACGTTTCCGTAAAGAAATTCCGGCACCATGGATTCGCATGGTATTGAAAGAAGGTAAAAACAGACAAGTAAGAAGAATGACCGCACAGGTGGGGTTCCCTACAGTAAGATTGATTCGTTACCGAATAGAAAATATTACGATTGATGGTTTACAACCCGGTGACTTGGTCAGCATGACTCGTAAACAACTATACCAACAACTTTTCCATGAATAAATACCGGCATTTGTTGAACGATGGTTATAGTCGCCCTGAACTTCTGGGATTAAGCCATTGAATGCTGGTTACAAAAGACGCGGAGGGTTTATACCAACAATTTGGCTGGGAGCCGATTCCCAAAGCGGTGATGGGGCGGTTGATGCAAATACATCAGCCCAATATTTACCAAACAAGGAAAGCTTCCGCTCAAAACAGCAATAATCAGTAACAGAGTAGCAATTCTTCCCCGCTAACCGTTAATTTTGCTGCTCTTCACAATTGAGTATATATGAGTCAAGCACATTTATCTGAGCAGGAACTGGTTCGTCGTGAGAAACTGACCAAATTACAAGAAGCAGGGATCGATCCATTCCCGGCTCCATCATATCCCGTAAGTCACTATTCAATCGATATCAAGGAACAGTTCAAAGAAGAAAATAAGGAAGTTTTTGCCAATGTCTGTGTTGCGGGAAGGGTGATGAGTATCAATGATAAGGGGAAAGTGTTTTTTATCAAGATCCAAGATAGTAAAGGCATTATCCAATTGTATGTAAAGCGCGATGATATTTGTCCGGATGAAGACAAATCCTTTTGGGATACAGTTGTAAAACATGGTTTGGATCTGGGAGATATTATTGGTGTGACCGGATTTGTATTCATAACCAAAACAGGTGAAACTTCTATTCATGCACAAACCTTTACTTTACTCACTAAATCTTTAAAGCCACTTCCGGTGGTAAAGAGAGATGAAGAAGGAAATGTTTTTGATGCAGTTACTGATCCGGAATTTCGTTATCGTCAACGTTATGCAGACCTCATTATCAATCCGGATGTAAAAGAAACCTTTGTTAAACGAACCAAGCTTATTAATACAATCCGAGATTTTTTAAATGAACAAGGGGCATTGGAAGTAGACACGCCGGTATTACAAGCTATTCCGGGAGGTGCAGCTGCGCGCCCATTTATTACACATCACAATGCATTGGATGTTCCTTTTTATTTGAGAATTGCCAATGAGTTATACTTGAAGAGATTGATTGTAGGAGGATTTGATTGGGTGTATGAGTTTAGTCGCAACTTCAGAAATGAAGGAATGGATAGAACCCATAATCCTGAGTTTACCGTACTGGAATGGTATACTGCTTACAAAGATTATTTCTGGATGATGGAAACCACGGAGCAATTGTTTGAAAAAATCGCTATTGCTTTACATGGAACTACGGATGTGCCCTTGGGTGATAAAATCATCAATTTCAAAGCTCCATTCAAACGAATCAGTATTCATGATGCCATTAAAGAGAATACCGGTATTGATGTGAGTGCCATGGATGAAGCGGGTTTGCGTGAAGTATGTAAACAATTGAAGATTGATGTTCCGGGCAATATTGGAAAAGGCAAACTTATTGATGAAATATTTGGTGCCACCAGTGAGCACACTTTTATTCAACCGACTTTTATCATCGATTATCCGGTAGAGATGAGTCCGCTTACCAAAAAGCATAGAAGCAAAGCCGGACTGGTAGAACGATTTGAGTTGATGGTAAACGGGAAAGAAATTGCCAACTCATACACAGAATTGAATGACCCCATTGATCAGCGTGAACGTTTTGAAGAGCAGTTGAAATTGATGGAGCGAGGTGATGATGAAGCGATGTTCATTGATCATGACTTTTTGCGTGCTTTGGAATATGGTATGCCACCAACAGCAGGTATTGGTATCGGTATCGATCGTTTGTGTATGATGATGACCAATCAGCCTTCCATACAGGATGTGTTATTATTCCCACAAATGAGACCTGAGCGTGTACAGGATGTACAAGAAGGTTAGTAATTCCTAATAGGAATTTGAAGCTTCAATTGATTTAAGAAATCGGCAGCAGCATCTATATTTTTAAAAGGTATCAATATATCATTACGGACCCCATATGTGGGTCCTTTTTTTTGTTGTACATACGTTGTGGCAAAGAAGAAATTTTGTTTTTGCGTCAGCCGAACTTTGATTATTGAAGGATCTGCTATCAATGCTTCAATACAAGAAGTATCCATGTCAGATAACCTTGCCCACAATGTCAAGAATTCATTTACTTGTTGATTTCCAGGTTCAGAAGTTTCCTTCCAAAACCAGATATACCCTTTTTTTTGATCAATGGAATAATAGGTTTTGGTAGTAATGTTATCTATTTCTACAGAACTGGCTAGGTGACCATTGATAGTATATCTAAAACTGCCACATCTGCCATTGTATTGCGCAGGGGCATAATTGGTCAATATGACCAACAGAGTGGTAAGCAGGGTAATAGTTCTCATAAGGGGGTATGTAATAATACCCTGTTTTCGTCAGATTTAATAACGAATCACCTTAAAATCAGTATAAACTTAAACGAATAGGTCATTGTACAGCATTCCGCCCGGCACAACTGCATATTGATCCAGATCGGTGATGTCTTCGGCAGCCAGTACTTGTTCATCAATAAAAGTATGACCGCTGCACTGATCGGCCGTTTTTTGAAGGATATAATAAACAGCATCAGCAATGATCTCGGGGGTGCGACTCATTTTTGCCAAAGCTTCCCCTCCCAATAGATTACGAACAGCTGCCGTATCAATCGTAGTTCTGGGCCATAGCGCATTGGAAGCGATGCCCATCCCTTTGAATTCAGCAGCCCAACCCAAGGCCAGCATACTCATATTGTATTTGGTGAGTGTATAGGCAATATGTCCACCCAGCCATTTGGGTTCCAGACTAATAGGTGGTGATAAGGTTATGATATGTGGGTTTTTGCCTTTTTTGAGCCATGGTAAACAGTTTTTGACAACCAGAAAAGTACCTCTGACATTGATGCTGTGCATCAAATCAAAGCGTTTGGTATCTGTTTGTTCTGTGGGTGTTAATTGAATGGCCGAAGCATTGTTGATCACAACATCAATACCCCCAAACCTTGCTACTGCTTTTTCAACAGCAGCCTGAATTTGATCTTCATGACGAATATCTACTTGCACGGCCAATGCTTTACCACCGGCTTTTTCAATTTCTTCAGCTGCTGAAAAAATGGTGCCACCAAGTCTGGGGTCTTCTTCTACACTTTTGGCAGCAACAACAATGTTGGCTTTTTCTTTGGCTAAACGCAAGGCAATAGCTTTACCGATACCTCTGCTGGCGCCGGTAATAAAAACGGTTCTGTTCTCAAATGACATAGTGTAGTTTGTTGCTGAACCTTAAATTTCAGGAAAACTGTCTTACCAACCTAAGAATTCTTTGATGAGCTGTTCTGTTTGGGTACAAGCTTTATCCAATTCATCATTCACTACAATATGATGAAAATGATGATTGAATGACAACTCATAACTGGCTTTGCTTACACGTGTGGCAATACTTTCAGGCGTTTCCGTTCCCCTGCTTTCCAGCCTTCTTTTCAGCTCTTCTACAGATGGGGGTTGAATAAAAATCGACAAACATTTTCCCGGGAACTCACCTTGTACATGGATCGCACCTTTGACATCAATATCTAAAACCGGTACACGGTTTTCGTTCCAGATTCGTTCCAGTTCTGCTTTGAGAGTACCATAATATTTACCCTCGTACACCATTTCCCATTCAATGAATGCATGCTCGTTGATCTTGGACTGAAATGCTTCCACCGATAAGAAATAGTATTCAACACCATTTTGCTCTTTCCCTCGTGGCGGACGTGTGGTAGCGGAGATAGAAAAACAAAGTTGAGGATACTTATTCAACAGATAATGCGTAATCGATGTCTTACCCGATCCCGATGGAGCTGTAATAATGATGATCTTACCTTTGTTTTCCTGCATGCGCAAAGAAACAGAATTTTAAGAAGGCTTAATCCTTCCAGACCGTTTTTTCTGATAGTACAATATTTCTTTTGGCAGGGGGACTGGGTTCGTCAGAATATCCGAGATAGATCAGACCCATCATCTGATCATGTTCTTCCAGTCCTAGTAATTGTTTCATGCTGTTATGATAAGTCATGCCTCCGGTACTCCAAAGTGCAGCAATTCCATGTTCCTGCGCACCCAGTAAAATATGTTCAATAGCAGCAGCTGTAGCAGCGATCTCTTCTATGAGGGGAATTTTTTGACTTGCCTGTCTTTTCATGTACACCGCAATGACATGCGAAGCTTTTTCAGCATTTTGAATGATGTTCTGATACTTGGCATTGGTGAAACTTTCTTCAGGGGTATGATTTTTATATAAATCAGCATGTTGCTGTGAAAACCGGGCTAAACCATCTCCACTAAAAACAATAAAACGCCAAGGTTCTGTTCTGCCATGTGTAGGTGCCCAGTCAGCCAGTATTAACAGTTGTTGAATGATAGATGGATTTATTTTTTTGCCATTCATCAAAGAAGGCTTTACACTTCTTCTTTCGCGAATAATTTTTTCGAGTGTACTCATGTTACAAAATTAGCGGTACAGTATCGAACAATTTCGTTGAATGAGTAAAATGTTTTATATTGAATGTCATTTCTTTTGATCCGCAGGTTTTGTTTTAAATTTTATAGCAACGATTGTAATGACGATAAAAGAATTTCAATCTGTTTTTGATAACCTGCCCGGGATGTATCTTTTATTGCAACCCGATGCCCCTGTTTATACCATCATATCTGCTAATAAAGCCTATTTACAAGCAACATTTACTCAGAAAGAGCATATCGTAGGGAAACCGGTCTTTACAGTTTTTCCCGATACACCGGGTATTGATACAAAAGAAAGTAAACAGTTGCTATTAAATCTATTTGACGAAGCTATTCGCTTGAAGCAAACCAATCAGGTGAATGAATTGCGGTATGATATTCCTTTAAATGATGGTACGAATAATTTTTTAGAACGATACTGGAGAGTCGTTAATACGCCTGTATTAGATGATGCCGGCAATGTGATTCAGATCATCAATTCTGTAGAAGATATTTCTGACCGAGTATTCAAACAAAGAGCATTGGATGAGAACATTGAAAAAACAAGGTTACTCATGTCCAATGTACTGACCAGTATTTCCGATGGTTTCGTAGCATTGGATGCCGATTGGAATTATACCTATGTAAATGAACGTGGTGCGGCATTACTCAATGGACATAAGCCGGAAGATCTGATCGGTAAACATATCTGGACCTTATTTCCCGAAGGTGTGGGTCAGCCTTTTTATTGGAATTATCATAAAGTAATGAAGGAGAGAGAACCGATTGTTATGCAGGAGTATTATCTACCCTGGAATCGATGGTTCGAAAACAGAATTTATCCTTCTCCGGATGGTGGGATCACTATTTTTTATACGGATATCACAGATTCAAAAAAAGCACAAGAGCGGTATCGTCAACTGTTTTACGATAATCCCATGCCCATGTGGATCTATGATGAACACTCATTGCAATTTTTAGAAGTAAATGATACAGCGGTAAGTCATTATGGATATACTCGGGATGAATTTTTGAGTATGACCATCAGGGATATCAGACCGGTTGAAGATCTCGCAAAACTTGACCAATCCACCAAAACAAGAAAAGGGGATATTTTAACACACAAAGGTATTTGGCGACACTATAAAAAAGATAGAACCCTCATTGATGTAGAAGTAACCGCGCATCATGTCGATTTCAATAATCGACCATGTGTATTGGTGTTGATCAATGATATTACAGAGCAGTTGAAAAGTGAAACTGCACTTAGAAATGCGTTTAAAGAAGTATCAGATTATAAGTTTGCTTTAGATCAGTCTAGTATTGTAGCTATTACAGATCAAAAGGGGATCATTCATTTTGCCAATGATAATTTCTGTAAAATATCAGGATATAGTCGTGAAGAATTGATTGGGCAAGATCATCGTCTCATCAATTCAGGATACCATACTAAAGAGTTCTTAAGAGATTTATGGGTAACCATTGCTCATGGAAAAGTATGGCGTGGAGAGTTGAAGAATAAGACCAAATCAGGAAGGTATTATTGGGTAGATACTACGATCGTTCCATTTCTAAATGAAGAAGGTAAGCCCTATCAATATGTTGCTATTCGAACAGATATTACCAAAAAGAAAGAAGAAGAAGAGCGACTCAGATTAATGGATATGGTGATTACCAATACCAACGATGCTATTTTAATTACTGAGGCTGAACCCATTGAAGGGGAAGGACCTAGAATCCTTTATGTCAATGATGCTTTTACACGAATGACAGGATATACAGCAGAAGAAGTAATTGGTAAAACACCGAGAATATTGCAAGGTCCGGATACCGATAAAAATGAATTAGCTCGTTTAAAAGACGCTTTAAAAAATTGGCAGCCTTGTGATGTAGAAGTGTTGAACTATAAAAAAAACGGAGAACCCTTTTGGAACAATTTTACGGTTGCGCCGGTTGCCAATGAATCGGGCTGGTATACCCATTGGGTAGCAATTGAAAGAGATGTTAGTGAAAGAAGAAAGACAGATGCTTTAATGCGTGATAGTGAGGAGAAGAGAAGGCTGATCATGAATGCGGCATTGGATGCCATTATTTGTATTGACACTGAAGGAATGGTTACGTTCTGGAATCCTCAGGCCGAAGAGATATTTGGTTGGAAGCAGGAAGAAGTAATGGGTAGAAGATTATCGTCTATTATTATTCCTGAGCCTTATCGGCATATGCATGATCATGGAATGGAACAGTACAAGGTAACAGGGAAAGGTCCGGCATTGAATGTTTTACTCGAGCTGAATGCCATTAACCGAGAAGGAACCATGTTTCCGATAGAACTGACTGTATTGCCCATTAAACAGGAAAGTGAGGAATTCTTTTGTGCATTCATCAGAGATATTTCAGAGCGAAAAAAATCTGAAACGCTGATCAGAAGAACGAATGAACGTTATGAATTGGTTGCCAAAGCTACCAGCGATGCTATTTGGGATTGGGATATGCGTACACATGCCGTAGTGCGATCGGGAGATGGGTTACAAAAACTATTTGGATATAGTACAGAAGAGGCTTCCCGCGATAATGATTTTTGGCGTAAGCATGTACATCCGGAAGATGTAGAAAGAGTAGTTGAAAAAAGAAGAAAGCTACTGGAAGAAACTAAAGATCAATTTTGGGAAGATGAATATCGGTTTGAAAAAATTGACGGTTCTTTTGCTTTTGTGTATGACAGGGGTTATGTGATCAGGAACAAAGAAGGTAAAGCCATTCGCATGATTGGTTCTACACAAGATATTTCTGCATTAAAACAATCCGAACAGCAGTTGCAGGAGTTAAACCAGGTATTGGAAAAACGGGCTGCTGAACTCATGACATCTAATAGAGAATTGGAGCGCTTTGCCTATGTAGCGTCACATGATTTACAGGAGCCTTTGAGGATGGTAAGTAGTTTCTTACAACTGTTAGATCGCCAATATTCAGCGGGGCTTGACGAAAAAGCCAGAGAGTATATCAATTTTGCGGTAGGTGGGGCAGAGAGAATGAAGCGTTTGATATTGGATTTACTCACTTATTCAAGAGTGGGAACCGTAAATGAGCCCTTTCAGCAGGTGGATATGAATGCATTGGTAAAGAATGTAGTACAAATATTTGAGTCCAGGTTTGAAAAAGAACAGGTAACTTTAAGGATCGATCATTTACCTACCATTCAAGGAAATACATCACAGTTACAACAGTTGATGCAGAACCTGATTGGTAATGCACTGAAATATAAAAGCGACAAACCCCCGGTCGTTGAAGTTGGATGTAAAGAAGAAGCCAACAGATTTGTCTTCTTTGTTAAAGACAATGGAATAGGCATCAATCCAAGGTACTTTGAAAAGATCTTTGTGGTTTTCCAACGTTTACATCCGATTGATAATTATTCCGGTACTGGAATTGGGTTGGCCATCTGTAAAAAGATCATCGAAAGGCATCACGGTGAAATATGGGTAAGTTCTGAAGAAGGAAAAGGAAGTACTTTTTATTTCAGCTTACCCAAAATATCTATCCATTAAACCAAACAATATGTCTGCATTTGAAGACTTGGAGATATTACTCGTTGAAGACAACGAAGGAGATATCCGATTGACCATTGAAGCTTTTAAAGAGGCTAAGATCAGGAATCATATACGTGTGGTGCGTGATGGAGAAGAAGCATTGGCCTATTTGAAAAAAGAAGCAGCATATGCAGATGTACAGACACCCGATATCATTTTGCTGGACATCAATTTGCCCAAGGTAGATGGTAAAGAAGTGTTACATGAATTGAAAAATAATCCCATATTAAAGAGCATTCCTGTCATTATGCTCACTACTTCATCTGCAGAATCTGATGTGCAAGAGTCTTATTTGAATCATGCCAATAGTTACGTCATCAAACCGGTTGATTTGGATAAGTTTATGGAAGTGATACGCAGCATTGAAGAATATTGGATATCGATTGTCAAACTCCCTTCACGCTAAATAGCGTTATACAATTCTTCGAATATCAGCACCGATATTTCTCAATCTTTCATCAATTTTCTGATAGCCTCTGTCTATCTGTTCAATATTTTGAATGGTACTCTTACCCTCTGCACTCAAAGCAGCAATGAGCAATGCTTGTCCGGCACGAATATCCGGACTACTCATAGTAATACCTCTCAAATTATTTTTTCTGCCCAATCCAATTACAGTTGCGCGATGTGGATCACAAAGAATGATCTGTGCGCCCATATCAATGAGTTTATCTACAAAAAATAATCTACTCTCAAACATTTTCTGGTGTACCAATACACTACCTCTTGCTTGTGTGGCTACTACCAAAACAATGCTCAACAGATCAGGTGTAAAGCCCGGCCATGGGTGGTCTGAAATGGTGAGAATACCACCATCGAGATAAGTCTGTATTTCATATACGTCCTGTTGCGGCACATGAATATCATCTCCTTGAATATCTAAAGTGATGCCTAGTTGTCTGAATTTTTCAGGAATGATTCCCAAATGATCCACACCTGCATTTTTAATGGTGAGTTCACTTTGTGTCATGGCGGCCAAACCAATAAAACTGCCGATTTCAATCATATCAGGTAGCATGCGATGCGTAGTCCCATTTAATTTAGTGACTCCTTCAATGATTAATAAATTACTTCCAATACCACTTATCTTGGCGCCCATTCGATTGAGCATAGCACACAATTGTTGAAGATATGGCTCACAAGCAGCATTGTAAATTTGTGTAGTACCTTCAGCAAGAACAGCTGCCATAACAATATTTGCAGTGCCGGTAACAGAAGGCTCATCCAATAACATATAAGTGCCACGTAAAGATGGAGCTGTTAATTTGAAGCAACTATTGTCTTCATCAAATTCAAATTGGGCTCCCAGTTTTTCAAATCCAATGATATGGGTGTCCAATCTTCTTCTTCCAATTTTGTCACCACCGGGCTTGGGTATATAGGCTTTTTTGAAACGCGCTAGCATCGGTCCTGCCAACATCACACTACCTCTTAGTCTTCCTCCTTTTTTTCTGAATTCTGCTGAAGATAAATAATCAATATTCACATCATCGGCGCGAAAGCTATACGTATCATCGTTGATACGAGTAGTTTTTACGCCCATATCACTCAGTAGTTCTATAAGCAGATTCACATCTAAAATATCCGGAATATTGGAAATGATCATCTCTCCATCAGTTAATAGAACAGCAGAAAGAATTTGTAATGCTTCATTCTTAGCACCCTGTGGAATGATCTCACCTTGTAAACGATTACCACCACGAACTTCAAAGGAACTCATACAATTAGTTTGATTACTTGTTGATACGAATGTAATAAAACGCCGCCGTGATTTTTTTTATTGTCTGTAGGATGGTCATAAAAAAAGTCCACCAAGTGGACTTTCTCTATATCAGAAGACCTGATTAGTATCTTTTTTTGAATTGTCCACCACCACTATTATTGCGGTTATTATTGTTTCTGCCACCACCACCATTATTACGGTTGTTGTTGTTTCTACCACCGCTGTTATTGCGTCCACCGCCACCATTGTTGCGATTGTTGCGTCCGCCAAAATTTTGCTGCCAGCGACCACCTCGTCCACCACCACCACTACCATATTCATCGCGTTCAAAATTCTGATTGCGGTGTTTGATATATGGAGTATTGCTGAATTCCAGTTCACCGCCGGTGATGCTGTTGAGTTCGGTTCTAATGGCATCATCATGCACCAACTCTTTATGCCAGTTACTATATGCCAGTTTCATATAATAAGCAATGGCATGCGCAAAACCTGCTTTCTTCTCCGGATCTTCTTCTTTCAAAGCTTTATCAATCACCACTTCCAGGTTCTTACCCAAGTGCGCATATTTAGGATGCCTTTTGGGATAAGGTAATGGATCGGGTTTCAGTTTATAGGTTTCTTTGGTAGGAATAGGGTACGGACTATCCACATCCAGTTTAAAATCACTGATAAAAAAGAGGTGATCCCATAATTTATGTCTGAAATCTTCCACATTCTTCAAATGTGGGTTTAAAAAGCCCATCAATTCTATAACAGCCTGTGTCTGTTGCTGTCTTTTGTCGCGGTCTTCAATGGTCAGTAAATAGTCCACCATTTTATGTACATGACGACCATATTCACGCATTCCCAGATAACTTCTCGAAGTATTATATTCCATGTAACGATAATAAGTAAGAGAACAAATGTAAGTAATTAGGGCTTTTCAGGATGTATTTTAACGTTAATGCCTTCAACAAATCATTTTTTCATCACTCCCCTGCGCTGTTTATCTTCGCAATATGGAACAGATTGTGCAACAAATTGAGCAATACAAACAGGAAATGCAGGCTTTTGAAGCTACCACCCCCGATCAGGTAGAAGCGTTTCGCATCAAGTACCTCGGAACCAAGGGCTTAGTAAAGACTGTTATGGGGGAGATGAAAAATGTGCCGAATGAACAAAAAAAGGCGTTTGGACAAATACTCAATGAGTTCAAGGAGTTTGCGGAAGCGAGGTATACTTCACTAAAAGAACAAACCGGAGATATAGCTGCAGGTGGTGATCAGCAAAGAGATATTTCTTTACCAGGAGAAGTCTTTCCTGTGGGTACCAGACATCCATTGAATATTGTTCGCAATCAGATCGTCTCCATTTTTGGTCGTTTGGGATTTGCGGTGGCGGAAGGTCCGGAGATTGAAGACGACTGGCATAATTTCGGAGCCATGAATCTTCCTGAAGATCATCCGGCGCGTGATATGCAGGATACTTTTTATATCAGTCAGAATCCTGATTGGTTATTGCGTACACATACCAGCAGTGTACAGGCACGCGTGATGGAAACACAAAAACCACCGATCCGTGTGATTTGTCCGGGTCGTGTGTATCGAAATGAAACCATCAGTGCAAGAGCACATTGCTTTTTCCATCAGGTAGAAGGTTTATACATCGATGAAAATGTAAGCTTTGCTGATTTGAAACAAACCTTATACTTCTTTGTACAAGAACTATTTGGTAAACATGTCAAAGTGCGTTTCAGACCCAGTTATTTCCCCTTTACGGAACCCAGTGCTGAAATGGATATCAGCTGTCAGATCTGCGGTGGTGATGGTTGTAATATCTGTAAACATACAGGATGGGTAGAGATATTGGGTAGTGGTATGGTGCATCCGAAAGTGCTGGAAAACTTTGGAATCGATTCCAATAAATACACCGGCTTCGCCTTTGGTATGGGGATTGAAAGAATCACACAATTAAAATACCAGGTAAACGACCTGCGTCTCTATTCACAGAATGATGTAAGGTTTTTGAAACAGTTTACAGGGGCGGTGTAGGGTAGCTGATGGCAAATAGGCGATAGCTAATAGTTGATTGCGTATGGGTCAATTGTTTTAGGTAGTATTATAAAAATTTGATTCGTGGTTTTTAGTAATCTCTTTTTTGTCTCTTGATCTATTTTATTAAGGTTATAAAATCCTTACTAACTATCTGCCATGATCCATATGCTATAACCCATCTGCTATGATCCACTCCACAAAAGGCATAGTACTGCGAACGGTTAAGTATGGTGATACGAGTGTCATCACAACTGTGTATACGGAGTTGTTTGGCATACAGAGTTATTTGGTGAAAGGGGTTCGGCAGTCTACCAAAACTTCAGCAGGTAAAGCCGGATATTTCCAGCCTTCTGCATTGTTGGATATGGAAGTGTATCACAATGAGTTGAAGCAATTACAATTTGTGAAAGAATATCGGTGGAGTTATTTGTATGAGCATGTGTTGTCGGATGTGGTGAAACATTCTGTGGCCATGTACATGATTGAATTGGTACAACACAGTTTGAAACAACCGGAAGCCAATCCTGAATTGTTTTATTTGATTGAAGACAGTTTAAAGCAGCTTGATAAAGGCAATGAAACTTTAACGGCAAATCTACCTTTGTATTTTGTATTGCATCTTGCATCGGAATTGGGTTTTCGTCCACAAGGAAAATTTGGTAAGGATACGGCAGTATTGGATTTGCAGGAGGGGGTTTTTGTAAAAACATTTCCTTCACACCCCTATTTTTTAGATGGACAAATGGCCGAATTGACTTCGCAATTAATAGATCTCTCTTTTTACAATGAACTTGAAAATCTGAAGCTGAATCGCTCTACTCGAAGGGCTTTATTAGAATCATATCAAAACTATATGGCATTGCATATTGCCGATTTTGGGGAGTTGAGAACACTGGCTATTCTTCAGGAGATATTGAGTTAGTTGTCTTATAATATTCGTTGAACAGAAGTATCAGCAGTAATCTTATCTGCAATATCCTTCAATAACAAAACACCCGGTTTTTTTCCTTTTTCAAAACTGCCTAACTCTTTTTCCATTCCTAATGCTGTAGCACCATTGTCTGTAGCGGCTTTTAGCAAAAGTGAAAGTGAAAGATGGGGGAAATATTGATGCAGGGTTTTCAATTCATCCAGAATGCTCAATTGATGATTACTGGCTAGACTATCGGTTCCGATGACCCATGTGATATCATTTTTTACAAAAAGGTCAACGGGTGGTAATGTTTGTTCGATATATAAGTTGGCATTCGGACATAAACAAAAAGATACCGGTGTTTGCGATGATCGAATAAAATCAATATCGGATTGTTCAGTAAAACTATTGTGTACCAAGAGTACCTGTTTTGCTGATTCAAGATATTTGAAAATTGAGGGAAGACTGTTTTTACCCGTAGCAGTGAATGAAGGGTTGCTAATTTGCATAAGTTGATACAGTCTTTTAAAATCACCACTATCAGTTTTGAATAATTCATTTTCTGCCGCTGATTCCTGATTGTGAATCGTGATGATTTGATCTGTGAAGTAAGGTTGCATTGCTTGCCACAAATCAGTAGAAACAGAATAGGGAGCATGCGGTGAAACACTGGACTGGTCAGGAAATACGGTATGAAACTCTTTGAAATAACCCAGTGATTTCTGCATCCTGATTGCTGCGATGGAAGGATTCCAACCACTGATCTCAATAAAATGATGGTATTGTAACCGATGTAATTTTTTTTGTGAGAGTGTATGGGTGTTGTTGCAAATATCTCCTACTGCTACAATACCTGCGTTTAGCATATCATCTTCTGCTTTGCTGATAGCAGCCAGTATTTCTTCATCAGGGAAATGTCTTTGTTGAACCACCTGTAAAACAAAATCTACCAAACCTGTTTTTTCAGGAATACATCCTTTTAGATGACTTAGCTCTAAATGGCAGTGCGCATTGATAAAACCCGGACAAAGTAAACCTTCTAATGTTTGTACATCTTCTCCTGCCTCTTCTTTACGAACAACGGCTTCAATAGTACCTGAGGTATCAGTAATGAGTACAACATCTTCATCCAGCATTTCTTTGCCGGTGAAAATTTGTGTAGCCTTGAATTTATGGTACGCCATGTTATGATAACGAAGTTATTATATAAGTAGTTCTGCTATCACAATAGTTTAGTAACTTGAAAACAGCAAATACAAAAGTCAAAATTATGTCAGCACACATGGATGATTATCTCGCGCCACATTATATCAATAGAAGTAATTGGCTACGTGCGGCAGTGTTAGGAGCAAATGATGGCATACTATCCACGGCAAGTATTGCCATTGGTGTGGCTTCCGCCAGTGTTACGAGAGACCCGATCGTGTTGGCAACAGTAGCGGGATTGGTGGCAGGTGCTTTATCGATGGCAGCGGGTGAATATGTTTCGGTGAGTTCACAAACTGATGTGGAGAAGGCGGATATTCTTCGCGAAAAGCAGGAATTAGAAGAAATGCCGGAGCTCGAATTGCAAAGACTGGCAGAGATCTATGAACAAAGAGGTTTGAAAAAAGAAACAGCGATGTTAGTTGCCAAAGAGCTTACAGAGCATGACGCATTGGGTGCACATTTAAGAGATGAATTGGGATTGAATGAAATCAGTCAGGCCAATCCTATTCAAGCTGCGTTGGCATCCGGTGCGGCTTTTACTGCAGGGGGTGTATTACCACTGCTGGCTACATTGTTTCTACCCTTGGAATCATTGCGGTATACTTTGTATGGATCTGCTATTATTTTTCTCATCATTCTCGGAGCGTTGGCAGCTAAGACTGGTGGGTCGGGAGTACTGAAAGCTATTATAAGGGTTACATTCTGGGGAACCATTGCGATGGGATTATCAGCATTCGTTGGATATTTATTTGGGGTGAATGTTTGATACGCGTTGAATTATTTTTTTGTTAGTGATACGGTTAATGGTAGTGGCTTTATTGATTCATTCATATCTTACTATAAAAATATGGCTATGTTAGTACGCTCTTTTTTTGGATTGTTATTAGTATTGTTTTGTACAACAGTATTAACTGCACAAGATGTTATCAAACTCTATGAAGGCAAAGCCCCCGGTTCAGAAAGTTGGACATGGTCTGAAGCTTATATAGAAAAGACTGCATGGAATACACCGGTAGTTTTTAATGTATCAGACCCCACGCTTACAGTGATCAAACCCGAAGCGGGAAAAGCCAATGGAACAGCAGTAGTGATTTGTCCGGGTGGAGGATTCTTTGCGTTGTCTATCGAAAACGAAGGATTGGGTGTTGCAAGATGGCTGGCTACAAAAGGCGTTACCTGTTTTGTTTTAAAATACAGATTGGCAAAAGCATCCGGCGATGATCCGATCAAAGATTTCAATGCCTCATTTGGTGATAAGGATTTACAGGCCAAACAAACGGCATCTATTCCTATGGCCATTGCAGATGGGAAGCAGGCAATAGCTTATGTCAGAAAAAATGCAGCACAATTGGGTGTTGACCCTAATAAAATAGGCATCATGGGTTTTTCAGCGGGTGGAACAGTAGCGGGCTCAGCCGGTTTTGGCTATACCGCAGAAAACAAACCCGATTTTGTAGCGCCCATTTATGCTTTTCTGCCTCCTGAAATGCAGGGAGCGGTGGCAGCAGATGCTCCACCCATGTTTATTGCCGTAGCATCTGATGACCAAATTGGTCTGCAAACGCATAGTGTGGCATTGTACACCAAATGGAACAATGCCAAAAAATCCGCTGAATTGCATGTATACAATAAAGGCGGACATGGTTTTGGTATCCGCAAGCAGCAACAGCCTTCTGATGCTTGGGCTGAACAGTTTGCTGTATGGATGGAGTATCAGGGGCTTTTGAAAAAATAGCAGTGTAAGCGACAAGTAGCAAGCCACAGGCTACAAGTATTTAGTCTGAAATGGGATAGCGTGCTGTTATATTAAGCCACAGATTCACAGATTATGGTTGCGTAATCTGTGGATCTGTGGCTTATTTTTTCATCAATAGAAATTTTCAACCAAATTTTTTATTGAAAATCAATTAATTACAAAGGTTCGATTAAAAATACATTCCAATTTCTTTGGAAAATCATCTATATCAGGCCTACCTTTGCCGTCCCAAATTCTGGGATCATTATAAGTCCGGTGGGATAGCGCCGGGTTCACTTAAAAAGAAATATTATGAGTAAACTTCATTTCACTACGAAGCATGCGAATGCGGCTACCGTACAGCACAACTGGTACGTTGTGGACGGTACTAATCAAACCGTAGGACGTATTGCCTCTAAGATTGCTTCTGTTCTTCGTGGTAAGAACAAAGCTTATTACACACCGCACGTTGATTGTGGTGACTACGTAATTGTTATCAATGCTGAGAAAGTTGTTTTCACGGGTAACAAATTCGAAGACAAACAATACATCAATTTCTCTGGTTACCCAGGTGGTAAAAAAGAAGAAGCAGCGCAAGATTTGATCAAGCGTCGTCCGGAAGTAATTATGGAGAGAGCTGTAAAAGGTATGCTCCCTAAGAATCGTCTGGGTCGTAAAATGATCAAGAAATTGTTTGTGTATGCAGGTAGTGCACATCCGCACACTGCTCAACAGCCTAAAGAACTGAAGTTCTAATCAACAACAAATTAGCTAATTACAAATTCCTGATAAATGGAAAAACAAAAAAACGCAGTTGGTCGCCGTAAAGAAGCTGTTACCCGTGTATTCATTAGCAAGGGTGATGGTAAGATCACTGTAAACGATAAAGATTATAAAGAATATTTTCCGCTGGTATACCTGCAGAATCAGGTAGAAGCTCCTTTGAAAACTGCAGAAGTACTGGGTAAGTATGATGTGGTGATCAATGCACAAGGTGGTGGTTTGAAAGGCCAGGCCGAAGCTGCCAAACTGGGTATTGCTCGTGCATTGTTAGAGATCAGTGCTGATTTCCGTCCTTCACTGAAGGCTGCCGGACAACTGAAGCGTGATCCACGTGGTGTTGAACGTAAGAAATTCGGTCACAAGAAAGCACGTAGAAGCTACCAGTTCAGTAAGCGTTAATTGGAGAGAAGCTACAGGCTTCAAGCTACAAGTTACAAGCGAAATGCTGCTTGCGGCTTGAGGCTTGCAGCCTGAAGCTGATAAATAATTTTAAAAATTTACAACAATCATACAAGATGGAAAATAACACTTCATTACAGCAACAACTTCTGGAGGCCGGCGTACACTTTGGTCACCTGAAAAAGAAGTGGAATCCCAAGATGTTGCCTTACATCTTTGCTGAGAAGAAAGGTATTCACATCATTGATCTGAATAAAACTGTTGATCACCTGCAGGAAGCTGCAGCGGCTGTGAAGCAGATCGCTAAAAGCGGTAAGAAGATCATGTTTGTGGCCACCAAAAAACAAGCGAAAGAAATCGTGAGTGAATGCGCTAAGCGTGTGAACATGCCTTTCGCTACAGAACGTTGGCTGGGTGGTATGTTGACCAACTTCAACACCGTTCGTAAGAGCGTGAAGAAAATGCAGAGCATCGAAAAAATGCTGGCTGATGGCAGTGCTGAAAGCCTTACCAAAAAAGAAAGATTGACATTGAGTCGCGATAAAGACAAGATGGAGAAAGTATTGGGTGGTATCGCGCAGTTGGGTCGTCTTCCGGCAGCATTGTTCCTGGTTGATATCGGACATGAGCATATCGCATTAGCTGAAGCTAAGCGTTTAGGTATTACCACTTTTGGTATGGTTGATACCAACTGTGATCCTAATAAAGTTGATTTCGCTATTCCTGCGAATGATGATGCTACCAAATCTATTGCAATCATCACTAACTATATCGTAGCTGCTATCGCTGAAGGTCTGGCTGAACGTCAGGCTTCTAAAGATGAAGAAGAAACAGAAGATAGCAATAACGAGAACGAAGCAAAAGCACGCAGATTAGAAGCAGAAGCACAAGCTGAAGCTGCACGTGGCGGTCGCCGTGGTGGTGCCGGTGCGGGTGAAGGAAGCGGAGCTCCTAAGCGTCGTGTTCCGGGAAGCCGTCGTCCAGCCGGTGGCGGTGGAAGCAGATAATGAAGTAATCAGATTGGGTCATTGCGTCATTATCTCTTCAGATAGTGACATAATGACCCAATTTATATATACACTTCAGTCTTTTGATGATCAGGCATCGTATTTGACAATACCTGTTCATCATTTCATAAAATAAGCGCTCTGGTAAGGACCATAATTTTGCAGTTTATCAGACGCATTTCAATCAACATTCAAAATTCAACATACCATGAGTACTGTAACAATTACAGCCGCTGATATCAACAAATTACGCCAGGCCACAGGTGCCGGCATGATGGATTGCAGAAAAGCTTTGACTGAAACCAATGGTGATTTCGAAGCTGCGATCGACTGGTTGCGTAAGCAAGGACAGAAAGTTGCTGCCAAGCGTAGCGACCGTGAAGCAAAAGAAGGTGTGATCATCGCTAAGACTTCAGCTGATAACAAAACCGGTTTTGTGGTTTGTATCAGTTGCGAAACAGATTTCGTATCTAAGAATGCAGATTTCGTTGCATTTGCACAGACCATCGCTGATGCAGCTGTTGCTAATAATGTAAAAAGTGCGGAAGAGCTGAGTGAAGTAGTGATCAATGGTTCTAAAGTAGCGGATATGATCAATGATAAACTGGCTGCTATCGGTGAAAAAATCGGTATTGCTAAGTTTGAAAGAGTAGAAGCTCCTTATGTAGCATCTTATATCCATGGTGCATACCGTATGGGTGTATTGGTTGGATTAAGCAGTGAAGCTGCTGAAGCTGGTAAAGATGTAGCGATGCAAATTGCTGCGATGAATCCATTGGCAGTAGATGCGAATAGCATTCCTGCTGAAACCATCGAAAGAGAAAGAGCAATTGTGGTAGATACCATGAAAGCAGATCCTAAAATGGCAGGTAAACCCGATGATATGATCGCTAAGATCGCAGAAGGTAAACTGAATGCATTCTTCAAAGAGAATACTTTGTTGGCACAGGCTTTCGTAAAAGATGGTAGCATCACTGTTGAAGCTTACCTGAAAAATGCAGGTAATGTAACTGTTACCGGATTTAAGCGTGTTGCTTTAGGTTAATTACAATTCAAGTATTGATATACAAAGGGAGATGAGTGATCATCTCCCTTTTTTATGCTGTTGTTACAAGGTATTCTGCTAATAAATGCTGATGAAAAAACCGCCAACTAATTTCTTTCTAAATCTTTCATCACAAACTCAACCCATTTCTTCTATTCTATTGTATTCAACAGAATGGTTGGCCGAAATCCGGTTTGATCAATTGGTTGCTTATCTGTCCAACTTGATTTTACAATGGGGATGGTTAAGAAATACTTATCATACGGTAATGCAGTTGGGATCGACATGCCCTCATAATCCATCATCCTCATGGTATGGATACCGTAGGTAGTTACTTTTTTACTTTGCTTGGTGAGATAGAAAAAATATTCTGTGGAACTACCACAAAGGTCATCTACAATAACTGCTATTTTCTTGGGTCTCTGTAAGATGGAATCCAATGGAAAGGTTACGCCCGGAATAGGATAAAATGTTTTTTGGGTTGTAGGAAGTTCCTGATAGGCTTTCTTATAAGCGGCGATTGTTTCATTGGGAAAGTATTTTTTATAATCATCCGGTATCGGATTCAATACAAAGGGTTCTAAATCTTTTAATTTCATCTGCACATTTTCAGGAGTAACACGTAAGTAGGTATCATATTGAAGAATAGGGTTTGTCATGAAATAAGACAAAAAAGAAACCCAACCAGTATTACCTCCACCATTACCTGTTAAGTCAACGATTAAGTAGTCGCTTGCTTTTATGATAGAATCATGTTTAGTAACCAACTGTTGAATTTTATCATCATTGTTTAAAAAGCTTGGAATCTTTAAGTAGGCTGTTTTCGAAGATAGCTTTTGAAAATCAAGACCATTATTGTCATTCAGCCATGTACTCAATTCTTTCTTTTCAGCTTGTGATAATGCTGTTGGATAGATCTTTCCAAACATGCTTTGGTTCCATATCTGTAATAAGTTGCCTTTTTGTTTTGCAGGAATATCGGTTGTGATGAAGTAATTGTATTCTTTAGCAATGAATCCATTTTTTGATGCTCGTAAAGTCAAATAAACCAGACCTATCGGGATCGTAGGGTCTTTTGATGCAATTACAATCCCTTTGAAAGTATTGGGTTGCGTTTTTTGTATCGCTAATTTTAGTGAAGTATCCGCATTGATCCAAATGCCTTCAATATTTTGTAGCTCTTTTTTCTTAATCTGCTCTTGAAAATACTTCTCAGAGTATACAGCTATTTCTTTATCAAAATCTTCAGAGTTAATGTAGCGTAATGTAAAATGTTTGTCTTTAAATAATCTGATATATTCTTTGAGCAAGAAGAAACAAGCTTTTGGATTTGTTTCCTTGGAAGCTTTTTTCTCAAGTGACTTGACCAGCGCTTTATATCCAGATTGTGTATTGTTATTCACTTTTGCAGGAAAACCGGCATAGTTCTCTTCCGTCTTAAGAATCATCTTTTTTAGATTTTCAAGACAGTTACATTGATTATTTTGAGCGGAAAGTTTAGTGGAAAGGAACAGGAAGCTGGTCAACAAGCAAGTAGTTAGCCTCATGCGCCTAGTAATTTTAGGTGTTTAAATGTCTTAAAATAACTTAAAATTACGCTGAAGAAATTTTTGGAAAGTTGTAAAATTTTCTAAAAGTTGTTGATCAATAATAAATAAAAGATCTTTTTCAATGTATCTAGTTTTAATGTCTTGAAGTGTTACTGCTAACGTTTGAGTATTTGCGAAAGCAGGGAATTCATTGATAGTCCAAACCTAACCGCTGCTGATGCTTGCACATAGCTGATGTTACGATGTCCAGCCCTGCTTTTGCAAATACTTTTGTTGTGTGCTCTGCTTCTTTCTGTCAACTTAAAATGCTTGTCCAATGCTAAAGTAAAACAGTTTGTCTTCCTTCGAAATACCATAGTCAAACGAAACTATTGTTGATTGGTTCCAAGCAACTCTCAAACCACCACCATATGAGGTTTTTATATCGGTGAAGTTAATGTCTTGCCATTTATCTCTTACCGTTCCTGCGTCAAAAAAAGGAGCAAGTGTAAATGCGAAGCGTTGTTTGCCTAATTTGGTTTCTGTTATTCTGTACCTTAGCTCAAAATTTGCAAATGCCAATGAACGAGCTAAAAAACGATTGGCTCTATGTCCACGCAATGATTGCTTACCACCTAAAGCATTGATACTACCGTCTGGGCTCCATTGGTCTTGATATTCAAAGAATGGTGCATTATCGCCAAAGATATTTCCTATACCTAATCGTCCACCTAAAACTGTTCTTGTGCCAATGGGTAGTTTTTTGTAAAACCGTCCTTGTATAAACAGTTTATCAAAGTTGAATTGAGAACCAATTATAGGATTTGAAAATTCATTGGCAATTTCAAGATAGTACCCACGGGTTGGGTCAGGCTCAAAATCTCTTGTGTCGTAAATTAATGCAGTTTGCAATATGGAAACCCAGCCACCGTCAAGCCCTGAAATTAAGCCTTGTTGAAAATCCCTTCTTAATAATGATGTTCCATTTGGTGCTTTTACAGATTGTCCATTTGCTGGGTCTATCGCTTCTGCCTCTGTACCTTCAAATGTTTTGTAACTTAAATGTTGGATTTCATAGCCACCCATAATTCTCCATACGCCCTTTTTACCAAGTGCATAGTCTGCTTTTAGGTTTAGCATAAATTCTGTTTCTCGAAACCTATTTGAAAGGGCGTCTGTTACTAAGCTAGCTTCTCCAACTCCACCTGTTCGTAATATTTTTCTTGCTTTGTCAAAATCTGAATAAGTTGAGTAGGTTTGTCCACCATTAGGTGTTGAAGGAAGCCTAAGTTCACCAAGTGTTGTTTCGGTAGAGCCAAAATATAAATTAGCAGGATTCTGCTGAGCCTTAAAGTCTACTTTAAAACGCCAACGAGTTCCCTTATAGTAAGGAACATCAAGTGACAAAATTAATTCTTTTGCATTAGATGTGTAATATGCAGCATTTGCTTTGAGTTTTGCAAGATATGGTGTGTAAGCAAAAAAAGGGTTTGTCCGTTTTCCATTCCAATAAACATTTGTCCTAATACCAAGCCCAAAACCTGTAACTGGGTCAGAAGAAAAGTCTGGAATACCCGTTATAAATATTCCTTCTTTCTTTTTTTCAAGGTCAGCATCTGACATTCTTTTTGATTTGATGAATGAAAGACTGTCCTTTTCTTGTGCCTTAACGATTGTGATGGAGAACAGAATAAATAAAGTTGCAATTATACGCTTCATAAATTGGATAATTTTTAAGTTACCCTGCAAAGCTCCGAAGCGATTTAGAAGAAATTTTGAATTGCCCTAAAAGCTAATTTTGAAAATGTGTGTTTCTTGCTGAAATTCATAGACGATTTCCCATTGATGTCTTTTGCAGATTTGCTCAACTATAGCCAATCCAAGCCCACTTCCTGAACTTTCGTCAGAAGTTTTTTTAAACCGTTTGAAAAGCTGTTCTTGCTCCAGTGCAGTCCTTCCTGAATTGCTAATAATAAAGCCCGATTTACTCAACTTAACTTCAACTGTTCCTTTTAGTAAGTTATGCCTAATTGAGTTGAGCAATAAATTGTTGATGAGAATTTCAATCAAAATTCTATTTCCTGTTACCACACAATCTTCGTCTATTGATGATTTTAGGTTCAGGTCTTTGTTTGCAAAATGTTCTTGCAATTGTTCTATACATTCTGGGGTCAATTCGCTCAAATTTATTGTTTCGCTATCATCAAACTGATGGTTTTCTATTTTGGCAAGCAACAATAGATTTTTGTTAATTCGAGAAACCCTTGTCAAAGCTTTATTGATGTCTTCAATTAGTTGGTATTGCCTGTCTGTTAGTGCTTCTTTTTGCAGAAGTATGTCCAATTTGTTTTTGATGATTGCCAACGGTGTTTGCAATTCGTGAGATGCATTTTCGGTAAACTCTTTCTGCGAATTATAAACCGAAACAGTGTGTTCGATTAATTTATTCAAAGCCACATTCAATTCTTCAAACTCAAGGATGTTTGATTTTTTGAACAAAATATTGCTTTGAGTATTGAGATTAAATGTTTTCAAACTCGCCAAAGTATTTCTGAACGGTTGCCATAATTTGACGGATAATCGTCTGTTAAGAATCAAAAAACCGACAACCAAAATCAGAAAAAACAAAAAGGTTAGAATAGCGATTGCAACAACGGTTTCTTCGGTTTCTTCAACATTGGTTTCTACGGTGAGTAAATAATTTTGTCCATTTATTTCAATCACTCTCGAAAGCCCACGAAATCGGTCAACATCTTCGTGGGTTACATAAGGATTTTTTCTAGATACTGTATAGGTGCTGTCCTTTCTGTTTTTTTCTAAAGTGGTCTTTTGAAGGTTTGTTCCGGGTTGAATTTTGTTCCAAAGCACTATACTTTGATTCAATTCGGTTTCAGATAGTTCTAATTTATTAAGTTCGTTATCCGTTCTGTCAGCAACAATTTCGTTGTGTTCGTCTAACTCACGAAGCCAAATGCTATCAACCAAATAAAGGTATGCAGGAACACTTGCCGCTAAAACAATTAGGGCATAAATGGTAAAGGATTTAAGGGATTTGTTTAGTAATTTATTCATCCTTCCCATTTATAACCTGTTCCGTAAACTGTTTTCAAATAATTACCGCAATCTGCTTCATTCAATTTCTTTTTTAAGTTTTTGATATGAGCATATACAAAATCGTGATTGTCTAACATATCGGCAAAATCACCTGAAAGGTGTTCAGCCAAGGTACTTTTGGAAATAACTCGATTTTTATTTCCGACAAAGTAGAGCAATAAATCAAATTCTTTTTTGGTCAGACTAACGAGGTGATTATGAACTGAAATAGTCTTTGCAAGTAAGTCTATTTCTAATTCATTTTGTCGAACGGTATTTGAATTTCCAAATTGTTTTCTACGGATAACGGAGTAAATCCTTGCAGCTAATTCCGAAAGATGAAAAGGCTTTGTCAAGTAGTCGTCTGCACCAATTTTAAGCCCTTTTATTTTGTCGTCTAATGCGTTTTTTGCAGAAACAATAATTACTCCGTCTTGTTTGTCTTGTCTTTTGAGTTCTTCTAAAATATTCATTCCGTTGCCATCTGGCAACATAATGTCTAATAAGATGCAGTCGTAATGAAATGATTCGATTTTCTCCAATGCTTGATTATAAGTTCGAGCAAACTCACACAAATAGTTTTCTTCCGAAAGATATTCAGAGATGCTGTCGGCAAGTTCGTTTTCGTCTTCTATAATCAGTATTTTCATTCGTCAAAGTTACCATTTCAATTTTGTAGAAATTTTGAATTTGGTTGTCGGTTTGTCTAGGTGGTTTCGTTCTTTAGGCTTGCACCTAACTCTTAAATATATGAACTTATCCAAAAACATCTAATGGCGTATACCTATACAAATGATTGTAAAATAACGTTTTGTAAAAGATTGTGTCATGGTGTAAAAAGTTCGTAAATCATTTCGTCAACTGAAATTGAAATCGTCAGTTTTCTGCCGAACTTTAGCATATCCACCACATAATCATGTGATTGCATGAAAAAAATGTAACATCTAAATTCATTCTCCGTTTAGTTATCAAATCCTTTGCATGAAACAGATCATTCTACTTATCACCTTATTACTATTAGGTGCTCAAGCCTGGACACAGATTCAAATTCGCGTATTTACAGACCCCTCTTTGAATAGAACCTATACCGGTAAACTCTACATCTTTACCCAAAGCGATACCACAAAACGAATTCCCAATAATCCCGATCCTTCTCAGGCCATGTTTGCATGGATGGTAAAAGATGTCAAGGATGAAATAACCGTAACAACCGACCAAGCTAGTAATCGTTACCTGCCGAATGGTATGTCTACATTAAAACCGGGTTATTATAAAATAGCCGGTATTCTGGATACAGACTTTGAAGAAAGAGGAACCTTCAATGCAGGAAATATTTATGCCAGAAAAGAAGCGATACTCTATGTAGATGAGCAAGGAAAGGGAACTGCTACAATTGCGTTCACTTCTTTTATTGCATCACGCATCATTCGTGAAACAGAGCAGGTAAAAGAAGTGGTTCTTAAAAGCAAACTGCTATCTGATTTTCGTAAAAAAGACATTTTCATGAAAGCGGCCGTTCGTTTGCCTGCTTCCTATAAAAATGATAGCACCCGTTTGTACCCCATTGTATTTGTAATACCGGGTTGGGGTGGTACCCATTATGATATGCAAGGCTCCATGCCGGTAAGACGTTATGGGATGGATCTAGGAAAAGATAAGATCTATGTATACCTAAATCCGGAAACACAGTCTCCTTTTGGTTTACATGCTTTTGTGGATTCAAGGGTGAATGGTCCTTGGGGGAAAGCATTGGTAGAAGAACTGATTCCGCATATAGAAAGCAAATACCGTGTTGTAAAAGATGCGAGTCAGCGTTTTGTGATGGGACAAAGTACAGGCGGTTATGGATCTCTTTGGTTGCAACTGAATTATCCGGAGGCATTTGGCGGTTGTTGGTCGGTATCGCCGGATCCGGTGGATTTCACTTCTTTTATCGGTATCAATTTGTATGAAAAAGATGTGAATCTCTATACCAATAAAGAAGGAAAAGAACGTGGTATATTTTTTATGCAAGGAACGCCTACCATGACTACCCGTGTTATGGCAGCTGTTGAAAATTTCACAGGTGATGGAGAACAGCTACAGGCGTTTGAAGCAGAGTTTGGTGTGCCGGATAAAAACGGAAGACCTAAACAAGTATATGATCATACTACCGGAAAAGTAGACCCGGCTGTTGTAAAAAGCTGGGAGCCTTATGATCTTGGTAAATTCATTCAAAGAAATGCTTCAAAGCTATCCGGTAAGATTAATGGCAAAGTGCATGTATATGCCGGTACCGCCCATAATTTCTTATTGAATGAAGCAGTAACTGCATTTACACAAAAAGCCGTTACAGCAAAAGTTCCTGTTGTTACAGAATTGATACCCGGAGCAGATCATTGGAATATTTGGTCCGAAGCTTTTACAAAACGGGTGGTTGCGGAGATCGATGCTAAAATCAAATAATTCAAATAGCTACGGGCTTAAGCCCGTAGCTATTTGAATTTGGATATCATCAATGCGTAAAGAGGGTGTTGATAAAAGATTGTACATCCATCCAATCTTTACGCAGGAAATAATCTGTATAAAAAGTACCAAACAATATCAGCTGCATAATTAGCTATCAGTGACATAATCAATGCTAAAAATATTTTTGCTGTTCTGGAACTCTTGGGTTGAAATATTTTTTCGAATCCATATATAAACCAGGTTATGGAAAAAAAATAGATCAGAAAATACAGGTCATTAATAAAGCCTGTTTTAAAAGGCACTTGTAGCAGCTTGAATATAAAACCAATTGTTGCCAATAAAGTTGAGATCATTGTTGAATAAGCAGAACCATAAATAAGTGCCACCCATCTTTCAACAAAACTGGTCTTTGTTTTTCGAAAAATGATCCAGCCCAATAGCACAAGTATGGGTGCTATAATGAGAATGGTGATAAAGTTTTCATATTGTGTAAGAACTTTATTTCTTGATCCATGCCATAATATCCTTAATGTTGGTTCTGAGCGAGTGAATTTTTCAAGGTTAAGCCATCCAATTATTAAGGTATAGCCGGCAGAGATGAGTTTGTAGATCGCAAACCAAATCAAGACAAAAGTGATAGGCTTATGAACTTTCTTTCTTTTGCCATCCAGAAATTCCTTTACAACGTTTCCAGGATTAGTAAGAATTGAGCGGGATGTATAGATAAAACTATGCTCTGCATGCGTAAAAAAATGGATGAACTCATCACTCAAACTCTTCCAGGTGAGTTTCTTTACGGAGGCTTTTTGTCCGCATGAAGAGCAATAGTTTCCTTGAAATGAGTAGCCACAATTAAGGCAATGAATCGTTTTTGAACCACTCATATGGGGTCTGATTTATAATACTGGAACTATTTCTTCGTGAAATATTTATCATTATAAATATAAGAAGTAATTGCCACGCCAAATACAAGTACCATCATACTCATATTAGGGTCAATACCCCCAACACTAATCACTGAATACACGGCACCGACGAGATCAAAGAACAGTCCGGCATACGCCCATTCTTTGACTTTTTTTAAGAAGGGCATCAGTATCGCAATGGATCCCAACAATTTCGCAATACCAATAAAGCGAATAAAATATTCAGGATATCCAAGGTATCCTGATAAAAATTGTTTCGACTCTTCATTGACCATAATATTGGGAATGGCAGAGAAGATCATGAATCCTGCAAACAAGGCAGTAGTGATCCAGTAGATGAGTTTGGTTGATTTGGTTGGCATAGTGGGTTGTTTTATAAAGTTCTTTCAGTGTATTTCTGTGCTTTCAGTGGCAATTTCTTGATAGAAAATTATTTGCCACTGAAAGCACAGAAGGCACTGAATTTTATTGGGCAAGGCAATTGATCATCCAGTTGATACCGTACTTGTCTGTGAAGCTACCAAAATAGGCGCCCCAGAACATGTCCTGTAAAGGCATACTGATGGTGCCTCCAGCAGATAAAGCATCAAAAATTCGCTTGGCTTCCGCTCTGGATTCAGGTTCTATACTAATGTGCATATTATTCCCTTGCGTTACAGTAAAGCCCATTTCTTTAGGAGCATCCGTTCCCATTAGAATATGGTTAGCGGTGATCGGTAACTCTACATGTAATACCATATTTTTTAAAGCATCAGCTATTGGTGGTTGATCAGCACTAGCAGGAACTTCACCAAAACGTTTGATACCTCCGGTTGTAAATTCTGTTTTGAAAACAGAACGATAAAATAGAAAAGCTTCTTCCGTGTTACCCGGGAAATTCAAATACGTACACACTCTTTCTTTTGTGCTGCTTTTCATTTCTGCACGCAACTTGAATTGCGCTTCGATATACTGATCCAGATTCTGCAATGCCATCGTAAATCCTTCTTTGAATCCGAGCTCAACAATTTTCTCCAAATCAGCGAGTGATTGATACGCAATCACAATATTCACCGTGGTCACATCTTCATTTTCGCTAAAACGATTGGTCCAGTGAGAACGAGGAAAGTCTGTATTGACTGTCCCTGCTTCATCACAGAATGCATCCAATCCTGAGAAAACCACATGTTTGTCAATATGTTCATAATCGGCTCTACACCAGTGACAGTCATTGTCCGGACCAATCATGCGATAATGCCAGTAACCGCCTTCTCTGAAATCCATGGATTTAGTAACGGTACGATAGGGTTTGGGTGCCCACCAGAGATCGAGCAGTTCGGGTTTTGTCCAGGCATCCCAGACAAAATGCAGATTGGCGGCAAATTCGCGCTTTACATGAATGGTGTTGGTTTCTTTATTCACTGTAAAGTCGAATAAAAGATTGGTGTTCATTTCTTTTGTGTTTTAAGGGTGTGTAAGACTTTATCTAATTGGCTGAATCTGTTTTCCCATAACAAACGAAACTGTTCCAGCCATTTATCGATTTCTTTCATCTTTTTGGCATTAAGGGTATAGTAAATTTCGCGTCCCGACTGTTCTTGCTCTACCAACTGACATTCTGTTAGTATACGCAAGTGTTTGGAAACAGCTTGTCTGCTCGAGTCAAAATGTTCAGCAATGGCATTGGGTGTCATGGCTTGAAAGGCAATCAATGCAATGATGGCTCTTCTGGTTGGGTCGGCAATGGCTTGAAATACATCTCTTCGCATGATACACTAATTTTAGCAACCGTTCAGTTGCAAATATATACGCAACCATTTGGTTTCGCAAAATTTATTTTTTGATATGGGTAAAAATTACTTTTGAGCGGATTAAGTGTTTTTATGACTTTGCCGGAATAAATTCATCATAAAATATTCATTTGATCTCCATACTTCTCTTCCTCAACGTACTTTTGCAGCAGCTAAGCATCTGTTATGAAGAAAATTCTGTTCTTATTGGTATTGGTTCCTGTTCTTTCCTGGTCGCAGAGTAAACGTAAAAAGCGAATCGCCGAAGAAAAAGCCAATGCGGTTTTGGTGGCGTCTTTGAAATCGCATGTACAATATCTGGCCGATGATCAACTGGAAGGTCGCTTAACCGGTAGTAAAGGCGAAGAACTGGCGATGCAATACCTGGTTCAGCAATACCAGCAAATGGGTATAGAAGCCAAAGGCACGAATGGCTATGTACAGGAGTTTGAGATTAAAGAAGGGAAACAGGTGGATGCGGCTACCCGTTTGGTAGTAGAAGACCAAACACTTACCATTCGCAAAGATTATTTTCCGCTACCGTATAGTGCCAATAAGTCTGCACAAGGAAAACCCGCAATAGCACTTACCGAAAAAGGACAGCCTTGGTTTTTTGATTTACAAGATGTTTTGGAAGACAATCAAAACAATCCACATTTCGATATAGAAAATACAATCAAACAACAAGCAGCACATGCTGTTAGCAAAGGTGCCACCGCTTTATTTGTGTACAATAGCTCCAATCGAGTTGACAATATTCAGTTCAATAAAAATGATACTTCTGCTTTATTGTCGATTCCGGTTATCTATATTACTAAAGAAGGCATCAAGAAACATTTTGCAGATGAATCTGCGAGTTATGCCATTAGTGTGAATGTTTCTTTGTCAGAAAAAAAGCGAAAAGCCAGAAATGTAATTGCGTTTTTAAATAATAATGCAGCTAATACAGTCATCATTGGCGCACATTATGATCACCTAGGATATGGAGAGGATAAATCAGCCTTAGATACATTCCACGCCGTTCATAACGGCGCTGATGATAATGCCAGTGGTACTGCAGCATTGCTGGAACTGGCTCGTATGCTAAAAGTAAAAGCCCCTACCAATAACAATTATCTCTTTATTCATTTTTCTGGCGAAGAGCTAGGGTTACTGGGAAGTAAATATTGGTTGGAAAATCCTACTGTAAAAATTACCCCCAACTATATGATCAATATGGACATGGTAGGACGTTATGATACTGCACATAAACTCACGGTAGGTGGTTATGGCACTTCTCCGGTTTGGGGTGAAGTATGGAAAGGATTGAATTCAAACCTGATCATAAAATTTGATAGTACCGGTAGTGGTCCAAGTGATCATGCCAGTTTTTATCGCGCCAATATTCCGGTACAATTCTTTTTCACTGGTAGTCATCCTGATTATCATAAAATCAGCGATGATGCAGACAAGATCAATTATGATGCACAGAAAGATATCGTAAAACTCATCTATGAACTGATCAACCGTACAGATACCAAAGGCAAACTAAGTTTCACTAAAACCACTGAGCCCCAAATGGGACAAACACGCCGCTTCACCGTAAGTCTGGGAGTTATCCCTGATTATGGCTATTCCGGTACCGGTATGCGTATTGATGGTGTAAGTCCGGGTAAATTAGCAGAGAAACTGGGTTTGCAGGCAGGTGATATCTTATTGCAACTCGGAGAATTTAAGTTCGTAGATGTGATGAGTTATATGCAAGCATTGGGTAAATTTAACAAAGGAGATAAAACACAGTTGCGGATTAAGAGAGGAAATGAGGAGAAAGTATTTGAAGTAGAGCTGTGATTTAGTCCATGGTCCATAGTCGATGGTCCATGGTAGGGAAAGAGAATTTATCTGATAAAAATACCATGGACTATGGACCATGGACCATTCACTATCGCCTATGGCCACCACCAAACTAAGACTGAATATTGAGGAACTCAACGAAGATTTCTTCGATGATACGCGTTTATTGGGCATAACGGCGCCGGTGAAGAATTATCAGTTTTGTTTGCAGTTGAATAACTTTTTGGGATACACGTTTAGATTGAACCCTGCTTATGAAATTCATTTGCGAAGGAAAGAGCGGAGTTATTATTTCAGTATCTATGAATCAAAGGAGCCAAATAGCTTTTTGGTACATTATCTATATCACAATCAGTTCGACGGAGAATATTTATTGCCTGAATTCAAGCATATGGATTTTTTATGGTTGATGAAAGGTGATTTGGTAGATGATACAAAATGTAACTGGATCAAACAATCCGTCAAAAACCTTGTTGGTGTTCAGTTGGTAGCTGAGCTCACGAATGAGCAGATCAAGAATAAGGGGAATATGGTCTTTTGATAATAGAGAAATAAGAAATAAGGAACAGAGAAATGTCCAAATAAAGATGGACGTTGAGTATTCGTCATTCAAAATTCATTATTCATCATGTGGGTAGAAGAAAATAATAAACTGTATAAGAAATTTCAGTTTCAGAATTTTTCTGAGGCTTTTGCTTTTATGACAAGGGTGGCCATTGAAGCGGAGAAAATGAATCATCATCCTTATTGGAGTAATGTGTGGAATACTGTTGAAATATGGCTAAGCACACATGATGCTGGTGATATTGTAACTGATCTTGATCATCAACTTGCACAACGAATTGATAAACTGTGTTGATATGGCTTCCCTCGCTGATTTAGTATTGATGATTCGTCCCGCAGATGCCAATGCTGATTTGCAACTGTTGCAACAATTTGATACTTTGCAAGTTGCTTTCAAAAAAAATGAGATTCAGACAGTGGTATTTGAGCAGGATGCTGCCGATTCTATTGACGCTATTTTCCCTTCTTGTTGGTTAACCACATTACCTGATGGTACAGTAGCAGTATTGCCCATGTATCGAAGAGATAGACGGCAAGAAAAAAGAGATGATATTCTCGAATATTTACGTAAATATTTTCTAATCAATGATATTGAAGATTGGAGCGAATTTGAAGTAGACGGATTTTTCCTCGAAGGCACTGCCAGCATGGTGATGGATCATGAACACAAGCTCATCTATGCCTGCTTATCACAGAGAACCCATACAGCCATGCTGGAAAAATTTGCAGCGGCACATCAGTACAAAGCCATTGCTTTTTATGCTACAGATACTTCCGGAAAGTTTTTGTTGCATACCAATCGTATGTTGTGTCTGGGTACTGATTTTGCCTTGTTGTGTGAAGAAGCATTTGCCGATGACATGGATCTGATGGCAGTGAAACAATTGTTGTTATCAACCGGCTATCGCATTATCCCTTTCTCGCATGATCAGTTGGAAGCCTTTATGGGGAATGCATTTTGTTGTAAGAATGCCAGAGGAGAAACTTTCTTATTCCTTTCAGAAACAACTGAATTAACAAAAGAACAAGAAGAAGCGATTTGTGCATCTGCAACAATTATCAGTGTTCCTATGAGTGCTATAGAACTAATTGGCGGTGCAAGTGTGAGCTCCATTGTTGCACCTGTCTTCATTCCAATTACTTAAATGATGATGGGCCGCAGATTTTTTATGATTGTTATGATGAACGCAGATTTCACCTAGACAAATAAATCATAATTGATCATAAAAATCTGCGGCCTATCCTTCGCACTTATCATCAAGCAACCACCGTGATCGTCTTTTCAGCCTTTTCGATCATCTTACCGACGGGCTCAATAAAATTTTCAAGTCCATTTTCACGCAATGTATTTTGCACTTGCTCCAAAGCATCCGGTGCAACGGCAATGAGGAGTCCACCATTGGTTTGAGGATCAGGAAGGATGTTGAAAGCTTCCATCACATTCACACCGGTACCAAAACCGGTTTTGCCACTATAGCTGTTCCAGTTACGATAAGTAGCATCAGGAACAATCCTTTGTGCGAGATAGGTTTTTGCAGCATCGATCACTGGCACTTTTGAATAATAGAGTTCAGCAGACAGCCCACTACCCTCGGCTACTTCAAGTAAATGTCCGAGTAAACCAAAACCGGTTACATCCGTCATCGCATGCACCCCATTGATTTTTCCCAGTGCAGTGCCCACTTTATTCAACTGCATCAATTGTTGCAATAAAACTTGTTGATCATCATTACTCAATAACTCTTTTTTTTGTGCGGTAGATAGAATACCTACACCCAGTGGTTTGGTGAGTAATAACCAATCTCCTTCCTGGGCGGTATTGTTTTGTTTGAGGTGTTCTTTATGAACAAGTCCGCTGACCGCTAATCCAAAAATAGGTTCAGGAGAATCGATGCTATGTCCGCCAGCCAGTGGTATACCTGCTTCAGCACAAACAGCACGTGCTCCTTCAATCACTTGTTGTGCAAGTTCAGGAGGTAATTTGTCAACCGGCCATCCAAGAATGGCGATGGCGAGAATAGGCTGTCCCCCCATAGCATACACATCACTGATGGCATTGGCGCCGGCAATTTTTCCGAAAGCGAAAGCGTCATCTACAATCGGCATAAAAAAATCGGTCGTACTAATCAGTACTTGATCATTGCCAAGATCATACGCAGCGGCATCATCCTTACTGGCATTGCCTACCAATAATTGTGGGAATAAAGTAGCAGGCTGATCAGATTTCAAAATCGTATCCAAAACAGCCGGAGCGATTTTACAACCACATCCTGCACCATGCGAAAACTGCGTAAGACGAATAGAAGAAGTCATGAGAAGTTGATTAGGGTGCAAGTTACGAGGAGAGATAAGTAAGAAATAAGAAACAGAGAAATAAGAAATAAGAAAGTTTTTCTACTTCCTTTGTTCCTTGTTTCCTATTTCTTATTTCTCTGTTTCCCACCCCCAGCTCACTTCTCCAAACACAAACCGATCTGCCGGGCCGTCTTTTACCAAGAGTTCTCCAACCTCATTAACGCCGAGTATGGTGCAGGTGAACCGGGTGTTGAGTCTTTTGAGTTGTACCACTTCATTTCTTTTGAACAAACACCGATTGTATTCTTCTAATAATGCTGAAAATGGGTGGTTGATTAGTTGGTGCACACGTTGGGTAAGATAGGTACAGAGTTCTTTGGCCAGTTGTACCGGATCAAAAGTTTTGCCGGTGATTTGTTTGAGGGAAACGGGGTTGGTCAGTGTAGGATCGAATGTGGTTTGGTTGATGTTGATACCTATGCCCACAACCGCCCATTGCCAATGTTGACCCCGAATTTGGTTCTCAATCAAAATCCCCCCTGCCTTTCTGTCACGCCAATACAGATCATTGGGCCATTTAATATGGGTCTCCTCACCCGCATAGCTGCGAAAAAAATCATAACATGCCAAGGCAACTGCAACGCTTAATCTGAATTGTTGCCCCAGTATCAATGGATTCGGGTCAATGATAGCGGAAAGAATGATGTTTTGTCCCCCCTCGGTTACCCAGGTTTTCCCATGTTGGCCCTTCCCCGCCACCTGCTGATGCGCAAAAAAAACTGAACCATGTGTTGCCATATTGTGTTGAATATGGGTCATGGCATAGATGTTGGTACTATCTGTCACAGATAATTCCACGAACGGCTGTCCGATTGGTGTTTTAACGATGTCTGATGGCAAAGAATTACTATTTTTGACGAAGTTACCGATGTCAAAGGTACACAGACCGTTCAACACCAAGTGGGGTGTTAAAGAAAGAGGGTCAGAGGATCCGGATCATTGTTTAATTTAAATCAACGCTATTATTGGAACCGCTTTCAGTTTTACAAAGCCGCACGAAGAGTTCGGTATCTAGACTTACCAGAAATTCTAAAATTTTCAAGGCTATTATTAAAGCTATTCAGGATAAAAAAGGTGAAAATATCATCAGCCTTGATCTCCGAAAAATACCGGAAGCTTCGGCTGACTTTTTTGTGGTTTGTCAGGCTTCTAGTACCACACAGATCAGGGCCATTTGTGATTCAGTGGAAGAAGAAGTGAAAAAGAGTTGTGATGAACATCCTTATAAACATGAAGGCAGACAAGCATTGCAATGGGTGCTGATTGATTATGTGAATATTGTAGTACATGTGATGCACCCGGATGCCAGAAAGTTTTACAAATTAGAAGAAATGTGGAGTGATGCGGCTTCGCAAATCCATGAATAAATAAAAATTATAGGGTCACTGAATATATCGGATCCTGAATCGTCAATACAGAGAGGAATATGTCACAGGAAAACAAGCAATCGAAAATGGAAAAAGGTGATGGTCAACGTAAAGGACCAAAATTTAATATTTACTGGGTATATGGTATCATCGCTATTGTGCTGATTCTGGCACAGGTCATGAACTTTTCACCGGAACTGAAAGTGATCTCTGAGCAGCAATTCAGGAATGAAATTTTGCTTCCCGGTGACGTGCAGAGACTGGATCTGGTGAAGAACAAAGAACAGGTGCATGTCTATATCAAGTCAGACAGACTCTCTAAAGAGTTTTATGTAAAACAATTCAAAGGACGTTTATCCGCAGATAAAGTAAAAGGCACACCGCTGTTTGCTTTTGAAGTAGTAGACTGGAAAGCTTTTGAAGAAAGACTGGATGCTTTCTGTAAAGCCAATAATGTGGCTGAAGTTGAAATGAAAGTAGTAAAAGCACCGGAATGGTTTGGTCCATTGTTGAATACAGTGTTCACATTGCTTATTATCATAGTAGCCTGGATATTGTTGATGCGTAAAATGGGTGGTCCCGCCAGTGGTGGTGGTCCGGGTGGAATTTTCAATATTGGTAAATCAAAAGCGACTTTGTTTGATAAGGGTGCAAAAGTAAACATCACTTTTGCAGATGTGGCCGGATTGGATGAAGCAAAAGTAGAGGTAATGGAAATCGTTGATTTCCTGAAGAATCCGAAAAAATATACTTCACTGGGCGGTAAGATTCCAAAAGGTGCATTACTCGTGGGCCCTCCGGGTACCGGTAAAACCCTATTGGCAAAAGCCATGGCCGGTGAAGCGCAAGTGCCTTTCTTTAGCTTGAGCGGTAGCGATTTCGTGGAAATGTTTGTGGGTGTGGGTGCTAGCCGTGTACGCGACTTGTTCAAACAAGCCAGAGAGAAAGCGCCTTGTATCATCTTTATTGATGAAATCGATGCCATTGGTCGTGCACGTGGTAGAAATGCCATCATGAGCAACGATGAACGGGAGAATACATTGAACCAATTATTGGTGGAGATGGATGGTTTTGGCGGTGATACCGGTATTATTATCCTCGCTGCTACCAATAGACCGGATGTATTGGATAGTGCGCTGTTGCGTCCGGGACGTTTCGATAGACAAATTTCTATTGACAGACCGGATGTAAAAGGTCGTGAAGCGATCTTCAAAGTACACTTAGGTCCGATCAAGATATCTGAAACCTTGGATCTGCATAAACTGGCTGAACAAACACCGGGTTTTGCAGGTGCTGATATCGCCAATGTTTGTAATGAAGCAGCATTGATTGCCGCACGTAAGGGAAAAGAAGCGGTAGACATGAGCGACTTCCAAGATGCCATTGACCGTGTGATCGGTGGATTGGAAAAGAAAAACAAGATCATCGCTCCGCATGAAAAATCTGTGATCGCTTATCATGAAGCCGGACATGCTGTGTGTGGTTGGTTCTTGGAGCATGCCTATCCTTTATTAAAAGTAACCATTGTACCAAGAGGTACGGCTGCTTTAGGTTATGCGCAATACACACCTACTGAACAATACCTATACAATACAGATCAATTGATGGATCAGATTTGTATGACATTGGGAGGTCGTGCTGCAGAGCAGATTTTCTTTGGAAAAATTTCTACCGGTGCTGCGAATGATCTTCAACAGATTACCAGAATTGCTTACAGCATGGTAACAGCTTATGGTATGAACAGCAAAGTAGGTAATGTGAGTTTTTATGACCCTTCACAGGAAAATACATTTACCAAACCATTTAGTGAAGAAACAGGAAAAATCATCGATGAAGAGGTAAGAGGTATTATTGATGAAGCGTATCAGCGTACCATTCAATTGTTGACGGAGAAAAAAGAACAAGTAGAAAAACTTGCAAAAGAATTGTTAGATAAAGAGGTACTACATAAAAGTGATGTGGAAGAGTTGATCGGCAAAAGACCTTTTGAGGAAAAGAAATTGTTAGAAGTAGAAGAGACTACAACAGAAGTCATTGCCGACGAAACAGCAACAACGGATGTAAACACTACTACAGATTCAAACGAAACGGTATAATGTCACAATCTGCAAGAGATACCATTTTGAATAAAATAAAACAGGCACTGACTCAACCAGTGCCTGTTCCCTTTCCCCAACAAACAGAACAGTCTTCGGTATTCCATGCACCAACTGAAGAGTTGGATGTATTGTTTGCAGAAAATTTCACCAAGCTACAAGGCCGCTTTTCTTATTGTGAAAATGAGAAGGAACTGGCTTCACAACTCAATATGCTTTTCATTAAAAGAGAGTGGAAAGAGTTGTATTGTAGAGAAGATGAACTCAGACAAGTACTCTCCGATGCAGGTTTTCATGCCATGACGGCACCTGAAGTAGAGAGTTGCGATGCTTCTATTACCGGCTGCGAATACCTGGTGGCAAGAACAGGAAGTATGGTACTATCCAGTGGACAACAAAGTGGCAGAACGGTGAGTGTGTATGCGCCTATACATATTTGTATTGCATATACTGATCAGTTGGTCTATGATATTGATGAAGCATTAATTTCATTACAACAAGAATACGGAGAGCAATTGCCTTCTATGATCACATTGGCAACCGGACCCAGCAGAACTGCGGATATTGAAAAAACATTGGTAGTGGGGGTGCATGGTCCGAAAGAAGTATTTTGTTTCCTTGTTCAAAGAACTAACTAAAGCGTATGTCTATCACCGTATTGCCTTTATTTGTGTATGGTTCACTTAGAAGTGGCTTTCAGCATCCGGCCTACGCCTATATCAGCAAATATTTTGAATTGGCAGGCACTGCAAAAGTGAAGGGTGAGTTGTATGATATGGGCGATTATCCCGCTGCAGTTCCCGGCCATGCAGAAACTTGGATCACCGGAGAATTGTATACCATTCAACAAACGGCAGAATTTCCCTGGGCGATTGGTCAGTTGGATGATTATGAGGGCATCAATGGAGAAGCAGATGAACCGGTATTGTATGCTCGTGAGAAAACGACGGTATACTTAAATGATACCGCTATAGAAGCATGGATCTACTGGTATAAAGGAGATATAAGCGGCAGACCTCGTATTGAATGTGGCGATTTGCTGGTATATATGCAGCAGAAAAATAAACAGTAAATTCACAGATCATTCATGCATCATACGGATGCACAATTGTTATTTGCCTAATGCCATCCATTACACCGCAACAAAAAATATATTTTCTTTCAGATTTTCATCTCGGCGCGCCTGATTATGAACAGAGTCTTGTTCGTGAGAAAAAGGTAGTGGCATTTTTGGACAGTATCAAAGACAGTGCTGCGATGATCTTTATTGTGGGAGATATTTTTGATTTCTGGTACGAATACAAACAGGTAGTACCCAAGGGTTATGTACGGTTACTCGGCAAACTTGCTGAACTTACAGATCGCGGAATTGCGATTCATTGTTTTGTCGGTAATCATGATATGTGGATGCGCGGATATTTTGAGAAAGAACTGAATATTCCGGTCTACCATCATCCCAAAGTATTTGAATGGAATGGGAAGCGTTTTTATATTGGTCATGGTGATGGATTAGGTCCGGGTGATCATGGATATAAGTTTCTAAAAAAGATATTCCGAAACCCTTTGTGTCAATGGTTATTCGGATTGCTGCACCCTAGCTGGGGGATTGGATTAGCTAATTATTTCAGCAGAAAGAGTCGTGAAAAAACCGGTACTTCCGATCAACATTTCCTGGGTGAAGAAAATGAGTGGCTGATTATTTATTGTAAAGAAATGTTGACTAAAGAACATTTCGATTATCTCGTGTTTGGTCATCGTCATTATCCCATCGACTTTAAGCTCAATGAAAAAAGCCGTTACATCAATCTCGGTGATTGGATCCGTAATTTTACCTATGCCAGTTTTGATGGTACTGAAGTGCAATTGCATCAATGGCAATCTTAACCCTACTATGTAGATTACACTATGGAAAATTTTCTACAGCAAAAGTTATTCGACAATACTGTTGAAGCCTACTTATATGTAATAGGCACTATTCTGCTGATGCTGTTGCTAAAACGCTTTATTTCAAAGTACTTGGCCAATCAGCTGTATAAGGCAATTACGAAGAAAAGAGATCATACAGCTAGGCAATCTTTTCTCGACCTTGTAGCTGGCCCATTGGGGTTATTTTTATTTCTTTCCATTTCAGTGATAGCCATTGATAAGTTACAGTTTCCTGGTGTGTTAGAATTTAAGGTTTATCGTGTTACATCCAGACAAATCATTGAATCATTAGCAAACGGGATATTGGTGACTGTATTCATTCGGCTTTGTTTACGTGTCATTGACTTTATTGCGATTGTACTGGAAGAAAAGGCAAATCTTACAATAGATCAAACAGACAATCAACTGATTATTTTCTTCAAAGATTTTTTTAAAGTCATACTGGTGATCATTGGGATATTATTGATCATGAAATTCTCTTTCAATAAGCCAGTAGGTAATGTGTTGACCGGATTGAGTATTGTGGGTGCGGCACTTGCTTTAGCAACAAGAGAGAGTCTGGAAAATTTAATCGCTTCTTTCATCATATTTTTTGATCGTCCGTTTGCTGTAGGTGATCTGGTAAAAGTCAATGGGTTTACCGGAAATATTGAAAAGATCGGATTAAGAAGTACACGAATCAGAACGACAGAAAAAACCTATATCTCTGTTCCAAATAAACAAATGGTGGATACGATCGTAGACAATATCAGTTTGCGAACACAACGTAAAGCAGAGCTCAGGATGGAATTGGATCTAGCAGCTTCTGCAACACAATTAGAAGCGTTCACCGTAGCAGCCAAAAAGATATTGGATAAACCGGATATTCTCAGCACGGTTGTCTTTCTTGCAGAAACAGGTAAGAATGCACATGTGGTGATCATTGAATTTTTCACATCCATGGATCAGTCCATAGAAACATTTAATCAATTAAGACAGCGGGTGAATCTTGAAATTATTGGTTGGCTGGAAGAACATCATTTACAGTTGGCAGCTGCGAATACAGATGTGACTGTGCGACAAGCAAACAACTGACCCTTCGTCGCCATTTCCGACTTGTGTCGGAAGATTCCTCAGGGTGACAATCGATTTTTGGATAGTAAAATGGTGATAGGTTTTACCCATCACCATTATTATTATAGTCGATCTTGTCACCCTGAGGAGCGTTCAGTCCGCAGGGCTGAAATGGCGACGAAGGGTCAGTTACCTAGACCTGCTCTTAGCTCGAGTAAGAAAGATTTGAATTTGGTCAAGGATTGTACAAGTTGTGCCTGTACATCGGCCTGATGTTTGTTTTGTTTGAGATAAGCTCTTGCTCCTTCAATGGAGAACTTACGCTGGCGCAACAGGAAATAGATCAGTTGTAAGTTGCGGATATCTTCATATCTGAATAAGCGATCTCCCTTGCGTGTCTTGCGGGGTTGGAGAATATCAAATTCATTTTCCCAATAACGCAGTAAAGAAGTATTCACTTTGAACCATTTGGCTACTTCACTGATGGGGTAGTATAATTTTTGTTTCAATGTTTCTTCATCCGGAATATCAACGAGATCAATTTCAGTATCTATTTCACGGAAAGATTTTCTACCGCGTTTACCAGGTTGTTTGGTAGCGAGAGGTTCAGCAGCTTTAGGCGGAGTAGGTATTGCTTGTTCAATAGCTTTTACTTCCGTAGTAATGTTTTTGGGTTTGATCTTTACCACAATACGTTCATCTGCAAAAACAACGGGGTCTTCTTGTTTAATTGGTGTTTCTGCAATAATAGAAGGCTCAGTCTCAATGAGAGGAGTTTCAGTGATGATTGCAACAGGCTCGGGAATCATTACGGGTTCCGGTTCTGCTACAACCATAGGTTGAGGTTCAGGTACAACTTCCTGCGCAGGTTTTGCTTTAGGGGCTACCGTTTTTTTAGCAGGGGCACTTGCCGGTTCTACAGGCATTCCAAACAGATCGAGTTGCTGCATTTTTTGCATGGTATAAAAGTAAGCCATCTGAGTAGCAGGATTTTACGGCGTTTAGTTAAAGTGGAAAAGATGTAAGTATCTTGCGTTCCAATCATTACAGGATCGTATGAAATCAATCAAAACCATCTGTATTTGTGGCGCGGGAACTATGGGGAGTGGCATTGCTCAGGTAAGTGCCCAATCTGGCTATCGAACCATTCAGTTTGATTTAAGTGGGGAGATGATCGAAAAAAGCAGAAAGGCCATTGAGCTGAATCTTAATAAGTTGGCAGAAAAAGGGAAGATCAGTGCAACAGAAAAACAAGAGACTCTGGATCGTATCCTTTTCACAACGCAAGCAAATGATTGTGTAGCAGATATGATCATTGAAGCCATTATCGAAAAGAAAGAAGCCAAAGTGAGTTTGTTTACTCAACTGGCTGCTTTGAATAGTAATGATACCATTTTGGCTACCAATACCTCTTCAATTCCGGTGAGTGAGATCGCGGTCGAAATTCCGCATCCTGAAAGAGTCGTTGGCATGCATTTTTTCAATCCGGCTCCATTGATGAAACTGGTGGAAGTAATACAAGGAACCGCTACTTCTGCGGAAGTAATGCAACAGACCATTGCTATCAGTAAACAGATGGGGAAAGTGCCGGTTGTCTGTAAAGATGCACCGGGCTTTATTGTCAATCGCGTTGCCAGACATTATTACCTGGAAGCCATGCAACTGGTAGAAAAAGAGCAGATGGATTTTGCTGCGATTGATGCGGTGATGGAAGCGAGTGGTTTTAAAATGGGTCCATTCAAACTGATGGATCTTATTGGAATGGATATCAATTTTGGTGTAAGCAATATTGTATGGGAAGCACTGGGTAAACCCAAACGTTTAACACCTTCGCCAATTCAAGCGGCGAAAGTAGCTGCGGGTGAATTGGGACGGAAAACGGGGAAAGGGTTTTATCATTATTGATAATGGAACACAGATTCTTATAATTTTCATGGTCAATCATGATTCATTCATCTGCGTTCCATTTTACTGTTCACAAAGTTCTTTCAACCTGTTAAGTGCTTTTGGATATTTCTCATTCATATAACCTATGAAATCTTCAGTGGTATCTAATTCAACAGTAACGGTTGTAATTCCATTGTTTTCTTCGAAGTGATAATTTTCAAATCCATTGGCCCATTTTTCTACTTCCGGTCCCTCCGTAATTTCCTGATCACCTTTTACAAGACCATAATGTTGAATCGAAACAAATTGGTGGGGAATATTATCAGCTATCTTGGAAACAATACCTCCCTTTTCTCCTTTCTCATCTACGCCAATAAATAGAATTTTACTTCCTTTATTCCAACTTCCCTCATAGGTGGATGTGGGATTGAACAATGAAGTCCATTGCTCATAAGTTGATTTATTTTGAATACCAAGCATACAATCGTATACATTGGCTGCAGGTGCGTTGATGTTTACTTTGAATTGTAATTTTTGCATAGCACAGGTATTTTAGAAACGAATTGTATAAATGAGAAATGGAAACGATCAATAGCTGTTCATCTTCTATACAAATATCACTGCCAAACTGCTTCCGCAGGTGTATATCCCTTCACTGTAAAGCTATGTTTAAATCTATTCTTCCCCGCAAACTCTCCACGCTTGGTATAAATAGCGATAGCACCGGCGGCTCCTGATAATGGTGATAACATCGCGGGTGGACGGTACACTTTTACCATCGCTACATCAGAAGGAGAAACGATCCAAATATCTTGTGGGGATACTCTAAACTCATCCAAATAAATTTCCGTAGGCTCACCTCTCCATCTTGCCATCTCCACCATGCTTTCCTGATCTTTTTCAACGATCAGTCCGGGTACTTTTCCTTCCAGAAAACGAAGAATGCTCATGGATCGTGCCATGGTTTCGTCTTCAATTCCGTCAAAGATCATCGCTTCATCACGTTTAAACGGACCACTCGAATAATAATCATCGTATTGCTCTACTTTCTTTTTGTATTTACCCACAACCGTTACATTGGGTAACAGATCAGTACCCGAGCTACTGATCATGTTAAATGCATAAGCAGCAGAATCTTCTTTGTTCATGGGTCTTTTCTGATTCCCCACAGTAATCCATATCCTAGTTTCCATTTCAGGAATGAAAGTAGAGTCCAAAGGCGTTTCTATACTGATGTTCAGGTTATTTTTGGCGTTCTTTTTAACGGGTGAAAAAACGAAATAAGCAGAATCTTCGAATAAGGTACTCTTCAAACGAAAAAAACCATCCTTATTCAGTGTGATGGTTTCTGAATAGGTCCGTTTGTTTTTTGGAACCATCAGGTAATTGATATTGTTCTCATCCTCAAACTTTTCTTTTAACTGTCCGGATAAACGGAAATATCCCTTTTGTACCAGGAAGTTCACAGCGAAATGTCCATCAGGTAATGTTTTTGCCAAAACCAGTGCTGCCTGAGCTTCGCCATTGATAAACGGATAACGAAATTTCCAGCGAGTGCCGGTACTGATATGATCGATCCATACATGTAAGGATGCCGCATTGAGTTTTGCTTTTTCAAAATCGGGGATGACACAAGAAAAATCTAGGGTATCTCCTTTTTTGAAGTTTTGCTTATTGAGTTGAACATATAATGAATCAGATGCTTGTATGTTCAGATACAATAAACAGGATAACAAAAGAAAGCATGTTTTTCGCATAAGTGAATACAATAATATAATATAAATTCTTAACCTTTTATATCGATGCTTTATTTTAACAATAATTGATCGTATACCTACTAATTTTGCTTCCCATGCGTATCGCCATCAATGCCATTTTTCTGCAGAACAATCCAATGGAAGGGTATGGGCATTATACGGCGGAAGTATTACGTCGTATGGTAGCGTCACATCCGGAAGATGAGTTTTTGTTATTGTATGATCGTGCATGGGAAACACCGTTTATTACCGCTCCTAATGTTCATTCGGTATTAGTACCCCCTGCTGCACGTCACCCTCTGAGTTTTAAATATTGGTATGATATAAAAGCGACAAGAGCTGTAAAAAAATGGAAAGCCGATGTTTGGTTTCAGCCATACGGATTTTGTAGTGTTACTAGTTCTGTTCCGCAAGTGCTCATGATCCATGATCTGGCTTTTTTGCATCATCCTGAATACATCAGCTGGTATCAGCGGGCCTATTATCGTTGGTTCACACCCGCATTTCTGCGCAAAGCAAAACAGATCATCACCGTATCTGAGTTTTCAAAAACAGATATCATGAAAACCTATCGAACTGCTTCAACAAAGATCCAAGTGATCGGCGGTGCAGTACGGAAAGGGTTTCAACCCATGGAGTGGGAAGACAAACAAGCGGTGAAAGATGGATATGCAGATGGAAGAGAATATTTCTTGTTTGTAGGAGGTATTCATCCTCGGAAAAATTTATTAAACCTACTGAAAGCATTCTCACATTTTAAAAAATGGCAACACAGTAATATGAAGTTGCTGGTAGCTGGTAGAAAAGCTTGGCAATACGATGATCTTTTGGAAAAAATCAAGACCTACAAATACCGGGAAGATGTAGTGCTATTGGATTATTTACCCGAAGAACAATTACAAAGAGTAACGGCCGCAGCTTATGCGCTGGTATATCCTTCCTGGTTTGAAGGTTTCGGATTGCCTATTTTAGAAGCCATGCAATGTGGCGTTCCTGTTATTTGCTCAAATACCAGTAGTATGCCGGAAGTAGCCGGTGATGCCGCTTTACTGATTGATCCTGCCGATCCAGATGCCATTGCCAAAGAGATGTTGAGTCTATACCGAAATGAAGGTATCCGTAATGCTTTTATTACCAAAGGCTTGGAAAGGGTTGGTCAATTTAGCTGGGATACCAGTGCTATCGCCATATATGAATCTTTACGCAAAGCAGTATTGAGCGTATAGGCCTTCACTCGGCTGCTGATTAAACCTTATTTTTGCGCCTTATTTTAAAATCTTTGAACTACGTATGCATACTTCAACAATAAACATTGATGTTCACTTAGACGAACAAAAAGTACCACAGTCCATCCAATGGAAAGCGAGCGACAGCACTGCAGATATGGCACAACCTGCCAGAGCCATGATGGTAGCTTTTTGGGACGCGGCGGATAAATCAGCCCTGCGCATCGATCTCTGGACCAAGGAAATGATGGTAGATGAAATGGCCGATTTTTATTACCAAACCCTGATGGGTATGGCGGATACCTATATGCGTGCCACGCAACAAAAGGAAATGATGGAAGACATGAAAGCTTTTGCCAAAGAGTTCTACAAAAAATTCCGTGATTCTCAATTAAAAGAAAACCAATAAAACATACCGCTATGAGTTTAGAAGAAAAAGTAATGACAGGTATGAAAGAAGCGATGAAATCAAAAAATGAAGCGCTTCTCCGTGGTCTACGTGCCATCAAAGCTGAAATCATCAAAGCTAAAACAGAACCCGGTGCTAACGGACAAATCAATGCCGAAGGGGAATTGAAACTGTTACAGAAGCTGGTAAAACAAAGAAAAGATTCACTGGAAATATTCCAGCAACAAAACCGTGAAGACCTCGCTAAAAAAGAACAGGAAGAAATTGCTGTGATCGAACAGTTCCTGCCCAAACAGTTGGATGCAGATGAATTAAAGAAGATCATCGCTGAAATCATCACCACTACCGGCGCTGCAGGTCCACAAGACATGGGCAAGGTAATGGGGGTAGCTTCCAAACAACTTTCCGGACAAGCAGATGGGAAAGCCATTTCTGCGGTGGTGAAGGAGTTGTTGGCATCTAATTAAAAAATCAAAAGTCAAAAGTCAAAACGATTTTGACTTTTGACTTTTCACTTTTGACTTATCTCATGCTCATCGACATCATTTTCCTCCTCTGTATGATCCTCGCTCTCATCAAGGGCTACCGCAATGGACTGATTGTGGCGGTGTTTTCTTTTGTGGCGATTGTTGTGGGTTTGGCAGCAGCGATGAAATTATCTGCTTATGTGGCGGAGAAGTTGGGCCAGCAGACAAGTATTTCTCAGTCATGGTTGCCTTTTATTTCTTTTGCGATGGTTATGATTGCAGTGGTCATATTGGTGAGATTGGGTGCTACTGCTCTTCAGAAAATGGTAGAAATGGTATTTCTAGGATGGTTGAATAAAATAGCAGGTATTGTTTTATATGCTGCTATTTATACGTTAGTATTGAGTGTGGTACTATTTTATGCAGAACAATTGCATTTATTTGATAAAACCACACTTGACGCTTCACAAACCTATGGTTTCATACAACCCTGGGGTCCAAAAGTGATTGATGGGATCGGAGAAATAATCCCTTTATTTGGCGACATGTTTTCTTCCCTTACTGATTTCTTTGAGACCGGTGTAGCTCCTGCCAGTCAGGTGACACAGTAAAGGCATACATTTTTGCCTATAAATCAGTATCTTAGTAAAGATTCGGCACAATCCGCAGCTTGTTTCAAACGTTTCTTATATTGTTAATGGTTTTTCTTTTATTTGTAACGGATATCATGCTTGCATAAGAAATTAACCCCATGAATTACGAGATTAAACATCAAGACAAGTTCAAATACATTGAAGAAGGGGAAGGTGAACCTTTGTTGCTGCTCCATGGATTATTTGGTGCACTCAGCAATTTCAAAGACCTCATTGAGTATTTCAAGCCCAAATACAAAGTGGTAGTGCCCATGCTGCCTCTTTTCGACCTGGATATTTTTCATACCTCTGTTGGCGGATTGGAGAAACACGTACATAAGTTCATTGAGATGAGGGGATATGAAAATATTCATCTACTTGGGAACTCTTTAGGTGGACATGTTGCTTTGGTACATATCTTAAAACATCCGGAAAGAATTAAATCGCTGATCCTTACAGGTAGTAGTGGGTTGTTTGAAAATGGAATGGGTGACAGTTATCCCAAGCGTGGTGACTATGAGTACATCAAAAAGAAAACACAGCTTACTTTTTACGATCCCAATACTGCTACCAAAGAACTGGTAGATGAAGTATTTGAGATTACAAATAATAGATTGAAAGTCATCAAAATTATTGCACTGGCGAAAAGTGCGATCCGCAATAACTTGGGTGAAGAATTGAATCAGATCCAGCAACCTACTTTATTGATCTGGGGGAATAATGATACCATTACGCCACCTTTTGTAGGAAAGGAATTCAACCGATTGATCCCAAACAGTGAATTACATTTTGTAGACAAATGTGGCCATGCCCCGATGATGGAAGTACCCGATGAATTCAATCGTATTCTCGATGGGTTCTTGCAAAAATTAAGTGTTGTTTCACAACCTTCCTAAAGGTTGACGCGTATATCAATTGAAGAAAGAATCATGCTCGCATCGCAGCTCATCAATACCGGATTTCCAGCGGTCAATTTATTTGACAAAGTTTCTTTTGCCTTACAATTGATGGAGGATTATGACTTGTTGCACCTCCCGGTACTTAGTGAGGAAAAATTTGCCGGCGTCATTGAAAAAGATGAATTGCTTGATGCAGATGAAGAAGGCTTACTCGCTTCGCTGGAACAATCACTCAAAAAGATATCCGTTAAAGGAGAGGAACATTTTCTTGTTGCATTGAAGCTGATTGCAGAAAATGAACTGACCTTATTACCTGTTATCAATGAACAGAGCGAATTAGCCGGTATCATTTCTTCTCGCTCTATGATGGTGCACTTATCTCGTTTCTTAGGAACAGAAGAAAGAGGGGGTATCATTGTATTGGAAACCGATAAACGACACTTCTCTTTTGGTGAGATCAGCAGATTGGTAGAAACCAATGATGCTTATATCACCCAACTCAATACCTATCCGGAAAATGATTCCGGACAAATCATTGTCACCATTAAGATCAATAAAGTGGAAGTCTCTGATATCGTTGCTACTTTCCAGCGTTATGATTATTCTGTTCGCTACTACTTCGGTGAAGAACAATATGCCAATGAGTTGAAAGAGAATTATAACCACTTGTTGGCTTATTTAAACATGTAGTACGCCAATCAACATGTTCTTTTTCCTGTATCTACTTTTATTACTATATGAAAAATCTTCTGTTGATTTTCTGAAAATCAACAATACTTCTTCTGGCTAATTTGAAACTATATAGTCAGTCCTGATAAAAAAGGTGAATTTCATTTGCTTGCAGCTATTGGTGGTTTAATAGATCTATCAACCAGTACAGCTCAGCAATTCCTATAAAATGATAAATACTGCCGCCCAAAAGTAACCACAGAAATGGTGTTAGTCAGATTTAGCAATTACCGATCTTGCGGAATTTGATTGATATGAATGGTTATATATGGGATAATATGGTAAAGGATGATCTGCTAAAAATACAAGTGGGCGTGTGTTTTACTATTGAACCAAGTATTGCTATCGTTGATGAATTCAGTATACAATATGCTGATTGTTTGTATATAACAGGATAGAACCAAAAGAGTTTTCGTAGGCAGCACCTGCAATCAATGAGTTTTTTATTAAATCGGTAAGTTTAAAAGAGAGGCCATTATATAAATAATAAAACGACCTCTCTTTTTTACTAAAATTAAGTATTGTTAAAAATTGATAACCAAACTTCTTTTTTACGTATGTAGGCTCCCCCAAAAAGTTGTCCATTCTTGGTTAGAGTTAACGGGAAAAAGCT
>JACBFI010000015.1 GCA_013391385.1 Sediminibacterium sp. Gen4 | reverse complement strand
CATTTACACACACTGCTGATGATGAACTACCTATCGTAGCGGTGGGTAATGGATTGATGGTTACAGAACTTCCATTTTCTAAGAAACAACCTGTTGATGAATTTAATAATCTTAACGTACCGCTATAGGTTGTACTTGGCGTAACTGTTCCGGGAATATTTACTGTAACAGTATTAGTGCTGGTATTATAAGTTTGAAATCCATCATTTGTAAACCCTGCCGCCAATGCAGCACCGTTCCAAATAATTCTATACTGATCAGGACCTCCTGTGACTCCGGAAAAAGTAACATTAAAATTCGGAGCACCGAAACAAACAGCAGGTAATGCGGGGTCTACTCCAGTGACGTTAGGATTTGCATTGGTAACAATGGTAACAGATGCGGTTTGTGTATTGGCGCAAGCTGTTGCACTACTTTCTTGAACAGATACCAACTCATACACCCTTGTAGCTGCGGAACTAACAGTTGCAGAAAAAGTAGCAACACCAGCACCATTTGAAACAATGACCTGATTTGACCCGGGCATTCCATTTGTAATTTCACGATAAGTAAATGTAAAAGGAGCTGTTCCCCCTGCTCCCGTTATCGTAACGGTTGGTGCTGTTGTATTAACGCAAGCGGTTAGTGAGCTGGCTGTGATGGTTGCAGTTGGCAGCGGCACTATCGTCATTGTTAGATTAGCTGTTGAAACACTACTACAGGTTGTTGAGCTTGACTCCTGAATTTGCAATAACTGATAAGTATATACTCCGGTTGTTCCATTTGTAGGCACAGTCAGCTGCGCTAACCCTGCCCCATCTGATACAACTGTTTGATTGGAGCCAACATTACCTAATGGATCTGTTATTCTATATGTGTAAGTAAATGGAGCTATTCCTACTACTCCCGTTATATTAACTGTTGGGGATGTTCCATTTTGACAAACAGTATTTACACCACCAAGAGCCGTAAGTGTTGCTGTAGGATTAGGGTTAACCGTAATAGTTATTGAGTTTGATGTCTCGAAAGCTGGAGGAATATTTGGAACATCAACATCAACTTCAGTTGGACCAAAAATAAATCTGAATACATGTGTTGTTTGACTATTCAACATTACTCCTGCTGTATAGTTGAAACTATATGAAAAGTTTCCTAAACCATCTGGAGTTGTTGCGACAACTGGACCCGTTGCAGTTGTAACTCCATTTGTAAGTCTAACCCATTTAACAAATAGAGCATTAGGATCATTGGATTGGCCTGTAAAACCTATAACTGTGTTTTGACAGACTGTAGTTGCCTGAAGTGGGTTAGTAAGACTAATGGTAGTTTGGGTAAAAGAAACTATAGGAGTGAGAAAAAAAATCGATGTAAAAGATGAATTAATGAAAACTCTTTTTGCCCGCACTCCACGCACGAACACACAGATACTGGACCTTATCAATCTCAAGCAGTTCATCTTGGGGGATATTGAACTTTGTAATAAAGATATAGGAATTTGATATTCAACAGCTTATCCGTTTGAAAGTTCACACGGTAATAACAACTGTATATACGTATAAAATCGGTTTTTGGTATGTGGGTATTGAAATAAAAACCCCGACGATACTGTCGGGGCTGTTTCTCAGGGTTTGGTTTCAGGCGAACCAAATATCGTTTCAGGAATTAAGCATCCTAATTTACTGATTCCTAGCATTTAACAAAAAAAATCAACCTGATTTCTTCCCGGTAACCCCTTTTATTGCAAGATTTTAAAGGGTTTTTAATGACCCATCTTCATTCACCCCATTTTTAACCACTCATCCATTTTCGTGTATTGCATTTGTGAAAGAAAAGAATAATTTTGACGCGCCTTCGGATCATGTATCATAATCATCCAAAGGATATTCAAACACGAATACCAGTTTTATGAACATCTAAGCAGGGTACCAGAACCGAATCACTGCTACCCATTCTCGCTCAACACCCTTAAACCGTCCGCCTCAGGTGGACTATCTCTCAATTTATTTAATGCATTCTTGTAATGACGAACACCACTATTAATCATACGCCCAAGAAGGGCTTTTTCAGTTATTTCCGCGAAGCACTTAACAGCGAACACCAGGATTTTACCCAAGGTAGTATCCGTAAAGCTGTGTTCATGCTGGCCATACCCATGATCCTTGAAATGTGCATGGAGTCTGTGTTTGCTGTGGTCGATATTTTCTTTGTGAGCAAACTCGGCGCCGGCGCGGCCGCTACTGTTGGACTTACAGAATCTTGTCTCACCCTTATTTATTCTGTTGCCATCGGTTTGAGTATGGCGGCTACCGCTATGGTAGCAAGAAGAATTGGTGAGAAAAATCCCGAAGGTGCTGCCAAGGCAGGAGCTCAGGCTTTGTTAATGTGTTTTGCTGTATCTGTACTCATCAGTATTGTCGGTATCTTTTATGCAGCAGATGTGCTGGCACTTATGGGTGCCGATGAAACGGTTGTAGCCATGGGTACCAATTATACACGCATCATGTTGGTGGGTAATCTGGTGATCATGTTGCTCTTCCTTATCAACGGTATCTTCCGCGGTGCAGGTGATGCGGCCATGGCCATGAAAAGCTTATGGCTCGCCAATATCTGCAACATCATTTTATGTCCGATATTGATCGATCAGTTTGGATTAACCGGCGCTGCCATTGCCACCACCACCGGTAGAGGTATTGGTGTATTGTATCAGCTCTATCATTTATTCAATGGAAAAAATATTGTACGCATCGTGCGCAAACATTTTATTCCGAATAAAGAAATCCTCTCTTCCATCGCTAATATCGCATCTACCGGAACCTTACAATTCATCATCGGCTCTGCCAGCTGGATCGCGATGGCCAGAATTGTTTCCGGTTTTGGTAGCGATGCGGTAGCAGGTTATACCATCGCCATCCGCCTACTCATTTTCTTTATCATGCCCGCATGGGGATTGAGTAATGCGGCCGCAACGCTTGTTGGACAAAACCTCGGCGCCCAACAACCCGATCGTGCTGAACAATCGGTTTGGAAAACGGCTCGTTACAATGCAATTTTCATGGCATTTGTATCTGTACTGTTTGTAGTAGGTGCTGAATTTTTTGTGGGACTCATATCACATGATCCTGCTGTTACCAAAACAGCTGTCACTGCATTGCGTATTGTGAGTTTGGGTTACATTTTCTACGGTGTAGGCATGGTCATGATCAACGCCTTTAACGGTGCCGGCGACAGCAGAACACCTACCTGGATCAATTTATTTTGGTTCTGGGTTTTCCAAATACCCTTTGCCATGCTACTCTCCAAAGTACTGAACATGGGAACCACCGGCGTATTCATCGCCATCGTAACAACAGAAACCTGTATCACCATTACTAGTGTTATTCTGTTTAAACGTGGGAAGTGGAAGTTGGTGAAAGTGTGAGGAGAAGGCTGCAAGCCGCAAGCTTCAAGCTGCAAGTGTTTGGTAAATTATTTAGAAGTAACCCTTAAATAACTTGCTTGTGGCTTGTGGCTTGAAGCTGCAAGCCGCAAGCTTCTAGCTGCAAGTGTTTGGTAAATTATTTAGAAGTAACCCTTAAATAATTTGCTTGAAGCTTGTGGCTTGTAGCTTGCAGCCTTCAAAACCACCCTCTCCTCTTAAACACTACCAACATCCAAACCGGCACAATCAACATCAGTCCAACTGCGATGAAGAAGCCGTATTGGTGGTGGAGATAGGGGATGCGATCGAAGTTCATACCGAAGATGCCGCCGATGACTGTTGCGGGTGCCAGTAAACAGGTTACAATGGCCATTACTTTCATCACTTCATTGGTCTTCAGGTTTACATTGCTGAGATAGAGATCCTGTAAGTTCATCATCATATCTCGATAGTTTTCTGCCAAGTCATTCGCTTGCAGAATATGATCGTACACATCTTTAAAATACTTGGTGGTTCTTTCTTCCAGCAAATCACTTTCACTGCGAATAAATCCATTGATCAATTCTCTTACCGGACTCACATTACGTTTCAATACAATTAACTCTTTGCGTAAACTATTGATCACCGCCAGTGTTCGCGTATTACTACCGCGGATGATTTTTTCTTCCAATAACTCAATACGATCTCCCAGTTTCTCCATCACGATATAATAGTTGTCTACAATCATATCCAACAACGCATAACAGAGATAGTCGGCTCCACTCACACGAAGCTTACTGCCATTCAGTTTCAACTTATCGCGAATAGGATTGAATACATCTCGCCCTGCATCTTCCTGAAAAGACAATACAAATCCTTTTCCTAAAACAATACTGATCTGTTCAGTCTCTACCGCGCCGGTTTGTTCATTGAAGTACAGCATATTGAGCAGGCAGAACATCACATTCTCCATCTCATCCATCTTCGGTCGCTGACTCACACTCATGATGTCTTCCACTATCAAGTAGTGTATACCAAAATGATGACATACAGCTTCTACATCTGCCTTACGAATACCATCCACATTGATCCAGGTAGTTTGCTCATTATCCCGATAAGCAAAACAATCTTTGATATCACTCAATTGTTTTTCTACAAATTCAGTTGCAGAATAATCATACACTTTCACCCGAATCTCACTAGCTTCCACTCTTTCCGGAATAATGGTAGGGTTCACATGAAAAATATCACGTGTACGCTTGGTATCAAACAGCGTGAGCGGATTCAGGTATTTGAGGTATTTGGCGCCGGTCATGAGTTAAAAATACGAAATAAGCTTTGAGCTTTGAACCTCGAGCCACGAGCTGCTAGCTGCTAGTAATGAGTAATGGGGTTGGCTTTCTAGCCTTTTTGTTTCGCCGGACTAAAGTCCGGCGCTATTTAAACTTGTGTATTGATTCTTGAACCTTCTCCAAGGGAGTCCTTTGGACCTTGTTCCCTGTTTCTTGTTTCTTTCTTGTTCCTTGTTTCTTCCTTCTTGTCTCTTATTTCCCACTATTTTTACGAAAACTTCACATGCCACACGTCTCCGATACCTCGTATCATGCTCCTTTTTGGCAGTGGAATGGACATGTACAGTCTATTTATCCCAGCATGTTTCGGAAAGTGGATTTTCGATATGATCATCGGGAGAGACTGGAACTGGTAGATGGTGATTTTGTAGATCTGGATTGGCATCAGCAAAACAGGACTCAGAAAAAATTGGTCATCATTACACATGGATTGGAAGGTGACTCAGGTAGACATTATGTTACCGGCATGGCCAAAATATTTGTGGCGCAGGGATGGGATGCATTGGGATGGAATTGCAGAAGTTGTAGCGGAGAGCCCAATCGATTATTACGTTTTTATCATCATGGTGATGCCAATGATCTCAGAGCGGTGATACAACATGCTATTGATACATATGGCTATGATAATATTGTGCTTGTCGGATTTAGCATGGGTGGCAGTTTGAGTTTACGATCAGTAGGAGAGTTTCCCAATCGGGTTCCTGCGGCTGTAAAAAAAGTAATCGGTGTTTCAGTTCCCTGTGATCTGTATGCCAGTGTACAAGCGCTTTCTCAACCGGGTAACAGCGTTTATGTAAAACGTTTTTTAAAAAAGTTAGGAAAGAAAATCCAGGAAAAATCTATCCGCTATGCTGATCAAATCAGTTATAAAGGATATGAACAGATCAAAACATTTGTTGAATTCGATAACAGATATACTGCGCCTTTACATGGTTATACTGATGCCCTAGATTTTTATGCACGTGCCAGTGTAAAACCACTGCTTCCACAAATTCAAATTCCCGTTTTGCTGATTCAGGCATTGAATGATCCCTTTTTATCTGAACCCTGTATAGGATATGAAGCAGCGGCTGTCAATCCGAATATTCTATTGGAAACCACAGCAGCAGGCGGACATTGTGGCTTTATGCTGGCAGGTACCCGTGAGACCTATGCAGAAAGAAGAGCCATTCATTTTGCCAATAGTTAATCCTTGTAGCCTGAAACTTGTAGCTTGCAGCCCAACACAGCCCAAACATTTAAGTACTTCAATTTGTAGTTCATCACAGTTATGAAAAGAAGAACATTTCTACAGCAAAGCAGTTTGGCCATGATGGCTTTGGCTACCAAACAGCTGTATGCAGCGCCTAGCAACAAAACAAGATTTCGTTTTCAGTTATGGCGACATGCTACACTGTTTGTTGAAGTGAATAAACTCAACATCTTAGTAGACCCCATGCTGAGTGCAAAAGATGCCATGAATCCGATTCCAAATGCCGGCAACAGTTTGCGCATACCGATGGTAGATCTTCCTTTTAACGAAGTAGAACTCAAGAAAAAATTAGCAACCGTTAACGCCATCCTGCTCACACATGTTCACGCTGATCATTGGGATGTGAAGGCGAGAGACTTACTCAACAAAGAGATACCGATTATTTGTCAGCCTACAGATGTGGACAGATTAAAACAGCAAGGATTCAAAGAAATCATTCCATTGAATGAACACATGGAATGGAAAGGCATTGGCATTACCCGAACCGGCGGACAACATGGTACCGGAGAAATCGGAAAAAGAATGGGGCAGGTTTCCGGATATGTGATTGCCCACAAAAAACAATCCTTGTACATCGCAGGAGATACGATTTGGTGTGAGGAAGTGAAAAGAGTCATAGACCGATATCAACCCGATCATATCATAGTGAATGGTGGCGGTGCACGTTTCTTACAAGGTGATGCCATCACCATGACAGGAATAGATGTACTCGAAGTCAGTAAAGCCACCAAAGCCAACATCAGTGTGGTACATTTAGAAACCATCAATCATTGTCTGGAAAAAAGAAAAGATTTCCGTGAAATCATCGAACAAAATCAATTACAAAAACAAGTGATGATTCCGGATGATGGTAGTTGGAGCAAAGTGTGAAAAATATCGAATGATGAATTTCGAATATTGAATGAAGAAGTGAAGGCATTGATTTGATTCGCCTTCGTCACGCAACATTTCTCCTTACTCTTTTTTTCGCCGGACTAAAGTCCGGCGCTATGTAAACTTGAGAATTGATTCTTGAACCTTCTCCAAGGGAGTCCTTTGGACCTTGTTTCCTGTTTCTTATTTCTTGTTCCTTATTATTTTATTCAACGATTCTCAACTTCGCATAATTCAACATGATCTTTTTCTCTCCATTCTGATCAAATACAATGGTAGCAACAGGATTGTGTGCAGAGCCTTCGATTTTCATCACTTTACCAAAACCGAATTTCTGGTGTTCTACTGTTTGTCCTTCTTGTAGTTGTGAAGTATCACTCGCTACAAAATTGGGTGATGGTGTATGTGCTACTACTTTAGCTGCGGGTGGTTGTACCGGTAAGTATTCGGGTTTTGCATTGGGTTTTCGTGCCGGGGGCGGACCATATTTTCTTTCTGCTGCGGCAGCACTGCCTCCACCAAAACCAAACCCACGCTGCATCCGTTCAAAAGCACTGCCCATATCACTTCCGGCATGGTTACGGGCGCCGCCGCCGGCATAGGTTTTATCGATATACTGTTCCGGCATTTCTTCTATGAATCTACTTGGCTCATTCTGTACCAGCTGTCCAAAACGATAACGCGCATTGGCATGGGTTAACCATAGTTTTTGTTTGGCACGGGTAACAGCTACATAGAAGAGTCTTCTTTCTTCTTCCAGTTCTTCGCGTGTATTGATGGCCATGCCACTCGGAAACAAAGTTTCTTCCACACCACCTACAAACACACATTCAAATTCCAATCCTTTCGCCGCATGAATGGTCATGAGTTTTACTACATCATTATCTCCTTTATCATCATCTGCATCGGTCAGTAAAGTAATCTGTTGTAAATAAGAACCCAGTGATTTATCACCCAGTTCACCATCTTCATTAGATGGACTCTCTGTCCACTCTTTAATAGAGTTCAATAACTCTTGCACGTTTTCATAGCGTGCAAGTCCTTCCGTAGTTTTATCATTGAAGAGTTCTTTTACCAGATTGGTATGTTTACCCACCTGCACTGCCACATCATAAGCATTGGTGCCGGTAAGCATGCTTTGGAAATAGCGAATCATAGTCACAAAATTTTGCAGTGCTTCCAGTGTACCCGCTTTGAAACCAAATTCACCTGCACGAGCAACTACTTCATACATGGAGATATTCTGCTCATTCGCCGCAATCACACATTTTTCAATAGTGGTTTTACCAATACCCCGCACGGGATAATTGATGATGCGTTTCAAGGCTTCTTCATCTCTTGTGTTAGCAATCACACGTAAATAAGCCAGAAAATCTTTTACTTCTTTTCGTTGATAGAAACTTACACCACCATAAATACGATAAGGAATACCCATTCTGCGCAAGCTTTCTTCAAATGAACGGCTCTGTGCATTGGTGCGATAGAGAATGGCAAAATCTTTATTATAAAAATGGTTGCGTAGTTTTTGTTCCTGGATACAATCTGCTACAAAACGACCTTCATCATTATCGGTCATGGTTCTCACCAGATTGATCTTATCGCCTTCTTTGTTTTCCGTCCAAAGGTTTTTAGGGATTTGTCCCTTGTTGTTTTTAATCACTTCATTCGCCACATGAATGATGTTCTGACTGCTGCGATAATTCTGCTCCAGCTTCACCACTTTCACATCATCATAATCTTTTTGAAACTGTAAAATGTTTTCAATGGTAGCGCCACGGAAGCTGTAAATGCTTTGTGCATCATCGCCCACTACGCAAATATTTTCATGTACCGCTGCTAACAGTTTGGTGATCTGGTACTGAACCGGATTGGTATCCTGGTACTCATCAATCAAAATGTATTTGAACTTATGTTGGTATTTATGGAGTACTTCCGGAAAGTCTTTGAGCAGTTCATACATTTTCAACAACAGATCATCAAAATCCATGGCACCGTTTTTAAAACAACGGCTGGCATAGGCGGCATAGATCTGTGCAATAGCAGGACGGTTGGCACGCATGTCTTCCTGCTGAATATAATAATCAGTGGCATATTCAGCGGGACCTACCAATGCGTTTTTAGCAGAAGAAATGCGGTTGCCGACAACATTGGGTTTGTAATGTTTGTCGTCTAAGTTCAGTTCATTCACCACGGTTTTGATCACTGATCGACTATCATCGGTATCATAAATGGTAAAGCTGTTGGGATAACCGATACGATGTGCTTCTGCGCGAAGAATACGAGCGAATACGCTGTGAAAAGTGCCGATGTATAAATTACGTGCTTCTGCATTGCCAAGTATGCGTTCAATACGCTCTTTCATTTCGGCGGCAGCTTTGTTGGTAAATGTGAGGGCAAGGATATTAAATGCATCCACGCCATTATTCATGAGGTGAGCGATGCGAGTGGTGAGTACTTTTGTTTTTCCGCTACCGGCGCCGGCAACAATCATGAGCGGACCATTGAGATGTGTCACTGCCTCGCGCTGGGGTTCATTCAATCCATTCAGGTAATCTTGCATGGGCGCAAGTTAATCAGTTGAGGGGGTATGTGGTGAGGGCGTTGATAAGTTCTGTGATAGGAAAGATCAGAAGATCGACATTTTTCTATTACGCTTCGTACGTACTTTTTTGTGTTGCGAAATTTCTAAATAATAATTGCGATCTACTTCCGATGTTGTGGAAAGCATTTGTTGAGCCATCTCTTTTGAAACCACATACAAGATCATGTCTGTTACTTTTTTGGAACAGTTGGTCAGACTTTGTGAGGATGTATGGCCGGGGGTCAACATAAGAGAATATTTAGTCGATAAAAATAATCAAAAAAGCGATTGGCATATAATCATACGCCAACTTTTTTATCTATTCACTTGACCTTGTCACCGCATGGATAAGGATCAATTAAAAATTGCATTTGGCGCACACTTAACTAAGCTAAGGAAGGAGCGAGAGTTAAGTATTCATCAGTTAGCACATGTGTGTGACCTGGAGTACAGCCATGTTCAGCGCATCGAAAAAGGAAAAGTAAATATTGCACTCACTACTTTAGCTTCACTAGCACAAGGATTAAATATGAGTCTGGAAGAATTATTCTCCGACTTCAACGCTCCGCAATAAATGTTTTACTAAACTGTACAGCTGTTTTGATTTGTTAAATTCATTTTTTATTGAGAAAACGCAAGAAAATTCCGTAGAAATACTGCATCTCTATTCCTCTGATTGATACATATTGCAACTAACCCAAGTTCCTACATCAATTATCATTCATGGAGAAAACGAGGATCAAGATCATGATCGCTGATGATCATATCATTTTCAGAAAAGGATTAAAGAAAATACTCGAAACAGTCCCCCATGTTAATGTCATTGGAGAAGCTGAAAATGGACTGGATCTATTATCCGGGGTTAGTCGTCTACAGCCCGATGTTATTATTACCGATGTATCTATGCCCATCATGGATGGCGTAATGGCCACTAAAGAATTATCCAAGCGATGCAGTAGTCCGCGGATCATTGCATTATCGGTTTTCGGACAAGAGAGTCATATCATGGAGATGCTGGAAGCCGGTGCCATTGGTTATGTCATGAAAAGTGCCGGACGAAAAGAGATCGTGGAAGCCATTGAATCTGTTTACGGACATCGCCCCTATTTCTGCACAGAAAGCAGCCGACAAATCACAGACCTGATCGAAAAATACCAATCGGGTTATCGCAATCACCTGGTGGTATTTACAGAAAGAGAGAAAGATATCATTCAATTGATTTGTAGAGGTTGCACCAGTAAAGAAGTGGCCGCTCATCTTTTCATCAGCCAAAGAACCGTCGAAGGTCACCGCACCCGCATCATGCAAAAAATGCGCGTCAAAAGCATCGCCGGATTGGTTGCGTATGCATGTGAGAAGGGGTTGTATAAAGGGGAATAACGCCGCAGGCTACAAGCTGTAAGTTGTTGATAGGCAAACTTTTACAATGTTTTATGGGCACTTGCGGCTTGTAGCTTGTGGCTTGTAGCTGCACGCTGCACGCTTCAAGCTGCAAGTTGTTGATAGGCAAACGTTTACCATGTTTTATGGCCTCTTGTGGCTTGTGGCTTGTAGCTTGCGGCTTGTAGCTTGCAGCGTGAAGCTAGCATCCTGTAATTTCCCCTCCACTTCTGCAACTAACTATATATACAATTGTACTACCAAGAAAACCGGTCATTTGAGCGAGGCACAATTTTTAGAGGCGGTCAAGAATAGTCAGGGCATTATTTATAAGCTCGTAGGACTCTATGCCAATGATGCAGAAGAGCGGAAAGACCTGTATCAGGAAGTACTGTTACAGGCCTGGCGTTCATGGTCGAGTTTCAGGGGCGATGCTAAATTCAGTACTTGGCTGTACCGTATTTCACTGAATACCATATTAACGCAAAAGAGAAAATCGTCGCGCATCGATTATATGGAATCCTTGGAAGCAGTGGATCGCGCTTCTTCAGAGCAAACACAGAAAAGAGAAGAAGTAGAACGATTGCGAAAAGCCATTCGAACACTTCCGGAAACAGATCGCGCATTGATATCCATGCATCTCGATGGTTATGAAAATCCTGAGATAGCAGAAGTATTGGGTATTACCGTGAATCACGTTGCTGTAAAACTGCATCGTTGTAAACAACAATTAGCCAACTTACTAAAGCAATGATCATGAGTATAGAAAAAACATGGAGAGATATTGACGAACAATCAGATGAAGCATTGCTGTCTTTGCTACAACCAAAGGCATTGAATAAACTGCAATCTAAAAATCCATTGAGTACGATTCGTAAAAATTTGTTGCTCAATGGTATCATGGGCATCATCATTGCGTGTTTCTATATTTTTATTCTCATCTTCTTTCCCTACTGGCAGATACAAACCTGTATTGCTGCAGTATTGATTTTTACAGTGTGGGCCACCGCCGGCGCTTTTCGATTGCGTAAAGCCATTGATGGCAATGTAGAAACGCTTTCATTACTCGAAGAAATGCAACGGCATTATACCAATATCCAGCAATGGATCAGTTCACAAAAATGGGCGGGACTCATTATTTATCCCGTAAGCGCTGCCGGTGGTTTTATGTTGGGAGGTGTTGCCGGTGCACAAAAATCAGTCGATGAAATCATGTCAAAACCCATCATGATCTGGGCTTTATTGATTTGCATAGCAGTACTAACTCCGGCAGGTTATTATTTAGCCAAATGGTTAAGCCATAAAGCTTTTGGTCAGCACCTAAAACTACTCAAGCAAAATATCGACGATCTCAAAGAAAAAAATTAACCCTGTAATTTTCATCAACCCCTTGCAACTAATCAATAAAACAGAATGATGGAAGCTTCAGCCAATACAAAACCGGTTACCGGTAAATTTGAGAAAATAGCCTACGGTGTTTTCGTGCTGGCAGGAATATATTTTCTCTTCACCAAAGATTACAGCAACGCCGTTGTATTCTGGGGACTAGCCCCCATTTTCGAACCTTTCAATGCCAAAATCCCCTTCGGCAAAAGACCCCTCTACCAACGCATATGGCTCATTACACATGTAGTGATTACGTTGATTGGGTTTGGGTTGTTGATTGCAAGATGAGCTTTTGAGCTACGAGCCTCGAGCTACGAGCTTGGTATACGAGGGGCTTACAAACATTTGTTTTTTTTACAAAAAACAAAAAGCTCGCGGCTCGTAGCTCATAGCTCGCAGCCCCCTTGGGTTACCATTTCCCACTTTTTGTATTAAGGGCAAGCAAACAACCGAATATGATTCAGAAAACCATCTACAAAACAAAAGACTACTCAAAAGTAAAATTCACCCTCGCAATAGAAGACAAAGAAAGCGCCGCAATCTTGGGCTTGAATGGAGATTGGAAAAATCCGATTCCCATGAAAAAGAAAAAAGATGGCAGCTTCACCGCAGAAGTACAATTACCCAAATCTACCCAACACGAATTCCGTTACCTCCTCAACGAAACAGAATGGATCAACGAACCCGAAGCAGACGGAGAAATTGTGAATGGTTATGGGACGAGTAATAGTGTGTTGAGTCTGTAGCTGTGAGCTGCGAGCCATGAGCTACGAGCTTTTAGTTTTTTTAGAGAGTAAGCTCTTCACTAAGATTTTCTTGTTACTAGCTGTCTAAAGTTCACCGAAATGATTTTCCTTGTAGCTTGCAGCTCAAAGCTCGTAGCTCATGGCTCGCAGCCTATAACCTTATGCCCACAATTACCCACGATACCGATCTCGTTGCACAAAGCTTACTAGATAACGAAGTGGCTGCCATTCCTACTGAAACGGTGTACGGACTGGCGGGTAATATCTTCAGTGAAAAAGCCATCAGGCGTATTTATGAAGTAAAGCAAAGACCGCTATTTAATCCGTTGATTGTTCATATTGCTGATGTCAGTCAAATGGAAAAAGTAGCTACAACTATTCCTCCTCTTGCAAAGCAATTGGCTGAAAAATTTTGGCCCGGTCCACTCACACTCTTATTGCCTAAAAAAGATACCATTCCGGATATCATTACCGCAGGAAAAGATACCGTTGCCATTCGTGTTCCGAATCATCCTGTGACCTTATCACTATTGCAAAAACTTCCTTTTCCACTTGCAGCACCAAGTGCTAATCCGTTCAGCAGTATCAGTCCAACAACCGCTGAACATGTAGCCGCTTATTTCAAAGATGAATTTCCGTTTATTCTGCAAGGTGGTCCTTGTAAAAAAGGAATTGAGTCTACCATCATTGGTTTCAATGAAGACGGTGCCATCATTTACCGTTATGGTTCATTGGCGATTGAAGAGATTGAAAAAATAACCGGACCACTGCAAGAATATATTCGCAATGAAGAAAATCCGGATGCACCCGGTATGTTATTGCGTCATTATGCACCTTCTACCACTACCATACTGAGCAGCGACATTGAAAAGAGTATCGCTGAAAATGCCGGCAAAAAAATTGGGTTGATGTTGTTTGATCATACTCATACAAGTGATCAGACTGCTGTTATTGAAACCTTATCTGTTAGTGGATCGATGGAGGAAGCTGCATCCAATTTATATGCAGCCATGCATCGATTGGATCATCACCAATTAGATATCATTATAGCAGAACGCTTTCCTGATAAGGGTTTAGGAAGATCGATCAATGACCGTTTACAAAGAGCCACACATTCATAATACGGTTCCGTTTTCATCATTACCTTTGACGCATTCTCAATCAGTTCATCGTGCAGCAGGAAACGGTTCACCCTCATATATTATTACAAGTTGACAATATCAGTAAGATTGAAGCTCATCAACCCATACTTCAGCCTATCAGCTTTCAATTACCTGCACAACAAAAACTAGCCATTGTAGGAGAAACAGGATCAGGGAAGAGTACTTTGCTTAAAATCATTGCGGGACATATTGCCCCCGATAGCGGTAAAGTGTATTTCAATCGGGAAAGAGTTTGGAGTCCGCCTGTTACTTTACTTCCCGGACATCCGGGTATCGCTTACTTATCTCAGCACTATGAACTGCGGAATAATTACAAAGTGCATGAATTATTGAGTTATCAAAATGAATTGTCACCGGAATCCGCTGCACAATTGTATAAGGTTTGTCAGGTAGATCATTTATTGCAAAGAAAAAATGATGAACTCTCTGGGGGTGAACGTCAAAGAATTGCTTTGGCAAAATTGTTAGTGGGCATACCTCAGCTATTGTTATTGGATGAACCTTTCTCCAATTTAGATATCCCACACAAACAGATCATCAATACTGTTATACATGCCATCAGTCAGCAACTAAAAACAACTTGCATATTGGTATCACATGATCCTGTTGATACCTTGAGTTGGGCAGATCGCATTTTAGTATTGAAAAATGGACAACTCATTCAACAGGGAACACCACAAGAAATCTACTATCATCCCGTAAACGCTTATGTTGCCGGACTCTTTGGTGCCTATACATTATTAGAAGATCCTTTCAAAGCATATTGGAATATTGACAATACCTCTTCTACTATTTGCATCCGACCGGAGCAGCTGACCATCACAGATGATCATACAAATGCAATGGATTGTGTCGTTGAAAAAGTATTATTCTGCGGCTCTTATTGGTCTGTAACAGCCAAACATGGCGACTACTCTATTGTAATACATACACAAGAAAATATTCCGGAACCCGGTTCATTGATTTGGGTTCGGTTAAAAAACCCCGGCAGCTTTTAACTTACCCCATAACTCATTATCAAAACTACTAAGCGCCAATTGTGATTGTCCGGCCGATTCTCCCATGCGTATCACCACCAATCCTTGCGAGGGCACTACATATATTTTTTGATCGTCTTTTCCCAATGCAGCATACAAATCTGAAGGTGCATTCGGTACAAGATTTCCGTTAAAACTAAACTGAACTGTTGGCAACATATAATTACTCTTGCCATTGAGCCAAGTTAAATATCCGTAAGATGGATTGATGGTTTGAGAACTATTGATTTGAGCAGCTAAATAATTCGTATCCGCAAGAATCGGTGTTCCATTCCATTTTCCTTTTGCCAACAACAACAATCCAAAACGAGCCATGCTTCTGGCATTACTGAAATACACATTGTTATAGCCTAACTTGATCCAAAGTCCATTCATACCAATCCGATCCCGAATTTTTTGTTGGAAATATTGGTTGTAGGTAAGTCCGCTTGCTTTTTCAATCACTTGATCCAATAATGTATATGGTGCGTTGTGATATGCCCAGCGCTGACCCGCATCTGCTTTGTACTGCAAACAAGCAGGTGTAGTGCAATGATTGTCTGCAACGCCATCATCCAAACCCGTGGTCATACTCAACTGGTGCTTAATGGTGATCAGATTTTCTTTCGCAAGTGGCAGGGAAGTCCATCCGGCACCTAAATACTGAGAAGTCTTGTTATTGATATTGAGTAGGCCTTGTTCTTGTGCAATACCTACCAATAAAGCGGTCATGGTTTTTCCTGCAGAAGCCCATTGCCAGTTACTATCTGCGGTAAAGGTTCCAAAATATTGTTCAGCAACGATCTTACCATTTTTAAGTATGATGAATGCTTTGGTATTTTTTTGTTGCAGATACGTGTATGCCTCATTCAATGAAGTGGTATTCCAGTTCAGTGAAGCGGGTGTTACTGTTTCCCAGTTAGATGTTGGGAAATACAATGATGCTGTATTAGTACCAGGAGGTGCCGGATCTACTGCCGGTAAGTCTTTGCTACAAGACACAGACATCAGCACACACAGAAATACAAAAGAATAGATGGGTTTCACAGGAACTGTTTGTTTTATTCGACAAATTTTCTAGTAAAAAGTTTAATTCAACCTATTCAGTATTCAATTGTTACTCTCTTCATGATTGAAATTAACAAATCAACCATTGCATCCTGGGACCGTTTTTACCGTGCCAACTTTATCAATAGCTTAAGCGGATTCAAAAGTGTTTGTCTGATCGGTACAAAAGGTAAAGATGGAATTCCCAACCTGGCCATCTTTAATAATATCGTTCACTTGGGCGCTGATCCTGCCATGATTGGGTTTATCAACAGACCCAAAGCTGCTGCACCGGATACCATCCGAAACATAGAAGAAACGGGCATGTATACCATGAATCATATTCATCCCGGCATCATTGAACAAGCACATCAAACCAGTGCGAAATATGATGCATCCGTCAATGAGTTTGAAGCAGTAGGCTTGGATATCTTATGGCGCGAAGATTGTGCAGCACCATTTGTAAAAGACAGCCCTATTCAATATCAACTTACACTATCTGATATTATTCCCATACCCGCTAATGGAACTTTTTTGGTGACCGGTTATATCGAATCTGTTTACCTACAAGAAGATCATAGAGAAGCCGATGGATTTCTTCCACTGGAACAATATCAATCGGTTACATCCCTGGGTATCGATGGGTATTATCAAACCAAAAAGATCATGCGTTTGCCTTATGCAAGGCCATAGAGGGTGTGCTGATGGTTCATGGCTTATGGACTATGGACTATTAACCATAAGCCCATGGTAAAGGGTTAAGAAGAAAGAGGCTATATCAGATTTGTGATACAGCCTCTTTTCTTTTAGAATTCTACTATCAAGCCAAAAGTGGGTGTGATTTGCACTTCGGCATTGGATAATATCAAGGGTATTGCATTACTCCCATTGGGAGCAATGGGTTGTCCGTTGGTGGTCAGGAATGCAGTATTATCTGCATTTCGCTGGAATGTATATTGTGGTATACCACTGATCTTAGAACCATACCAGTTGGTGATATCAATGAATACATTGAGTGTTGTTTTACGATAGTTCCATTTTTTATCGATGCGAATATCACTGGAATTGAAAGCAGGTAAACGATTCGCATTAAATCGACTATAATCCAAAATACCTGTTCCCACGCTCAGGTAATTCAATTGAGAAGCAACCAGATCAAAAGGTGTTAGTGGTGCAGCGCCCTGGTAACGGAATTTAATACCTAACTCCCAGTTGCGTGGTAATTTATACCCTGCTGTAATACTGAGGAGTTGTCCATTGTCCCAACCTGCCGGTAAGTACACAGCATTGCTGTTGGTAAATTCAGATTTGTATAATGTATAACTGAGAATACCAAAGAATCGCTTAGTGAGTTTTTTCTGCATAAAGATCTCCATACCATACGCTCTTCCTTTTCCGGATTGCGTCACCGCTTCATTACCAATACTACCAAATTCCGTTCCTTTATTCGCCAAACTAATCCCTTCCAATACACTCACCGGATAATCTGAATAGTTTTTGTAAAAGCCTTCTACAGTAAAACGAAATGTGCTGCTGGGAATGTATTCAACCCCAGCCACATAATGTGTGCTTTGAATATAGTTGCCCGGATTATTAACACCTCCATTTCTGAAAGCCAGTTGGGTATACGATGGCAGTTTATAATATCGTCCGATACTGGCATTGATATTCCAAGTACGCGTAATGGCATAACTCAACGATACCCTTGGTGATAATTGTTGCAATGGATGGGATTCGCTGTTGTTCAAACTATTTGCATCCATACGGATACCACCGCTAATAGCAACTTTATCCTGAAATATTTTTTTACTTCCTTGAATAAAAGCTCCGTATTTAATAAAGTCTGTATTACTATTGGCAATAATTCTCTGTTCCGGTTGAATGATATTGCCATTCTGATCGCGCAATTCTTTTCGGAACAGATTATTGAAATCGTTATTGAAATCTACGTACTGCACCATGGCGCCATAACTGATCTTCCATCCATTGGCAGTATTGGTGGTCATGTCCCAGCGTAATTTATTTTCGGTTTCTCGACTATCCGTTAATAAGGTTTGCGTAGCAGGCGATGGCTTTTCATTGTCTTCAAACTTCTCAACATTATTGTTTAAAGTATTTCTGCTCAATGCCAAATTCCAGAAACCTTTCTTGGTCAATTTTCTCAAACTGGCACCAATGGTATAATTCCACTGATTAATGATGGGATTACTATTGATCACATATAATTTCTCAGGAGTAGCCGATTTAGGTGCTGCAAATTTGAATTCATCGATAGCTCCTAATCCTAAAAAACTCAGGGTTGTGGTAGGATTGATCTTGGTGGTGGTTTTAAATTGAAAGTCCCAATAGTTGGGTCTGATCGGTAAATCAATGGCTTGAAACAACAACTGCAGATAACTTCTTCTAACAGAAGCGAGATAGGTTGTTTTCTTATCCAAGGGGCCATCCAATGTCAACGCTAATTCTGTTGCACTCAAGATCACATTCCCCTGCGTTCGCTTATCGTTCCCCGATTTTTGTCTGAACTGCAATACACTACTCAACGCATTATCATAACGTGCATCAAATGCACTGGAACTGAGTTTTACTTCTTCAATAAAATTAGCATTCAAAATACCTTGGGGACCACCACCACTTCCTTGGGTGCCAAAGTGATTGATTACGGGTATTTCAACACCATCGAGATAATACACATTCTCATTGGGTGCGCCACCACGAATGATGATATCATTACGGAAACCGCCGCCACCTACACCACCACCAACTCCGGGTAACGATTGAACCACTTTACTGATATCAAAATTTCCTCCCGGGTTTCTCTTGATCTCTTCTGTGGTCATTTTTTGAACACTCAATGGTGTTTCAATACTGGCAGCCCTGGCAGTAGCTCTTCTTCCTGAAACGGTTACTTCAGCCAAAGAAGAAGCCATAGGCTCTGCTTCTAAAGTGATCACATTGATATTTCCATTGGTGATAAGTACATTATTGAGAGAGACCACTTTGTAGCCAAGTGAGGTAATCGTAATATTATAAGAACCGGGCACTAAACCACTAAAGCGAAAGATACCAGCCGAATCGGTTATCGTAGCACGATTAGAAGGATTGAGTAAAACACCGGCACCTATTATAGGTCTTAAGGTATTTTTATCAATCAGTGTACCCGACAAACTTCCTTGTTGGGGGGCTTGTGCCTGTAACGTAATGGTTGAAATAATTGCAATAATCCCTGCCAGTAGCTTCAACATATTCCTTTTGTTTAACGTTATAACAAAGGAACATGTGTTTTGTTAATGTAACACAATTGTTTGTTCCATATCTTCTAACGCAACCCCCTTGGTCTCAGGCATCATCTTCCATACATATAGTAATTGTAGGAACATCATGAATGCAAAGAATCCGAAGATATAAGTACCGGGAACATTGGCGGCAAAGAAAGGAAAGACCTGTGCAACCAATGCCGCAAACACCCAGTGCGTGAGACATCCAAACGAAGTGCCACTGGCACGAACTGAGTTGGGGAATAGCTCTGATAAAAACACCCAGATCACAGCACCTTGTCCAACCGCATGCGCCGCAATGAACAGAAATACATAATACACGATCATCGTTTTATCTGCCGCATTAAAAGACACTGCGATCAGTGTGAGAGAAATGATATAACCCACAGAGCCTACATACATCAATAATTTTCTTCCAAAACGATCGATCAGGTACCAGCCCGTAATAGTGAAAATAAGATTCACAACACCGATACCTACTGATGATAACAACGCTCCACTTCTTTCAATACCCGCCATCTCAAAAACTTTGGGGGCAAAATAAATGATGGCATTGATGCCCGACATCTGATTAAAGAAAGCGATCAGAAAAGCCAATACCAGCGGTGCCATGAATTTTTTAGAGAACAGTGATTCTTTCACCTGAGTCACTGAGTTCCGAATGGCATCAATCATGGCATCGGTTGCTTCACCGGTAATAGCCAATACTTTTTTGGCCGCCGCTGCATCGTTTTTATACAATACCAACCACCGTGGTGTTTCGGGTGTAAACAACATCATCACTGAAAATAAAAGAGAAGGAACAGCAACCACTCCCAACATCCATCTCCAGTCATTTTCGCCACCCAATCCTTGTAATAAATAATTAGAAAAATAAGCCAGTAAAATTCCTGCCACTACATTCAACTGAAAAGAGATCACCATTCTGCCACGATATTTCGGTGGTGCTATCTCAGAGATATACACGGGTGCCACCACAGAAGAAGCGCCGATACTCAGTCCACTTAAGAAACGAAAGACCATAAATGTATACACATCCTGCGCCAGCGCGGCACCAACAGAAGTGACCAGAAATAAGATACCAATCCAGAACAATGTTTTTTTTCTCCCAATACGATTAGCGGGAATATTTCCCAAGGCAGCACCAAACACAGTTCCATACAATGCCATGGCAATGGCAGTTCCATGCATCCAGTCGCTTAGGTTCCATAAAGATTGAATGGCTTGTTCAGCGCCGGATATAACAGCCACATCCAAACCAAATAACAATCCACCCAATCCTACTGTGATGGACCATAGGGCAAGCTTCTTATGCATAATCAGTTGTATTGACCACATAAGATACTATAAAAAATCATTGCAGATTCATGAAAGAGCAAAACAAACTGAGGGCGTTTCTATCAACTTGTTTCAAAAAAAAGATCCGCCTATGGCGGATCCTGATATTCATTAGGGTTATAAAAACAAGTCAATAATAATCCCCCCGGATAATAGCTGATCGTTCTTTATTTTCTGAATGAATAATTTCTATGGCGAAAGTACCCGTATGTATCCAGTTCATAAAATCACTTCGATGAGGGCCACCTATCTGTAGACCACAAAACCAATTCAGTAGATAAACCAATCATGATGATCATTTAGCCGGTGTAAGTATAATATTTCTATATTCAATCGGACCATGGTCTCCTTGTAACATAATAGGTCCCGGTTCTCCTTCTTTACTATCTAAAGCACCACCCGTAATTCCTGGAATAATTTGATCAACAATGATGGCTTTTCCATTGGCAACCACTGTTACCCTACGGCCTATAAGAGTGATATCATAAGTCTGCCATTCACCCGGCGACTTGGCGACCATTTCATTGGGCGTTAAAAATCCATAGATACCGCCGAAATAAGTAGAAGAAGGTTCTTTACCGGCATTATCTTCTACCTGCACTTCATAGCGACCTCTTAAATAGATACCACTATTACTTCCTGCAGGATAACGAAATTCAATATGCAGTTTGAAATCGGTGAATGTTTGATCTGTAATAAGATTGGTTCCAGATCGAGCACTGGTTAATACACCATTGATATTTTGCCATTGGTTGTTTTTGCCTTGCCCGTGCCAACCACTCAAATCTTTGTTATTCAACAACTGAATAGGTTCACCCCATACCACCGGATTTGTTCTCTTCAGCAATGGCGCTCTTTCTCCTGTAAACGTATAAGTTTTACCATTACTTGCCTGAATGGTTCCTTTGAGTAGATCGTTTTCAAGCGTTGCTTCCAATACCATTTCCTTATCTGTACGATCCCATTGTGGCGGAATGGAAAAATGAATCTTTCCTTCTTTCACATGCACTTGCGCAATGGGTCTGGCACTTCCTCCATCTGCCACAAATTGTCCCACTAAGGTTTTAATTCCAGACAATTTGATCTCTAACCAAGACGGCGCTATTCGATCTCCCATGTTTACCGTGAGATCCCATCTTCCAATAACATCATGATCGGCCATGTTTTTTTCTTTAATGGAAAAAGCACTAACAATGATAAAAGCTACTACTGCTATTACAAATAGCAAAGCGCGACTGGTATGTAGTTTCATAAATCGTAATTTGAATATTGAAGATAAGAAAGTATCATTTTGTCTGTTTTTAAAAAAGCTCTCATCATTTCTCCATTATTTTTTGGCAACAAGCATTAATCCGTTTCCTGATTGAACGGGTAACATAAAGTCAAGAATCATACACAGTAATATCAGTGGATAAAAAATGATAAATGAAGTCAGTACAATAATTTTCAAGGGTAGGGCATATGCATTAAAAAGGATAAAATGACTATTCAATAACTCATTACTCAATTTACCCCAAAAGCCATATGTGCTCTTTGTTTCAGTGATTGCAAAATGATTTTGATATAAGAGTTCTTTTACACGTTCTTCGGTATATGTTTTTTGATTTTTTTGGATGCTTTCATAATTATCATATTTTTTTATAATACGCTTATAGAAAGGTAATAGTATGGTATTATTTACCGGTACATACAACAAAAGTTCTCCGTCTTTCTTCATGGCTTTATACAATTGAGCCAATGCTGCATCATCATTTGTACAGTAGGGTAAAACAGATAAGCACAAGGAAACATCATACTTATCTGACTCATTAAAAGATTCAATCTCTGTTTGCTCAAAAACAACATGTGTGTACTGCTGTACTTTTGCATATTGCTTACAAAATGAAATATTGGTTTCAGCACGATCCAGTCCCTTAAAAAAGCTGTTTCTATGGGCAGCTGCGTAAGGAAAAAGAAATTGACCTTCCCCACACCCAACATCCAGCAGAGAAAATGAGTCGCCTTTTTTTGCTAATAACTTCTTGAGTCGTTTCGAGATATGCCACTTTCGAAGTTGTGTTAGATAATTGGATAGATAAATCAGACGAATCCATCGTGGGTGATCGAATAACCATTTCGGATACTGATGTGTAAAAATCTTTAATGGCTCTTTCTTCTTCAAATCAGGCATTTAGAACTCCAATATAAAAGTCGAAGAACAAAGAAAAAAATATTCATCCAGCGGTCTTCTTCCATCTTAATACATGGATTGATTAGCATATTACCCTGCTGGGTAATATAAAAAAAGGTTTCCTGTTGATTTACCATGGTAACAGCTTTATCAATCCGGTCTAATGATCACCCTTTCAACTATTTTATCACTATGATCCAATAGAAATTTCTAATCGAAAATCCGCAAGAAACCGAATAAGTCATTGATTTTGATATACATAAGTTTTTATATAAATAATTTATTGTACTTTTTGCATTTCGACTGATTGATCAATTTATTCGGGTATAACTCACTTTTAAACTGTTTTTTGTATCTTTTCTATCCTATCTAATACCTAAAATAACTATTATGAAAAAATTGTTACCGAACTTGTGGTGCTGGTGCTTGCTTTTATGTAGCACGCTCAGTATTGCACAAAACCGCACAATCACAGGTAAAGTTGCAGATGCAAAAGGACAGCCTGTTCCCTATGCCAGTATTCTGATCAAAGGCACCAAAACAGGAGCCAATGCCAATGAAGAAGGCGCATTTACACTTGCTATTCCTTCCGGAAAAGTAACCTTACAGATCAAGGCCATCGGCTATGAAGACAAAGAGGTGGAAGTTGGTACAGCCAACAACCTTTCCATCTCCTTGCGCAGTGGTACAGCCATGAGTGAAGTGGTAGTAACCGCTTTTGGTGTGAAGCAACAGAAAAAAGCATTGGGTTATGCAGCCACTGAGATCAGTAATAAAGATCTCTTGGAAAGTAAGCAACCCAATCTCATCAACGCTATTCAAGGACGAGTAGCCGGTGTACAGATCAATTCCACCGGCGGTGGTCCAGGTCAAGGTGCCAGGATTGTGATTCGTGGACCCAAAAGTTCATTAGGTAGTAACCAACCCTTGTTTGTTATTGATGGGGTGATCGTTGATAATAGTACCGTTGTAGAAGGTGGGAATGCTGCATTAAGAGGTATGAGTAATAGGATCTCTGATTTGAATCCAGATGATATTGAAAGTCTCTCCATTTTAAGAGGTGGTGCTGCTACAGCCCTCTATGGTTTCAGAGGCAGTAATGGTGTAATTGTCATCACCACTAAAAGTGCCAAGACCGGTAAAATGAGAGTGAGTTATACATCCACTGTAGGTACGGAAGAAGTCAATAAATTTCCGGATGTACAAACTACCTACACCCAAGGTTATAATAATAACTACAACAGAAATGATTTCTTCCCTTCATTTGGTCCAACCGTAGCTGCCGGTAAAACAGCCGATCCTACTCACCCCGATCAGCTTTTCCACCACTATGCCCGAGCCTATGAAAGAGGTTACCAATACCGCAACACTGTAAACATCAGTGGCGGAACTGAAAAAGCATTGATCAATTCTTCTTTTGGTTATTTCAAACACCAAGGTGTTTTACCAAATACAGATTACTCCAATTTCAATGCTTGCTTGAATGCGACGTTGAAGTTGAGTGATAAATTAAAAATAAACCCATCCGTAAACTATATCAGCAGCGGTGGCTTGCGCTACAATGCCGACCGTTTTAATGAAGGACTTACCTACTGGAGTCCAAGATGGGATGTTCGTGATTATAAAAATCCGGATGGTACACATAAAACCTATGGAAATAACAATCCCATTTTTGGCGCCTACTATAATTTGTTCAAGGATAAAGTAGATCGTGTTATTTCCAACGTAGCCATCAACTATGCCCCAATCAGTTGGTTAGACATCAGCTATCGTGTGGGTTATGACTTCACATCAGACAGCAGAAGAGCTACTGCACCTGCACAAGTACCTCGTACCGGTGTCATCAACTTTGCTGATAATGCATTGGGATTTGTTGGAGAGTATCGCATCCTCAACAAAATCCTCAACAGCAATTTATTGCTAACCGGTAAATTCAATTTGAGTGATCAATTCGGATTAACCGTAAGAGCCGGACATGATCTTGTTGACCAAAGCTATAATTTCCAGCAAACAGAGGGTCGTGAATTGGATGTGCCAACACTACTCTCGCTCAACAATGCAAAATTCGTAACACAAAACAGTCGACAAACTGCACTCAGAACCATGGGTATTTTTGGAGATGCTACTTTGAGCTATCGCAATTTTGTATACCTATCAGTAACCGGACGTAATGACTGGGCAAGCTCTGTTGCCAGTGGTAACCAAAGCTTTTTCTATCCAAGTGCTAGTTTGAGTTATGTATTCAGTCAGCACTTTGAATTACCATCCTGGATCTCTTATGGTAAACTGCGTGCTTCTTTTGCCAAGATCGGTATAGCTCCGGTAACACCTTATCTTACCAATACCTATTATAACAATGCATTTGGACAGCCTGTGAACAATGTCATTGGTTGGACAAGAGATGATGTGAGAGGTGCTACTGAACTCAGACCTGAGTTTACCGATAACCGTGAGGTTGGTTTGGAAATGCAATTCCTCAACAACCGTGTTGGTTTTGATGTTAGCTACTATAAGATCAACAGTAAAGACGTTGTGAATCCGGTATTGGTTCCGAATTCAACCGGATTTAATTCTTTCATCTTGAATTCAGGTGAAATTGAAAACAAGGGTATTGAATTGGTAGTGAATGGTACACCTGTAAAGACGAATAACTTTACCTGGGATGCGAGTGTAAACTTCACCAGCAATCGGAATAAAGTTATTAGTCTGGCTCCAGGTTTAACAGATATTGTAATTGGTAGTCAGTTTGGTTATCTCAACAGCGGTGCTACACAGCGTTGGGTGGTAGGCCAGCCCGTAGGTGGTTTATATGGTATTGCGTATCAACGTTTTTATGGAACAGCAACAGATGATAGAATCACACTGCGTAGAGATCTTCCGATGTTGATTGGTACCACCGGTACCGGTGCCGGATTCCCTATTCGTGATGTAACCAATCAACGTTTATTGGGCAATTCACAACCACGTGCTATCTGGGGCATCAACAATAGTTTCACGTATAAAAATCTCACCCTCTCTGTATTGTTTGATATCAGAAGTGGTTTTCAGCGATTCAATCAGCTGGGAAATTTCATGAGTGCTTTTGGTATTGCTAAATACACAGAAAATCGTAACAGCACACGTGTATTCCCGGGTGTAGTTGCCGGTGGTGCTGCCAATACACAAACAGTTTGGTTAGGACAACAGGTAGGACCCGACGGTAGAAACTATGGTGATGGTTTTTACAGAAACATTCACAGAGGTGTTACCGAAAACTTTGTGGAAGATGCTGGATGGACTCGTTTACGTACGTTGAGTCTATCCTATGGTTTACCTGCTAAACTCTTCAAAAAACAAAACTTCATAAAAGATGCTTCTGTTACTTTAACAGGAAACAATCTTTTATTGTGGACCAAGTATTCAGGTTTTGATCCTGAAAACAGTTCTACAAGTGCAGACAGTAATGCGGATGGTTTTGCCGGATTTACTTATCCGGGTGTACGCAGTTATTTCCTGACACTGAATGTTAATTTCTAACACCCAAACCTGAAGACCATGAAAAAATATAGTATCAATCCCAATCGACTTCTCTGCTGTTTGTTACTGGCAGTAACGATCATCGGCAGTAGTTGTAAGAAATATCTTGACATTAATAATGACCCGAACAGACCTACAGAAGCCCCCATCAATGGTTTGTTAGCAGCTACTACACAGAATACCGGACTGAATGTATTCCGTGTTGCCAATGCGGGCCCTAACTATTATGTACAATACTTTGCTTCGCCAAACGCATCAAGTCCAACAGATATTTATGATCGTGTAGACTATAGTACGCTTTGGAGAAATTTGTATGATAATATGACAGACCTCTATGACCTACAGGAACTGTCTATTAAATTGAACAGCTCTGCACACTTGGGAATGGCAAAAGTGATGATGGCGATTAATCTAAGTTTAACGACAAACTTATGGGGTGATGTTCCTTTCTCTGAAGCTTTTAAAGGCGACAACTTAACTCCTAAGTTTGATGATGCACAACAATTACATACCCAGTGCATTACTTTATTGGATGAAGGTATTGCCGAGCTACGCAAAATACCTACTGTTAATGTAACGCCTGCAGCAGACTTTATGCATGGAAATGCAGCAGCTAGTTCTGCCGCTTGGAATACCACCAACAGAATTTGGTGGATCAGAACTGCCTATGCCATTAAAGCAAGATTGTTACAACAGTTATCCAAAACAACCGGATACAGCGCTACAGCAGTTTTATCTGCAGTAGACAGCGCCTACACCAATAACAATATGGAATCCAGGGTCACTGTTTTCACCTTGCGTAATCCATGGGCACAGGTTGCCAGAAACCAAGCCGGCTTGGTATTGGATGGTTGGTTGAGCACACAGTTCATCAATAATTCCATGAATGCCAATACTGCATCGCAGGATCCGCGTTTACCCAGACTCACCAACCTCACTCGCTTCAATGATTACAGAGGAACACGTAATGGCGTGGGTCGTGTAGGTACAGGAACCACCAATGATGAATGCTACCTTGTATTAGCCGGTTATTATAGTGGTGATGCTTCTCCGCTTTTTGTAAGTACTTACGAAGAAGTGAAATTTATTGAAGCCGAAGCTGCATTAAGAGCTGCGAACCCAACAAGGGCTTATACTGCTTATCTTGAAGGTATCAGAGCGAATATGAATAAAATAGGCGTAAGCGCAACAGATAGAGATGCTTACCTCTTAAGAGCAACAGTAGGCGTAGGAAGTGGTGCATTAACACAAGCCAGAATTCTGGAAGAAAAATACAAAGCCTTGTTCCTTTCTCCGGTTACGTTTGATGATGCAAGAAGGTTCAATTTTGCATATACCGGCTTCCAATTACCAGTAGGTGCTATTCTTAGTTCTCCCATCAGAAGACTGGATTATCCTTCCAGTGAAAAAACAAGAAACAACAAAACACCTAATGTGGGTGCTTTGACTACGAGGTTGTGGTGGGATGTGAATTAGCTTATGGTTCATGGCCTATGGTCCATAGTCCATGGCCAATAGCGTGAGCAAAAAGAGGATGTCTCAGACTTTTGAGACATCCTCTTTTTTGTTGGGGTATTGGGTAGTAGGCTGAATATCTCTTTTTAATCTTCTAATGAAGATTGCAAAGATTTCCATCTTTCTTCTGTTACGGGAGATCTGTACTGAATGCTTGATGTTTTGATTTTATCCAGAATGTATTGGGCTCTCTGTTTGGAGTCGGGATGTGTGGAAGCCCATATCAGATAGGCGGTTATTTCGGATTCCTTTTCGGCAACACCGTATAAGAAATCTGCCAGATCTGCTGCGTTAATTTTGGCTTTCTCCAAATATTGTACCGCCTTCATATCTGCTTCCTTTTCCAGTTTCCTGTCAAATGCTGATGATGATAATATCTGTGCTACTTGTGTAGCCAGTTCCGAGCCACCCGATCCTGTAGCGAGAGACAATAACACGGAAAGACCAACTTCTTTTACCAGTTTTTTCATTACATGATTCAACTCTTGGTGTGCCATTTCATGCGCCAACACACCTGAGAATGCGGATGCATTTTTAGCTTCTTTCAGCAAACCGGAATATACAATGATATGTCCGCCGGGAATGGCAAAAGCATTCACTTCATTCTTTTCAACTACATGTACAATAATATCAGATGAATTAATGTTGTTAGCAGTACAAATTTTTTGTTGAATATCATTGACCACTGAAATAACCGATTTGTCTACTATCATTGTTTCTCTTTCGGTAAAAATTTTCAAAAACAATTGCCCGAGTTTTTGCTCTGTTTCATCGGTCAATTTTTTTACCTTAAATATTTTCATCCAGTTCACCTGTTCCAGTACGAACCAGGTTCCCAGAAATAGCACAACCAGTATCAATATTTTCAATACAATTTTTGGCATAGTTGAAGATTACGGTTTACATAGAAGGCTTGTGATATCGGCATACAACCACCATTCAATATGTTTACCCTTTCGTGTTTGAATGGCTGTGTAAATAGTGGCTATCAATTCAGTGAGATTAAAAAGAATGACTGCCAACATATAGGCGATATAACGATTGCTGATTTGTTCTTCTGTAAAAAAAATAGAGACGGTCCACCAAAAACCAAAACTATTGATGAATAATAAAGAGAACTGAGACAGTAGCGCCTGTGTGCAATGCCATCGAACAAAATAAGTGCCCTTTCTATTTCCCAGATAAAAAATGAAAGTAGCAATCAGATTAATAATGGGCAGGGGCAAACCCACCATTACGGCGATGAGCGACATCAGATAGCTGTTCGAAGCTTTCTCTGATTCATGTTCACCCGGTTCATATGCAAATGACTTTATTTGTATCATACTCCCTTATAAATATTCCAGATCCAGTTAGCAATAATCAATGTAATAGCTGAAAACAATATCACCCTTTTACGGAACAAGTTTTCTATTCGCTCATAGCTATTGATGAGTACTTTTTGTTGATATACCAAATCATACAAAATCACAAAAGGCAATATCAGCAATACTGCAGCAATCATATACCCTAATGGATTCCACAAAAAAGCTTCTGTGAATTGTCCGTGGGTGATTGCCAATACAGACCGGCTACTGCCACAGGAAGGACAAGGAATACCTGTAGTTTGTTTGAAAATACAGAGCCCTACTGAAGATAGGGCTTTGTTGTTATGCGATATTTTCAGATACAACATCCATCCATAACCCAATAGCAGTAAGCCGGCAGCGAAAAGATAGTATCTGTTTCGCTGTAAAGGCATCTTATAAGAATTGTTGAATCTTCATCATATTTTTTTCGCGAGTAGCCCCTTGAATCAGGAACCAGTCAATAATTGCCCAGATACCCAGACCACCACAGGTAATTAATTTTCCGATACCCAAACCGGTATCACCAATGATAAAACGATCTATACCCAGTGAACCTGCGAGAATGGAAACGATCAGACTGGTAGTAGGGTCTTTGAACTGAATGGTAGAGAGCATCGGCCATTTGGCATCATCCGCTGCCAACAATTTTTCGCGAATGAAATGAATCTGGTGGCTTTCAAAGAATTTGGAATTGGACATGATAAACATGTCTACTTTTTGTGCATCCATGATAGAAGTGGGTGTTGGTTTAGGTTTATAAAATCTGTCTTTACATTTTATAAAAGATTCTGAATGCAGGTGATTCAACTTCTGCATTTGTTAGATTCTTTCTCATGTTGTGAGAATCTTTCAGCACTGAACTTTTCGTAGGGGGAATACTAATATATGTGTTTTTTTTATCACAAAAAATTTTTTGCTTTCGCGTGATACTGAGGTTCAGGCCATGGTTCATGGCATATAGTCCATGGTCCATGGTAAGGAGGAGGGGGGCCTTATAAGTAAAACGATCAACAGAAGCGTATCCAATTTCTTGTTTGGACATTCCTCTGTTTCTCTATTCTTCCGTTACAACTGCCCAACCCATCTTCTGAACTCCGATGCATTTTCCTGGCTTACCTGTATGGGTTGAAAAATATCGTGCTGCATATTGATCTGTATGCGTCCATTACCGATGGGTTTGAAGGACTGGATAAAGCGTATATTGATAATGACCTGTCTGTTGGCACGGAAAAATAATTGTGATGGTAATTCTTCCAGAAGCTGGTTCAGATTGGTGCCTTCTACTATATATTTCTTCGCGTTACTGGTGATGCAGAATACTATTTTATTGACGGTGTAAAACATCATGACTTCCAGTGTCGATAGCACAAAATATTCTGTACCCAATCTTACAATTACACGTGTTCGTTTTGGCTCTGGTTGTGTTGTTGACATCTGTACATATGGCAATGCAAAAGCACCAAACATATCATTTTCCATTAATCCATTTACACCATTAGATACTATTGATAAATTAAACTTTCCCATTTTGCCCTTTTTTACATTTAGTTATAAAAGCTTGTGTCTTGTCCATTAGAAATCAGACATATATTACCACTACATAAAAATGCAACGCATATTAACCAGTAAGAAAGGGTGTAGGTTTATCTATGTAATTCAACCATCTCATTCATAAAGCATGAATAGCTGTTTATGAAACTGAGATCATGAAGCTGTGCAGGGCTTTCAGAACATTATTCTCAGTAGAATTTGATAGTTTTCATACATATGCTACGCCCCCGTCTTTTTTACAAGACTGAATTTTGCAACATATACATTTGTTACTTCACTCATATCTATCGAAATTCTCATGTTGTTCTTCCTTATAAAAATCATACTATTTTAATAGAGTACAATTCCATTCGTTTATTTATAATACCTTTTATAATTTTCTGTTTTTTACATTTTCAAGTGCTTACTTATAAGCAATAAAAAATGCTGCCCGAAAGCAGCATTTTTAACGCATCATCTTGAGATGTATTCAACTAGTAACCAGGGTTCTGTTGTCCTTTAATAGTTGGGTTTGCATCCGTCTCGATTTGAGGGATTGGCAAAATTCTCCGGTAATTATCATACGTAATTGATCTTGCTGTAGCCGGATAATTTGTGCTTCTCTGAACAGTTCTCTTAAGCCTCATCAAATCAAAGTATCTGTCTCCTTCAAATGCCAGTTCTTTTCTTCTTTCTCTAATGATGTCTTCCAATAACTGACTACCAGTAGAAGTGATAGGAGATGCTCCTCTGCGTGAGGTAACAAAATTTACATAAGTACGTGCATCTGTTTCATTGGCTGGCAAAGAGGCTTCCGCTGCAATCAGGTACATTTCACTCAATCGAAGCACTTTGGTATCGCTCACATCACCTGTAATAACAGGATATTTATTTATAAATACAGATGGTAACCCGCCTCTGGTACCCGTTGGGTACAAAGCACGTCGAACATCACCTGCTTCATAAAGTGCATACAAATCATCCGCACACAACATGTCACCGTAGTTACCTGCCTGACTATACAAATAGGACAAAGCATCAAATGAAAGATTTCCAACCGCATCAGATGATACTTCAAAAATTGTTTCCAGCTTGCTGGTTGTAATAGCTGAATTGGCCCAATAGCCGGCATGATTGGCGGTGGTAAGTGGTGAAAAACCTCCGTTGTTTATTACATCCAATGCTGCTGTTCTTGCATTTGCCAAATCACCCATTGTAAGATACACTTTAGCATGAAGTGCTTTTGCAGCATACTTATTGAATTGGGATGAGTTGGTAAACTTTGTCAAAAGCGAATAAGCCTTATTTAAATCATCATTGATTAAAGTGTACACTTCTGCAATGCTACTGCGACCGGGTTTTGCACTGGGATCATAAGTGGTGATGATGGGCACACCTTGACCTGTTGGTGCATCTGTATATGGTCTGGAGAAAAAGCGGATGAGGGTAAAATAAGCCAATGCCCTTATTGCATGTGCTTCTCCTTTATACTGATCTACATTCGCATTAGAAGCAATTGCTGAATTGATAATATTGTTTGTTCTCAATATTACAGAGTAACAGCCCGACCAAATACCCATAGAATTTCCATCAGTAACATTGAAGGTAAAATTGTTATGCAATGTGTACCGATTGGTATTCTGTGTAGACTGATAAGTATTATCAGCCAGCAAATCTCCGAGTATGGGTATAGAACGACCATACATATCTGCTGTATAGGAAGTAACACCGGTTCTTAATCCCTGGTATGCACCTCTCAGGGCAACCTGTAAATCAGCCTCTGTTGACAAAGCTTGTTCTGGTGTTAATGATGTTGGTGGAACAACACTTAAAAATTCTTTCTTGCAGGAAAACAGGAATAATGATACACCCAAGATTACTGCAAGTGATATATGTTTAGAACTACGTTTCATTGGTAATTATTTTGTGTGAATTAAAATGCAATATTCAACCCTACAGTAATTGTCTTTGGAATAAATACATTCAGGTTGGTAGAACTGGTTGTTCCCTGTTCAGGGTCAAATGGTAAATCTTTGTCCTTCACCCATGTCCAGAGATTGGTACCACGGATATAGAAATTCGCACTGGTAAACCCAAATTTCTCCAATAATTTCTTGTCTACATTATAGCCCACCTGAATATCACGTAAACGGATAAAATCACCATTATTCATCCATGCAGTTGAAGCCAGTTGAAAGTTGTTATTACCATTGTATACATATCTTGGTATATCCGTCTGGTCTCCAGGTTTTTGCCAACGATCCAGGATACGTGCAACTTTATTAAAGGTTGCTCCAAATCCTGCACCCAACTGATAACTACCCCAAGTGTTGTACACTTGATTTCCAAAATTGTAATAGAATTGCGCAGTTACTACAAAATTCTTAAAGGTTAATGAATTGGTCAGTGAGCCGAAATACTTGGGTAAGGATTGACCTACGAGAGCTCTTGCTGCTGCAGGTGGATATACATTTGTAGTCGTTTTCCTTGTACCATCAGTGTACCATAACGGGTTTCCGTTTGTAGGATCAACACCGGCATAAATTCTTTGGAAAAAAGAATTTATGCTAGCACCCTGTCTGATTACAAAAGCTCCACTAAGAATATCGGCACCTCCGGGTAAGCTTGTCACTATATTTTTATTATTGGCAAAATTGAAGTCTACATCCCATTTAAAATTGCGTTTTTGCATCACAGCAGCACTAATCGCAAATTCAATACCTCTATTTTCCATAGCCCCTATATTTCTGGTAGCAGTTCCAAAACCTGAAGTCCTTGAAAGTGGTACATCCAATAACAGGTTTTCAGATTTTCTTATATAATAATCAGCAGTAATAGTGATTTTATTTTTCAATAATCCGATATCAATACCCACATTAAATGGCTTGTTTAATTCCCAAGTAAGATTTGGATCACCAACATTCGTTGGTGCACTACCTGGCTGCTGGTTATAGTTGAAACCAAAACCATACAATGGTAAGGCATCATAGTTACCAATACCTGCATTACCATTCACCCCATATGATGAGCGAAGTTTCAATTGTGAAATAAAATCTATTTTCTCCATGAACTTCTCTTTGTCTACATTCCATGTAGCACCTACAGACCAGAAATTACCATATCGATTATTGGCTCCGAATCTGGAAGAACCGTCTCTTCTGAAACTTCCTGAAGCAACATATTTATTTTTGTAGTTGACAGAAGTAGAAGCAAATTGAGAGAGAAATGTGTACTCAGTAATAGTAGCACTAGCTGTTGTTGGTCTCGCTCCTGCTGATGGATAGATCAAAGCTGTAGTTGGAGGAAAGTCTTGTGACTGTACGGAAATAAAATATCCATCCGATTTCTGACTTTCATAACCTAGCTGAACATTGGCTGATAAATCTCCGTTTTTAGTAATCTTTTGTTTATAATCCAACGTGTTTGTCCAAACCCAATTAAAATATCGTGTATAATAACCAAACGCACGACCATTAGAGGCCAAACCATCTCCATGAAGTGGATTATTATACTGGTCTTCTTCGAATGTATTATAATCTACACCGTAGGCTGTTTTGAAACGAAGATTATCCAGAATTTTATATTCACCTGTTAAACTACCTCTCAGACTAACTTGTCGGTTAAATCGTTTATCAACTTCAGAAAGGAACACCGTATTATGTAAACCACCCAGATTGGAGATATTAAACGTACCATCGGCGTTATAAGCCGATCTTGTTGGGAGCTGGAAATAAGAACTCAATACAGGATTTCCAAAAGAGCCACCATTTAATGGTGACCGTCCGGAAACCACACCTCCATTCAAATTCACACCAAAACTGATACGATCAGTCGGTTTACTGTTAATCCGGATATTCCCACTATTCCTTGTCATACGCGAATTAATTGTGGTACCATCCTGAATAAATCTACCTGCCGAAACAAAGAAAGAAGTCTTTTCGTTTCCGCCCTCAGCACTTAAATTATACTGTTGCTGCGTTCCTTTTCTCGCGGTTGAATTATACCAGTCAAAATCAATTCCGTTTCCTAAGCCAAGACTGGTTAGTGTGGAATTAATTTGTGCAGTGGTTGCTCCTAAATTTGTCAACCCCTCCCTTGTTAAATCAAGGTATTCCTGTGCATTTAATGGTCTGTATCTATCGTTAACATAAGCGATATCACTTTGCCCAACTTCAGAGTCAAAACGGAATCGCATTTTTCCGCTGCGTCCTTTTTTAGTGGTCACAAGAATGACCCCATTGGCAGCACGGCTACCATAAATAGATTGTGATGCTGCATCTTTAAGCACCGTAATGTCTTCAATATCATTCGGGTTTAGAGTACTCAATAAATTAGTACCATTGGTAATCGCTAATCTTGATACGTCGCCTGAATTAACCGGAACACCATCAATCACCCAAAGTGGTTGCGTGCTGGCAGTGATAGAGCTAACACCTCTGATCAGTATCTGCTGATTTCCACCGGGCAATCCATTCGGAGATACCGACTGCAAACCAGCAACCTTACCTTGTAAAACACGATCTACAGAAGAGAAAGGTCTGTTTTCAATATCGGGAGCTTTAACTGATGCAATCGATCCTGTTACATCCGCTTTTCTGGCAGTACCATATCCTATTACTACAACTTCTTCAAGATTACTAACAGCCGGATCAATCTGAACCGTATAGTTATTGTTATTCGTGAGTGTGATTTCACGATCTGCATAACCAACAGCAGATACTACTAAAATTTTTGCTGTAGCAGGAATGGTTAAAGTAAATTGTCCATCGGCATTCGCAGAAGTACCCGTATTGGTACCTTTTATCTGGATGCTCGCATTGGCAATTTTGTTATTGTCGCGGTCAACCACCTTTCCTGTGATGGTTCTGTTTTGAGCAATGGCCGTCAACCCTAATAAAAAGGTGCAGCACAGTAGTACAAATTTTCGCATAGTTATTCGGTTTATTATTTTGTGAAGACAGCAAAACTTCACTAAAACCCGTATGCGAATTGATGTTAAAAACCGAAGTTCAATTTTTAACGACTGAAGGTGGGGAATGAGGGCGTGAGAGGTGTCTACAGGACTCCTTTGGAGAAAAGTGAAAGGTGAAAGGTGAAAGATAGTGAGTAGGGAGTTTTGTAAGGCGCGCTCTTTACTCACTACTGACTATTCACTACTCACTCTCACTACTCCCACTTCAGTCATCATTTATTTCCTTTCAGTGTTTTAGGTTTTTATGGGGTGTGGTGATGTAATAATATTGTGTATGACATTCTCATGTGTCAGTTTTTAAAAATGCGAGCGGGTATTCTTACCCGCTTTTTTTTTGCAAAGCAGAGATCTAAGCTATTAGCAGTTACACCGTATAACAATTGTATATCCAACAAAAAAAGTGCGGCGCAAAAAATGCGCCGCACTACTATTTTGATTTTTAACTTTTGACTTTTGACTTTCAAATCTACCCCCCCGTATACAAATCCCAGTTGATCTCAGATTGAGGGCGAGGGAATTGTTTGAAGATCGTTCCCTGATCAAATGAAGTAGGGATGGTATTGAGTCTGTCATATCTGCGCGCATCGATCCAGCGGTGACCCCAAGGTTCAGCCCACAGTGAATAACGACGCTGATACAAGATCTCATCGATCAAAGCGGCTTGTGTTGTAGCGCCACCATAGTTACCAATGTTTGCAGCATTGCGAATGATATTGATCGCATTAACGGCATCAGTGGTTTGGTTTAACTGTGCATGCGCTTCAGCTTTGATCAAGATCAATTCTTCATTTTTAATGAAAGGCATGGGTGAAGTATTGCTTGCCCATCTTTTATCCTGGTGTGTTCCAACCAATGGCATCGCATCTGTGGTAATGGTCACCGGTGTAGCGCGCTGATGGAATTTAGCAGCAACACGTGCATCACCCGGTGTAGCATCTGCGAGAACGGAAGGATGAACAACGATGATGGTATTCACATTTGCATCCAATACATAAAACATCGGATTGAAACCATCCGGTGGTGCACCAAACGTGTGTGCTGGACCTACGCCCAAAGCACCGGTCAGGTTCATGAACGACAGGTTCAATGCAGTTAATGCACCTTGCCAATCTTTACGATAAATCGCGCAACGCGCTGCTATCGCTCTGTTCAATCTTTTCAAACCATCGATGGTATTAAAACCATTAAATCCGGCTGTTAGTGTGAATGGGAAAGTAGTACCACCATTATTCAGGTCATCATAACCTGCATTCAATAGTGAATCAACAAATCCCATTGCAGCAGTATAAGACCTGAAACCACCGGGTTTCAACGGATCTTTTACATCAGTACGGATACCGTTTTCATATTGCCAGTTGGCAGGAATCATGAATTGATATGCCATGATGGTTTTTGCAAAACCGGCAACCGCTCTTTTTTCAGGAGCCGTTAATTCACCGGAATTATTTGCAGCATCAATCAAAACATAGCCTTGTTTGATACACTGATAAGGTGTTGCATAAGATCCGCCACCTGTTGCACCAAATCCGAAGTAAGCAGCATCAGGTACACGACCTGCCTGTCCTAACCAATCGGTTTGAAAGCGAGGATCAGAACCATTCAGGTACCATACTTCCCTTCCGAAAGTATTCCACGCCTGACAAATATTAGTGACATATCCTTTGTGTCTTTGTTCGAGACCGGTAACCAGAAACTGAACCTGGCGACGAGTAGCATTGTTCAACACACTCGCCTCACTTGGATTATTCGGATCAACCAGCTCTTTTACTTCCAGTGGGTTACATGCAAAATGAAATGCTGCAGCACCCGCTATTAATAGTATTTGAAGCTTTTTCATGTGTCTCTGTTTATTGATTTTAGTCACATGGAATTCGCCAAAAAATCAATTGATATCAACTTTCATCATGGCTCATTTCATGTGTTTGTGATTTAGAAGTCAATTTGTAAGTGAAAGAATAATCTTCTGGCTGTTGGATAAGGAGCCACATCTACGTTATTGGCAATAGCTTGTGCACCAAATGTGGATGTTTCCGGATCATAACCAACATATTTTGTTGCCAGGAAGACATTGTTTCCTGAGAAACCAACCTTAGCACGCTGAATCACTCTTCCAAATGTGCGGCTTAAGAATTCTTTTGGAACGGTATAGTATAAACCGATCTCACGTACTTTCAGGAAGGTTGCATCCTGTACCCAGCGACCGGCATTGTTATACGGTGCAGGTGGACGCTGACGTCCGTTAGGAATACCATCTTTATTATCATCATCAAACCAACCTTTGGTAGTACCACCACCATCAGTAAGGAATGAAGTCAGATTGATATTATCACCACCACTACGGTATTCCATCAAGAAATTCAGATCAAAATTCTTCAGGAAAGTAATGTTGTTAGACCATGATGAAGTCCAGTCAGGCTGCGCATTTCCCCACACTGTAAATACACCCGGAGAAACCGCCGGAGTACCTACGATGGTAGTAGGTGCTACACCTTGCTGATACAGGAAAGTACCCAGTGCTGTACCGAAAGCACCTGCTGTATAAGAAGGAATACCCAGTCTGGTTAACACTACATCATTCTTCCACCACATCAAACGGGTTGACCACCTGATCTTTTCTTTTTGAATCACCGTACCGGATAAAGCCAACTCAATACCTTTGTTTCTCATCTCTGCTTCATTACTCAGTGTAGTTGCTACACCTGTTGAAGGAGAAAGATTCAAAGGCTGTAAATTGTCTTTGGTAGTTTTGATATAGTAAGTTCCTTCAAACAAAATTTTGTTATTGAAGAAGCCCGCATCCAAACCAAATTCAATTTCTTCTGCTCTCTCAGGTCTGATGTTGAGGTTACCCACATTCACAGCAACTGTTGAACCCAATAAACCACCAATGTTCACACCACCCAGCGAAGTAAAGGTGGCACCAAATGGTACAGGACCTGCTGTTTGACCATAAGCTATACGTGGTTTCAACTGTGTAATGGTGCGTGATTTCCAGAAATCAAAATTGGTCAGGTTCACTGCCAATGATGCTTTCGGGAATGCATAGTATTTATTCGGATCACCATTGGTATTGGATTTATCCCAACGGATACCCACTGTACCAATGATCTTGTCTTCAAAATTTGCTTCCTGTTGTAAGAAGATACCCACGTCTCTTTGAGAATTCTCAAACTGTGCTTCTACTTCTTGAACAGTAGCTTGTTTGATATTAGATTGTCCCGGAGCCAAACCACGACCGCGGTTAAAGATTCCATCATTTTTGAAATCCAAACGAACCATACCCGCTTGTGTAGTCATGCTCACTTTTTTCAATTCCCAATTGTACACCATCGCAGCCTGGAAATTGGTGTTCATGGTTTGTTGTCTACCTACGAGCACATCACCCGGATTGGCTTGTGCACGCTGGAACTGGAGATCATCCGGCAAATACACTTTGGTAGAATTCTGGAAGAAATCCAAACCACCATTGGCTTTGAATTTCAACTGTGATTTTTCTGTGCGAAGCAGGTTGATGTCTAAACCAAATGATTGAATGAAACGATTCACCAATGAGTTATTGATACCCTTATCTGTTACATGAACCGGATTCTCTGCGAAGTAAGGATTCGCTGGATAGATACCATTCACCGGTCTCAGATCAAAGTAGTTTGGAACATATGCAATATTGTAACCAATACTGGCACCTGAGTTATTCTGGTTACCGGTAAAACCACGATCGGTATTACTGCGGCTGTAGTTTGAGTTAACTGTTAGTGTGATGTCTTTGGTTAGTTTATGATCAATATTTGCACGAATAGACTGACGCTCAAACCCTGTTCTTCTCACCGTACCACCTTCATCTGTCATGGAACCTGAAATGAAGAACTTGGTTTTTTCATCACCACCACGAACACTCAAACGGCTGTTCAGCAGGGATGCTGTATTTCCGTAGAAATAATCTTCATAGTCAATGAAAGTGCCTGTAGCTACTGCATTCTGATAACGTGTTAATTCAATCGGTCTTCTGGCAACAGGGAAGAAAGTGTTGATCTTTGCTTCACTCCAGTTGTCAACGCCCATCAACTTCAATGGCGTTGCAAAACCGATGTCTTGTGCAAAGCTGATGGTTGTTTTTCCTGCAACACCTTTTCTGGTATTGATCACCAATACACCGGCATTCGCACGGGTACCGTACATGGCTGCTGCGGATGGACCTTTCAATACTTCAATACTTTCGATATCGGCTGGGTTGATATCAGCCAAACGGTTGGCACCATCATCCTGATTCGCAGCACCTGCACCGGTTACCGATGCACGACCGGTACGCTGAAAGTCATTACTGATGTACACACCATCCAATACAATCAGTGGCGCAGAAGCCTGAGTAAGACTAGATAAACCACGTAATTGAATGTTGATACCACCACCGGGTGCACCAGAGTTCATACGAATGGTAGCACCGGGAACTTTTCCGTACAACGCACCATCTGTGGTTTGAATCTGTGTAGTACCGGTAAGGTCACGCGCAGAAACCGTAGTTACTGCATTGGCAAGGTTAGAACGTTTGATCGAAGAAGCCAGACCCGTAATTACCACTTCTTTCAGTGGATTGATCTCTTCTTCCATCATGATGCTCACGGTAGGTCTGTCTGCCGATACACTTACTTCTGCTGTTTTATAACCAACATAGTTTAGTACCAGCACCGCAGTTCTACCGGTGGGTTTAATTGAAAAATTACCGCTCGCGTCGGTAGTAGTCACCTGTTTGGTGCCTTTGATGGTAACAGATACTCCTGCAAGTGGATTCCCTGTTACGCTTTCTTTAACTGTACCCGAGGCTGTGAAGCCTTGAGCACCTGCATCTATCATCTTCATAAAGAAGAACAATAGAAGCAGCGTTTTCAGTAGATAACGTTTCTGCATACTCAGCATTTTGTTTGTGAATAATTGGGTTTTTGAAATGGTTATATCAAACTTGGATTTAAAGACTATTTTTTAATGATGGGTAATTTGATGACGGAAGGATATTGCGTGGAGTGATGAATTTTATTCTCCACTTTAATACCCGTTGTTTCATCATAATTATTCCCACCTGTATTCATGTTTCTGTCGAAGCGAGGAAAATTGCTACTTGATACTTCAATACGAATGCGATGCCCCGGTGCGAAGTAGTTACTTGTTACCATCGGCGTGAGATCTACCTTGTACACTTTTCCTTTCTCCATGAATACCTCTTTATCATATCCTTCTCTGTAACGCAAACGCTGAATGGTTTCATCGAGGTTATACGCTTTACCATCAGGATATACATCTATCAACTTAATCGTGATATCCGTATCCGGACCTGAAGAAGATACATACAGCGTTGATTCAATAAAGCCGGTTATTTCTACACCCTCTTTTAATTCATCAGAAGTGTACACCAGAATATCATCTCTCAACTCCATTGTTGATTGATCAAAAGAACCTCCTTGCACAGCATTTCCTGTACAACAAACATTACCGCCATACGATGGTACCGGATTCATGGGGTCATATTGAAATGCATCGGGTTTGTTTTCTTTGGGTGGCGCTGCTAACAATTGTCCATCACCATTTCTGGTATTGGCTTTGCCTGCACTGCTTAAATAGAATGACTGCATTTCAGCTCCTGCAGGAGGGAAAGTTTCTGATTGCTGCCATTTGTTGCTACCCATGGTATAGTAGCGTACACGTGGATTTTTTTGTTTGAAATCATTTTGCTCTCCCTTCAATAACATATCAAACCATCCCCAGGTCAATTCATCATAATTCAATCTCGCATCACCTACATTTCTTTCCCCTACCACCGTATTTTCTGTAGCTCTTTTATAAGAGCAGTGTAATACCGGCGCTATCACGAGATACTGATTATCGGCAATGGCTTTGTCTTTCGCGCTGTTGCGAACATGATTGAAGAGTGCAATATTGGGTGCAGAAGACACATCATACCAGGAAACAAACCAATAAGCCGGTGTATTCAATGGCATATCATCATGATACAATCCACCTTTGAACCATTTTGGATCATTGGGTTTGCGACGAATCATATCTTCATACACACCTTCCTGTCCTTTTACATTTTTAATGATGTCTTGTAATGGCAGATGACGCAATCCCACCGACCAATCAACCCTTGGCATTTCCGTAGACATATCATAAAAGCGCTGCAAACGCTGTAAGTCTTTTTGTTGTACGGTCTTGGGGAATGTAGGTTTGAATTTATCATTCTGCGTGCCATAGAGCCAAGCGGTGAAGAGCATTTGTCCGGCCCCGCCCCGATACCAGTTACCTTGTTCCATGAACTTACCTACGCGACCAATACCCGCACCATAACCCTGTGCTACCATGGCCGCCAATGCAGGATGGTTTTGTGAAGCAACCGCCATTTGCCACTCTGCCGTAGAAGAGCAACCGATCACACCAATTTTGCCATTGCTCCAGGGTTGTGCAGCCATCCACGTAAACGCATCATAGCCATCAGTAATCGGTGCACCAAGAATATCCCATTCGCCTTCGGAGAAATAACGACCTCTTTCATTTTGAACCACATAAGCATAGCCACGTGAAACAGCATTGTAAGCTTCTTCGAGTGTACGGGTGGTCATTTTACCATCTACCCATGTATTGAACTGATAAGGAGTTTTGGAAAAAACAATCGGAACTTTTTTGTCGCCTTTCGGACGGTAGATATCAGTAGCCAATCGGATGCCATCGCGCATGGGCATCATGACTTTTTGATCGATAATGGCGATTTCCTGAAGTTTCAGGTAAATAGCAGCAGTGTCTTGCGCAGATAATGTGTACGTGATCAGAATGCACGCAATAAGGGGTAATAATTTTCTCATAGGCAGTATTTGGCCTTATTATGGAAGGCAACTAATTTAACAAAAACGTTGCATAAATATAACCATTAAGATAAAATTATTTTAATGTGTAGGAAAATTACATTCAGGTGTTTTATGGAATAACGATGGGCCATTATGGGCGTTTATGAAGAAAACATATCTTTCCGTATGCGCTGGTTCTATCTATGTATCTGCTGTTGTTACAGTTTTTGGGTGCGGGCTTCTGATAGTACATCGGTTGTATTCAAATCCGGCGAAGCCGGTTATCATACGTTCCGTATTCCTGCTATCGTTCGCGCACCCGATCAATCCTTATTGGCTTTCTGTGAAGGCCGCGTGAATAATGCCGGAGATTTTGGCGATATCAAAATTGTATTACGCAGAAGTACAGATGATGGTAAAACATGGTTACCGATTCAAGTTATAGCTGCAATGGGAAACTTACAAGTGGGGAATCCGGCTCCTGTGGTAGATGTATCAGATCCCGCTCATCCACGCGGACGTATTTTTCTTTTTTACAACACCGGTGATCATCATGAATATGAAGTACGGAAAGGAAATGGATTAAGAGAAGTGTGGTACATCAGTTCTACAGACAATGGACTGACTTGGAGTGATCCCGTGAATATTACCACGAGTGTACACCGGCCCTTACAACCACAGAAAAACCCAAACTATTCATTTCAGGAAGACTGGAGAAGTTATGCCAATACACCCGGACATGCGATGCAATTTCAGCAAGGCCCCTATCGTGGTCGTATTTTTATTGCAGCCAATCACTCAGCCGGTGAGCCACAGCATCAATTCGAAGATTATACAGCGCATGGTTTTTATACAGATGATCATGGTAAAACTTTTCAGCTTGCCTCATCACTGGCCATCAAAGGAAGCAATGAATCCATTGCAACAGAAATAAGCAATGGCAGATTGATGATGAACAGTCGCAATCAGAAAGGAGATATCCGCGCACGCATTGTTTCCATCAGCAGAAATGGTGGACAAACCTGGGATACTAGTTATTTCGATACACGATTACCCGACCCGGTAAATCAGGCATCCTTACTTACCATCGGTTATCGGAAAGGAAAAGCCATGCTCGCGTTTTGCAATACTGCCAGCACTACCCGAAGAGACTCCCTCAGTTTGCGGATTAGTTGGGATGAAGGAAAAACATGGCCATACCAACAACTCATTGACGCCTCACCCAAAAATTTTAAAGGAGACTACACCGCCTACTCCGATCTTGTTTACATCAATAAAAGAACTGTGGGTGTTTTGTATGAAAGGAAAGGGTATGGGGAGATTGTGTTTAAGCGGGTAACGGTGTCACCCTGAGCGCAGCGAAGGGCACCTCCAACAAATATGAAGGAAACAAAACAACCCTATTACTAAAGAAATGAGCCGATTAGAAACGCTAATCGGCTCACAAACTATATTTCCATGAGCCGAATAATCTGTTTATTCGGCTCATGGATGCTTATTCTACATCTAAATCAATCTTCTCACTTCTAAGTGCGCCAACTTCATGGCCAAACAAAGCAAGCACCTGATTCACTTTATCTAAACGAAGACTTTGCTTGCCTTGTTCAAGTTCTCTGATAAAACGCAAACCCACCCCAGCCTTTTCCGCTAGTTCAGATTGAGTTAGCTGAACCGTTTTTCTTTTTTGTTTTATGAAGTCCTGTAGTTTCATTGTATACCTGATCGGGTATAAATTAATCAATTGAGGTAATTTTATACCCTATCGGGTATAAAATTAAAGCATTAATAAGTATCATTATAAATATCTCGCAACTTTCTGCCATTATACGTCCAATATGGACCGGGAGCAACGTGATAATTATTATCCAAAATAATACGGGTAGCATTTGTAAGTGAAGTTTCTTCCTCTCTGAATTTTACGGTTCTATCTGAAAGAACAAGAGCTGTTTCTCCATTTGTTATATTAATAAGCTCTGCGCCAACGGGAATACTCATTTCACTAAAACTAAAACGCGGTCTTTTTTTTCGCGCATACGCTTCACCGGCATCACGATCTACTTCATCTACCTGTTCCTTTTCATTGGCTACCTGTGGGGTTACATCTTCTAATTCCATTAGTTTAATAATAGCAATCGCTTGTGCAGCGTCTATTTCGAAAAACTCTCTCTTAGGATTCACCCTATCCGGACCGAAAGCGGTATGCAACGCACGCTCTACTTTTTCATGATTGGCTACCTTGGCTGCATAAACACATTCAAAAGGTAGTGGCACTCCACTCGAATACAGTTGCGCCATTCTCACTTTTACGTCTTCGTGAGTAGTCATCCCTATTTTAATCATATTGGGTATGGCAGGGTTGGTGAGAATGTATACTATCCCTTGGGTTGATTCCATAGAATGATTTGTTTCAATAAGGAAATATATAAAATATTAATACTTCTTTCAGCAAAAAGTAAACTACCCGTTTCAAATATTAATGATTATGAATGTAGAGTGCTTCCCTTTATGTAAATAGAACCCTCATGTAACACTCTCTATAACACCACTACTTAATAAAATTGAAAAAATCGGAGATCGCTTTCTGTAAATCTTCGTTCCCTTAAATAACTCTTTTGCTGTTTGCGTATTAAATATCCCTGCTTTTTGCAACCTCTCAACCACTATTATAAAATCCTCCTTGAAAATGGTTTCAGGTTCCCCTTCATTTCTACTGGGAGCAGAAAAGCTTATATATTCATTACTGATTTCATGAATGGTATAATGAATTTTTTGCTGAATACTTTTTACAATTACATCTTTTGACAACCCTCGTTGCAGAAAAGACCAAATCTTTTCTGCATCCAAATTCCGGCATTGCTTTGTAAACATATAATTCATGACTCAGTATTTATCGTTGCCATCAATATACATTTGAATTCACTCTTTTACTCTTGAATTCCACTGATATAGGTATCTACAAAATCTTTGATCTTCTTCAGTACTCGATCTAAAATGGATTTCCGCTCTAATATTTTTGGCTTTTCCTGTAGCAGATTAATAATCGTATCGGGCTGCGGCTCTATTTGTGTAAACAAGTAATCACCTAATACCTGTTGCAGTTTTTGAGGATCAATTTTTTCATCGGCACAAATAGATTGAAATGCTTGTTGCTTTTGTTGCTCCAAATAATCAGCAAATGCCTGTGGTATATCATCTGCATCACCAATCTTTGGCATCGACTCGTCAATGAACCGTTCTATCAACTCTTTCTTACTTCTTAAACTAATTTCTCCCGCTACCAAATCCATCACCTGCTTACGCATATTTTGCTGCTGCTGTTCCGTTCCACCTTTTAACTTAGCCAGTAATTTCAAGATATAAGATACATTGATCTCATCTCGATGAATAAGCTCCAATTCAAAGTCAAGGTCTTCTAAAATAGAAACCTTTTCTTTTTTATTTCTTCCGGCTACTGCATCATAAATATCCAGGTACTTACTTTTATAATCTTCAAAATCCTGTTCTGTTATCTGCAAAGGTTCAAAACTAAAATCAGCATAACTCTCCATCACATTTTTAATCCGCATTATTTCACGGAAAGCCTTTACAAAGTCTGACTGTGCATCTTCATCCGCTAAATCATCCACACTGCTTACGGTTGGCGTTAATGCTTTCAGAGTAGCAATGGCTTTGTTCATAGCTTTTACTTGATTCTCATACGGCGGTAATATAATTTCCTCTATAGCTTCTTTATTACTGAACAGGGTAATGGCTTCATCCACCGCATTTTTCAGATTCCTGAAACAAAGAATGTTTCCCTGACTTTTTGCGGCACTTAAAATACGATTGGTTCTGCTGAATGCCTGTACCAGTCCATGATAACGCAGGTTTTTATCTACATACAATGTATTTAAGTGCTTACTATCAAATCCGGTTAAGAACATATTTACTACGAGTAAAATATCAATCTCCCGATTTTTTACCCGTTTGGCCAGTTCTTTATAATAGTTATAAAATGATTGACTGTCTTTGGTACTGTATTTAGTGCCAAACATTCTGTTATAATCCTCTATACATTCATCCAGCTTATCGCGACTGTGTTTATTGATGGGTTTACTACCCCCATCAAACATATCCTGATCATCTGGTATAAAACCATTCGCATCAGCATCGTCTTCATTGGCAGTGTACGTAAAAATGGTAGCAATTTTTAAGTGATGCTCAGCTGCTTCTTTTTTCTGTTGAAACAAAGTATAATAGCGTATCAGTGTTTCTACATTGCTGATCGCGAAAATGGCGGTAAACTCTCTGTTTCTTGTTTTAGCTGCATGATTGGCAATGATATAATCTGTGATTTTATTCAATCGCTTTTCATCATACAGCAATTCACCTGTATCAATATCTTCCACCTTTATATCCATCCGGGTTTTACTCTGATCGTTCTGTTGGTAACGACCTATGTACTCGACTGAAAAACGTAGAACATTTTCATCGCGAATGGCATCTGTAATAACGTACTTGTGTAAACATTCATCAAACAGGTCTTTGGTAGTTCTTTTGCCCAATGCATTTTTGGTGGCATTGTCTGCAAAAATGGGTGTGCCCGTAAAACCAAACAATTGCGCTTGATTAAAAAACTGAGTGATACGTTCATGGGTTTCACCAAATTGACTGCGGTGACACTCGTCGAAAATAAACACCAGTCTTTTCTCCCTTAATGCATTCATTTTTTCCAGATGTGCTGGTTTGCTGATCGCAGTGTTTAACTTTTGAATAGTTGTAACAATTAAAGAAGTGTCATCTGCAAATTGTTTCACGAGTGCGGTGGTATTTTCTGTACCATCTACGCTGCCGGGTGAAAATTCATTGAACTCACGAGTGGTTTGGTAATCAAGATCATTACGGTCTACTACAAATACAATTTTGTGTACCGTAGGCAGTTTTACCAATACCTGTGCTGCTTTAAAACTGGTGAGTGTTTTTCCTGATCCTGTGGTATGCCAGATATAACCGTTTTTGGTCGTATTCTTTACGCGATCTACCAAGCGCTCTACTGCGTAATACTGGTAGGGTCTTAATACCATCAAACACTTATCGCTCTGGTGCAGAACGGTGTATTTACAAATGAGTTTGCTAAGTTGACAGGGTTCTAAAAAAGCCGTAGCAAAATCACTGAGTGGTTTAATAGGTTTATTCTGTTCGTCGGTCCAAAAGAAGGTTTGCTGAAAACTCTGATGGCGGTTGTTGGCGTAGTATTTTGTATTGACACCATTACTGATCACAAACAACTGAATATAATTAAAGAACCCATAACCCGCCCAGTAACTATGACGTTGGTATCGATTGGTTTGATTGAACGCTTCTTTTAATTCTAAACCACGCCGCTTGAGTTCTATTTGTACCAATGGTAAACCATTGATAAGAAGGGTAACATCATATCGGTTGGTATAACTACCCTCCATGGTGATTTGGGTACATACCTGATAACGATTCTGACACCAATTCTCTATGTTCAAAAATTCTATATAGGCAATGGTGCCATCTTCTCTTGTAAGTACCATTTTATCGCGAAGAATATGGGCTCGGTCAAACACATTACCTCGATTGAGATGGGCCAAGACTTGAACCATTTCTTTGGGTGTAAACTGAATGCCGTTGTGTTGCTGCAGTTGATGTTGCAGGTTGGCAATCATTTCAGCTTCATTGGCTAATGCTATTTGTTCATAGCCCATCCCTGCCAATTGGCGTACGAGATTTTGTTCAAGAATAGATTCGGGTTGTACCTGATTTTTCATGAATTTTTCTTAAGACAACACTTCTAATAGAAACTGTTTCTCACTCCTAAAATACGCTATTGCAAGATCAGCTATATGTTTAATAAAACGATTCATTACCTCTTCATTAGAAACAATGTATTTTACCAGACTGGCATCATGAAGATTACATGCCAAGCCATCAAAATCTTCAATCTTTTTTGTGTTTTTCCACCAATCATTTTCGCAAAATGTATTTCTAGTATTAATTTTTAAATCTAAAAATCTCTTAGCAGAAAACCATCCGGTGAATAATGTATCAGGCTTCTTTTCTTCAATACTAAACGACTCCAAACCAAAGTATATTGAATTATCTTCTCTATTCTTAACCTTTATCCAAATTTGTGAATAGTCGTATACTACTTCCTTTCCCAAAAACACATCAAATTCATTCATCAACTCAGCACTAATTATCTGAAAAACCTCATTTCTAATATGTGTATGTAAAGCAATTCGTGCTTCTATAAGATTTTTGGATACCTCTTTGGCAATATCTATTTGTTCAAGAAGTTTAGAGTGTAGCGGTGTCATTCTATTAAAATTGACTCTTGGTGTAAGATTTTTAATCAATTCAAAATATTGTTGAACGATTGAGCATATTTTATAGGGGAGGTTCTTTTTCTTTAGAGATTCTTCTAGCCATCTTCTGATATGATATTGATAAGAAATGATGTGATAATCTTTCCCGGATATTAATCCCTGTGCACTACAAGCTGAAGCTTCTGTTCCATATAATGTAAGATAGTATACCGTATTTTTTTCTTGGTTATGATTATAATACCTCAAAATCTGTTTTTCTTGATCATAAGCATCAATCTTATTTTCAATACTAATTGTATATCCTTCAGAATTAAAAAGATAAATATCTATTCTACCGCCTTCTGTGTTATCCTCATTAATAGAACCAATAAATTTCTCACCGTCATTTACAAAGAACTTTTTATCGGATGTATAATTATAATTAACTACCTCAAAAAAAATATCTAAAAAATAACTGCCTTGTCCGTGTGAACCATTTGGATTTAATAGGGCTCGAATCAACGAACTATGTGTTTTATTCTCGTTTCTTTCAATACCTAAAATAGAAAATATATTAAATGGATCAGCTACCGATTTTTCATTACTCTTGTCTTTATCTAATAATAATTTCACTTCTTGCAATAAAGATTCTGCATCATTTAGCATTGAACTTTATTTTGGTTAAACAAACATTTGTTGGAGGAGTCCCTTTTTCCATTGGTAAGTATTCTCTAATTCGAATCGAATATTTTCAATCTTATTATCAATTGCTGAAAGAAAAACTGCTATTAATTTTTGTTCGTTTTTTGATGGAAGCTGAATTCTAATTTTATTAATTTCTGCTTTGCTTATCTCCAAAAACGTCGATCCACTAGAACGCGTAATAAATTCTTTCTTATTATTTAAAATCCAGTAATAAATAAATTCATTATCGTTATTAGCTGAGACTATAATATTTTGAAATCCTTGGTTTGTTGAACACTCTTCAAGTGCTATAGCAACATCTCCTATAGTAGCACGAGTTGATAATAATATTGTTCCTTTGGGAAGAACTTTTGCAGATGATTTTTTTAAGCCCTCCTTTGTTATCGTTCTTTTACTTTTTGATAAATATTTCTGCTTGATTTCTGTGGGTGTAAACCATAGTATTTCCCCGTTCCAGTATTTATCATTAAAAGTGTCTGGGGTTCCCCCTCCAACGATTTCTCCAACATCGGCAAACCTCCTATACTCCCACTCCGGGAAATCCCTCCCACTCTCATCTTTAAACCTGATTTCTCGGTTAAAGATTTTTTGCATCAGTCCTTTTTTGTATTGTTCCAACAAATGCTTTTTTTGCGTGAGTTGCTGAATCTTTTCATCTACCGCTGAGAGAAATGCTGCGATTTTTTGTTGTTCAGGGAGAGAGGGGAAAAAAGATTTCCAATTTTCTATCGTATTCTTTGTTATGTGAAGTAATGCAAAACCATTACTAGACATTGACTTCATTTTAGCTGTCTCGTTATCTAGCAATTGATAAAAAAACCCTTTATTTACTTCGCTTTCGTTAATATCGACTTTCCAAATGTGATAATGATATATCACTTTATCCCCGTTCCAAATTCTGGGTCCAAATGATGCAGACCATGCATAAATTAAATCGCCATGTTTTATGTATTTATTTGCTTCCAATTCCAAATTAGAATAATACCAATTTTCATTCGTAAATAAGTTTCCGACTCTTAGTACAGGATACGTCCCCTTGTTTAATAACTCTTCTTGTTTATATGCTCTCCCGTTATAAAAGGTCGAAACTTCCCCTAGCTTCAATTCATACCACAACTCTTCAAAACCTGAAAATCTGATTTTGGGTACCCTTTTTACATTTTGCATAGTATTACATAAATGATTTAAAACGGTGACGGTATATTCAATTCCTTACAAAATTCTGCTATAGTTGCATCTGTAGCTTTCATATCTTTTTCTAATTGCTGCAATGCTGTAGCAATAGTGTGCAGGTCTATTACTACTTCTTCTTCAAATGAATCTACATAACGGGGTATGTTTAGGTTGTAATCATTGGCTGCTATTTCGTCCAAACTGGCAGCTTTGGCATACTTCTCTTTATTGGTTCGGGCGGCATAGGTTTGCACAATGGTATCTACCTGTGCATCGGTCAGGTAGTTTTGGTTACCAGCTTTCTCAAATTCATTACTCGCATCTATAAAGAAAACATCCTTTGGATTTTCACGACAGGTTTTAAATATGAGTATACAAGTAGGTATACTGGTACCATAAAAAATATTCGCAGGCAAGCCTATCACAGCATCAAGGTAATTTTTTTCTTCTATCAGGTAACGGCGTATATGTCCTTCAGCAGCGCCTCTAAACAAAACTCCATGGGGTGCCACCATGGCCATAGTGCCATTATCATCTAAATGGGCTATCATGTGTTGTATAAAAGCATAGTCTGCTTTTGAAGCCGGTGCTAGTTTACCGTATTGGCTAAAACGATCATCGCTCATGTGTAATCCGGCAGCACTCCATTTGGCACTAAACGGCGGGTTACTGACAATGGCTTCAAATTTCATTCCCATATGTTGGGGTTTCTCCAGTGTGTCTTCCTGTTTAATGCTGAATTTTTTATAATGCACGCCATGCAGAATCATGTTCATGCGTGCCAGGTTATAGGTAGTACGGTTCAGTTCCTGACCATAAAAGGCACCTACATCCGTCAAATGTCTTGCCACTCGCAAAAGCAAGGAACCCGAACCACAGGTGGGGTCGTACACAGACTTTAATCTGGTTTTGCCTAAAGTAACGATACGGGCCAGTATGGCACTTACCTGTTGGGGTGTATAGAACTCACCCGCTTTTTTACCGGCACCGCTGGCAAATTGTCCAATAAGGTATTCATACGCATCGCCCAGCACATCCCCCTTAGCATCGTCTAACTGAAAATTGATCTTATTCAAATGAGCCAGCACTTTACTGATCAGTGCATTTTTCTCATTTTCGGTTCTGCCCAGTTTGGTGCTTGTAAGGTCTAGGTCTTCAAACAGATTGTCAAAGTCATCCTGACTTTCCGTACCCATGGTACTCTGTTCAATATTGCGGAGAATACGAGCCAGATCATCCAAAATAAAATTGCTGCTCTCTTCTTCCAATGTATTGTTCCCTTTTGCCGCAATAAAACTGAAGAGTTCGGAAGGTTTTAGAAAATAGCCTAGTTTCAATAGGCTTTCTTCTTTAACAGCTTGAAGTATTTGTTGTCCTTCTGGTTTATGCTCATCAATCTGTTCATAAGTAATACCATCCTGTGCGAGGATTTCGTTGGCATAGCGGTGCATGCGTTCGGAGAGGTATTTGTAGAAGATAAAACCCAAAATATAATCCCTGAATTCATCCGCATTCATTTTACCCCGCAGGGTATTGGCGATATTCCAGAGTTGTTGTTCGAGTTGTTTTTTTTGGTCTTCAGACATGGGATTACAAGCAATTAGTTGAATACCCCATACCAATAGTATACAAGGTATTAATAACTAGATAAAACAGTATTTTGAATCCTAATAAGGATTTGTAAATCTACGGAGTGCTTGGCACTCAATAATAATAGTAGGGGGAATATTAATGAATAACTACTTAATGTGTGATGTTAGCTTATTGATCTCTTCGTAAAATTTAGTGATTTTCTGTTTGTTTTTAAAATCAGCTAAACTAATAATTACACTTCCGTTATTTGTAGGCTGTTCAGAAGAAACCGAATAGTTTATACAAACATTTTGCTTACAATAAACAGGTTGCTCATTTACGACTGGCAGTGCCTTGGTTGTTGAAAACAATTCAAGCTGGCAAGGTAATACCTGCCTTTTTGTATCTTTTCTGTTTGACATAAGACGCAAATTTATAGTATTGTCAGTCAATTGGAAATCCTTTTACCGATTGTGACGCTAAAGCTTCAATTACCGGTATAGATTCCAAAGAACTTGTAGATTTTGGTCTAACTTTCTTGATATTATGCTTTAATAATTCACCTTTTTGTGTTTTTCGAGAATTAGGCGCCATTTTAAACAAATCAAAATACCTATTCGGAGAAACTCCATCATACATTAATATTACGACTTTATCAACAGCTATTTCGTTTTCAGTTATTGCATCATCATGGAGCTTGATAGTAAGGCTTTTTCGATATGGTTCAATATAATACACTTTTTTTATGCCTGCAAGTATTATGTGACGAGCGCAATTATGACATGGATAAGTTGTAATAAATAAGCTGCCATTTACAACTCGCTTACCCGCCGTTTGTGAGCCCGTAATGATTGCCATCATTTCAGCATGAATCGCCCTTGAAAACTCAACTAATGATTTTATTTTTGAGTTCCGTATTAAATGCAATGCTCTATCTCTATCCCCTTCTTGAATAATTCTACTATTAATCAATAGCCTTGTTAATTCTTGAGAAATTAGATCTTTTTCATTATCATTCCAACACCCTTTTGATCCGAGATTATAACAGCGGTTGTCAGTTCTACTGCCTGAACCTGCATTTGAAGAATTATATAACCCACCTCCAAATTTCGGAACATCGTTCCAACCAATAGACAACAACTCCCCATGTTCATCCGTTAGAGCTGCACCCACCTGTCTTGAAAGACAAGCAGAATTGTTAGCTGCACTAGCTGCGTGGTACATTGCAGTTTCTTCATGAGTAGGTGTTATAACCTCAGACCCAAATATTAAGTTTATAAATCTTTTTAATTTTTCTTCTACACCTGAATTTACAGGTCCATCTAGCCTCAGAAAAAAATCGGATAAAATAAATGTATCTCTTACTTTTTGACCATTAACAATATCCTCACCAGAATCTCTATTCATTAAGTTGCCAATCTCCTCATCTGTCATAGAAGAGTCGCGTAAGTTTTTTTCCCGCGCTTCAATAGAAGAAAAAACGCCAATAGAATAATGTATCTCTCTATATACTTCTCTAAACAATGCTAATTCATCTTCATTTTTTATTGAGTCAATAATGTAACACTTGCGTCTTGTTTGATAGGATGTTAATTCTTTTTCTGTCTTTTCTGTAATTCTATCAAAATTTATTTTTTGTATCGCAAGCGCCGCTAGAATAGTATTTTCATTTTCTTGGCGCAACTTGTTGCCTTCATCAATTAATGTTTTCTTATAGTCAAATTTAGAAAGGCCATCAAAATTTTTAGTTGAGTGTTTTTTTATGAAATCACTCAACTTAATAACCTCTATTTCATAATTAAACTCAACACTCAAAATTTTTTCAATCTTTTCTGCAACACCATGAATATCTGTGCCTATAAACCCACATAAAGAAATAACAAGTTCCTCCGTATGGGTTTTTCCTATTTTAGCCATCAAATCGGAAGCGTCTGCACCTTGACTTGGTACTGTTGTAGTTGCTTCATCTAAAATCTTTTTTGCAGGATCGCCCATATTTGGTCAATTTAGGTTTATATATAAAAAAACGTAATTTTTTTACTTTAATTATGTGGATCTTCTTTTCTAAACATATTTTACAATTTTGCGGATATAAAAAGATGATAATCTATAAAAAACACGCATTTTTTTGATTGAAAAGTAGATGAATAGTTTATGACAAGCCTTGTTTTCTCTCGATATGCTCTTTGGGCATCTGCCAGGTTTCATTTTCATTCAACCGGTAACCCGGTTTAAAAAAGAATATATAAAAACGTTTAGCACTTATAGGCATCGCTATACCACATAAGCACCAGATTTGACATATGAGTAGTAGAACCTCAATTAGTATTGTTGTAGAGAATGCAGACATTTCTTTTATGAGTAAATACAGGAAAGAAAAGAGGATGCAGTATATAGCAATAGATGCTACCAATAATGTTGATCGCAAATACCTTTTCGGCATCCTGATAAGAAAAGGTCTTGCTCGTTTAATTAAGTATTCTCTAAATTCTATTGATGCCACAATAAACAGATATTGAATCAACCAGCAGTAAAAAATACTTGCCAGATCCCAATCTTTCATGCCGTTGATCAAGGTTGTGCCAACGATGGGAATCAACCAATGAACACCAAAGTATAAAGTAATAACAGCTAATAACTGAACTGTTAAACGATTGACGAAATAAAAAGAAACCCGAGTGTTCATTACGCTATTTTACCTTTTTTTATGAACGAATACAAGCGTAGTTCTACGCAATTTTTCTTCGAAAAACCGCAAAAAAAGATCGTAAAAACGCAAATTTTGCTAACTCAATATTTTTCCGCCGCTTTGTTGTAGGCGAAGCAGATATTCTGTCTTAAATTGGTAGAAATCCAATCGTTTTATGGAGCAACCCATATTGTTCCCTGTTAACGATCAGTTACTTCAGATCATTGAAGAAGCCCCCAGGCTGACGGCGCAGGATGAGAAAAAAATCATTGCAGAAACAAAACAGCTCAACATTCGCTACATCAGAGAAGTTTGTAGCGCTGCTGCAAAACAATCTATCAGCTATGTTATCCAAGGTGTGCAGTATGTTATCTGCTGGTTACTCAATTCTATTCATGAAAAACAGCAAAAAAATCACACGCTGTTCCGTGAAAAAATCGCTACACAACTAACCTCTTTCCTCGCGTTTCTACAACAACAGAGCGGCAGCTGGTTTAATTTGGATGCACCCATGCCCCACAGTATTTGGCAACCCATTCATGAAAAAATTCAAGTAAAAATAGAACCGGGTAAAGCGTTTTTATTGAATGATATTGAACAAGATTTGGTAGCCGTATTTCAGAACATATACACAGACACCACAACCCATCCCACACCCAGTTTCAAACAGGCACATTATTGGCAAGCACTCATACAAGCTCTTTGCTTGGAACAAGAACATCCACAATATGACACTGCACGTTGTATACTTTTATTGATCCGCTATAATTGCAATCATCCCGCTTTTATCCGTTATGTATTTTCGCGCTATCTATTGGCGCTTGATACCTCTCGAAACCCTCACCAGCATTGGCAGGAAGCTTTGTTACACATCAACCGAATCATCCCTGAAAAAGAAACAGTTTTATTGGTAAAAGAACCAGATTGTAAATCAGCTTTGATGCAACTAATACAAACCGAAATGGACGCCAGCCATTTTTCAGATAAAGCAAAAAACATCATGCAGGTTTCTTGTCCGTTTCAATACGCGCTATCCGTTACGCAACTGGCCGTATGGCTTCGCATGCAAACAGATTCGGGCATGATTGAACACCATAACACCACTGATTTGATTCGGTATTTTGCAGAAAACGCTTCTACCAACAGAAATCAAAGCATTGCCTTCAAAAGTCTCTACAACAAATACCACCAACCTGAACGATCAGCAGTACAAATAATGCTGGAGTACAATGTTAGGATGCAAAAAATATTGAAAGACCTCCTCCAATAATCCTTGTAAAAAAGCACGGGGATTTATCCAACAGAAGAATGTCCAATATCAAAGCTGGACATTGGCATTGAACATTCTACCGTTCCTCTTTGGAAATTCCTCTTCTCCTCCTGTACTTCACTCGTACCATGCTCGATATTCATTCGGTAGTTCTTCGGTGTTTCTTCGAGAATTACCGAAGAACTACCGAAGCCGCTTCGAGGTTTATCGAAGAAATCTCGAAGCGATCTCGAAGAAAGTGCCTGTTTGCTACGGTCGATCTACCTATCTAATAGGGGTTTACCGAAGGATTCTCGAAGACTGCCACCTTTTTGAACCTCCTTTACATCTGAGCAATAGTTTTTTAAATTATATATGATCTCTTTATCAACTCGTTGAAGGGGGTGGTACCACCCCTGCCACCCCCTAGCCCTTTGTTGGCGAAATAAGTTTGCATTGTTAACAACACCGGTGTTCCTGTCTGCAGCAGGAGTAACAAACAACAACATTGTAAACACTTAAAAACAAATTTTATGTCTATCGTTTCACAAGGAATCTTGGGTGGGTTTTCAGGAAAAACCGGCCCGGTGATTGGAAGTTCATGGAAGGGTAAGCCGGTGATGCGTGCTAAACCCATCTACAAAAAAAACAGAACCTTTTCCAAACAGCAGGTTGAACAACAAGAAAAGTTTAAAATGATGATGACTTTTCTGCACAGTATCGACTACCTGCTGAACCTTACGTACAAAACCAATAACAATACCCGCAGTGGTTTTCAGGAAGCTTTTTCGGTGAACCTGAAAGATGCGGTTGCCGGAGTTGAGTCTCCTTTTGATATTGATTATGCCAAGGTTAGGCTTTCGAAAGGTTCTATACCAACCATTGCTCAATGCACATTGTCGGCGGAAGCCAGCAATATGATTGCGTTCAGTTGGAATGGTGCTGTTCCGGAAAATAACGGCAACAAATCCAGTACCGCTGACAGGGCTATTGCGGTGTTGTATTGTCCGGAAGACAAAAGCTTTCTGGTGAGTCACTTTAGCACTAGACGTAGCGATCAGGAATTGCTGTTAGATGCTGCTGCATTTACCGGTAAAGAAGTGCATGGTTGGTTCTTCTTTTTGTCTGATGATGAGTCGAGGGCTTCAGATACAAAATATTTAGGAGCCGTACTGGTAAGAGAATAAAGATGGAACTAACGCTGGTGCGCACTTATGGTGCTACAGGAGTGAATGGTGTACTATACCTGAATGATCAACAGATTTGTTATACCATAGAGCTTCCTTGGAAAAACAATCAGCCACAAATATCCTGCATACCGGAAGGAAGTTATAAGATCAGTAAACGATACAGTCCGCGGTTTGAATGGCATTTGCATGTGCAAGATGTGCCGGAGCGAAGTATGATTCTCATACACCCCGCCAACTACGCCATGAAAGAACTCCGAGGTTGTATTGCACCGGTTACACAACTTACCGGATTGGGAATAGGAATCGGCTCCAGATCAGCGATGCAGCAATTGTTTTCGTTGGCAGATGAAACCATCCGTGCAGGAGAACTTGTGATCTTAAAAATCATTATTCAACCACCACAGTAAAACAAAAACATGAAAGAGGTCATCAATCGTGCATCCACACAACCACCTCTTTTCTTCCGCAGACTACGCAACATCGGTGTTGCATTGGCGGGTATCTCAGCCGCCATTCTCACAGCACCGGTAACACTTCCCGCAGCACTCGTAACTTTTGCCGGTTATGCAGCTGTAGCAGGTGGGGTGATTGGAGCGGTTAGTCAGTTGGTGAAGAAAGAAGAAGTGGAGTAAAAAGGAGAGGCTGCCGAGTTTGGCAGCCTCTTTTTTCGTTAGCGTTCATTACAATAAATTTTTGGAAATTATCCTCTAGTTGTAGAAACTGCAAACAAGCACGACCATCCAAATATTTCCAAATTTTAATAAAATTTGGAAATATTTGGATATTTATGCTAAAAAAATGAGTAATTTATTCATAAATTTATCCTAACTTATAAAAAATTTGGAAATAATGAGAGGATTAGAAAAAACTCCTTTTATGCCTTTAAGTAGTTTCGAGCCTTCGAGGATTATTCAACTTGCAAATAATCCAGACTTTAATAAGCTAGTAAACAAGGTGAATGAAGATTACTACTATTGGAACAAGGTCAAATATCTTACAATGCCCGAAGGTGTAAACCCGATAGAAGTTTGGTCTTTTGCAAAATTTAGAAGACTTCAAAGTCCTTACAAAGTAACATTTGGCAATTATCAATTTAGCTGGACTTTGCCAGCAAGAATACAGGAAATGCTTCACTTTTTTGACTTAAATATTGGCGGCTCTCTAGAAACCAGAAGTCTGATAGCTACGGATGATAAGAATAGATACTTAATAAGCTCTATCATGGAAGAGGCTATTGCTTCTAGCCAGATTGAAGGTGCTGTTACGACCAGAAAACATGCTAAGGAGATTCTTCGGAAAAAATTAAGTCCGAAAAACAGATCTGAAAGAATGATTGTAAATAACTATTACACTATTCAAAGAATTCTCGAATTAAAAGATCAAGAGCTTAATGCAGAAAAATTATTGGAAGTTCATCAACTCATAACAGCCGGAACACTTGATAACCATGAAGACGAAGGCGCTTTCAGATCCACCAATGACATAAATGTTATTGACGTCATTGACAATGAAGTTGTATATCATCCTCCAATCGTTGAAGAACTACCGGGATTAATGTCGGATCTGTTTCGCTTCTTTAACGATGATCACTCCCCTGTTTTTATCCACCCAATTATTAAGGGATGCATCATACATTTTATGGTGGGCTTTATTCATCCTTTTGCTGATGGCAATGGTAGAACTGCGCGCGCGCTTTTTTATTGGTATCTATTAAAAAAGGGCTATTGGCTTACTGAGTATCTTTCGATTTCAAGACTCATTCTTAGATCAAAAAACCAATATGCAAAAGCTTATATTTTTACAGAAACCGATGACAATGATCTTACATATTTTATCTCGTACAAGGTAAGAACCATGAAACTCGCTTATGATAGTTTGAGAGAATATCTGCAAAGGAAAATTGATGAGAAACGGCAAGTTTCGGAGTTTTTAAAAATCAAAAATGTAAATGAACGGCAAGCGTTAATCCTTAAATGGATGTATGAGGAACCCTCATTATTACTTACGGCAAAAGAGGTTGAAAGTCGCTTGGGCGTTTCAAATCAAACAGCAAGAACTGATCTACAGGGATTAGTTACAGGTGGCTTTATGGAGAAAATAAAAATGAATAAAAAAACAACAGCTTTCGGAAAAGGAGCCTCTTTTGACTCTCAACTGAAATTGCAATTCCCGGGAAAAACCATTTCGTTTCGAAGGAGATCAGAAAACATAAATCAAGAAAGTCTTTTCTAAGAAAGCCCAGATATACAAACCAGTATTAATAAAATATAGAACATCAACAATTACATCTAGGAGTGTTTACGAAATAGAAAAGATTCTCTACATAACATTAAAGCTAATAGTGGAAACACACTCAGATTATAGATGATACTTGGAGAAAAATAAGACCTTCATGTCTAAACAGCAATATTCATGGCTTTGAATCAAAAGCGCGCTCAATGGTATTTACAGAGATTTTCTTCTTCACTTATTGAAAGCTCTGGCAAGTTTAAAGTTCGATTAAACGATGGAGCGCATTTTTATCCAGAATTTGCATACCTGTGTCCTCTTTGTTTAAAATCAATGTTTGTATACCTGCCAAAAGAAGCTTTGCTTTCTTGGACAAATGATTTCACCCTTGACCATTTACCACCAGAGAGTGTTGGGGGTAGAGATACTGTTTTAGTATGTAAAGATTGTAATTCGAAGGCTGGCTCAAATTATGATTATTCAATAAAAGAGTTTCTAAAACATGATGCCGTTATAAAAAGGAAGAAAAACTCAAAAGTAAATATAAAAGCATCCTTTAAGGGTATACCTGGCTCTTACAATTCAGGGCTATCTCTTACAGAAAAAAACGAGTTGACATTTAATGTAAACACAGAAAAACATCCATATATTAAAGGGTGGTTAGAAGAAATTAAAAGCAATACGAATTGGGAGTTGAAAGCAACGGTTACTATTCCTGAAATCAAACTTGTTTATAAAGCCCTGCTTAAGAGTGCATACCTGTTCTGTTTTTCAGTCTGGGGTTATAGTTTTATTTATTCATCGACTGGTTCTAAAATAAGAGGTGTTCTAAATAATTCTGAAAATCATATTCTCGAAAACCTTGGTGTTTTTCTATCAAATAGTTTTGAATTAAGCGCTAACAGATTAATATTAATTCAAAACAATTCATCTTATGATGGTTTCGTAGTAAACATGACCCTTCTCGAAAAAGAAAGCAATCATAAAGTGATGGCAACCATATTGATTCCTGGCAATGATTCTGATTCGTGGGAAAATCTTTCTCAATTCAATCCTTATTTAAAGGATAAAGTATCACTAACATTTTCGGGTATCGAGATGATTATAGATTATAAACATCCAATTAATCAAAATTCATATCAAAAAGATTGGGAGGACATTAAAAAAGGAAACATTAAGAAAAGATAGCGTTGTGCGCACTGTTCTGTGCACCAAAAAGAAAAACCCACGACCAGCGTGGGTTTTCTGTTGTTTGGGTGGTGTGGGCCGGGATCGAACCGGCGACACAAGGATTTTCAGTCCTTTGCTCTACCGACTGAGCTACCGCACCTTCGGTGAAGATTCAAGAACCAAGTAACAAGACACAAGGTTTAACTTGTAGCTTGAAGCCTGTTACTTGAAGCTTATTATCCCCTTTCGGGGCAGCAAAAATAGGGGGTTTTCACATATAATCCACAATGAATAGCGGTTTTTTTAGTGAAAATGAACCATTATTAGGGTCGGCCTAGCTTACCGTGCTATATACCGCATCCCATAATCGCTTGCGATACTGTAAGCTCATGAGTGCCGCTTCTGTAGCCTGCTCCCATTTCAAATCATCTTCACCACACAATTCACTCACCATTTCCATCGCCAAATGACTATGATGGTCTCCATCTACTTCTATATGTCTTTCGAGATAATATTTGAACACCGCCAGCTGTGTTGGATACTGCACAGACAAATCTTTCACCAAACCCATAAACATATCCGGTATCAAATCTTCGCGACCAAATGTAAACACCGCAGCTTGCACATGCACCGGCGCTTTCTCGATCACTTCAAATGTATATCCCACAAAATCGCAAATGGCCCTGGGCAATTGTAATTGCTGTAATGCCTGTTGCACCGGCACGCCATTGTGTAAATAAGTCAACAGTTGTGTGATAGCCGTTGTATCAGCACCCATCTGTTCCATAGCTTTTAGGTACAACTCAAAGTGACTCGTCCTATTACCCGCTTCATCAACATCACTCTCTTCGCCCAATACAATTTCATTGATGAGATAACGCGTATTGGCAGATCCTACCGGCACCCATGGCGCAGCAATACAAGTCAATTGTTGCTGCAAGGATTTCAACAAACTCATAAAATCCCATACCGCAAACACATGGTACTCCGTAAACCGACGAAGCTGTTCAAGGTCTTGCAGACTATGGTACAGTAAATGATCAACAAGACTAGGTCTAACTTCTTCCAGCCGCTCTTTCAGCTGAACTATCTTTTCATTTTGCATGCTGTATATACGTGTGGAGAGGGGAAATGGTTGAATGAGCTGTGAGCTATGAGCCACGAGCTATGAGCTTTTTACATGTATAAAATGAGCCATTGCTGCTCAAATAAAAAATAAAAAGCTCATAGCTCGTGGCTCGCAGCTCGTAGCTTTAAAACTCACAATTCTTCGGCGTCCGCGCAAAGGCAATGACATCGCGAATATTCGTCATGCCGGTAACAAATTGTACCATGCGTTCGAAGCCGAGACCGAAACCTGCGTGGGGTACGGTTCCGAAGCGACGGGTATCTAAATACCAACTCATTTCTTCGAGTGGTATATGCATGGCTTGCATACGCGCTTCCAGTTTTTCCAAACGCTCTTCTCTTTGTGAGCCACCTACAATTTCTCCAATACCCGGTGCCAAAATATCCATCGCCGCTACTGTTTCTTTTCCGGGTTCACATCCGTCATTCATGCGCATATAAAACGCTTTGATGGCGGCAGGATATCCTGTTACAATCACAGGTTTCTTGAAATGTTTTTCTACCAAATACCTTTCATGTTCACTCTGCATATCAATACCCCACTTCACATCAAACTTGAATTTCTTTTTCTTGTACGCAGGTGAATCCAATAATATCTGAATGGCTTCTGTGTAAGTAATTCTTTCAAAACTATTATCCGTTACAAATTTCAACTTCTCCAACAATCCAAATTCCTGACGTTCATTTTGTGGCTTTTGTTTTTCTTCTTCTGCCAATCGTTGATCCAAAAACGCCAGATCATCCGCATTGTGTTGCATCACATAACGAATCAAATATTGAATGAACTCTTCTGCGAGATTCATATTGTCTTCAATATCATAAAACGCCATCTCCGGTTCTATCATCCAGAATTCTGCCAAGTGTCTGGTCGTATTTGAATTCTCTGCACGGAAGGTGGGGCCAAAAGTATAAATCTCACTAAACGCCATCGCACCTAATTCGCCTTCTAATTGTCCACTTACAGTGAGGTTGGTACTCTTTCCAAAAAAGTCTTCTGCAAAATCAATACTCCCATCTTCTTTGCGAGGCGGGTTATCAAAAGGAAGTGTAGTTACACGAAACATTTCTCCTGCGCCTTCAGCATCACTCGCAGTAATAATAGGTGTATGCAAATACACAAATCCTTTTTCATTGAAAAACTTGTGTACCGCAAACGCCAACGAATGTCTGATACGAAACACAGCACCAAATGTATTGGTACGAAAACGCAGGTGTGCGATCTCTCTCAAAAATTCAAGACTATGTTTCTTTGGCTGCAAAGGATATTTTTCCGCATCACTATCCCCCAATATTTCTACTTGCGTTGCTTTTAATTCGATCGACTGTCCCTTTCCCAATGAAGGCACCACCGTACCCGTTACTTTCAAAGAAGCACCGGTAGTGATTCTTTTCAATGTAGCATCATCTAACAAACCCAATTCTGTTACTACCTGTAAATTATTATTGGTACTGCCATCATTCAATGCAATAAACTGGTTGTTACGAAACGTTCGCACCCAACCCATCACAACGGTTTCTTGTCCGGCCACCCCGCTACTCAGCAGGTCTTTGATCTTGGTTCTTTTGTTAAACATTGCTTGCTGTTTTGAAACGCCTGTGGTTCAGGCTTTGAGCGGCAAAGATAAGAAGGAAAAGAAGATAAGGGTGATCGGGTGATCGGGTAATCAGGTGATCGGGATATCGGGTGATGGGTGGTGTATGGACTTTTTATGAATCTGATTAATGATGCAGAAAAAGAATCCCAACAAAAAGCACCCAGTACCCGATTACCTGATCACCCGATCACCCGATTACCATTTTTCCATTATATTTATCACCAATCTCCAAATCCTATAACACACAATGAAACCATCCTTGTTCCGGTCATTGATTGAACTCACGACAGATGCTGTGTTCATTGTGCGGGTGTTACCGGGGGGAGAGCAGTTTGTGATGGAGTATGTGAATGATGCGTATCTCCATAAATTCAATGTTACCCGTGAATCGGTGGTGGGAAGGGAGTTCCGGGATATGCTTCACACCCAGATTGTAGATACGATTCGCAAACGCTTTATCGAATGTGTTCGTTTGCGCTCCAACCTCAGTTTTGAAGAAAGTTTTGAAAACGGCACTACCAGCCTGAGTGAACTCTTTCCTATCATGGATGCCGATAGTGTTATTGAATATGTGGTAGGCATTTCTAAAGATATCACCGAGTTGAAAATGAAGCGTGACCAGATCACCGCTTCCGAGCAAACTTTACAATCCATCATCAATAGCTCCGATAATTTGCTCATTTATATGAGTAATGATTTTACCATTCGGTATGCTAATCGTAGGGCACAGGAGCATGCGAGAAAATTGTTTGGAAAAAGCTTTTCCATAGGTGATAAGCTCACGGATTATTATCCCAAAGCCGAACGTGAGCTTGCTTTGAAACATGCTTTACAACTGAAAGAGCAAAAACAAACCATTTCCCATGAACACCAACTTGTCTATCCGGATGGGGAGACGCGTTGGTTTTTGAGACGTTATTATGGTGTGTTTGACGAGAAGGGCGAATTAACGGGTATTGTTATTGCTTCTATCAATATCACCAATCGGAAAGAACAGGAATTACAAATACAGAAACAAGCCGATTCTCTCCGTGAGATCGCTAAAATTCAATCACACGAAATCAGAAGACCTGTTGCCAATATTATAGGATTGGTAGATCTCATTGATTTGAACGGGAAAACCCTGGAAGAAAATGAGCAAATTTTACAATATCTCAGGCAGAGTGCTCAGGAATTAGATGGTTTGATCAGCAGGATCGTTGATAAAACACAATATGACACCGATTTTTAACGATTTTCGGTAAGATTTTTTGTTTTGTTTTTAAGAAAATCGCTTAACATTGCATCGGAAACCAAGCTGATATCGTCCTCTTTTAGCTCTCGACACATCAGTTTATCTTCTTTCCAATCAGTTTTAATACCCATAGATTTTCCGATCTGAGTTTACTTTTCCTTAGACTGGATATTTGAATGATGACAATTTGATTTTTCCCCACAATAGACTTTATGTACGATATTCTGCAATTAAATGACATGTTATTGCCCGAGTTACTCGACATCGCCGAGCAACTGAAAATTACGGGTGCCAAGAAATTAGACAAGCAAGGACTGATCTATAAGATCCTTGATAGCCAGGCAGTTCAGGCAAGCGAAACCAAAGATGGTGCGGCTAAAAAAGGTGCCCGCGCCCGTAAACCCGTTACGGTAAAAACCGCCAACGGTACCGAAGAAGCGGAAGTGATGCAAGAAGCACCCGAAAAACCTGCCGCAGCTGCAAAACGTGGTCCGGTGAAAAAAGCACGTACCGATAAGCAACCCACCGAGAACCAGGAAACAGCTCCTGAACAAACGGAAGAAAGCACCAACACCACTAGTACGGAAACAACTCCAGAAACCGGTTTACCGCAAGAAGCACCACCTCCTCCTCAACACCGTCACCAGCGCAAAGAACCTACATTCAATATTGAGTTTGAAGGTGTAATCAGCGGTGAAGGTGTATTGGAAATGATGCCAGATGGTTATGGTTTCCTTCGCTCTTCTGATTATAACTATTTATCTTCTCCCGATGATGTATATGTATCTCCTTCTCAGATCAAACTCTTTGGTCTGAAAACAGGTGATACCGTTTCGGGATCTGTTCGTCCACCAAAAGAAGGAGAAAAATATTTCGCCTTATTGAAAGTGGATCATATCAATGGTAAACGTCCGGATGAAGTGCGCGATCGCGTTCCGTTCGACTACCTCACCCCATTGTTCCCTTATGAAAAATTAAACCTTTTTACCACTTCTAATAATTACAGCACACGTATCATGGATCTGTTTACCCCCATCGGTAAAGGTCAGCGTGGATTGATCGTTGCCCAACCAAAAGTGGGTAAGACCATGTTGCTGAAAGAAGTGGCCAACGCTATTGCTGCCAACCATCCGGAATGTTACCTGATGGTGGTATTGATCGATGAGCGTCCGGAAGAGGTAACCGATATGGAGCGCAGCGTAAAAGCAGAAGTGATTGCTTCTACTTTTGATGAGCCTGCTGAAAAACACGTGAAAGTATCTACCATCGCTTTACAAAAAGCAAAACGTTTGGTAGAGTGCGGACATGATGTGGTGATCTTATTAGACTCTATTACACGTTTGGCGCGCGCACACAATACCGTTGCTCCTGCCAGTGGTAAAGTATTGAGCGGTGGTGTGGAAGCCAATGCCATGCAAAAACCCAAACAGTTCTTTGGTGCTGCACGTAAAATTGAACACGGTGGTTCACTGACCATCCTTGCAACCGCATTGATTGAAACCGGTAGTAAAATGGATGAAGTGATCTTTGAAGAATTCAAGGGTACTGGTAACATGGAATTATTGTTGGATCGTCGTTTAGCGAACAAGCGCATTTTCCCTGCTATTGACCTGGTAGGTTCTTCTACACGTAGAGATGATCTCTTACTCGATAAAGAAGTATTACAACGCATGAATATTCTTCGTTTGTATATCAACGATATGAACACCGAAGAGTCGATGAACGAATTGCTGAAACGCATGAGAGGAACGAAGGACAATGAAGAGTTTCTGGCGTCGATGAATCGATGAGAAGGTGAAAGGTGAAAGGTGAAAGGTGAAAAGTGAAAAGAATGAAAGTGTTGAGTGTTACTCAACACTTTTTTTTAACCCTCATCTGTGTTGTTCTGTGATTTCAGTGGCAACATTTCTATTAAACTATTGCCACTGAAACCACAGAAGTTCACTGAATAGAAAAGCGGAATGTAGTAGTACACTCCGCTTTTTTATTCCCCTCCGTGTCACTCTGAGCCGTACTCTGTGAAACTCCGTGGTAAAAAACCACAGAGGTAAAAGAGTTAGGCGCAGAGTTACGCAGAGGTATAAAATAAAAAGAGGAATGTATTACTACAATCCTCTTTTTTATAAAACACTTTTCACCTTTCTCCAACGGAGTCCTGTGGACACTCTTCTCCTCCTCACTTCCTCAACAACCGCTCATTAAACAACTTCAAAATTCGCTTATACTCATCTGTCCAGCTGCTGGGTTCTACGAAGCCGTGGTCTTCCATGGGGTATACTGCCAGCTCCCAATTGTCTTTGCCCAGTTCAATTAGCTTTTGTGATAAACGAACCACATCCTGGAAATGAACATTCACATCCACCATACCATGACAAATCAATAAATGGTTTTTGAGTCCATTGGCAAAATTGATGGGTGATGACTTTGCATAAGCAATACTATCATTCACAGGTTCATTCAAGATATTAGAGGTATAACCATGATTGTAATGCGCCCAATCTGTTACCGGTCTTAATGCGGCGCCGGCTTTAAACACATCAGGAGTGGTGAAGAGTCCCATCAGTGTAATAAAACCACCATAGCTTCCGCCATAGATGCCGATCTTTCCTGCATCAACACCATAATTTTTGGTTAGGAATTTGGCAGCATCTACATGATCATCCAGATCCTTGCCACCCATGTGTCGATAGATACCCGTTCTCCAATCTCTTCCATAACCACTACTTGCGCGATAATCAATATCAATCACAGTATATCCCTGATCCGCCAATAAATTATGGAACATGTATTCGCGGAAATAAGAACTCCACCAATAATGTACGTTCTGTAAGTATCCTGCTCCATGTACAAAGATCACTGCCGCTTTATTGTTCTTGGCTTTGGTGGGCTCGTACAATCGTGCATAGATCTGTTGTCCATCACGCGCCGGAATGGTGATCATTTTTGGATCTCTCCAGGGATAGGCTTTGAACTCATCTGTCACGGCCTTGTTGGTAATTTGTGCTGCTGTTTTTCCTGCCGCATTTTCCTGTACAAACAACTCCCAAGGTTTATTGCTATAAGAATAACGATAAGCAATCCATTTTTCATCCGGCGACATGCTTACTTCATAACCACCGGTCATATTCGTGATCTTTTCTTTTCCGCTTCCGTCTTTATTGATACGATACCAATTGAGTTTTCCCGGATGCTCTTCATTGGTCAGTAAATAAAAATGTTGTTTGTTGTTACTCAGTGATACAGATTGTACTTCATACTTGCCCTCCGTCAGCGCTGTCTTTCTTCCGGATGCCATATCATACACATACAAATGAGAATAGCCGGTTGCTTCGCTTTGAAAATAGAATTGGGCGTTGTTGATCCAACCCAATGTTGCACCAAAAGCACTAATACCCGGACCGCCGATCCATGCTTCATCACGCTGACGATCGATCAGTTTCAGTTTGGCGTTTTCTGCATCCAATTGCATGATCCATCGATCTTTATTGTCTTGAGAACGGATGTCTACAATCGCCGCCGTTCCTGATGCATTCCAATATGGACCATTGATGATGACACCGCGAATCGGTGCTCGACGATTGCCAAATTGTTTGGGATAATCTTTTACATAATCCGGCTGATCCATGATACCCGGAATCGCAGCTGAATCAACCACCAGCATCATGAGTTTGTCTTTTGTTTTATCAAACACATAAAACTCATAACGTCCGAGTGGTGCGCCCACTTTTGTTCGGGCAGGAATATCGGTTGTGAATCCGCTTTCCGTTACATAATCCGGAACGATGGTGCTTTTGCTATTCGTAGGTGCTTGATACAAGCGATAGGTAACAAACCGTCCATCCGGACTGATCTGTAAGTTTTGTAATTGCTTCTCGCCGATACCGATCAATTTTAAAGTATCGGTATCACGATTAGCGCGTAAGAATTCTGTGCGGGCATCTCTTTTTTCTTTTCTTTCTTTCAGCACTGTAAACAGATCGAGTTGCTGATCACGCAACCATTGTTCTTGTGATTGTACCAATGCAGCAATAGCGGGTGCTACATTTCTTGCTCCACCCAATTGCGCGGCACCACGACCACTAAGAGGCATAGCCGTAACAGCTGTTTCGGTTCCACGACTGATATTGGTCAATTGTAGTGTGCTTCCATTTTGTGTATGCCAAGCAAATAAATTCTGATTGCGATTGTATACCACCCACTCATCATTCAAAATAAAACGTGGTGCAAATTCCTGTTCTTGCGTTTGTGTGATGCGTGTGGTTTTTCCGGATGTGATATCTACCATGTATAAATCTCCGCGCAAAGCATATAACATTTTAGTACGGGCTTCGTTGAACACAGCGTTGTTCTGTGCTTGTGCCAATTGTACTTCTTGCAATGACGCAGGTACCGGTGCTCCGTTGGCACCAATAGTGTAGACATAAGTGGAGTCGGATATTTTTTTATCGGGGTTCCAGCTGAAATAAATTTTCTTGCTGTCTGCGCTCCAGAAAACATTAGAGGGCGAAGTGCCGATCCATTTCGGATCACGCATGATTTTTTCAACGGTCAACTGGGCAAATGAGGACAAGCATACCAACATGAGCCCGGTAAAAAGCAGTGTATGTTTCATTCGGAAATTTTAATCCAATAAATCTATTGTATCAATGGGGGATGGAGAAATGAATTTTATGGGTGGATGGAACAGAGAATTGCCACTGAAGACACTGAAATACACTGAAAATTTTTTCTGTGTTTTTCTGTGCGCTCTGTGGCAATAAAATCCTACTTATAATAATTATTCCTTTCAATCTCCTCCTTCACTTTTTCCGAAACGAGATAGCGAATTGATTTTCCTTCTTTGATATTGTTGCGAATCAATGTTGCAGAAATATCAAGCATCGGTGCATCCAACACGGTGAGCCGTGCATTCCAATGATCAATGATTTCAAATCCCGGTCTGCGATACACAATAATGGGATATTCTTTGATGAGTAATTCAGCATTCTTCCATTTGGGCAGGTTTTGAAAACCATCACTACCCATGATGATACTGAAGGTGTGTTGCGGATATTTCTCTTTGAGATAAGTGAGTGTATCGATGGTATACGACGGACGAGGCAACTTGAATTCTACATCAGAAGCTTTGATGCGTGTTTCATCATCGATCGCCAGGTTCACCAAATGAAGTCGGTCGTATTCATTCAATAAAGATGCGGACTGTTTAAATGGATTTTGCGGAGAAACCACCAACCATACTTGTTGTACATCCGTATAGTTCACAACATGAGATGCGATGATCAAATGTCCGGTATGAACCGGGTTAAAAGAGCCAAAATAGAGTCCGATATTCATCTAATATATTGACTATCAATTGATTATACTAAATCGCGTCTTCTACAAAAATGCTTCTGGCCTCACTTAGGCGAAGGCTCAGGTGATAACCGGCCACAGAAATAGAGATCGGATCACCCAGCGGAGCCACTTGTTCAACCTGAACTACTTCGCCGGGAATACAACCCATTTCCATGAGCTTGATAAAGATCTCGTCTTTTTCAAAAGAATTGATCACTGCTTTTTGTCCTGCTTCTAAATCTGAGAGTCTTTTCATCGCCTGGTTATAAATATTATATAAAGGTAGCATGGCTGAATGGGCTTTTGTTACGAATTTTGGAGTAATAGATATACGGTTATGAAGAGAGTAACGTTTCGGTATGCAGACAGGAAATTGGCTTTGTCGGGGAAAACAACCATTCAAAGTTTTGTAGAGACGATTTTCAAGAGGGAGAAAAAAAAGCTGGCGCATATCAACTATGTCTTTTGCTCAGACGCCTATCTGCTAAACATCAATCGAGACTTCCTCGCGCACGATTATTATACCGATATCATCACATTTGGTCTATCTGAGCCTGACCAACCGGTGGAAGCTGAGATTTATATCAGCATAGATCGAGTAAAAGACAATGCCAATCAATTAGGCATTTCTTTCAAGGAGGAAATGCTAAGGGTGATTTTCCATGGCGCCTTGCATTTGTGTGGTTATAAAGACAAGAAGAAAAGTGAAGTCGCACTGATGCGGCAGAAAGAAAACCATTACCTATCTACTTATCTCTCCAAACACTAGACCCACCTCTGTGTAACTCTGTGCCGTACTCTGTGAAACTCCGTGGTTTAACCACAGAGGTAAAAGAGTACGACACAGAGTTACACGGAGGGCGCGCAAGGGGAAAATTAGAGTTGAAATTGGCTTTGCAGATCATAATCAAGCTCTTATTAAATAGAAGGTGTTCCACAAAACACAGTTTCATCCTGAAACATGACCCGAAGATTTGTTCCACGTATCCCAGTTTCAGGTTGAAACATTGCCTAACTTTGGGGTATGGCTAGAAAAAGGTGGACTCCGCAGACAGAAATAACCGATTCCTTGCTTCGCCTAAGGGAGAAAAGGAAGTGGCAATTGGCGTATCGTCGCTATGTGGTGGAGCAAAAGCCTAGTGAAACCTATGGTATTTACTTTGGTTTAGACATTGTAATGCTCCGCGAATGGTTTGGTCTACAGTTTACAGACGGGATATCCTGGGAGAACTATGGGAAGGCCTGGCAATTTGAACATATCATTCCGGCGTCTTTCTTTGATTTCGACAAAGAACAAGACCTGAAATCTTGTTGGAGCTTCATCAACATGCGGGTTCAGCCATTGGATGAGCAAGGTCAGCCCGTTCATTCCTTCAATCTTATCGCCGCCAGAACTTACTTTCAACAACTATTTGACCGCACGGGAATCAAAGATTGCGAGTTATTGTTACTCAAACTGAAAGAAATTGAATCAGAAGACTGGGGGCTACAGGATAAAACAATTGCTTACCTAGCCAATAATAAAGAAACCATTGAGCAGCTGAAGACGCTTTCTTCTGAAGAACTAGACAAGGTCAATAGGGGGTCTGCTCTAAAAGATGTATTACTCGAAAGGGAAATACTCAAAAAGTTCAGCTAATGCCTCTGGCCTGAACTATCTTTGCAAACTATGTTTCCGCAATATGATGTCATTGTAGTTGGGGCCGGACATGCCGGTTGTGAAGCTGCCGCTGCTGCTGCCAATCTGGGTAGCAAGGTTTTATTGGTAACCATGAACATGCAAAACATTGCCCAGATGAGCTGTAACCCGGCCATGGGTGGTATTGCCAAAGGACAGATCGTTCGCGAGATCGATGCCATGGGTGGATACAGTGGTATTGTATCTGACCTCAGCACCATTCAGTTCCGCATGCTGAACCGCAGTAAGGGTCCGGCCATGTGGAGTCCGCGTACTCAAAACGACCGCATGCTCTTTGCTGCCAAGTGGAGAGAGATGCTGGAGAACACCCCGAATGTAGATTTCTATCAGGATATGGTTCGTTCTATTATCATCAAAGATGGTAGGGCTTGTGGCGTAGTAACCGGATTAGGACATGAGATCCAATCCAAAACGGTGGTGGTGACGAGTGGTACTTTTTTAAATGGTATCATTCATATTGGCGAGAAACAATTTGGGGGTGGGCGTGTAGCCGAAAAAGCCGCTACCGGTATTACCGAACAATTGGTGGAACTGGGTTTTGAAAGCGATCGTTTGAAAACAGGAACACCTCCTCGGGTGGATGGGCGTAGCCTTGACTACAGCAAAATGGAAGAGCAGAAAGGCGATGATGAAATCGTTGGCTTTTCTTATACCGATGTTCCCCGAATCAAAGCGGCCGAACAACGCAGCTGTTATATTACCTATACCAACGAACAAGTACACGATATTTTAAAAACCGGCTTCGACAGAAGTCCGATGTTCCAGGGAAGAATTGAAGGAACAGGACCGAGGTATTGTCCGAGTATCGAAGACAAGATCAATCGCTTCGCTGATCGTGAAAGACATCAGCTCTTTGTAGAACCCGAAGGATGGAATACGGTTGAAATCTATGTAAACGGATTCTCTACTTCATTACCCGAAGACGTGCAATACGAAGCAATTCGTACTGTTCCGGGTTTTGAGAACTGCAGAATTTTCAGACCGGGTTATGCCATCGAGTACGACTATTTTCCACCTACTCAATTACAATATTCGCTGGAGACCAAACTGATACCAAATCTGTTCTTCGCCGGACAGATCAATGGAACCACAGGATATGAAGAAGCGGCTTGTCAGGGTTTGATGGCAGGTATCAATGCACACCAGAAAGCAAGAGCATTAGAACCCGTGATCTTACAAAGAAGCGAAGCTTATATTGGTGTGTTGATTGATGACCTGATCAGTAAAGGAACCGATGAACCTTATCGCATGTTCACGAGCAGAGCAGAGTTCAGAACACTTCTACGTCAGGATAATGCCGATCTCCGTTTAACTGAATTGAGTTATAGATTAGGACTTGCTTCGCAAGAAAGAATGGATAAAGTAGTCAGCAAAAGAGACGGCGTGGCATCTATCAAAAAAATCTTACAAGAATTCAATATTGAACCCGACCATATTAACCCTTTCTTTGAAAGTATTGACTCCGCAGCGATTTCAGAAAAACAAAAAGCTTCTAAAATTATTTTAAGACCCAACGTAGATCTGCCGTCTTTAATGCAAAACATTCCAGGCCTAGCAGATGCGCTGGCTTCCTTCAATAACGATACTATTGAACAAGCGGAAATACAGATCAAATACGAACGCTACATTGAAAAGGAACAAGAGATCGCCACTCGTATGAGTCAAATGGAGAACACACAAATTCCGGATAGCTTTGATTATGATCGCGTATCCGCTTTATCCAATGAAGCATTGCAAAAGTTCAAGCGTATTCGTCCACGTACACTCGGGCAAGCAAGTCGAATCAGTGGCGTGAATCCGAGTGATGTGCAGATATTGATGGTATATATGGGAAGATGATATTGAATTGTTGGTCAGGCGACCAACAAAGGCAAGTGGCGTGAATCCGATTGATGTGCAAATATTGATGGTATATATGGGTAGATGATGCTGAATTGTTGGTCGGGCGACCAACAAAGGCAACCGAGCTAATTTTCCATAACTAGCCCGCCAACTCTTTTGTACATATATAAATCTTCAATTTCGCTTATTATTCAAGGTTCTATATCTTGTCTATATAATAAACCATCATGTACGAAATACGAAAGAAACAATCGCTGCTTGTTAGAATTGGTATTGGCATTTTTGTTTTGCTTTTAACAACCGCTCTTTTGAAGACCTTGTTCAAAGAACCCGTATTAACCGTCAGTGAAGAACTACGAGAAATATCAAATTACACAAACAAACAAACTCCAATTCAAATTGATAGTTTGACGGAACTTGTCAATACACAAGCGCTGGTTGGAAACAAGCTGCGCTATAATATTCTAATTAAAAACAACAAAGAAAATATTGATACGGCTACTCTTTTAAATGGATCTAAGCTTCGCATAAAGAACATGCTAAAAACCGACCCAAAAGCCGGCTACTTTCGAGAAAATAATATTGTTCTTGTCTATCGATTTATAGATATGGATGGCAATTACGTATGTGAAATAGAGGTTCCCACAAAAGAATAACCCCAGGTCGTTGACGGTCACTCATCAACAATAGCGAGTTCATATTGTTAGCAATATTTACAACGAAGGCTTATCTTTAAGGATAGGCCTTTTTCATAAAACCAATTGCTATGAGAATATTATTTGCATTACTCTCTTTTGTATTCATTGTATCCTGCCAACAAAAGTCAACAACCGTTCAAGAATACTTTGCCACCAAAGACTCCGGAGTTCAAGTGGCCGGTATCAAAATGATTCCCATCAAAACCGATGTCGGCACTTTTAAAGTTTGGACCAAAACCATTGGTAACAATCCTCGTGTGAAAGTATTGTTGCTGCATGGCGGTCCGGCGATGACACATGAGTACATGGAAGCTTTTGAAAGCTTTTTTCCGAAAGAGGGTTTTGAGATCATTGAATATGATCAACTTGGTTCATATTATAGTGATCAACCCACAGACAGTAGCTTATGGACAACGGAAAGATTTGTTGAGGAGGTAGAGCAAGTAAGAACTGCGCTCGGACTAACCAAAGACAATTTCTATATACTCGGAAATTCATGGGGTGGTATTTTGGCGATGGAGTATGCGCTCAAGTATCAACAAAATCTAAAGGGGCTGATCATCTGCAATATGATGGCGAGCATTCCGGATTACGAAAAATACAATGGAGTGCTTCGCTCCCGGATGCGTCCGTCGTTGGTAGACTCTTTACAGCAGTATGAAGCGAAAGGACTGTTTAAAGATCCAACCTACCAAGAGCTTGTCTTTAATGAGTACTACACCAAACACCTTTGCCGCCTGCCCGAATGGCCGGAACCAGTGAATCGTTGTTTCAAACACATCAACGAAAGTATTTATGTGATGATGCAGGGTCCGAGCGAGTTTAAAGTAGGTGGCAGATTACTTACCTGGGATCGAAAAGCGGATCTTCCAAAAATTACAGTACCCACATTAACGGTTGGCGCTAAATACGACACCATGGACCCCGCACATATGGAATGGATGAGCAAACAGGTTCAAAATGGGAAATACCTGTATTGTCCGAATGGCAGCCATTTGTCTATGTGGGATGATCAACAAGTATTTATGGACGGTGTCATCAAATTCATCAAAGAAACCGACGCCGGGAAATAATCTTTTAAATAGCTACGGGCTTAAGCCCGTAGCTATTTGAATGGATGGACCCATTTATCCCGGATTATTAAACCCCGAAAACATTTAAAGGGCAATTCCGATTTTACCGATTGTTTTCGTGCATTCATCCTTAAAATAAAATAGCTGTTTTATACGCTACGCTTATTCAGTAGCTTTAAACTCTTCCTAAAACCAATTTAACTTACCATGAGAAGACTCAAGTTTCTGTTTTCGGGGCTACTGTTTGCTACATTGCTACAGGCCCAGGAAACATTCCACATCAATGGTATTGGCGATAAGCGTGATGGTTGTTACGCATTTACCAATGCCACGATCGTGAAAGATGCACAGACCACATTAACCAATGCCACAATGGTTATTCGTGATGGAAAAATTGTATCGGTAGGCAATGGCGTTGCCATTCCGAAAGATGCTGTTGTGGTTGATTGCAAGGATAAATACATCTATCCTTCCTTCATAGATATCTACAGTGATTATGGAATGCCCCAGCAACAAAGACAACAAGCCGGTGGATTTAACTTTAATGCGCCTGCACAGTTGACCTCGAACCAAAAAGGAGCATACGGATGGAATCAGGCATTAAAGTCTGATGTACATGCTTACAAAATTTTCTCTGCTGATGATTCGCGCGCACGCCCACTTCGTGAAATGGGTTTTGGTGCCGTGTTGTCTCACCAGAAAGATGGTATCGTTCGTGGTACTGGAACAGTTGTAACGCTGGCAAATGATGCTGACAATTTCCTGATCGTAAAGGAAAAAGCTGCTGCGCACCTGTCTTTCAATAAAGGAACTTCAACACAATCTTATCCTGGTTCTTTAATGGGAACTATTGCTTTGTTGCGTCAGACATACTTGGATGCACAATGGTATAAGAACAATCCCGTTGCTACAACAGAGCAGGGTGATGGTGTCAATATCACTTTAAAATATTTTAACGACCAGCAAACACTTCCTCAGATCATGGATCCATCAGATAGAGCGGGTGTAGATCTTTGGAATGTGATGCGCGCTGATCGCGTAGGTGATGAGTTTGGTGTTCAATACATTTTAAAAGCTACCGGTAAAGAATACCAGCGCATCAAAGAAGTGGCGGCTACCAAAGCGCCATTGATCGTTGGATTGAACTTCCCTGCAGCAATGGATGTAGAAGACCCGAATGATGCTCGCTTGGTTTCTCTGGCAGATATGAAAAACTGGGAACTGGCCCCTACCAATCCGGCCGCGATTGAAAAAGCCGGTATCTCATTCGCATTGACAGCTGCCGATGTTCGCGATGCCAGAACATTCATGACCAATCTCAGAAAAGCCATGGAAATGGGATTGTCTGAGAAAGCGGCTATGGAAGCATTGACTAAAACACCTGCCACTTGGTTGGGCGTATATGATAAAGTGGGTAGTCTCGATAACGGCAAACTTGCCAACTTCGTGATCACTACAGGACCCGTTTTCGCTGAAAGAACTTCTATTTTGCAAAACTGGGTACAGGGTAAAAAATATGCGGTGAATGAAAGTAACTGGCACAATGTTGCCGGTACATATCAACTATCTATTACAGGCGCAAGCGGAACCACATCTTATACAATGGATGTTAAAAGTAACAACGCTGCTACTGTCATTGCAAAAGATACCGTAAACGCTACTTTTAACTTTGATGGCAAAGCGGTGAAATTCAGCTTCGCTCCGGAAAAGCGTTCTCGTAATAATATTCGTTTCAGCGGATTCAGCAATGGTGATAGCTGGAATGGTACAGCAGAAGATGCTGAAGGAAATAGAATGACATGGACCGCTAAAATGAGCGCAGCTCCTGTTGCTAAAAAGGATTCTGCAACCAGAACGAACACCAGAGGAAATCTCATCGGTGCCACCATGTATCCATTCACCGCATTCGGTGCTGCCGAAAATGCGATTCCTACACAAGGTACTTACCTGATCAAAAACGCTACTGTTTGGACCAGTGAAAAAGATGGTAAACTAGAAGGAACAGATGTATTAGTGAAAGCCGGTAAAATTGCACGTGTTGGCAAAAACCTAAGCGAAGCATCTGCTACCGTAATTGATGGTACCGGTAAACATCTTACTGCTGGTATCATCGACGAACACTCACACATTGCTTCTGCATCTACAAACGAAGGTGCGCAGAGTGTGACTTCAGAAGTGCGCATGGGTGATAATCTGGATCCGGATGATATCAATATTTATCGTCAGCTGAGCGGTGGTGTTACCACTTCACATATCCTGCACGGTTCTGCCAATACCATTGGTGGACAAACACAATTGATCAAATTGCGTTGGGGTACAGATGATGAAGGGTTGAAATTCAAAGGTGCAGATCCATTCATCAAGTTTGCATTGGGTGAGAACGTAAAGCGTACCTCATCTAGCAATAACAATCGTTTCCCTGATACCCGTATGGGTGTGGAACAAGTATTAACAGACGCTTTCTCTCGTGCTGTTGCTTATGAAAAAGCGTTGAAAGCTGATCCAAAGGGAACACGTCGTGATTTGGAACTGGATGCATTGGTTGAGATCATGAACAAGAAAAGATACATTACTTGTCACTCTTATGTTCAGAATGAGATCACTGCAACTATGCGTGTTGCTGAGAAATTCGGTTTCCGTATCAACACGTTCACGCATATTCTGGAAGGATATAAAGTAGCAGACAAAATGAAAGAGCATGGCGCTGCCGCTTCTACCTTCTCTGATTGGTGGGCTTATAAAGTTGAAGTAACCGATGCTATTCCTTACAACGCTTATATCATGAACAAAGTAGGATTGAATGTTGCCATCAATTCTGATGATGCAGAAATGGCGCGTCGTTTGAATCAGGAAGCGGCAAAGAGTGTGAAGTATGGTGGACTGAGCGAAGAAGAAGCGTTGAAAATGGTAACCATCAACCCTGCCAAGATGTTGCATGTAGATGATAAAGTAGGAAGTATCAAAGTTGGTAAAGATGCCGATCTGGTTCTTTGGAGCGATCATCCATTGAGCATTTATGCAAAAGCAGAAAAGACCATGGTAGATGGTATCATTTATTTCGATCGTGAAAAAGATGCTGCTATGCGTAAACAAGTTTTGGCAGAGCGTATGCGTCTGATCAATAAAATGGTCGGTGAAAAACGCGGCGGTCGTCCAACCATGCCTGCAACACCTAGTTACAAATACGTTCATACCTGTCTGGATCATTCCCACAAACTGGGCATGTTAGAAATTGAGGCAGAAGACATCCATGCAGATAACCAATAAACTACCGCATCATGAAAAAAACACTTTTATATACAGGGCTTCTTTCGCTGGTGCTTAGTACAGCAACAGCACAGGATGATGTGTATCCTGCCCCCAAACAAAACAAAAAAACCGCCATTACCAATGCGGTAATCCATGTTGGAAATGGTACCGTAATTGAAAACGGAACACTGGTTTTCGACAATGGTAAGATCACCTACAGTGGTGCTGCTGCCGGTGCTCCTTCTGCAGAAACAATCGTAGATGCAAAAGGAAAACACGTGTATCCGGGTATCATTCTTCCTGCTTCTACATTAGGCTTGCAGGAAATTTCCGGTGTTCGCGGAAGCACAGATATCAATGAATTGGGTGAATTGAACCCGTCTATTCATTCGATCGTTGCGTATAAAGCTGAATCTATCGTTACCAATACTTTACGCGCTAACGGTATTTTGTTAGCACATGTAGCGCCGGGTGGACAACTCGTTGCCGGACAATCATCTGTTGTTCAACTGGATGCCTGGAACTACGAGGATGCCGCTTACAAAATCGATAATGGCATGCACTTTTATATGCCCAGTCTGTTGGCCCGTCCGGGCGGTGGTCGCTTTGCAGCATTGCTCGCATTGCTTGGACCACAACAGCCTGCCGATCCTGTAAAAGCCGCTTTGGATAGAATTGAAGGCGTGAAAGCATTCTTCAGAGAAGCGAAAGCTTATCATCAAAAAGATGCAGGTAAAGAAATCAACCTGAAATTCGAAGCAACTAAAGCACTATTCGAGAAAAAACAAAAACTCTTCATCCACTGCTCACAGGTAAAACAAATGCTGGTAGCGATTGATTTCGTGAAAGAGTTTGGTTTTGATGTGGTATTGGTGGGCGCATCAGATAGCTGGCAAATTGCCGACCTGCTGAAGCAACACAATATTGCAGTGATCCTTACTCAAGAACACAACCTTCCGACTTTAGATGATGATGATGTAGATCAGCCTTATAAAGCCGCTACAGCCTTACACAAAGCCGGTGTGCTGTTTTGTTTGAATGACGATGATCCACAGAACAGAGGAAGAAACCTTCCTTTTAATGCAGGAACTGCTGCGGCTTATGGTTTGGGTAAAGAAGAAGCATTAAAAGCTATTACACTCAATGCCGCTAAGATCCTCGGAATTGATGACAAAACCGGAACCCTGGAAGTGGGTAAAGATGCTAATATTGTAATCAGTGAAGGAGATATCCTTGATATGAAGAGCAGCATTATTAACAGTGCGTATATTCAAGGTCGTGGTATCAAGTTGAGCAGTAAGCATACTCAGCTATACGAGCGATACAAGCACAAATACGGTATCAAGTGATTAGCAGTAGGAACTCCAAACCTGATAAAGTAACTTGTAAAAGCA
>JACBFI010000014.1 GCA_013391385.1 Sediminibacterium sp. Gen4 | reverse complement strand
TTACTCTCTTACGTTTGCCCTTTATTACTTTTTTTTACAATTTTAAACAGGCTCTTAGGGGGGAATATGTAAATATATTAAATATCTAATGGCTGGCAAAACATTTTTGGAGAGCAGTTGAGGGACAGATTTGCTCAATTTTATTTGCAGTCAAATTTATAATACTTAAATTTATTAATATTAAAATCGTTTAAAATCAAATAGTTAAGATTAGTATTGCGATACAACTTTTGGAAAGTTCCGAAACTTTCCAAAAGTTTATTTCGATGGGTAATTGTGCACAAAAAAAAAGCCGCCTAAAAAGGCGGCTCGCTTGCTTAATAACCTGAATTACTTACCAGAATTTTTTCTTGATTCAGTTTCACTCAGGAAAACATTGATCTTTTCACTAAAAGTTTCTTCTCCTTGCTGAATTCTGAAAGTAAGTTTATCAGCATCGTCTTGTGACAATACCAATCTCTTATCAAAACTCTTTGCGTTGTAGTGTTCTTTGAAGAACAGATCACCCTTCGCATCCAATACCAACAGCGTAAATTTCTTGCCGCTAGGGTTATTGAATTTGATGTTGAATGATACTTGCTCTTTTGAAGAACCCGCATACTTGATCTCAGCTTTTGCTGCGGCATCAGATCCATTTACTGCATTGTTTGCAGTGGCGCTGAATAATGTTCCTACTGCAAAGACAGTGCTCAGTGCTAATCCTTTTACAATAGATTGAATCGTTTGCTTTTCCATGATGTTGTTTTTTTTACTTTGAATAATAGATGACCTGTCTCTGAATGGTATCAAAGACCTTCGTAGTGCAAGTAAAAATTTCGTAAAAGCAAAAACGTAGAAGCGAAGCAGGTTGGACTTTTATGTCCAAGGATGTACATCAGATTGCCTGTCGTATATCCTTAATACCTGCAAGGTAGAAAAGGTAACCCCTGCTAAAAAACGATTTGTGGTAAACGGTGTTAAGATATCTATAAATACAATATATTAACGAGTGTTAGCTTGAAGGAATGGGCTTGTTCAAAGTATCCCACAACACATCTTTCAAAGCTGTTAATCCGGTTTGTGTTACTGATGAAATGAATAAGTGAGGAATATTTTTTGGAAGCTCTTTACTGATGGCTTCTTTGAGTTCATCATCCAGCATATCACTTTTACTGATGGCAATGATGAAATCTTTCTGAAGCATTTCAGGATTGTATTGCTCTAATTCATTTCTGAGTATCTCAAATTCTTTTTTATGATCAGCACTATCTGCAGGAATTAAGAAAAGTAAAACTGCATTTCGTTCAATATGTCTTAGGAAACGATGTCCCAATCCTTTTCCTTCCGCAGCACCTTCAATAATTCCCGGAAGATCTGCAATACAGAATGATTTCGAATCACGGTATTCCACCATGCCCAATTGAGGCGTTAATGTTGTAAAGGCGTAATTCGCAATTTTGGGTTTAGCGGCTGTGATTACAGATAACAAAGTAGATTTTCCTGCATTGGGGAAACCTACCAATCCAACATCTGCCAATACTTTTAATTCCAGATTCTTCCATCCTTCAATACCCGGTTCTCCGGGTTGAGCATGTTCCGGTACTTGATTGGTAGGTGTTGCGAAATTGCTGTTACCCAATCCGCCACGTCCACCTTTCATCCACACAATCTGTTGTCCATCTTCCAATATCTCGGCTTCTATCTTGCCGGTTTCTTCATCTCTGGCAACAGTTCCCAATGGTACTTCAATGATGATATCTTTTCCATCATGTCCGGTACAGTTGTTTTTACTACCGGGCTCTCCGTTCTCAGCCAATACATTTTTGAAATAACGTAGATGCAGTAATGTCCACATCTGGGCATTGCCCTTTAAGATGATATGACCACCGCGACCACCATCACCACCATCAGGACCACCCTTGGCAGTGAGTTTATTACGCATGAAATGCTTGGCACCGGCGCCACCGTGACCACTGCGACAAAAGATGCGGATATAATCGATGAAGTTTGTTTTCTCTGACACTATTGAAGATTACCTCGTTTAATGGATGCAAAGGTACAAAAATGTCAGCCGTCTTGGTTTTTCCTTTGTTGATTCCAGGTTTGGTAGAGTTTATTGGTTTGTAGCTCAGTATCACTGATGGAAGAAGCAGGTATTGCTCTTAAGGGTTCACAGGCTTTCCAATATTTACGCATATCATCCGGTAATTGCTGATAAAGTTCTGTTCCTTGAGTTTTCCAGCCGATCATTTCATCACTTACTTCTTTGATCTTTTTTGCCGGATTTCCCACTATCAAACTTCTGGCGTCAAATGTTTCATCTGCTTTGATAAAACTCAAAGCACCTACAATACATTCATCTCCCAATACTACATTATCCATGATCACACTGTTCATGCCTATCAAACAGTTGCTTCCAATCGTTGCTCCATGGATAATGGCTCCATGACCAATATGTGCATTTTCTTTTAAATGAACAGTAATGCCGGGAAACATATGAATGGTACAGTTTTCTTGAACATTACAACCATCTTCAATGATGATCTTACCCCAATCGCCACGTATAGCGGCACCCGGACCTACATATACATGCTTACCAATGATGACATTACCGGTAACAACAGCTTGTGGATGAACAAAAGCTGTTTCATGAACCACAGGAATATGTTCTTTGAATTGATAGATCATATTAAGGTTTTGCCGGTTCTGAAACAAGTGCCTTTAAAAATAGCTACTTGCTCATTTTTTTGATTGGTAATAGTTATAAAATATAAACCTGTACTTCTGCCATTGTGTGTTTCTTTGGCTTCTGCTGTGAGTTCGTCACCTACCTGAATGGCTTTTGTAAAGTTGATGGAAGTGTCTAGTGCAACCGATAAATTATTTCGATTGTTACAAGCAAATGCAAAAGCGCTGTCTGCCAGTGAAAAAGCAATACCACCATGTGCAATACCAAATCCGTTGATCATTTCTTCTCTTACAGTCATTTTTATTTTACTGTAACCTTCTTGTATATCCAATACCTCAATACCCAGCCACTGGGAAAATTTATCATGAATCATCATGTAATCAACAACTTGTCTGTATGGGTTGCTCATAAAATAATTTTAAGATCCTTTGAATTGAGGTGCTCGCTTTTCTAAAAATGCCTGTACACCTTCTTTGAAATCAGCGGTATCAGCGGCTTTCTGTTGATACACATCTTCCAATTGTAACTGTGCTTCCAAATCATTGGAAGCGGATTGGTTCAAAGCATGTTTGATATATGCTAATGCTTTGGTAGGCATTTGTGCCAAAGTAGCTGCTATCTTTTTAGAGGATTCTGAAAATTCTTCATCAGCAAATACTTTATATAACATACCTAGTCTTTCAGCTTCCTCTGCAGTTACTTTATCTCCCAACATCATCAAGGCAGTTGCTTTTTGCCAGCCAATCAAACGAGGTAATGTATAAGTACCTCCGCTATCCGGGATCAAGCCAATTTTTGAAAATGCCTGAATAAAGGAAGCAGATTGAGTTGCTACCACGATATCGCAAGCCAAAGCGATATTAGCACCCGCACCCGCAGCAACACCATTCACTGCGGCTACTACCGGTTTAGGCATATTTCTTAATCGGGTAATAATTGGATTATAATGTTCACTCAAAATTCTTTGCATACCCGGTCCATTCGGATCTACTACTTCAGCAAGATCCTGTCCGGCACAAAAACCTTTTCCTGCCCCCGTTAAGTAAACAGCTCTTACTTCATGCAAAGAAGCGCACTCATCTAATTTGGACTGTAGTAAAAGCGCCATTTCACGATTAAAAGAATTGAGCTTATCAGCACGATTCAGGGTAATAAAAGCAATACCATTTTCAATATGGAAAAGAATACTAGACATGTAAGATGATTTATTCAAAAATAAGCTCTTCTCTTCGGAGGGGCAATGAAAATATCAAGATCTCAGTGACATTTGAAATAATCAAAAGGCTCTTTACAATCATTGCATTTGTACAATGCTTTGCAAGCAGTGCTGCCAAATTGTGATACCAATATTGTGTTCCATGAATTACACTGCGGACATTGGATCGCTTCTTCATCCCGAAATGCTTCAGGAGTACAAACCGCTTGTTTATACTGAGGTGGGGCAATACCGTAAGCTTTTAGCTTATTTTTTCCTTCCTCACTCATCCAATCGGTTGTCCATGCAGGTGATAGTGCTTGCTTGATTTCCATTTGTTGATAGCCTGCTTGCAATAGTGCCATTCTGATATTCATACTGATCACATCCATGGCCGGACAACCACTATAGGTTGGAGTAATGGTAATGATCGGTTTCAACTGATGATTATTGAGTTGAGCTAGTTCAACTGATCTAACAATTCCAAGATCAAGTATGGTTAAAACGGGTACTTCCGGATCTGTTACTGTTTCCAGTAAATTCCAGATCTTTTTTTCTTCAGGACTTGTATGTTGAACAGCAATTGTCATAATATTTTACCATTCAGCTCCGGGATATGCTCTTTGTAAGAATTGCATTTCAGCGAGTATGTATCCTAAATGTTCTGTATGAATACCGGTTTTGCCACCTTGTTGTGCCCAGCTTTTTTCTGGGATTTGAATGGTGGCTTCTGCAAATACCTCTTGTACTTTTTGATGCCACTGTTCGCGGATAATGGATAGGTCAACACCGATATCTTCTTGCATTAAAGCAGTTTCATAAGCAGCAGGTAAAAACAATTCACCCGTGAAGTTCCATAACTCATCTACTGCTGTGAGTAATCTTTGTTTACTCTCTTCTGTACCATCACCTAAACGAATCACCCATTCACTGCTCCAACGCAGGTGGTAAGTAACTTCCTTCAAGGATTTAGCTGCAATGGCTGCAAGTCTTGTATCAGATGAGTTTTGTAACTGTTGATAGAAATAATATTGATACGTACTGAACAAAAACTGACGTAAAGTGGTTTGCGCCCAATCACCATTGGGTAATTCTGTGATCAACACATTTTTATACTCAGGAACATCACGCAAAAAAGCAAGAGTATCTTCTGTAGCATTATTGCCCGCAAGTTCTGCCGCATACTGGTAGAAATTTCTTGCTTGTCCTATAAAGTCGAGCGCAATATTTGAAATGGCAATGTCTTGCTCCAGTACAGGACCATGTCCGCACCATTCGCTATTGCGATGTCCAATAATCAGCGCATTGTCTGCAAGGTGTAATGTATAATCGATCAGTGATGGATTCATCAGTAGTAAAAGGCTTTGATTAGATATGGGTCAATTCATCCGGCAGGTCATAAAAAGTAGGATGGCGATAGGCTTTGTCATTCGCAGGATCATACAATGCATCTGCTTCATCCGGATTGCTGGCATGGATGTATTTACTTTCCACTACCCAAATACTGATACCTTCATTTCGTCTGGTATACACATCTCGAGCATTTTCGATGGCCATCTGTGCATCAGCAGCATGCAGACTACCCACATGTTTATGATCCAATCCTTGCTTGCTTCTGATGAACACTTCCCATAAGGGCCATTCCTGTTTAGAAGAGCCGGAAGTAGAAATATCGGCAGCACCGTTCTTCCCTTCACCGTAATCGCCGTAATAGTATTTTTTTATATACTGTTTCATGGTTAGCTATTTAGCTATGAGCTGTGAGCTTCGAGCCACGAGCCTTTTATTTGATTAATTATTACTCACTATTCACTACTCACTTTTTGACTTTTGACTTTTCACTTTTGATTTTTGACCCTACGCCACTTTCACTTCTTTTCTAGCTACACGTTTTGCTGCATACGCAGAAGCTGCATCTCTTACCCATTTACCGTCTTCCCAGGCTTTTTTGCGGGCATCGAGTCTTTGTTTGTTGCATGGACCATTGCCTGCAATGACTTGCCAGAATTCATCCCAGTTGATTGCTCCAAAGTCATAATGTCCTCTTTCCTCATTCCATTTCAAATCAGGATCAGGAATTGTGAGGTTTAATATTTTGATTTGCTCTGCACAGATGTCTACAAACTTTTGACGTAACTCATCATTGGTAAAACGCTTGATTTTCCATTTCATGCTTTGGATGGTATTCGGACTTTCATCATCTTTTGGACCAAACATCATGATACTAGGCCACCACCAACGATTGATGGCATCTTGTGCCATACGTCGCTGCGCTTCATTTCCACGACTTAGTGTCAACAAAATTTCAAAACCCTGACGCTGATGGAAGCTCTCTTCTTTACAAACCCGCACCATTGCTCTGGCATAAGGCCCATAACTGGTTCTGCACAATGGTACTTGGTTCATGATAGCCGCACCATCAACCAACCAACCGATGGCACCCATATCGGCCCAACTTAAAGTAGGATAATTAAAAATGGAAGAATATTTCGCTTTACCGCTGTGTAATTGCTCATACATTTCATCTCTACTAATACCCAATGTTTCTGCAGCGGAATAGAGGTATAATCCATGACCGGCTTCATCTTGCACTTTTGCCAATAAAATAGCTTTTCTTCTCAGGTTGGGGGCACGGGTAATCCAGTTGCCTTCCGGTAACATGCCAACGATTTCACTATGCGCATGCTGACTGATCTGACGGATCAAAGTCTGACGATATTTTTCAGGCATCCAATCCTTAGGTTCAATGCGAATTTCTTTGTCGATCTTTTCCTGAAACAATTGTTCCAAATTCTTTTCCATACATAACAGTTTGGGCTGTAAAAATACAAAAAGAATTGAATAATGCTAACAAATGTTAGTGTATTAAAACTAAACAATTTGTCTTTTTGTTAGTTTTTGTTGATGTTTTTACTGCCGTAGGTATAGTGATGATGAACAGGGGATTATCTTTCCGGTATGAAAAAAGGGATACTGATTATAGCTTTTTTACTGTATTGTTTATCTGCATCGGCACAAACACCGCGGTTTAAAAAGGATATTGATGCTTTTCTAAGTGCAGATAGTTTGCAATTTCCTTCCAAAGGACAATTATTGTTTGTTGGTAGTTCTTCCTTTACTTATTGGAAAGACATTCAGGACTATTTTCCGGGATATCCTATACTCAATCGTGGATTTGGTGGATCTAGCTTACCGGATGTAATTCAATACGCCGATAAGATTATTCTTCCTTATCAGCCTAAGCAAATCATTATTTATTGCGGAGAGAATGATATTGCAGACTCAATACCAGCAACACCTAAAATGGTGCGTGATAGATTCAAAACACTTTTGAAAATTATCCGAACAGAACTTGGGAATATACCTGTTGCATTTATTTCTATTAAGCCAAGTCCAAGCAGATGGAAATTGGAAAAACAGTTTTTGAAGACCAATCGTTTGATCAAAAGATATTTAAAAAGAGATGCTGCAACTGTTTATGTGGATGTTCACCATGCGATGTTACTTCCTGACGGTACTGTGAATCCGGAATTATTTATCACAGACAATTTACACATGAACGCCAAAGGGTATGCAATTTGGCAGAGAATTATTGAACCGGTTTTACTCAAATGATGAATTGCAACAGATGTAAAGATTAGTTATTGTAATCTGCGCATCTGTGGCTAAATAATTATTTCACATCAAAGTCAACCACCACTTTTTCAGACTTAGGGTGTGATTGACAGGTAAGAATAAATCCTTGTTCTATTTCATCAGGTTCCAACCCATAATTTACTTCCATATCCACTTCTCCCTCTATTAACTTAGCTCTGCAAGTACAACAAACACCGCCTTTACAGGCATAAGGAAGGTCTGCTCCATGTTTCAAAGCAGCATCCAATATGGCATCTCCTTTTTGACTCAATTCAAAATCAAAACTGATTCCATCAAGTGTAACAGTGATCTTACTCTTTGGGCCTTTATCAATATCTTCTTCCTGTGGATGATTTTTTTTATGTTGTTGTCCGGCAGTAGTAAACAGTTCGAAATGAATTTTTTGTGCAGGAACATGTTGTTGTTCTAAAACATTTTTCACAGCAAAGATCATTTCTTCAGGTCCACAAAGGAAAAACTCATCAGTTTTTTGTAGATCAATGGTTTTATCGCAAAGAACCAAACATTTATCCGCATCAATTCTTCCTGAGTTTAGCGGGGTATCTGTTGTTTCTCTGGAAAGAATATGAATGAGTCTGAAACGATCCATGTATTTATTCTTCAGCGCTTCCAATGTTTCCCTAAAGATGATGGAATGTCTGTTGCGATTTCCATACACCAGGGTGAATGTACTTTCCTGTTCGGTTTGTAAGGTTGTTTTGATGATGGATAACAAAGGGGTTATACCACTTCCTGCCGCAAAGCCAACGTAGTTCTTTTTTTGTTCGGGTAAAAGCGGCGTAAAAAATTTACCCATCGGTGGCATAACATCCAATTGATCACCGGCTTTCAAAACTTCATTGGCATAAGTAGAAAAAACGCCTTTCGGCATTTTTTTTACAGCTACTCTTAATTCTTGATCCAATGGACTACTGCAAATGGAATAGGATCGACGTACTTCTTCACCGTCAATCTTTGTTTTTAGTGTAATGTATTGTCCTTGTAAAAACTGAAATGCATTTTTCAGTGCATCAGGAATTTCAAAAGCTATCGAAACGCAATCATTGGTTTCTCTGCGTACTTCACGAACAGTGAGTTGCTCAAAATGTATAGACATACCGGTCTTTCTCTTATTGTGTTAATCCGCCTACAAGAATGGTTACCATATTTTCTTCGAGTTCAGCAGCGCTGATCTTTTGTGTGGAGCGATGCCAACTTTCAATACCGCTAATGGCGTGCAGCATGATGAGAACAGCAGTAGGGGCATCAATCTTTTTGACTTCTTGATTGCGTATACCTGTTTCAATGATGGCTGCAAAACGTTTGCGGTAGATGCGACGTTGGTTTTGGAAGTTTGATAGATAAGGATCTGCCAAATGTTTCCATTCACGATCACTCACGTATACTTCTTCATAGTGGTGAATCATTTCATTGATATGGAAACGGAGTAATTTTTCAATTTTTTCAATCGCGGAAATTTTTTCTGCCTCCACCTCATCAATCTTTTGCAGAAAACGATTGGCAACACTAAAACAGAGTTCATGTAATAACTCCGTCTTCGACTTTATGTGATTGTACAAACTGGCAGCTTCAACACCTACCGCTTCTGCCAGATCTCTCATGCTAGCCGCTTTAAAACCCTTTTCTCTGAAAAGAGTAGCTGCTTTTGTTACAATCACGTCTTTGCGTGAAATGTTTTTATCTGTTTTGATTCTAGCCATAACACGAAGATAGTCAGCTAACGCGTGTTAGCAATAAATATGGGCTTAAAATATTATTTCGTTAGTTTTTTGTAGAATGCTTGTCCAATAAGTGATACTAAGCACAAATTAAGCGGCTGTTACTAGCATTTACCCTCCAAATACGCTAGTTTCGCACCCCGATAACAAAAATTAATCTATGTCTTTAGTCGTTGTCGGATCCATGGCGTTTGATGCCATTGAAACTCCGTTTGGAAAAAGTGATAAAATCATTGGTGGTGCAGGTACTTATATTGCCTGGTGTGCTTCCAATTTTACCCCTGTTAAGCAAATCTCAGTAGTTGGTGGCGATTTCCCCCAAGAAGAATTAGACCAGTTAACAGCCCGCGGGGTGGATTTGTCTGGGGTACAGATCAAAAAAGACGAAAAGACATTTTTCTGGAGTGGCCGTTATCACATGGATATGAATTCACGTGATACATTGGAGACCCAACTTAACGTACTGGAAAATTTTGAACCGGTAGTTCCTGATAGTTTTCAAGATTGTGAGTTCCTGATGTTGGGTAATCTGGTACCAGCTGTTCAACGCAGTGTGATTGAACAATTGAAGACTCGTCCGAAACTGATCGTGATGGATACCATGAATTTCTGGATGGAAATCATGATGGATGAGTTGAAGAAAACATTGGCGATGGTTGACCTGCTCATGGTCAATGACAGTGAAGCACGTCAGTTAAGTGGTGAGTATTCACTGGTAAAAGCAGCAGCTGCCATCATGAAAATGGGTCCTAAATACCTGATCATTAAGAAGGGGGAACACGGTGCTTTATTATTCCACGAGTCTAAAGTATTCTTTGCACCTGCATTACCATTGGAAGAAGTATTCGATCCAACAGGAGCGGGTGATACTTTTGCCGGTGGTTTTATCGGACATATTGCCCGTACAAAAGATATTTCTTTCGAAAACATGAAGACTGCCATTATCGTTGGTAGTGCCATGGCTTCTTACTGCGTAGAAAAATTCGGTACCCAGCGTCTAAGAGAGATCAGCAAAGAAGATATTGGTAACAGAATTGATGAGTTTGTGCAGTTGGTGAATTTTGATATTGATCTAGTAGGGTAGCGTATGGATTATGGGTCATAGCGTATGGTTTTTTGCTATTTGCTATGAACTATTAGCTAACAAGCCCTCTGGGCTTTACTAAAAAATCTTTTGGCTCAAAAAACAAACACAAGTATTTTCGCAAAGCAATGATGATCATGAAACATACAAAACGTACCAAGAAACCTCTCTGACCGGGAAGGTGCCTGAACGTTTGTGTATGATAACGAATATACTCAGAGGCCTTCCCTAACAGGAAGGCCTTTTTGCTGTGAATCATTTAACAACAACCAATAAAACAAAACAAACAAAAATCATGAAAGTAGCAGTTGTAGGTGCCACTGGACTAGTAGGTACCAAAATGTTGGAAGTACTGGCAGAGCGTAACTTCCCGGTAACAGAACTCATTCCGGTAGCTTCGGAGAGATCCGTTGGTAAAGAAGTGTTCTTTAAAGGGAAGCCTTACAAGGTAGTGAGTATGAATGATGGTATTGCTGCTAAACCTGCTATTGCTATTTTCTCTGCCGGTGGAAGTACTTCACTGGAATGGGCACCCAAATTTGCTGAAGCCGGTATTCGGGTGATCGATAATTCTTCTGCATGGAGAATGGATCCTACAAAAAAATTGATAGTTCCTGAGGTGAATGCCGATGTACTCACGAAAGATGATTTCATCATCGCTAATCCTAACTGTTCTACTATTCAAATGGTCGTTGCATTACAGCCGCTGCATCTTCGTTATCAAATTAAGCGAGTAGTAGTAAGCACGTATCAAAGTGTAACAGGTACAGGTAAAAAAGCAGTGGATCAGTTATTTAATGAAAGAAAAGGTGTTGAAGGTGAAATGGCCTATAAATATCCAATCGATCTAAATGTAATTCCTCAAATTGATGTGTTTACAGACAATGGTTACACCAAAGAAGAAATGAAAATGGTGAATGAGACCAAAAAGATCATGAAAGATGATAGCATCCGTGTTACTGCTACCACCGTTCGTATCCCTGTTATTGGCGGGCACAGTGAGAGTGTGAATGTTGAATTTGAAAATGACTTCGCATTGGAAGAGGTTCGTTCAATACTAGAAAAATCACCCGGTGTGATTGTTCAAGACGATCTTACAAACCAACAATATCCCATGCCTTTATGGGCACATGAAAAAGATGAAGTGTTTGTTGGTCGATTAAGAAGAGATGAAACACAACCGAATACATTGAATATGTGGATCGTTAGTGACAATCTTCGCAAAGGAGCTGCTACCAATGCGGTTCAGATTGCTGAGTATCTCATGGAGCATAAATTGGTATAGTTTTTAGCAACAGATTCATCTGTCTATGGCGGATGAATCTGTTGCTTTATTCTTCCAAAGCATGATTTAAAAATGTAATCAAAGGGTGCAGTGTCGCAAACGTGTCTATGATTTCTTTCACCAAATGATCTGATGTCAATAACTGATCAGCTATTGGAGCTGTAGCAACCCAACTTTTCAACTTGATATATTCAATAGCCGGATTGTCTTTTTCATATCCTTTTGGTTCACGACTTAATGCCATGCCTTCCTCTCTTTGCAAAGTTCCGTAAGTCGCTTTGAACTTTTTTTGACTGATGATTTTATTGAATTCATCCCAGTTGTAGTCAATCTCCTGTCTTATTTTCTTGATTACATCCGGTTCGGGCATATACAATCCGCCACCCATAAAACTATTCCCGCCGGGTTCAAGGTGAAAGTAATAACCCGAGAACAGAGATTTTTTCCCTCCTCTGCTCAAATACATGCCCATATTGGTTTTGTAAGGATCTTTATTCTTGCTAAAACGAATATCCCTATTGATACGAAAAGTGCAGTCTTTTGCTTGTAGTGATGCAATAAATGGATCTTTTTTACCTAAGTCTTTGATCACTGCATTCGTTAACGATGTAAAATCAGCCTTCGCAGCTTCATACTTTTTTCTATTGGTATCAAACCAGTCTTTATTATTATTCTTTTTAAGCTCTTTTAAAAAACTAAGAGTAGTCTTTTGTAACATAACATTGATTAGTGTTCAGAAACCAACTGAAGAAATTCAGCTTCGCTGATAATTTTAATACTGTTGATTTTTTTGGCTTTCTCTAACTTGCTGCCAGCATCTTCTCCAACAACTAAGTAATTGAGTTTGTTGCTGACACCACTTAAAATTTGTCCACCATGTGCTTCTGCCATGGCTTCAGCTTCACTTCTTTTTAATTGGGTAAGCGTGCCGGTAAAAAGAAATGTTTGTCCTTGTAAACTATCGCTTCCTCCGGTATCTTTTTTGGTATTCTTGAGTTGAAGACCCAATGATTCCAATTGTTGAAGCATTTCAATATTCTGTTCATTGCTGAAGAACTGAAAAATACTTTTGGCTACTTTAGTACCTACATCTTCTAGTTGTTGTAATTCCTCTTCTGTTTTTTTCTGGTAATCTAATAAATGCTCAATCGCATTAGCCAGTGTTTTCGCTGTGGTTTCCCCCACAAAACGAATACCAAGCCCATATATCAATCGGTACAAGGGTTGTTGTTTGGATGCTTCAATAGCGGTGCGTAGATTATCCAAACTTTTTTTACCAAATCCCTCCAACTGGCCAATCTTCTCAAAGTCAAGGGTGTAAATACCCGGAATATCTTTTAATAATCCCAATTCATAAAATTTACGCACGTTGGCTTCACCAAAGCTTTTAATGTCCATGGCATCTTTACTCACAAAGTGAATGATCCTTTCTACTACCTGTGCTTCGCATTCTATATTGATACATCTCCAAACAGCTTCTGTTTCTTCTTTGAATAAGAGGGAATGACAAACCGGACAGTTTTTCGGAAACAAAATATTTTCTTCATTCCCTGTGCGCAGTTCAGGCATCGACTTAACAATCTGTGGGATGACGTCACCTGCTCTTTCTATTAAAACAGTATCACCGATCTTTAAATCTTTTTCTTTGATGTATTCTTCATTATGAACGGAAATACTACTAACCGTAACCCCCCCCAGATATACCGGGTCTAATTTAGCAACCGGAGTTACAGCGCCTGTTCTCCCAACTTGAAATTCAATACCTCTGAGTTGGGTGGTGGCTTGTCTGGCTTTGAACTTAAAAGCGATGGCCCATCTGGGATGATGAGAAGTCATGCCCATTTTTTCCTGTAGTTGCAAGTCATTCACTTTTACCACCATTCCATCAATTTCATAAGGCAGGTCATCACGACCTGCTTCAAAAGCCAAACAGTAATCGATCACAGCTTGAATTCCCTTAACTACTTTCTTTTCTTTTTCCGGTGAACGAAATCCAAGTTGCCATAATAAGGAAAGATTTCCTCCATGGGTATCAAGTAATGAGGAATTCGCGGACGTAGTATTGGTTTCCTTGGTGTAAAAACTAATATGATATAAGAAAGCATCCAGTCCACGCTCTGCAACATCTTTCGGATCCTTCATACGTAAACTTCCTGAAGCAGCATTTCTTGGATTGGCTAAGGGGGGAAGATTTCTGCCGGCTTGTAATTGATTGTATTGGTCAAAAGATGATTTACTCATGATCACTTCTCCTCTGATCTCAACTTGTTGAATACCGAAGGAAGAAAAAGATGCAGAGAGGGGAATGGATCTGATCTGTTTGATATTATTGGTGATCTCTTCACCTTCTACACCATCACCGCGCGTAGCGGCCCTTACCAACTGATCATGTTCATAAATAAGAGAAATACTGGCGCCATCAAACTTGGGTTCGATACAATACTCAATTTCATCCAATCCCGTTAGTTCCCTTGCTTTGCGATCAAAATCAGTTAGATCATCTGCATTATAACTATTATCTAAACTCAACATCGGAACCAGATGACTGACAGTAGTAAACTGACTATTCAAACTGCTCCCCACTCTTTGTGTTGGAGAATCTGAAGTAATGAGTGAAGGATTTTTTTCCTCAGATCGTTGAAGTAGTTTATATAACTGATCGTATTCATAATCTGAGATCAATGGCTCATTTAAAACATAATATCTGTACTCATGAAACTGTAAAAGCTTTCTGAGTTGTTGACATTCTTCAGCAGTATTCATGAAAGTTTCCTGGGTTATTTTTGGTAACCAATCACTGGTTGCAGACTGTAATTGCTGGGTAAGTCCGGTCGAATACATAAGTATAGTTTACGCGATAAAGTTAGTGGCTAATTGTTTTAGTGAAAACATCTAAAAGCAAGATACAGGCTATGGTTAATCTTTGTATCTTGCCGCACCCTGAGACTGCAAGATTGCTTAAAACGGATACCCCCGATGAAGAAACATTCCGGAAAAAACACCCATGAGCCTCACCAGGTGAAAGATGCTGTAAAACTGGTACAATCATACCCTTCCGCTGCCATTACAGTTGACTGTGTCATTTTTGGTTTTGAAGAAAATAAGTTGAAAGTATTATTGATCAAAAGTGATTTGGAAGTATATAAAGGTCAATATTCTTTATTGGGAGATATCGTTCAGGAAAACGAAGACTTGGATGATGCAGCGTATCGTATATTAAAACAAAGAACAGGGATGAATGATGTGTTTCTGGAACAGGTAAAAGTGTTCGGTAATCCGGATAGACATCCCGGCGGACGAGTGATCACGATCGCTTATTGTTCATTGTTGAATATTAATCATCATGAGTTAAAAATCCATGATAATGATTTAGACTGGTACAGTGTGAACGGTATTAAAACAATGGCTTTCGATCACATGGATATTGTAGATGTTTGTCACAAATGGTTACAAAAAAGAATTCAGGAACATCCACTTGGGTTTAATCTTTTACCGGAGAAATTTTCTTTACGTGAACTGCAAAATTTATATGAAGCGATTCTAGGGGTAAGTTTGGATAGAAGAAATTTTAGAAAAAAATTCGCTTCCATGGATTTACTGATCGATATCAATGAAATGGAACAGGATGTGCCACATCGACCCGGTAAACTCTATAAGTTCAATTTTGAGAAATACGCTAAGAATAAACGCAAATGGGTAGGTATTGATTTTTAATCAGTTGTATTTTTCTCGTTTCAATTCTTCATACTTTTTTAAACAATTCGCCAGTTTTGTAGTTCTTGTTCTACATGGCTCTTACAGGGCGACTACAATAAATACAGTAGTTTTAACTAAACATGCTCTGATCCCCCCGGTGTAATTTTGTGTTATCTAATTACTGCATTGTAGTGGTAGTAGATAATTCAGTTTGAAATCCAATATGCAACCAGTCTAAAACCTTTTTACTGGCTAAAATTGGATGATCATGAGAAAGCTGCCACACAAGTTTTTATTTTTTTCTTGTCTATTTGTAATTCCCTTTTTCTATTGCAAAAAACAGATTGATTTCACAGCTACGGTAGCCCATCAACATTTGCCGGAATTATCACTTCGGGCTTCATCCTCTAAAATTGTTTTGTATCAATCCAACGCTAAACTGATGGCAGTTCGTTTTGATTGGGGGTACATTGGTCAAACACCTGCGGATGCTATTTATTATTTACTAGAATTTTCATTAAAGGAGGATCAGTTTGCCAACCCTATTGAAATTGCATTGGGTAGTAGTGTAGCCGCCGGTTTTACAGTGGAAGAATTTAACCAGTTGATGCATAAAATCATAGAACCCGGAGATGGGGGTGATGTAATTGCAAGGATCAAATACATGCGTCAGGTAACTTATAATAATTTAAAAAAACTGACTGGTGAGGAAATATATTACTCAGATCCTATCTTATTGCAAGTTTCAACTTATCGTAATATCATTCAATATGATGCTCCGAATTATATGACCATACCTGGTAATTATCAATCCTGGAACCCACTACTGGCTCCCAGATTGGTATCTAAACCGGGCGAAAAAGAGTATGAGGGGTATGTTTATTTTCCTATTGAGTATCCGCAGTTTTTATTTATATGGGGAAATCAATGGAGCGATTTTACTTTTGGTCATATTGGGAATAAGAAATTTGGCTTTGGGGGAACACCATTATCGATTTTTGGAGGGAAAGGATTTTATTTGGTTCGAGCTAGTACCAATACGAATACATGGTCTTATGAAAAGATCAAAAGTTGGGGGATATCCGGAACTGCACTTGGCGGGCAGTTATCTAAGGATAAAGATATTGAAATGACACCCGACCCTGCTAATGAATGTATTTGGCGTATAAATGTGAATTTAATTGAGGGCGAATTCAAGTTCAAAGCGAATAATCAGAATAACATAGTGTTTGGAAATAAATGGCCGGCAATTGATCATATTCCTGATTACGATGCAGATGGCATCAGGATCAACAAATCAGGTAATTACACCATAGAGCTTGATCTTTCTATACCGGGTAATTATTTATTTCATATTCATTTAAACAGGCAATAATTGTTTACCTGACTTCTGTATACCTGTTCTCTGTTCAGGTTTGGATCATTTCAAGTACTTTTACTTGCTAACGGAACAGCTATGTTATATTCAATGACCGGTTATGGAAGAGCAGAACAAACATTGGCAGATAAAACTTATCTGGTAGAAGTTCGCTCTCTGAATGGCAAACAATTTGATCTGCGTTTAACCATTCCTTCTTTACTCAAACCTTTTGAGTTTGAGATCAGAAATATTTTAAATGAAGGACTACAACGTGGTAGCGTAGAGTGTAGTATTACCATCAAACAAAATGGAGCCAGTAAGCCGGTAAGTATCAATAAAGAATTGGCAAAAGCCTACTATCAACCGGTAGCTGAATTGGCAGATGAGCTACAATTGCAAAAAGGCGATATCCTAAGTACCATTCTAAAACTCCCTGATGTGATCACTCCTTCTACAGAAATGATCACAGATGATGAATGGAAATCATTCGAAAAAGTGTTGAAAGAAGCTATAGCGCAACTCAATGAACATCGCAAAGATGAAGGAAAATCATTGAAAGCAGATCTCAATCAACGACTCGCTAATATTGAAACACATCAGGCCACTATTACCACATTAGAACCTTTGAGAAGAGGAAAAATCAAAGAAGGTATCATTAAAGTGTTGGAAGAAAATGTAGGCAAGGAGAATTATGATCCCAATAGAATGGAACAGGAATTGATCTACTATATTGAAAAGATTGATATCAGTGAAGAACAGGTAAGGCTGAAAAATCATTGTGATTATTTTCGTTCGATTTTAGCGGAAAAAGAAACAAGTAAAGGCAAAAAATTATCATTTATACTTCAGGAGTTTGGCAGAGAAATTAATACCATGGGCTCTAAAGCATATGATTCACAGATCCAACAATGTGTGATACTCATGAAAGATGAATTGGAAAAAGCCAAAGAGCAAATCCTGAATGTTTTATAATATCTCTGAATTAGTGAAAGTTTTCTTGTAATTAATTTAGCATTGTGAAAAATAGTATTTATATAGCCAGTGTTTGTGCCCTGCTATTATCTGCATGTGGTAAAGTCAATTTTTTTGAAAGAACCGAAAGATTCCCTCAACAAGAGTGGTCTGCTGCGGTAGAACCAACCGCCTCTTTTGATATACAGGATACTTCTGCATTGTATCATATTTATGTGGTATTAAGACATACAGATGCATATCGTTATAATAACATCTGGGTCAATGTTATTACCCAGTCACCCAATGACTCACCTAAAACCCAGTTGCTAAATATAGCTTTGGCAGACAATACCAAAGGCTGGTTGGGAAGTGGTATGGATGATATTTACGATAGAAGAGCACGCATTACCCGTGAACCTATTGCGCTCAAAAAAGGTTTATATACTTTCAAATTGAAGCAAGCGATGCGTGAAGACCCGCTTGCCTATATATTGAGTGCTGGTGTAAGGGTAGAAAAAGTACAGCCATGAGTCTCACTAAGACCAAAGGATTAACAGTTGTGATTGTTGTTTACTGGGTATTACTCAGTTACATGGTGGCAGCATTGATCTGGTGGTTTATTGCATTAGAGCGACAAAATACCAGCATTACTCAAATTCGATTGGCTGAGCTTACAAAAGATGATCCCGATTATATCGAAAAAGTAACTGTGATAGAAGATGCCAAGAAGAGAAAGACGGCTCAATATATTGGTGAAGGTGTTACTTTTTTAGCATTGATTTTAGTAGGTGCCGTATTTGTTTTCAGAGCCACCCGTCGTCAATTAAGACTTTCTCAGCAACAGCAAAACTTCATGATGGCAGTTACCCACGAATTAAAAACACCCATTGCCATTACGAGATTGAATCTGGAAACCCTTCAGAAAAGAAAACTGGAAGAAGAGAAGCAACAAAAATTGATCAGTAATACCTTACAGGAAGCCAATCGACTGAATATACTTTGTAATAATATTTTACTGGCAGCGCAGTTAGATGCCGGTGCTTATACCTCTAATAAAGAAGAGATCAATTTCTCTGATCTGGTAGAAGGTTGTATCGATGATTTTACAACACGATTTCCGCAAAGGGAAGTAAGAGAGTTGATTACAGAAGGCTTATACATTCAAGGCGAAACCTTATTGCTGCAGATGTTGGTCAATAACTTGCTTGAAAATGCCATGAAATACTCACCCAAAGATTCACCAATTCAAATTTCACTGCGTGCAGAGAAAAATGAATTGATACTGAGTATCTCTGATCAGGGAGTAGGTATACCCGATGAAGAAAAAAAGAAGGTATTTGATAAGTTCTACCGCGTCGGCAATGAAAATACGCGTACTACGAAAGGAACAGGTCTGGGGCTTTATTTATGTAGCCGAATCGTTAAAAGTCATAATGGCTACATTTCTGTGACAGATAATCAGCCACAGGGGAGTAATTTTGTGGTAACCTTACAACAGGCATGATGGCATCAAAAGCGAATATATTACTGGTAGAAGATGAAGAGAATCTTCATGAAACACTCAAGTTGAACTTAGAGATGGAAGGCTATGAAGTGAGTTCCGCATTTAATGGAACCGAGGCATTAAAAAAAATAGCCAATGAATACTTCGATCTCATCATCATGGATATCATGTTGCCGGAAGTAGATGGTATAGCAGTCACAGAAAGTATTCGTGTCAATAACAATGAAGTCCCCATTTTAATGCTCAGCGCAAAAAATGCAGGGAGTGATCGTGTGTTAGGGTTAAAAAAAGGAGCAGATGATTACCTCACCAAACCTTTTAACCTGGAAGAGTTATTGTTAAGGGTAGAAAAGCTCATCAACAAGAATAAAAAACTACAAGAAAAGGAAACCATAGGTGATACCTATGAATTCGGTAATAATAAAGTGGATTTTAAAGCACAGGACGCCATTACCTGGAATGGACAACATATAGAGCTAAGCAAGAAAGAAGCCATGCTCTTAAAATTGCTCATTGAGAATAAAGGAGAGGTTGTTACACGCGAAAAAATTCTGCAAGTGGTTTGGGGTTATAATGTCTATCCTACTACCCGCACCATCGATAATTTCATCCTCAGCTTCCGTAAGTATTTTGAAGAAGACAGCAGACACCCACGTTATTTTCACTCGGTTAGAGGAGTGGGGTATAAATACATGGATTAGTTGATCTCTTAACGGGTATTAAAATTTCCAATCTGATTTTGAGCTATGAGCCATGAGCTGCGAGCCTCGAGCTATGCTGGAGTTTTCTAGTTCAAATTATTGCTAATAAAATGTGTATGAGCCCGTAGCTCACAGCTCGTGGCTTATAGCTGATAACAGAAGTATATTCTAAACACACGCTTAAGCTTATCTTTTGTTATTTCTACACAATTTTTGGCGTGACTGAGCGTTATCTCTCTGAAAAAATTACGCATGTCCCTAGATACGATTATAGATTTTTTAGAGCCGGTGAATATTGCACAGCTTTCCAATGATGAGGGTTATAAAGACACGCAGTTGGGTAAGCATATCGCTGTATTTGATGAAAGTTTTCCCGATATTGATCATGCAGATCTGGTAATCGTAGGATGTGGAGAAATGCGTGGAGCGGGTATTCAGTTCACACATACAGATAGTCCGGATACCATCCGAAGTGAATTTTATCGCCTCTATCATTGGCATACAGAAGTAAACGTTGCAGACTTAGGTAATGTGAAATGTGGTGTAACATTGCAAGATAGTTATGCAGCACTTCGTATGGTGTTGCAGGAATTGTTGGCGCTTGGAAAGAAAGTATTGATTTTAGGTGGCTCGCATGATATTACTACTGCTCAATACCAGGCACAAACGGGAGAAGGAAAAATCATTGATGCAGCTTGTGTAGATGCAAGAATTGATATGGATATGGAGAGTATGACTCCGGCAGATAATTTTCTGGTAGACTTATTCACCGGTATGCCCAATTATTTAAGACACTATAACCATATTGGTTTCCAGAGCTATTTCATGCATCCGCAAATGTTGGAAACCATTGATAAGCTTCGCTTTGATTGTTATCGTGTAGGAAAGGTGAAAGAAGATATTTCCGAAATGGAACCTGCTATCAGAAATAGTGATCTTTTTAGTTTCGATATTGCGGCCATTCAACATGCACACGCACCTGCTAATCATGTTACACCCAATGGTTTTAATGGAGAAGAAGCCTGTACATTGATGCAATATGCTGGGATGAGTCATACTTGCAGAACCATTGGTATTTATGGATATATGCCAGCTCAGGATGTTCATCAAATGACAGCCAAACAAATCTCCCATCTGATTTGGTATACTATGGATGGTATTCAAAGAGGAAAGCAAGAAGCATCCATGGAAGACAGAAATGCTTTCAATGAATTTACCCTGGCTTTTGCAGAAGTAGAAACCGTATTTCTACAAAGTAAAAAAACAGGTCGCTGGTGGATGCAATTACATGATGGTAAATATATTGCCTGCAGTTATAGAGATTATCTCACAGCCTCCAATAATGATATTCCTGAAAGATGGATGCGCGCTGCTGAAAGAATCTAGGGGCTTTGACGAAGAGTCAGTACATTAGTCATCATAAAATCACTTTTGTATGATGCCATTCAGGGTGCGCTTTTTACTACTTTCCATCATCTCACTTACAGCATGTTCAGTACAGCGAACCATTCAAAAACAAGCTGATCACGCTATCTTCAAAGAAGCTGACCTTAAATCAGCCCATATCGGTATCAGTATTTTCGATCCTGAAAAAAATCAATACCTCTATAATTACCAGGCAGATAAACTCTTCCTTCCGGCGAGTAATACCAAGCTTTTTACTTGTTATGCTGCCATGAAATATTTGGGAGATAGTATCAAAGGGTTACGTTATTATACTGATCCATCTTCCGGCGTAACATGGGTAAGACCTACAGGCGATCCTACACTGTTGCATCCTGATTTTGTAAGACAACCTGTAATGGAATTTCTTCGCTCAGATACCAGCCGTGTTTATGCAAGAATTGATCTTCCTTTTCAAACCACACAATGGGGTAGTGGCTGGTCATGGAATGACTATCAGCAAAACTATATGGCTGAACGCAGTGCTTTTCCTGTTTATGGGAATTTGATATGGATTCGTTACAAGGATAGTAGCATACAATGGCATCCCTCTACTATAAAAGCAGCGGATGGAAGTAAAGCAGATTATACAGAAGATTTGAATCGTCGCTCAAATATGTACAGCTTTCGAAGAGCACAGCATGTCAATACATTGATATACACTACCAGTACATCTCCTTTTAGACAACAGCAAATTCCTTTTGTAACCAGTGATACTTTTTCAGCTAAAGTGCTACAATCGGAAATCAAAGGGTTAAAGTGGACGAATAGTTATGCATCACAATTCAAATCCATACCTGCTCCATCAAAGGAAGCGATACGCATTCTGCATTCACAACCCACAGATTCTGTGCTTCGACCTATGATGTACCAAAGTGACAACTTTTTTGCAGAACAAATGCTCCTGATGGTAAGTGACGAGATACTGGGTGTGATAAATGACCGAAAAGTGATCGATACATTATTGAAGATGAACTTCTCAGAGTTAGTTCAAAAACCCAATTGGGTGGATGGTAGCGGGCTTAGCCGATATAACTTATTTACACCGATGCATTTTATAAGTCTTTTACAAAAAATGAATGAAGAGTTTTCATGGGAAAGAATAACAACCATCCTGCCTACCGGCGGAACCGGCACTTTGAATAATTTTTATAAGCCTCTTCAGTATAAAATTTTTGCGAAAACAGGAACCCTCAGTGGACAAGTAGCACTAAGCGGCTATCTGATCACGAAGAAAAATCGAAAGCTCATTTTTTCTGTTTTAGTAAACAATCACCAAACATCCGCTGTAACAGTAAGAAGGGCTGTAGAGGCATTCTTGATGAACCTGCATGCTATTTATTGATCTGTAATGTTTTCGTTGCTAAGCCGACATACAGTTAAATACTGTATTTTCATATATGTCATTTTCCAATTTACCCATAACGGATACATCCTTACCGCAGGTGCAGTCTGTCCCTTTTAAAGGCATTCATCCCGACTATCTGAAAGTACTACGGATCACATGGCTAATTACGTTCGGTATTATTTTAGCAGGTCTGATCGTACTTTTTGTATTTGTGACCAAGCTGCAAACGGTGTTGCTTATAGCATTAGGAATCAGTTTGTATTCGATAATAACTACTGTTACCATTGTATCAGGCACACGCTCTTTTAAAAGAAAGAAATATGCAGTACGTGAAAGAGATATTTTGTATAGTACCGGTTGGCTTTTTCAAAATACACATATGGTCCCCTTCAATCGAATGCAGCATTGTGTTGTGAACTCAGGTCCCATTGAAAGGAAATTCGGATTGGCATCTGTTAGTTTGTATACAGCTGCATCGGAGGGTAAAGATATTACCATACATGGCTTGCCGCAAGAAGAAGCTGAGCAACTCAAAGACCTGATCATGCAACAAATTCAACCGCTGCAGTCACATGAAAACATTTGATCAGCCACAACGACAATCACCATTTGCAGTGTTCATGATGTTCTTTCACATTTTTCGTGTGGTGATCGGACAAGTATGGCCTGCTGCAATAGGTTTATTTTTTGGGAAGAAAGAGAATATCGGGATGAAATTCCTGATTATTGGAGGAGGGCTCGTGCTTTTTATTTTGATCAAAACCCTATTAGATTACTGGTTCATGAAGTTTAGTATTCAGCAGGGGCAATTACTAGTGCGAAAAGGTTTATTTACAAAAAAGAAAGTGACCATTCCATTAGAAAGAATACAAGCAGTACATCTGGAACAGAGCTTACTACATTCGCTGACAAAAACATACAAAGTGTTGATCGATACAGCCGGAACCGATGAAGAGGAATTAAAGATTTATGCGATAGCGGCTGAAGATGCTACTGCATTACGGCATATACTGCTTAATGCCATGCAGCCAAGAGGGGATGCTGAACAAGCCATCACTACTGCAACCGGTGGTAATTATGAAACCGTCAGTAAATTGAATATCGGTGGACTACTCAAGTTAAGTCTATCTGCCAACCACTTGGAAACCATGGGTATTATTGCTGCTTTTGTAATCGGTAAATATGAAGACATCAAACCCCTTATTCATAAAATCCCACTATTAAAAGAGTTAGAATCTTATAGTGATACGGTTCAGTTTACATGGACAGTTATTGCAAGTTTGGCGATCATAAGTCTGGTGATTACTATGTTGATCTCCATTGTCAGAACTTTCTTTCGGTTTTACGATTACACGGTGAGAAAAGATGGGAAAGGGTTTCATATACGTTGGGGATTGTTGCAGATCAAACAAAAAATGATCCCATTTAATAAAATTCAAATGGTTAGCTGGAGAAGTAATTTTATCAGACGATTAATTGGAATGGGGTTGCTCCATCTTAAAATTGCAGGTCAGGATAAGGAAAAAGTAAAGTTGAGATTGGAACTGCCGATCACTTCTCCTGAACAGGTTACCGCTATTATTCAAACCTATCAATCATCATTACCGGCACAAGAAGAGGGTGAGGGCTATCAAATGCACCATACTTATATTCTTCAAAGAGCTTTTTTCATCACGCTTCCTTTTTTACTGGTACTCACGGTAGGCGCCTATTTTGTATGGAAATGGAATGCGTTAATCATTTTGTTATGGTGGCCTTTAAGTATTTTAAAAAATTGGTGGTATTGGAATAATTTTCGGTTTTGGATCTCTGATACCGGTGTTCAGCGATATGCCAGCACTTTTGGGAAAAACGAAATATTGTTAAACTGGAATAATATTCAATACGTACAACTCAGACAATCACTCTTCCAAAAAAAGAAAGGATTGGTGACTTTGTTGCTGCATACAGCAGGGGGTAAATTTGAATTGCCTTTTATTCAGTATGAACAAGGGTTACAGATCAGTGACTATGCCTTGTATAAAACAGAATCCACTCAGCAAAATTGGATGTGATCATTTGCCAAACATACGGTCTAAATAATCTTCTTTGAATTCAAGATAAGTAGGAGAACCAGTAGGTGTAACATTCGGACTCGTGCAAGCAAACAGTTCTTCCACCAACACCAGCATTTCTTTTTGCGACAGTGTTTGTCCGGCCTTGATGGCTTGTTGCCGAGCCATACAACGGATCAGTTTTTCACGTTTGCTGAATTTAATATCCGAACTAAAATGTTTGAACTGTTCGATCAATAATTCAATGGCATGCTTTTCATTACCGGGAAGGATATCAGCCGGAATACCTTGAATTACAAAACTGTTATGTCCAAAAGGTTCTACCTGATAGCCAATGCTGGTAAGATCCGGTAATAGGTCTTGCAATAATGCAGCATCAGCAGTAGCCAGTTCCAAAGTAGCAGGAAAGAGACTTTTCTGCGTGGCCATTTGTTGTCCATGAGCAGCTACACTGTATTTATCATACAATATTCTTTCATGTGCCAATTGCTGATGAACCAGTATAAAGCCACTATTGGTAGATGCGATGATATAGGTTTGATGCAGTTGAAGCAAAGGGGTATCCGGTAAAACCTGTATGCCGGGCATCTTGGGTGTGATGCTTTGTAAAAGAGACCCGGGAAAATGATCTGTCTTTTTTTCTTCAGGGGTTGTTTCTGAACGCTCAAAAAAACTCTTCCAATGTTTCAGTTCACCGGATGTTTTTTCTCGCTCAATAAAATGCGCCTGATTTTTTTGTGTGAAAGTCTGGTATAGATTAGAAGAGGCAACCGCTTGTTTTTTATCGTCAGTAAACGGTTTGTTGACTGCATCTAATCCCTGAATATCTGCATTGAGTGTAAAATCAAGTGAAGGAGCAATACTAAATTGGGCTAAAGCATGTTTTACGGCTGCTTGCACAAATGCATAGATGATTTTCTCATCTTCAAACTTGATCTCCTGTTTGGTAGGGTGAACATTGATATCTACTTGTGAAGGATCCAGATCAATGAAAAGAACATAACCAGGGAAACTGTCTTTGGCAATCATTTCATCAAAAGCCGTATTCACAGCATGATTGAGATAAGCGCTTTTGATGAATCTGTTATTCACAAAAAAATACTGATCACCTCTTGTTTTGCGGGCTGTTTCCGGTTTACCTACAAAACCATAAATATTCATGTAATCGGTTTTCTCTCCAACGCTAACAAGTTTGGCATTGTAAGTATTACCGAGTATTTGTACAATTCTTTGTTTAAGTGTTCCGGGTTCTAAATGAAATACTTCTTGTCCATTACTGGTGAGTGAAAAAAAGATCTCAGGAAAAGCCATGGCTACACGAATGAATTCATCCATGATATGGCGAAGTTCTGCTGCATTGCTCTTGAGAAAGTTTCTGCGGGCAGGAACATTGAAGAACAGGTTTTTCATGCTGATGCTGGTACCAAGTGGACAAGCACATACTTCCTGTTTAATGACTTTGCTGTTTTCAATTTCAATATATGTGCCCAGTTCATCTTCTGCACGTTTTGTTTTCATTTCCACTTGGGCTACGGCGGCTATTGAAGCTAGTGCCTCACCCCGAAACCCCATGGTTTTGATACGAAACAGGTCTTCAATTTGTCGGATTTTACTGGTGGCGTGGCGTTCAAATGACATGCGGGCATCGGTATCACTCATCCCCTTGCCATTATCAATTACCTGAATCAATGCTTTACCGGCATCTGATACCAATAATCGGATATCAGTAGCACCGGCATCCACCGCATTTTCCAATAGTTCTTTGACAGCACTGGCCGGTCGTTGAATGACCTCACCGGCTGCAATCTGGTTGGCAATGTTATCGGGTAATAATTGAATGATATCGCTCACAAAAAAATCTCCTTGAATTCAGCCTGCAAAAATACGGCAAATGACGGTGGCATTGAAGTTTTGAAAACTTTTAAAACTTTCCAAACGTTTTGCAGGTACTTTTGCGCTGTAAAATTCAAGATTATGACTTTAAGTGCGGATATCAAAAAACTAGAGCGTCGCTTTGTGCCCAAAGACTTTGTGGTGACTACCTGGGAATCGCTGGAGCCTTTTTTCAGGGATCTGGCAGAGCGCCCGATTGACAGCAAAGCTGCATTGGAGCAGTGGATGAGGGATATGAGTGAAGTAGAAGCTGTTGTAAGTGAAGATGCCTGTTGGCGACAGATCAAAATGACCTGTGATACAACCGACCCCAAGCTGGAAGAAGCATTTACTTATTTCTGCATGGAAATTCAACCCAAGTTACAGCCCTATGCAGATCAACTCAATAAGAAATTGATCAATTCGCCTTTTACCAAGGAATTGGATCAGCAGAAATATTTTACTTATCTCCGTGGCGTTAAGAAAAGCATCGACCTATTCCGCGAAGCCAATATTCCATTGCAGGCAGAATTGAGTGTCATGCAACAACAGTATGGCGCTATCGCAGGTAAAATGACGGTAGAAGTGAATGGCGAAGAATATACTTTACAACAAGCTGCTAAATTTTTGGAAAGTCATGATCGTGAATTGCGTGAACAAGTGTATCGTAAAATTCAAGAACGCAGGCTGCAGGATAAAGATGCGATGCATGATCTCTATACACAGCTTATCACAAAGAGACATCAGGTAGCACAAAATGCAGGTTACGCTAATTACCGTGACTACAAGTTTGTAGAACTCGGTCGCTTCGATTATACCAAAGAAGATTGCTTCCAGTTTCATGAAGCTGTGAAATTGCATGTGCTGCCACTGATCGAAAAAATTTATCAGAAGAAAAAGGAAAAATTGAGATTGGATGTGCTGCGTCCATGGGATACAGAGGCAGAACCCGAAGGAGTTCAACCTTTGAAACCCTTTAGCAACGGGCAAGACCTCTATGAAAAATCTGTAGCTTGTTTTGAACAATTGAATCCTTTTTTCGCCAACTGTTTACGCAAGATGAATGAACTCGGGCATTTTGATCTGGAAAGCAGAAAAGGAAAAGCGCCGGGAGGATATAATTGTCCGCTAACGGAAAGCGGGGCACCTTTTATTTTTATGAATGCAGCCGGACAAATGAGTGATGTCACAACCATGGTACATGAAGGTGGACATGCCATTCATTCTTTTTTGGCGCATGAATTGGAGCTGAGTGCTTTTAAAGAGTATCCGATGGAGATCGCTGAAGTGGCCAGTATGGCGATGGAATTATTCAGTATGAATCATTGGCAAGCATTTTTTGATAATGAAGAAGATCTGAAGAGAGCAAAAGAACATCAATTGGAAAGAACGATTACGATCTTCCCATGGATCGCAATTATAGACAAGTTCCAGCATTGGGTATATGAACATCCCACACATACTATTGAAGAAAGAACTACAAAGTGGATGGAAATTTTGCAAGAGTTTTCGACAAATAGTATTGATTACACAGGATTAGACATGTATCGTGAGATTGGCTGGCAACGTCAGTTGCATTTGTTTGAAGTGCCTTTTTATTATATCGAATATGGTATTGCGCAATTGGGTGCCATTGGTTTATGGATGCAGTATCAGGAAAATCCACAACAAGCTTTAGATCATTATATCAAAGCCCTTTCATTAGGTGGAACTCGTACACTGCCTGAACTCTACGCAGCTGCCGGATTGAAATTTGATCTTTCACCGGCACATATTAAAACATTGATGGAGTTTACTGCGAAAGAGATGGAGAAGGTTGTTTAATAATTATTATAAATTTTACAGTAATCGGTTGTCAACTCGACAGCCGATTTTTTATTGCTATTCACGATTAACTTCAGTAGCGATATGACTCTTAGTGTCCATCTTCTCATGAAGTATGCGAATGATGTATAGCGTATTTTCTTTGTCTAAAGAATAAAAAATGATGTGTCGATTTACCTTGTAACCTTTAATCAATACATCTAACTGCAAATACTTTTTTCCTATTGAGGGATTGATAGATACAGCTTCAAATGCTTGTACAATCTCATTGTAATATCGATCTGCTTGTTTTTCAGACCAGACTTCCAAACTGTACTTCCATATATCTGAAAGATCATCCAGTGCTTTTCTTGAAATAATATAATTAGCCACCTGTCTTTGCTGACTTTAAAGATTTCAGGTGTTTTTTCGGATCAAAGTTTTTGACTACCCCGCTTGTCATACCGTCTTCTAATGCTTTTTTTAAAGCTCTCACTTTTGTTTCTTCTTCTTCCAATAACCGTAAGCCAGCACGAATGACTTCACTTGCATTTTTATACCTTCCTTCTTCGACTTTTGCGTCTACAAATTTTTCAAAATAATCTCCAAGAGATACAGATGTATTTCTACCCATAAAACCTGTTTCGGTTAAAGTTACCAAATTTTGGTAACTTTTCGAATTGCTGCTCATTAATTTCATTTGTTGAGTTTGGGATGAATAATTGTATTCTTTCGGATCATCAAATCTACACTCAACCCATCCGTACCAAGCGTAGTCTAAAAAATCAGGTATTTATACGAAGTAGTACTAACGGCACAAAAAAAGGTATCACATGAATGATACCTTTTAAATACATTTTTTTTCCTATTAATTAAGCATCCGGCTTAGGCTGCTGTTCACCACCTTGATTTCCCTGCGGTCTTGGTCCTTGTCCTCTTCCTTGATTCCCTTGTGGTCTTGGACCTTGAGGCCTATTTCCCTGCTGATTTCCTTGAGGTCTTGGACCTTGTGGCCTATTCCCTTGCTGATTTCCCTGCGGTCTTGGTCCTTGTCCTCTTCCTTGATTTCCTTGTGGTCTTGAATCTTGTCCCCTTGTCCCCTGCTGCTGCCCTCCGTTTCTTCTATCACCACGCTGCTGATCCTTTCTACGTTTATCATTGCGCTCCAGACTGCGTAAACTAATTTGTCCAACTACATCTACAAAAGCAGGTTCTACTTCTTTAGGCTTACTGCTGGTGACTTCTACCGGTTGCAGTTCTTCTACTTTTTGTCCTTGCTGATTCAGGCGTTTGATTTCCTTCACACGCTGAATGGTGAGTGGATAGTGTTTGGTATTATTGGGTAATACATACCACATCAAATTTTTGAAAATATCTTTCTTGATGAGATATGCAGGACCCATAGCAGTATCCAATTGATCGGCATAATCCGGGAAATGCTGCAACGCATCTAAATAAGTATCCAACTCATAATTCAAACAACATTTCAAACGGCCACACTGTCCGCTGAGTTTGGTCTGATTGATCGATAAATTCTGATAACGAGCAGCAGTAGTATTTACACTTTTAAAATCATGTAACCAGGTACTGCAACACAGTTCACGTCCGCAACTTCCAATACCACCCACTTTCGCAGCTTCCTGACGGATACCAATCTGACGCATTTCTACTTTTACCTTGAAATCATTCGCATACTGCTTGATGAGTTCACGAAAATCAACACGGTCATCGGCGGTATAAAAGAAAGTAGCTTTTTTGCCATCGGCCTGTACTTCTACTTCACTCAGTTTCATTTCCAGATTCAGGGTACGTGCCATCGCCCTGCTTCTTGCCAGCATCTCTTTCTCTCTAGATTTACTGATCTGAAAACTTTCAATATCTCTTTCGGTACTTCTGCGGAGAATTTTTTTCATTTCAGGGTTGAACTCATCCACCCCTTTTTTCTTCATTTGAATACGAACCAGTTCTCCTGTCAAACTCACTTCGCCCACATCATATCCACTCACACCTTCTACGGTTACATAATCACCTTTCTCAAAAAATTGTAGTGTTGTATTGCGAAAGAATTCTTTGCGACTGCCTTGTTTGAAACTTACTTCTACTACTTTACAGGAACTTTCAGGGTCGCTGAAAGGAAGGTTCATCAGCCAATCGTGTACATTCAAACGATTACAGCCACCCGTGCTGCAGCCGCCATTGCTTTTACATCCGTTCGGTTTACCCGTTCCACATGATCCACATCCCATATTAAAATCATTAATCAGGTTAATAACTGAATAGGGGAAATTTTATTGTGCATAGACTGTAGTACTGCTATGTGGCTGCGGTTGTGTAACTCACTTCAACGTTCTGTACACTGGTAATCAGTGATTTACGATGATAGGATGGTCAAATAACCGTTCATATTTTCAGTGGTATGATGGATCAGCACTTAGCAAATAATACAAAACACATTTTCCCCGCTCTATTTCCCCAAGCCGCCTATGGCGGCCGAGGCTATCCGTTCAAAATTAGGGTTTTGTTCTGAATGATGTGATAGAGTTTCAGGGTCAAAGCCTGAAACAGCATTTTGGCATTGGCATTTCGCTCAATATAATAGGAAGCCCGATCCAGTTCCTCTATAATGGCTTGTTGCTGACTTACAGAAGCTATTTTATTCAATCTGTTCGCAAAATCGCGTTCCTGGTCACCGGCTGCCACCTGTTCAGACCCCATTACCCGTATACGGATACTCATTTCCAGCAAGTGATTGAAATAGCGCAGAAACTGCTTTTGTTTTTCCCGTCCCAATTCACTGATATCCGCCGTAAACTTGATCTGGGCCAAGGGACCACCTTTGAGGGTTGCATTCAACCAATCGCGCAGCAAACTTTGCCAGTCTTCTTCAGCATGTTGTAATAACTGCAGCGCCTCCCTATAATTCCCCTCAGCTATGGCAGCAATTTGTTTAGCAGTATCCGGATTGGCTTTTGCCCTTTCAATAAGCGCCCGTTCAATTTCAGCATCTTCCGGCATGGGAATTTTTACCAGTTGACAACGGCTTAAGATGGTAGGTAGTATTTGTTCATCGTTTTCTGCCACCAGAATAAATAAGGTATTGGGTGGCGGCTCTTCGATTAGTTTGAGCAATTTATTGCCTTCTTTACCCAAATATTCAGGCATCCATAAAACCAAAGCCTTGTAATCGCTTTCAAAACTTTTTAAACTTAGCTTATGGATGATGTCATTACATTCATTGGCAGTAATATTTCCCTGTTTATTCTCAGCGCCAATAAACTGTAACCAATCGTATACATTTCCGTACGGATATTGCTGAATAAACTCACGCCATTCCGAAATGTAATCTGTACTGATCGGTTTATCACCTGCCTTTTTGGGGATCACCGGATAAGAAAAATGCAAATCAGGATGCATCAGTTGTGCAGCTCTAGCAAATGCAGGTTGGCTATGAATATCATCAGGTGGAATATAAGCCGGACCCGCTTCCATGGGTGTGAACCCACCAAACAAATCTGCAACAGGTTCGCTAGCATTGGGCTGACAAATCACAAACTCTGCGAAAGCCAGCGCCAGGGGTAAAGCGCCACTCCCTTCTTTACCCAAAAAGAGTAAAGCATGACTCAATCGATTCTGCTGAACCATTTCAGCCAGGTGTTGCTTTACAGCCGCTTGCCCTATGATGTCTTTGAATAACATGTACAGAACGAAAGTAAGGGAACTGTTGAATTAATCAGAACAGTGTGGGGAAGTTTCATTCAAGTATCGGATGGCGAGGATGCGCTTGGGAAAATCAGTTCTTTACTGTAAGTTGTAAACGCATATGAAAAAAGAAAAAGGCATTTGGAAAGTCATTACCGCTTCCTCATTAGGAACCCTTATCGAGTGGTATGATTTTTACATTTTTGGAAGTCTGGCTACTGTTATTGCCGGACAATTTTTTCCAAAGACCAACCCAACCGCTGCTTTGCTTTCCACCTTGGCCACATTTGCTGCCGGGTTTATTGTTCGTCCGTTTGGTGCCTTGGTATTTGGCAGACTGGGAGATATTGTTGGAAGAAAATATACTTTTCTGCTAACACTCGTCCTCATGGGAGGCTCCACTTTTGCTATTGGATTGGTTCCTTCTTATGAAAGTATTGGTTTTGCGGCTCCTGTGATCGTTTTATTATTACGCTTATTACAAGGACTTGCACTGGGGGGTGAGTACGGGGGCGCGGCTACTTATGTGGCAGAACATGCGCCAAAAGAACGAAGAGGATATTTTACTTCGTGGATACAAACCACAGCAACACTCGGTCTCTTTGTTTCATTAGGCGTTATTCTTATTACCCGGCATGCATTGGATGATGATCCACAAGCATCTATCGCCAAATTCAATGACTGGGGATGGCGTATTCCTTTTTTATTATCAATTGTATTGGTGATCGTTTCTATTTATATACGTTTGAAAATGCAAGAGTCTCCTTTGTTTTCACAATTGAAAGCAGAGGGGAAAACAGCTACCAATCCTTTAAAAGAAAGTTTCGGTCATAAAGCCAATTTGAAAATGGTTTTATTGGCTTTGTTTGGTGCTACGATGGGACAAGGCGTTGTTTGGTACACAGGGCAGTTTTATGCCCAATCTTTTTTGGAGAATGTATGTAAGATTGATTTTGATCAGTCGCGAACCATCTTGATTTGGGCCATACTTTTTGGCACTCCTTTTTTTGTATTCTTCGGTCATTGGAGTGATAAAGTGGGAAGGAAGTGGATCATGTTGGCAGGGATGTTTTTAGCTGTTGTAACCTACAAACCTTTGTTTCAGCAATTATTGCAGTTGAGTGATGTTGAACAAAAAACTGAAATAACGGAAGAGAGAACAGAACAAACGACACTACAACCAATTGCCGGCTCAACCGATTCTGTACGCACCATTGAAATACATCAATCCTATACTGACGGAACTCAATTGCATGTGATCGCAAAAGACACATTGTATGATGATTACAATAAGTATACAAAACCAATCGTACAACAAACCAAACAATTGGGCAGTGGTGTTTATTGGAAAATGGTAGCAATTGTTTTTGTGATGATCATCTATGTTACAATGGTCTATGGACCTATTGCGGCTTTTCTGGTAGAATTATTTCCTACCAGAATTCGTTATACCTCTATGTCACTGCCTTATCATATTGGCAATGGTGTATTTGGTGGATTAACACCTTTTATTGCAACACTATTGACTACCATCTATACAGGCGATCCATTGGTGGGATTGATGTATCCGATCATCATTGCAGGTGTTTGTGTATTGGTAGGAGCCATTTATTTGAGTAACCGGAAAACCATCCATTAAAATATTCAACATGACACAACTGAAAAGAATAGCCGGTATTGTATGGATGTTGTTAGGTCCATTAGCAGTTTTCTTTTTGATTCGTACAGCATCTTCAGAAATAGCAGCAAAGCCTTCAGCGGATACCTGGATCCAGTGGGGTGTTTTTGTGTTGGTATTCTTGCCGATCGCTTTTGCACTGAGTTTGTTTGGATATTATGCTGTGAAAGGTGAGTATGATCAAGAAGATTAAACCTTTATTGTATTGTTTTGATAAAACAAACAAGTCTACTCACTTCTCTAAATCCGGCTTGTTGATGAAATAGTTGACTGATTTGATTATCTATTTCTGTGTCCGATGCCAATTGGGTTAGTCCCATAGAACTAGCCCATGTTTCTCCACTTGATAACAATGCCGATGCTATCTGTTTTTTTCTATAAGCAGGCCTCACATAGATGCCTTCCAAATAAGCAGTATTATTTGATTCAGCACCTTCTACATGGTCGTATCTTATACTGATATGAATAAAACCTACATACGCATCATCTATTTTTACCAAAGCACAATAGTCTTTTGCTGAATGCATCAATTGTTCCCATTGATTTTTTTCTTCATCATAGTCGCAGTCTGGCCAGAGTTCTAGACTGAGTATAGTAAGTGCAGCAACTGTTTGTTCAGATACTAATTCTATTGAATAAGTCTGTTCATGCATGGATGAAACAAGTTGATTATCAGTTATAAATATCTTGATTATTCAGTGTAAATAGTCATTGTTTTTGCTGATCTATTTTTATCTTTTCTTTCACCCGCGCTACCCCTTGAATTTATATCTTTACCGCATGTCTATTGAAGTTAACGGTATTATCAAAACCTATGGCAGTCAAAAAGCAGTGAATGCGATTTCTTTTTCAGCCCAAAAAGGCGGGGTCATTGGATTTCTCGGTCCGAATGGAGCGGGAAAAAGTACGACTATGAAAATGATCACCGGATACTTATTGCCGGATACAGGTACTATTCAGGTTTGTGGGATAGACGTGCAGAAAGATCCGGTGGCAGCCAAACGAAAAATTGGCTATTTACCGGAAGCAAATCCTTTGTATTATGACATGTATGTAAAAGAGTACTTGTCATTTATTGGAGGTGTTCATCAATTGGATCAGGTGTCAAAGGCGGTAGATCGAGCCATTCAATTAACAGGGTTGGGTACGGAAGTACATAAAAAAACCGGACAACTATCCAAAGGATATAAGCAACGTGTGGGATTGGCTGCGGCATTGATTCACGATCCGGAAGTATTGATCTTGGATGAGCCTACCAGTGGTTTAGACCCTAATCAAATCATTGAAATCAGGAATGTGATCAAAGAGCAGGGAAAAGAAAAAACCATCCTGTTTTCATCGCATATTCTTCAGGAAGTTCAGGCTATTTGTGAGCGGGTAATCATCATTGATAAAGGCAATATTGTAGCCGATGATGAGGTGCGCAATCTGCTGCAACATAAAGGGAATACATTGGAAGAAGTGTTCCGTAACCTAACGGCTACACAACCAACCGTCTAATTCCGTAAATTGCAACATCATTTATCAACCCAATTGATCATTTAAACAAGCAACCGAAATGAGCTACATTATTGAAGTACACGCCCGTCAAATACTCGACAGTCGTGGTAACCCCACTGTAGAAGTAGATGTATTAACCGATGACGGAGCCTTAGGCCGAGCCGCTGTTCCGAGTGGTGCCAGTACAGGTATTCACGAAGCTGTAGAACTTCGCGATAACGATAAAAAGAAATACGTAGGAAAAGGCGTTCTCAAAGCTGTGAAGAACGTAAACGATACCATTGCTGATGCGATAGTTGGCTTTGATGTGGCTGCACAAGCTGCGATTGATGATGCCATGATCGCATTGGATGGCACTGCCAACAAAAGTAAATTAGGTGCTAATGCCATGCTCGCTGTAAGTATGGCGGTGGCGAAAGCTGCTGCAGAAGAAGCTGGATTACCATTGTATCGTTATATCGGTGGTACCAATGCCAAAACATTGCCTATTCCGATGATGAATATCTTGAATGGTGGTGCACACGCAGATAATAAAATCGATTTTCAGGAATTTATGATCATGCCTATCGGTGCGTCATCTTTCAGTGAAGGCTTACGTTGGGGTGTTGAAATTTTCCATACGCTGAAAAGTGTATTGAAGAAAAAAGGATATAGTACCAATGTGGGTGATGAAGGTGGATTTGCTCCCAATATTCAAAGCAATGAAGAAGCCATTGAAACCGTATTGGAATCAATCCAAGCTGCAGGTTATAAAACCGGTTCTCAGATCGTGATAGCCATGGATGCTGCGAATAGTGAGCTGTGGGATGCCAAGAAGAAAAAATATGTATTCCACAAGAGCAATGGTAAGATATTGAGCAGTGATGAACTCGTGAAATATTGGGAAAAATGGGTAAAGCAATACCCAATCGTTTCTATTGAAGATGGTATGGCTGAAGATGATTGGAATGGTTGGAAAGCCCTTACACAAGCCATTGGCAGCAAATGTCAGTTAGTAGGTGATGATTTGTTTGTTACCAATGTAAACCGTTTACAAACCGGAATCGATAAAAGTATTGCCAATGGATTGCTGGTAAAAGTGAACCAGATCGGTACTTTAACAGAAACCATCAATGCTGTAACACTGGCGCAACACAATGGGTATAATACCATCATGAGTCATCGTAGTGGTGAAACAGAAGATACTACCATTGCAGATCTGGCAGTAGCATTGAATTGCGGACAAATTAAAACAGGTTCTGCATCTCGTACCGATCGTATCGCCAAATACAACCAATTGATCCGTATCGAAGAAATGCTGGGAGAAACAGCAGTGTATCCGAAGGGTAAGGTGAAGTTTGGGAAATAAATTTTAGCCGCAAGCTGCACGCTACAAGCTTCAAGCAAGGAAAATATTTCTACTTGTGGCTTGTAGCGTACAGCTTGCAGCTTTTCTCCTATTTTTGAATTATGAAAAAACTCACTTCCATCATCACCAACAAATACTTCCTAGCCGGGGGCTTTTTTGTGGTATGGATGCTGTTCTTTGATCAGCGTGATTTTTTTCAACAAAGAGAACGGAATGCCGAACTCAAAAAGTTAGAAGCCAAGAAGCAATACTATCTCGACGAAATCAATAAGACCCAACAGGAATTAAACGATATACAAAGCAACCCCGCTGCGCTCGAAAAATTTGCCCGTGAACGCTATCTCATGAAAAAAGACGGGGAAGATATTTTTATCATTGAAGATTCTGTAGAAGCGAAATAAGCTTCAGGCGGCAAGCTACAAGCTGCAAGTTTTATTGAAAATTAATAAATTGATTTTCAGTAAGTTATCCCTATTTCTTAGTAATTCTTTGATTTGAATGACTAAATTACTGATTACGGAAAGGCCTGCCGCAATAATATTGTTTCGCCTCCCGTTTTAGTACATACCGTATCCTCTTAGCTCAATTAATATAACCCTGTTATGAAAAAGTTTACAGAAGAGGATTTGATATTGTACCTGTATAAGGAGTGTTCACCTGCCATGGAAAAAGCAGTAGACGAAGCGCTGGAAGAGGGAGATATTGAATTAACCGAGAAACTGTCAGTTTTAGAAAGAAGCATTCGTCAGTTAGATCAACTGAAAATGAAGTCTCCTTCTAAACTTTCTATCAAAACCATTATGGATCATGCACGTTCGGCAATAAGAAAGAAATAAACTTGTTGCTTGAATGATTGTTTTAAGCCAAAGATTTGTATGCCTAAGGCGGATGAATCTTTGGCTTAATCATTTACATCCGTCGAAGTCTTTATTTTTGAAGAAGGTTATGACAAAAAAAGAACGATACGCTCAGGTCATTGAGTATTTCAGCAAACAAATACCCGTTGCTGAAACAGAATTGGTGTATGATAATCCCTTTCAATTATTGGTGGCAGTCATATTATCGGCGCAGTGTACCGACAAACGAGTGAACATGACTACCCCTGCCATTTTTGCTCATTACCCGTCGCCACATACCATGGCGCAAGCCAACTTTGATGATTTATTTCCGCTTATTAGAAGTATCTCATATCCCAATAATAAAACCAAACACCTCATCGGAATGGCCAATATGCTTCTCGATCAGTTCAATGGTGAAGTACCCATGACAGTAGAAGAGTTGGTGAAATTACCGGGTGTTGGAAGAAAAACAGCCAATGTAATTACCAGTGTCATCGATCAACAACCCAATATGGCTGTTGATACACATGTGTTTCGGGTAAGCAAAAGATTAGGATTGGTCACTGAAAAAGCAAGTACTCCCTTGGCTGTCGAAAAAGAACTGATCAAATACATCCCGGAAGAATTGGTCCACAAAGCGCATCACTGGCTAATACTTCACGGACGATATACCTGTCTTGCCCGAAATCCCCAATGCAACAATTGTGGGCTTACGACAGTTTGTAGGTTCTATGCTAAAAACAAGAAGAAGGAAGTTTGATCTTTGATTTCTTGATCTTTGATTTTTTGATTTGTACATAAACTTCTTCTTCAATCAAGAAATCAAAGATCAAGAAATCAAACTTTAAAAGTCAAATCCTATTGCAAAATAGTAAACCGGCGCTCCCTTAAATATGCCCTTCATCGGCCAGCCTGCATCAAACTTCATGAAATAGCCCAACAAGGTACTACGAGCACCAAATCCATAACCACCGGCAAATGGGCCGAGTCCACCTGCATCAATACGAACGATCACAGGTGAGTTAGGGTCACTGATAACATCACCCGGACGTTTAATACCATTGTATTTACCATTCCACGCAGTTCCTAAATCCAGGAATTGAACCAATTGGAAGTTTCTCAGGAAAGCATTATTGATGGGTCGGTTAATGAGTGTAGAGAACAGTGGAAATCTAAACTCACTGTTGATCACAAATGCATTATTACCATTGGCAATATTCTGTCTGTAGCCACGCATATTCACAGCCAAAGACTGGAAAGCATAAGACTGATCCGGTGCCGGTGTATTTTGATTATTGAACTTAGGTCCAATCCATCCATCCACACCACCGAGGTAGTAAATGAGTTTTTGTCCACCCCATGAGAAATCAGCAGCGGCACGTCCGGCCCAAATGAAATTGCGATAGATTTTATGATAGTAGCGTCCATCAAAACCGAAATTGAATGTGCCTTTTCCATTGTTCAAAGCAGTTTTGAAAGTTGGCATATTTACATCGAAATAGACTTTATAGCGCAAGCCATTCCAAATATTCTGTGTTGGATTAATGGTATTATCGTGTACATATTCAATTCTGGAAACAATATACCTGCTGATCGTATCCTGGAATGCCAATGCACCCGGATCCGGTGAACCACTGGCATTATCAAACGAACGAAGGATGCCACGATCTGTTCTCAATGCAACAGTAGCGCGCAAACTCTTCACTTCATTGAAAGGATAAGTGATATTACCCTGATACAGGTTTGTAATCAACATACTGTTGAAAGGTGTGTTGAAGAAGTTGGTAACATTACTTCTGTAGTAAGTCATTCCCCAATCAAAACGTTTACGCAAATTTTGATAAGAGAAGAATACATCTTTATCACTCAAGTTGGTTCCAAATCGGAAGCCCCCTACAAATTTCTGGTCTTCAAATAAATCACTCACGCCCACACGGAAGGTGAAATTGAAATCATTACCATTGTTCAGTTGAATAGGTCCTGAACCTCCTGCATAAGGCTGATACCTGTTGACAAGTACATTATTGGTAAATCCACTAAGGATATAATCACTGCTGAATTTTAAACTGTAATCATACAGACGCGATCTTTCTAAAACAGATTTCTTTTGTGTAATCACTTCAGTATCATACCTGCGTGAACTGTCTGGTTTTTCATTCGCAAACTCATTTTGGAAAAAGTCTTTCGAAGCACGGTTGGTAGTGTCATTGGTGGCAACACCGTTGTTATAAATGATCGCTTTACCATCTACTGCTTTTTTCTCATCCATGATTCGTTTCATGTATTCTGTAGGTCGGCTATTGACATTTCGCTTATTCAAAGCCTGTTCATCTACACGCAGTTTATACAAGAATTTAAAATCACCTTCTCTTCTTACCTCACTTACTTGCCCGTTATCACCCGCAATTCTGGTTTCGAGTAAGGAGCTTTGATAATTCGTGATGGGGAAGGTATAGGTAGAGTCTTTATATACTTGGAAATAACTAACACTGTCCGGTTCATCTTTTTGCCATGCGCGTAATGTTGAGTCGAATTCTTTAGGAGAAGGATTTCTCAACAATTCTTCACCGATATAATATAAAGTATCCAATCCATCTCGTTTGGTAGAAAAGAAACCGGCCCAACGATTACCTATACCATTCTCATCTGCTACAAATGTGAAGTGATTGGTATTGTATTGCATTGGATAAGATGCATTACCATATTTCAAATTCGTTAATTGGGTAATCTGTTTTTGTTTGCTGGTATTCAGGATATCCACCATGAATACATTAAATCGATAGTTACTGGGCAGTACGGTATCGGCATTGGGCGCAACAGGGGAAGGTCTGTTTGAACTAAAGATGATTCCTGAGCGATTGGGGAAAGAAACAAAAGTGGGGTTCAAATCATCGTACACATCATCTGTGATCTGCTCCAGTTTATTTTGTTCGATCTTATAAGTAAAGATATCACTATGTCCATTTTTCACAGCACTGAAAATAAGTGAGTTGGCATCCAGCATAAAACTTGCATCCAGTATCTGATCTACACCTTCAATTTCCTGCTTGTATCTTTTGATGCGTGCAATCAGATCATATACAAACATTTTGATTTTGCCATCTTCCCAATAAGCAACCAATAAACGAGTGCCTTTTCCGTCCCATGCCAGAATCGGATAATTGGGATTGATATCACCCTGATTGGTTCTTACGCCACTTTTCAACAATATTTTGCCATCATAAAAATTCTCCATCAGTTTCACGCAATAAATTCCTTTGTTGAATTCTACTACGGCGTAGGTTGTGCTGCGTGGATTTGGATTGGCTTGAAAGCGAATGAAATCTTTTTTGGTTACTTCTTCAGAAACATTCAGTTGTCCTCTGGGTGCATTTCTTCTCTGACGAATATCTCTCGAATAACGCTCTTGTTGAAATTGCATGAAATCTTCCAGTACTTCCTTGAATTTCTTTTTGCATACACGCATACAAGCCTGATTCAGGTTTTTATAAATACGTGCGAGGTATAATAAGTATGTGATATTTTCTTTGCGGTATTTTTCACCGATATATTGCCAGAATGAGTGCCCAGCAAGAATGGGCTTTTCAAAAGCAAATTGATAAAAGGAACGATAAGTGCCACTGAGTATAGCACTTTTAAGTTCATCATCTTTGGTGGTACTCCATGGTTCAGCAGCATAGGAAACATATCCATCAACCAACCATTTCGGTAAATCCAACAATGCCTGATTACTGGCAAATTCGCCAATATCGTCTCCAAACAATAAATTATCAGTCAATACCTTGGCAATGCCTTCTCTGATTTGTCGCTTCAGGTTGGCATGGTTACCATCAAAATACACGACAATTTTATTGTTCACCAGTTTGGTAAGTCCGCCCGAATTCTGCCAATCGATACCCAAACCGATATTGCTACTTTTATAATCATTGTAATTATTGTACACAACGATATTAGCACGACGTTGTAAGGAATATTCAATAAAATTTTCCAATGAACGAAGCTCTTCTTCGGCAACTTGTGCGGCAAATTTTCCTAGTTCTACACCACCTTGACTGGTGTATGTATTAAAATTGGGCGACTGATAGAACTTCCATATCAGTTTTTTATGTTGTACCCTGTTTTTCCCAAATTCAACTGAGTTTACCTGGGCCATGGAAAGGACTGGAAATAAAAAAATGGCCAAAACCCATCCTTTCATCATTCGATTCAATTGCATATCCGAACTTTAGTGTTTTAAAATTAGTCAATTACCCTGTAAAACCTTCATAAAAAACGCTATGCTCAAGGTAAAGGCCTTTATTTTCAGCCCTGTTCAGGAAAACACCTATGTGCTTTATAATGAACAAGGCAAAGCTATCATAATTGATCCCGGTTGTTACTTTTCCGCTGAACAGGAAACGTTAAAAAACTTTATAAAAGATACGAAGCTGGATCCTGTTCAGTTGCTCAATACGCATTGTCATTTAGACCATGTTTTTGGTAACAAATGGGTGTATGATGAGTTCAATCTAGAACTTTATTTACATCCCTTGGAAGAACAGGTATTAGCTCATGCTCCGCGTTCCGGAGAACGTTGGGGGCTTCCTTTTGAAAATTATGATGGCCCCTTACACTTTCTTCAGGAAGGAGATACCGTGAAACTGGGAAATGATGCTTTGCAGGTGATTTGGGCACCCGGACACTCGCCGGGAAGCATCTGTTTTTACCATCAAGAACAACAATTATTGATTGGGGGAGATGTATTGTTCCATCAAAGTATTGGCAGAACCGACCTGCCGGGTGGAGACCATCAAACCTTGCTTAATAGTATTCGGGAGAAATTATGGGTATTACCGGATGAGGTCAAAGTATTTCCAGGTCATGGTATCACCACCACTATCGGTTATGAAAAAAGAAACAATCCATTTTTAGTTTAACCCGCTTCCATTTTCCATAGCCTTATTAAAGGCCATGATGAAAATGGCACCTAGGTTTTTGTGTGGTGGAATATAGTCTTCAAACTTTTCTTTGTACCCGCCGGTTACGCGGTTCTGAAGTTTTTGCCAGATCTCTTCCCACACCAGATCTTTATTCAGTCTGATTTGGTCAGTAATAGCATCGATCAAAGCTTGATTGAGTACACCGGCTGCTACTTGTTTGGATGATATGATATGGGCGCTTGGACAAATATCCAATACCAAGTTCAGTTTTTGATAGCCTCCGCAACTACCCAGTAGGACAACTTTGGCAGAAGGTGCCAGTTGATCAATGGTTTGTTGGAGATAATAGCTGTGTCCGCGATGGATGACCATGGTTGGTTGTAGCCCATTTGTTTCTAAATAATAGTTGAGACTGTCTTGTGCCATTGCATCCAGGTCTTTGGTTTCATCCAGTGGGAGGTTTGCATAGATGGTTACAGGTGTGCCACGCGCAGAATTGATCTCTACCCAATAAGGTTTTCGCACAATACGCCAATTGCTATTGCTAAAACGAGCCAAAAAAGCACCAAAGTAACTTTCTGCATCTTTGTCGCCATAAGCATATTGCTGAATGATGATTCTTCCTGATGCATTCTGTAATTCCTTTAATGGCATATTGTATACCGTGTTAATGCCAAGAGATGCAGAAAGATTTGTTTTACCGGATGAATCTGCAGAAACGAAAATAGTATTGAGTAAATGATAAATCACTTCTCCTCTTTTATCTTGCTGTGTTTTACTGCTTCGAAGATTTTGTTGTACCTGCGATAGTATGAGTTTGCGGATATCTTTATTGTAAATACTGGCATAAGAATCAGCTACATCAACAGCATCTTCCAATGAGCCGGTTTTCTCTAATCCATTAACAAAATTCCGTACTAGTTTTTGAGCAGCAGGCTTACTCATGCGTTTCAAAAAATCATCAAGTGTATTATAAGCTGCCGACATTTTTAAAAACTTACGATAAAAATCATAATGCAATGTTTGTAAGAGTGAATCAGCATCTCCATTTTTAAAGCGTGCAAAAATGCGTGGATACACGCCTGATACAAAACTGGAAGTATAAATTTCCTCTTCTCCCAATACGGCTAAATAATAGAGTTCCTGTGGATTTAATGAATCTATTTTCTTAAAGCGAATATTAGGATTTGATTCATCATGTAAAGCATTGATTTCATTAATATAAAGTTCTACAGCTTTACTACGAAGCTTACCCACCAAGGTTTTGGCAGCCATAGGTGTGTCTCCTTTCCTCATTCTTTCAGCATAGCCTATCCGGGTTTTCACCAATAATTTATAATAGTTATCAGAAGACTCATTGTTCAATATTGGCGCAATTTGATTGATGGTGATTTTATTTTGATAGAGGTCATCTAAAAAAGGAAAATACATTCTGCCATTTTTTGACCTGGCCAATGTTGCAATCAATTTCACCAAAGGATGTTGTACCTGCTGAATTTTTTGTCCGAGCGCATTTGTTGAAGCAGCATAATTATAGAGCTCTTCCTGATTTCGAAATGCGCTGATGGTAATCAAACTATCGGCATATCGATTATTGGGGAAACGAGTAAGGATTTTGAGGATATTATCAGGCTCACGTTGACAGGTCTTCAAAACCAATACGTCTTTTGCTGCTTCTATACCGCTATTGTTTTTTAAGCAATAATTTTGGATCAATACATTGCCGATCTCCAATTCATTTTGTTCAATGATAGGAAGAATTGATCTTCCGTCCAGTTCCAATTGCATACACTCGTAAAAGGCTTTGATGAGTCCGGGATACATGATATTACGAATGATACGGGCCTGCCAAGCAGACTGAAAACCGGTAAGCAGATCATTGATACCTCTTAGCCAGATATATTTTTCATTATCACTCAGCTTCGAACTCGATTCAACGATCGCACGCATATTGTGTACATAGGTTCGAATGCTTTTATGGATGGACTGATTGAGTTTAGGATCATTGGTGACGGGGAAAACAGTGTCAGCAATACTGCTCAGTTTGGCGATATTACGAAGACTGGTTTCGATATACGAATGGTGTACCTCACGCATCAAAGGAATCGGCGGCATGGCCATTTCCTGTTGTGCAAAAGAAGTGATGGATACAGCCCATAACAGAACGATCAAGTAAAATTTCTTCATGCTCATACACTTATACAAAAATACTGCCAAATGATGGAATAGGAGGATTTGCATAAAAAGGCTTATAACTCCCTCATTTAGACAGCTTAAAAGCGGCTTAATCAGTTAACAATAACATAATAGTGCCAAAAACCTTTTATGCCAATGTTTAAAATTAATTTTGTGTAAACATAAGGTTAACAATGGAAGGCAAGCCGAAACAGATTTTGATTGCAGACGACGAGCAGGACATATTAGAGATCATCTCTTATAACCTCACCAAAGAAGGGTATGAGGTCTACACCGCCAAAGATGGAAATGAAGCCATCGAAAAAGCCAAGCAAATTCATCCAGATCTGATCATTTTGGATATCATGATGCCTAAAAAAACAGGTGTAGAAGTTTGCCAGATACTCCGTTCACAACCTTTGTTTCAGGATACCTTGATCATTTTCCTTACCGCACTCAGCGATGAAGCCTCTCAAATTAAAGGACTGGAAACGGGTGCGGATGATTATGTGAGCAAACCCATTAGTCCGAAAGTACTGGTGAGTCGCGTCAACGCATTATTTAGACGCGTGAATTCAAAAGACACCGGTAAAACCATCAAAATCGCCAATATCCAGATTGATCCTGTAAAATTCAATGTTATCATTGATGAACAGGAAGTGGTATTGGCAAAAAAAGAGTTTGAGTTGCTGTACTTGCTGGCATCTCGTCCGGGACGAGTTTTCCTTCGCAATGAGATCCTTTCTCAGATCTGGGGTAACGATGTAATCGTAGGCGACAGAACCATTGATGTTCATATCCGCAAAGTGCGTCAGAAATTAGGAGTGGATTGTATTACGACGGTGAAGGGGGTGGGGTATAAGTTTGAGCTGTGAGCAGTTGGCTGCATGCTGCAAGCCGTAGGCCACAAGTGATTGTATAAAGCTATTTCAAAATTCATTATTCTTCATTCCTCTGTTCCTTATTTCTTATTCTCTATTTCTGATTTCTCTCTTTCCCTACCTTAGTGGTAATGTTCAAAACCAAGAATCTTTCTCCGCAACAGTTATCGGCATTTACTGCTTTGATTTTGTCGATTCCTATTTCATTAGGGATTTGGATCATTGAGCCGGATTGGAAAATAGCAGTGGGTTCTTTGGTGTTGACTTTTTTAGGTAGTTATTTACTGATCAGAACGGTATTAGAGTCTTTTATCTATCGCAAGATCAAGTTGATCTATAAATTCATCTATCAAACAAAAGCAAGCAAAAGAGAAGAAACTTATTACAAGTATATCTTACCCCAAAAAGGAATTGATGAGGTGAGAGAAGATGTAGAAAAATGGGCGGAACAAAGAAGTGCAGAGATTGAATTACTCAAGAACAATGAAGCATACCGCAAAGAATTTCTACAGAACTTGGCGCATGAATTTAAAACACCCATTTTCGCTATTCAAGGATATGTAGATACGCTATTGAGTGGCGCAATGGAATCGACTGATGTACGTAAACGTTTCCTGGAAAATACAGCCAGGAATGTGGATCGCATGGTGAACCTTGTAAAAGATCTGGATGAGATATCCAGACTGGAAAGCGGGGAACAGCCTTTGTATAAAGAGAATTTCGTGATCCAGGAATTGATCAAAGAAGTGTATGAAACATTGTCTATTAAAACAACTGCTAAAAATATCAAGTGTTCTATAAAAAAGGGTTGCGAATATCCCATCACAGTATTCGCAGATCAAGAGAAGATCAGACAGGTCATGAATAATCTGTTGGAAAATGCAGTGAAATATGGTAAGCAGGATGGAACCATTGTTGCGAGTATTTATCGAACCGATGATGAACATGTATTAATTGAATTCAGTGATGATGGTATTGGGATTGCTGAAGAACATTTGCCTAGGATATTCGAACGATTTTACCGCACAGATCGAGGTAGGAGCAGAGATAAAGGGGGTACCGGACTCGGACTAGCCATCTGTAAACATATCATTGAAGCCCACGGACAAACCATGCATGTTCGTAGTAAACTGGATGTAGGAACTACGATTGGGTTTACGTTGGATGCGAAGAGGGAGTGAGTGAGGGTGAAAATATTTTCTTACCATGGACTATCGACTATGGTCCATGGTCCATAGTCGATAGTCCATGGTAGGAATCTATCAGCCCTCCCACGCAAAAGCCCCGATAGACATCGGGGCTGACACATGAGAAAATCTACTTTCGTTGCTCAATTACGATAAACTGTGTTGCAAAATTGGAGGGACTGTGTTAACCGGAAATGTCCTTAATGAGAACAAACCGTTAACGATTGCGATCAGGAACATATACAGAAATTCAGCAAATTTTAATGTTACCTAATTATTAATTCCTTGTTTTCCTTTCTACATCGGTACCGTAAGCCTATTTTTGCGTAAATTTTAACCTATGGGTATCAATACTTTCGGCCGTTTGTTCATGCCAAAAAACAAAGTTTTCTATGAATTATTTGAAGATGTAGCCGAAAAAGTGCACGAAATGGGCTTGAAACTCAAGGAGATGGTGAGTGAACCCGATAATAATAAGCGTGCTGCGGTACTGGCTCAGATTGAAGACCTTGAGCACAAAAACGACGATAATACACACCGTATTTTTACTGAATTAGGCAGAAATTTCATCACACCGTTTGATCGTGAAGACATCCACTATCTGGCAACAGCTTTGGATGATATTGCCGATTATATTTTCGCATCTTCTAAAAAGATCAATTTCTACAGTGTGAATCCGAATGATACCGGTATTCAGAAAATGGCGGATCTGATCCTGCAGGGTACCATCGAGATCAAAAAAGCGGTGAATGGACTACGTGATATGAAAAACCTGCGTGAGATGACCGAGGCTATGGTAAAAGTAAACAGCATCGAGAATCAGGCTGATGATGTATTTGATATGAGTATTGAAATGTTGTTCCAGCAAGAGAACGACTTTAAAGAAGTGATCAAGAAAAGAGAAATTTATCAGGTCATGGAAATTGCGACTGATAAATGTGAAGACGCAGCCAATGTTATTGAATCTATCATTATTAAGTATGCTTAGCGTGAAAAGTGAAAGGTGAAACAAAATCGTTTCACTTTTCACCTTTCACCTTTCATTTTTTCTTCCCAGAAAAATTAACCCTATGTTCACCCTCCTGGTCATCATCATTGTTCTGGCTTTTATTTTCGATTATATCAATGGATTTCATGATGCGGCAAACTCTATTGCTACCATCGTTTCCACAAAAGTATTGACACCATTTCAGGCTGTACTTTGGGCTGCGATATTCAACTTTGCAGCCTTCTTTATTTCGAAATACCTGATCGGGGAATTTAAAATTGGTAATACGATTGCTAAATCTGTCAACGAAAATTTCATCACACTCGAAGTTATTCTGGCAGGGTTGATTGCAGCCATTACCTGGAATCTGGTTACTTGGTGGTTTGGTATTCCCTCTAGCTCATCACATACTTTATTGGGTGGTTTCATGGGGGCAGCATTGGCACATGCGGGTGGTTTTAGTGAAGGGGGAATTGATGTGGTAAACTATGCTAAAGTCATTCCAACATTCTTATTCATTTTCATGGCCCCATTGATAGGGATGTTTATGGCATTTTTCATTACCATTTTAATTGTGCACCTCTGCAAACGAGCCAATCCGTATAAAGCAGAAACTTGGTTTAAAAGACTTCAGTTGGTTTCATCTGCAGCATTTAGTTTAGGGCATGGTGGTAATGATGCGCAAAAAGTAATGGGTATTATTGGAGCTGCCATTATTTACTACGAACAATCATTGGGTGTGGATATGACATTCAATCAATTTGTAAGTGAGTATAGCTGGGTACCTTTTTGTAGTTTTCTAGTGATCGGATTAGGAACCATGAGTGGAGGATGGAAAATTGTTAAGACGATGGGTACTAGAATTACAAAAGTAACACCGCTGGAAGGCGTAAGTGCTGAAACGGCAGGAGCTATCACTTTATTCCTTACAGAGAAATTAGCCATCCCGGTAAGTACTACACATACCATTACAGGGGCTATCATAGGTGTAGGTGCCACTAAAAGATTGAGTGCAGTACGTTGGGGAGTAACGGTGAATCTTCTTTGGGCATGGATTTTAACCATTCCTGTTTCTGCAGCTATGGCAGCATTGATTTACTATATCATCAAATTTTTTATCTGATTCTAAGCGGCGCTGTGTATTTTGCCGTATCAAGTTTTGAGCATGGCAAAAATATTGGTTACCGGAGGCTGCGGATATATCGGTTCACATACCATTGTGGATCTGATCGAAAATGGATATGACGTAATTTCTATTGATGATCAATCACGTTCCACTTCTTATCCACTTACCGGCATACAATTGATTACCGGGAAGCGTATCAAGAATTATAAAGTTGATCTCAAAAATTTTGATGAAACTTTAGCTGTATTTCAAGAGAATCCCGATATCAGCGCTGTGATTCATTTTGCCGCATATAAAGCAGTAGGCGAATCGGTAGAACAACCTTTATTGTATTACGAAAACAATATGGGTTCATTGGTGAGTATTTTGAAATGTGTGAAGGAGTTTAATATTCAACAGTTGGTATTTTCCTCTTCCTGTACAGTGTATGGCAATCCGGATCGTTTCCCCGTAACTGAGGAAACAGCTTTGCAACAGGCAGTTTCACCATATGGCGCTACCAAACAAATGGGGGAACAAATACTTCGTGATTTTACAAAAGCCTCCAATACCCAAGTCGTTTTATTACGTTATTTCAATCCGGTAGGAGCTCATCCTTCTTGTTTAATTGGAGAATTGCCTTTAGGGAAACCACAAAATCTGGTTCCTGTGATTACACAAACTGCAATCGGTAAATTGCCCAAGATGATGGTATACGGTAATGATTACCAAACACGAGATGGTAGTTGTATCCGTGATTATATCCATGTATCAGATATTGCACATGCCCATACGCTTGCTGTTGATTATCTGCGTGCCGGTACTCATCAAAACAAGTGTGAAGTATTTAACCTGGGTACGGGTAATGGAATCACCGTACTAGAAGCCATTCATACATTTGAAAAAGTAAGTGGTCTACAACTCAATTATGAACTAGGGCAAAGAAGACCGGGTGATGTTGAAGCCATCTATGCCAATAATGAAAAAGCAATTCAGCAATTAGGATGGACGATACGCTACGATCTGGACCAGATGATGCAGACTGCCTGGGCATGGGAGCAAAAAATCAAAAAAGAAGAGGACAGTATCAACAAGAACTAAAGATCAATTTGATTTTTTGAGGGAATTATAATGCGCAAATAATTTGATCAGATCGGTTTCTTTTTTAGTCTTGAGTTTATGCGCCAGTAGATAATCATTCATCACAACAGCTTCCTTCCCAAATAAACGAATCAGTTCTGTTGGTTCAGTGGGTAATGCAATCAATCCGTTGGAAGGTATGTAAGAATAATACACTTCTTTTTTTGTGTAGGTCCTGATAATATTCACTCCGTTATAGGGTTGCTTGTCTTGAAATGTTACGGATGTATGTTTCAATAATACCGCAGCACCGGAATCAAGCATTTCATATAAAGTGAATTCATTTTGTTTGTCGATCGGAGGAAATCCACTTCTAAAAATATATTTCTGTCCTTCGCGGAAGAGTTCAATACGTTGAAAAGGTTTGATGACGGTCATTTCCTGTCCATCTTCTGTTTTAAATAATAACTGACCTGTTAGATAATTGATCTTCACCGGAATACGGTGGTAGCTTTTCCCATTCATCAGTTGAACCGTACTTTCCAAATAGTCATTCGCAAAAAATGGGGAGCCTTCTTCTTCAAAACCACGAGTAGGTTTGAAAGGTTGACCATTACCGTCACTCATAAACTGGATCGTTTCTTTTGTATGGCGCAAAGGGTCTATTCTTTCAAAACTCTGAGCTGAGGCTATAAGACCCATAAAACTGATGATGAGTAGGAGCAAAAGATTTTTTTTCATATACATTTTTTAAGAGCCCTTTACAGAAGAACGATTGTATAAAGCAATGATCTTAATGAGGTCTGCTTCTTTTCTCACTTTTAATTTCTCTTTCAATATAGCATCATTCAATAGTTTTTGCTGATCGGAAAGTGTGGCTAATAAATCATTTTCATTGGTTGAAACTTTCACCATGTCTTTCCCCGGTACCCATAAATAATAGCTGGGAAGTTGTCGATAAGTTCTCGTCATATCATTACTATTATAGGCTTTCGAGTCTTTGAACCTGATCTCTGTATATTTCAGGAGTAATACTTTTCCGGAATCGAGTACCTGGTATAAGGAACGATCATTTTGTTTATCTATGGCTGTGAATCCGGAGCGGAATACTGTAGGTTTTGACGAAGCTGCGCATCCGAGTTCAACACGCGAAACCGGAATCGATAGAACGAATGCTTTGCCATCTTCCACTTCAAAAATGATCTTCTGTTCTTCTAGATTCAGCTTTAGTTTAATACCGCCGTACATTTTTCCATTGGTCAGTTGAATGGATCCTATACAAAAAGATGTATCATAAAAAGGAGAGCCATCAGTATTGTACAGAGTAGAATTTGACCATGGTACACCATAGCCATCATTGTACAATACTTTAGAGCTTCCTGAAAATGAATAGGAACCTATTTGTGCCTGACTACTGCCTGCCATTAGCACGAACAAGAAAATATATATAAGCGATTTCTGCATAACAGATTTTTTCTATATAAATATAGACAACCTCTGTCATAAAATCGTTGCAAAACAGATAGAAGGAAAACTTATTGCACCAGCATTTTCTCGGCGTTTTCAGCCACTTGTAAGGCTTCGATAAATTCATCGATCTCACCATTGATCACCGCATCTAAGTTGTAGGAAGTCAAGCCAATACGATGATCGGTGACACGACCCTGCGGCCAGTTATAGGTTCTGATCTTTGCACTCCGGTCGCCTGTACTTACCAATGTCTTTCTATGGCGTGCAATTTCTTCTTCTTGTTTACGTACCTGTTCTTCATACAATTTCGTACGCAACATGGCCATGGCTTTCTCGCGGTTACCTAACTGAGAACGCTCGGTCTGACAAACCACTACCACACCGGTAGGAATATGGGTCAAGAATACTTTGGTCTCTACTTTGTTAACGTTTTGTCCGCCCGCACCACCACTTCGGGCAGTTTCCATTTTCACATCACTTTCTTTCAATTCAAAATCTACTTCCTCAGCTTCCGGCATTACGGCAACAGTTGCTGCTGAAGTGTGTACCCGTCCTTGTGTTTCAGTATCGGGAACACGTTGAACACGATGTACACCACTTTCAAATTTCAAAGTGCCATATACATCTTCACCGGTTACTTCTACCACTACTTCTTTATATCCGCCCACAGTTCCTTCACTTTCACTGACTACTGCGGCTTTCCATCCTTTTTTAGCGCAATAGCGCAAATACATGCCTAAGAGATCACCGGCAAATAGACTCGCTTCATCACCACCTGTTCCTGCACGTATTTCCAGAATGGCATTTTTATCATCCTGTGGGTCTTTCGGTATGAGGAGTTTGGTCAATTCTTTTTCCAGCGCTTCTTTCTTTTCTTCCAGTTCAGGCAATTCCATTTTGGCTAACTCACGCATATCAGGATCACTGCTGTTCTGATTGTCTTTGGCAAAAGTGTAGTCGGCCATCACCTTTTGATATTCATCATAAGGTTTTACGATCTTCTCCAAAGAACGATACTCTTTGCTGTATGCACCAAACTGCTTCTGATCATTGATGATCTCAGGATTGGTAAGTGCTACACCTACTTGTTCAAATCTGGCTTTGATGGCATCGAGCTTATCCAGCATATCCGTTTTTTTATGGAGTGCAAAATTACAGCTTTCGGGCTGAGTTTTGGCTTCTAAGGCCAGCTATCTTTCTATGAGCGTATTGTTAGATTGCTCATAGCTCTTGGCTCGAAGCTCATAGCTAAAAATAGCTGCTAAACCAGTCTGTCAAGATTGCTTATCTTTCAGCATAATCTTTTTATATGCGTTTATTGGTCATTCTTCTTCTTTTATGTGGTACTGCGAAGGCGCAGCAGGCAGAAATACTCATAAAAAATGGTCGCATACTTGATGGAACAGGCAATTCCTGGTACTATGGTGATATTGCCATCAGCAATGGAAAAATTGTACGCATCGGGAACCTGGGTAAATGGACGGCTAATCGTGTCATTGATGCTAGACAACAAATGGTAGCTCCGGGTTTTATAGATGTACATACCCATATTGAAAAAGATGAAAAAAAGCATCCGGAAGCAGCCAATTTTATTTATGATGGTGTTACAACCGTTATCACAGGTAATTGTGGATTATCACAAGCAGACATTGATGCTTACCTAACCATGGTAGATAGCTTGCGTACTTCGGTGAATGTTGCAGCGTTGATCGGACATAATGATGTACGCAAAGCTGTGATGGGAACAGTGAACAGAGATCCTACCGAAGCAGAAATGTTACAAATGGAGCAGTTGGTAGAAAAGGCCATGAAAAGCGGTGCTGTGGGAATGTCTACCGGACTCATCTATATTCCCGGCACATATTCTAAAACCGAGGAAGTGGTGCGTTTAGCAAAAGTAACGGCAAAGTATCAGGGCGTTTATGCTAGTCACATGAGAGATGAAGGTGATAGTGTGGTGCAAGCCATCGAAGAGGCATTGTACATTGGTAAAGAAGCAGGATTGCCGGTTCAGATATCGCATTTCAAACTTAGTGGACAACAAAACTGGGGAAGAAGTAAAGAAACCATTCCAATGGTGATGCAGGCAAGAGAACAAGGCTTGGATGTAACCGTCGATCAATATCCTTATACTGCTTCCAGTACTTCACTCAGTACTTTATTACCTGATTGGGTTTTGGCTGACGGCAGAGATTCAATTAACGCCAGACTAAAAAATCCGAAGATTCGTGAGGAAGTGAAGCAGTATATGTTACAAAAACTTGCGAAAAGAAAATTGCAACATTTCAGTTATCCGGTAGTCGCTTATTTTGAAGCGGATACTACTTTGAATGGAAAGAGTATTGAACAAGTGAATCTATCAAAAGGTAATCCGCATACCGCAGTGTCAGAGGCAGAAGTCATTATTCAAATGATGGAGCAAGGTGGTGCGGGAATGGTATTTCATGGAATGAGTGAAGATGATGTAAAAACGATCATGCAATATCCCTTCAATATGTTTGCTTCTGATGCCAGCATTCGTATCTATCAACAAGGCAATCCTCATCCGAGAGGATATGGAACCAATGCAAGGGTATTGGGGAAATATGTTCGTGAGGAAAAAGTAATTGGACTCGAAGAAGCCATTCGCAGAATGACTTCACTGCCTGCAACCAAATTCAGATTAAAAGATCGTGGATTATTGTTAGAAGGGATGGCAGCAGATATTGTCATTTTTGATGAAAAAATGGTGATCGATCGTTCTACATTTGATCAACCACATCAATATTCATCCGGGTTCAGTTATGTATTGGTGAATGGACAATTAACAGTTAACGAAGGTCAGCACACCGGAATGCGCGCGGGTAAAGCATTGCGTAAATCAATCGAGTAAGTCGTATCTTTTTAAGTTCATGCTATGAAAAAAACAGTTTTATTTTCTTTATTGCTAATGCCACTATTGGTGATGTCGCAATCTTATAAAAAATTGCACCAACGATCCATCGTCATCGATACGCATAACGATTTTCCTACACAAGCAGCTGATAAAGGTGTTCGATTTGATCAGAACTTGAAAGGCAGAACGCATTCAGATTTACAACGAATGAAAGAAGGCGGTATGGATATACAAGTATTTTCCATTTTCTGCGATGGCGGTTTTGGAAAAGGAGCCGCTTACAAAAGAGCCAATCAGGAAATAGATTCAGTGTATGCTTGGTTGGAAAGAAATCCGTCTGCAATGATGCTGGTAAAAACGCCATCAGACCTGCAACGTGCCGTAAAAGAAAAAAAGTTAGGTACCATGATGGGTGTGGAAGGTGGGCACATGATTGAAGATGACCTACAAAAATTAGATCAACTCTTTGAAAGAGGTGTTCGCTATATGACACTGACCTGGAACAATTCTACTGCATGGGCAACTTCTGCTGCCGATGAAGTTAAAGACACATTACCAATGGAGAAAAGAGGACTCACTGCTTTCGGTAAGCAAATTGTTCAACGGATGAACGAATTGGGAATGATTGTAGATGTATCGCATGTTGGAGAGCGTACTTTTTGGGATGCCATCGCTACTACTACCAAACCTGTAATTGCTTCTCATAGTTGTGTGCATGCTATTTGTCCGGTGTCTCGTAATTTGAAAGATGATCAATTAAAAGCCATTGCCAAGAACAATGGTGTGGTTCATTTGAATTTTTATTCCGGATTTCTGGATAGTGGGTTCAATGCCCGTAACAATGCTTTTCTGCAAGCACATAAGGTGGAAAGAGATTCATTACGAAAAATTAATCCGGAACCTTATTATGCATCGCAGGTATTATTTGAAAAATATCCGGATGAGGTGAAAAGTCTTCGTCCGCCTTTGTCATTGTTGTTAGATCATCTGGACTATATCGTAAAGTTGATCGGTGTAGATCATGTTGGATTGGGTTCTGATTTTGATGGGATCAGTTCGTCACCCCAACAATTGGATGATGTAACCGGATTGCCGTTGCTCACCAAAGCATTATTGGAGAGAGGGTATAAGAAAAAAGACATCCGAAAAATATTGGGTGGTAATTTTATTCGTGTCTTTAAAGCCAATATGAAATCGTAAACCATTAGCTTTACTAAAAACAAAATCATGAGAATTCTAAGTCTGTTGGTAATAACCATATTCGCAGCCGCCTGTAATAGCAATGAAGGAGAAGGGAATGTAGACATGAATACCGTAGCGCCGGAACCGCAAACTGTGGCTGCGCCGACTGTCAGTGATTCAGTTCCTAAAGTAAACACACCCAATGCAGAACCTATAGCCTTGAACCCTGCACATGGATTACCAGGACATCGTTGTGATATTGCCGTGGGCGCTCCTTTGAACAGTGCACCCAATGCAAGTTCAGCACCCGCTCCTGTCCAAATGAATGCAGCACCGGCAACACAAAATGCCCCGATGATGCAGTCTGCACCCAGTGCCGGAGGAAAGGTGTTGATCAATCCGCCACATGGTCAGCCAGGGCATGATTGTTCGGTTGAAGTAGGGAAGCCAATACCTGTGCGTCAGTAACGTACGAGTGTAGTAGATTTTTTCTTCATCTCATCAAAAGAAGCATGTGCAATCTTTTCTAAGATAGCAACGTCCACATCTGCCAGTTTGTTGATGTACAAACAGCCCATACCTGTTTTGTATTTACCCAATTGTTTCAGCAATGATTCATATTGGTCGAAGCCTGCCATGGTATAGATACTGATATTTGATTTGCGAGGAGCAAAACCTGCCAAAAACCATTCGCCTTTTTGACCGCCTTTTTGTTGGTACTGGTATTTCCCAAAACCAACAATAGCGCCACCCCATAATTGAGGTGTTAATCCGGTGATCTTTTGAAAAAGTTCCAGTAATTGAAAGGCGTCTTTCCTTTTTTGTTCAGGTGTAATGGTATTCAGAAAGTCAGTGATGTTTTCTTGTCCGACTTTAGTTTTGATCTCGGCCATTGTAATGGATGAATTGATGAATAACCCTAAGTTAGAAATTTATCTGCGCTTGCAAGCGAAGTGAATTTCCACGCTGTAAATTATTTTGTAAAGCGAAGTCTTCATACCTGCGAGAGGAGATGGTATACATGGCTACCAATTCAAATTGTTTCACCGGCTGCCATTCAATACCAATTTCCATTTCTCTTACACGGTAACTGCGTGCGTCCAATTCATGTTTCTTACCGCCATTATAGTATTGTCCACGAATGAAAGGAATAAACACTTGTTCTTTTTTCTTCAGCATATAAGACAATGTGATATAGCCTCCGTGCAATGATCTTGTTTCAATAGAATCAGTAGCCGGATTGAATTCCGGCCCTTTACCGATCGTGTATTCTGTGAGGATACCAAAAGGTTTTGGATACAATACAAAAGTGGCGGCAGCGCGTTGGTCGAGGTAGTTTCGATCAGCTTTGAACTTAGCGCCATTGCTGGTTTGTTCTCTGGTAACTACGTACTGACCTGTATAAGCTTGAATACCGGGTTCAATAATCTGATCGCCGATTTGTAATGGATAAGAGAAACGTGTAACCACATGAAGTTTGTCATTTTGCTCCGGTCTATTAGCGGTTTGTCCGTTGTATACACCAAAAGCGAATACACCATAGTCACCTGAACCTTTCAATCCATCTCTCACCAACGATGAAAACAACTCTCTTTGTTTGGTAGGCGCCCAATAGAAAAAAGCACCAATATCACGTTCATTGGCAACAGCACTGTTCAATGCATCATTACGATCTAATGGCAAACGATTCTGGCTCGATTGCATATTCTCAAAACCATAAGGCACTTTGCTTTGTCCGATACGGAAACGAAACTCATTTTTTTTGTCTACCCCCAGATCAAAGTAAGCATCTCTTAATTGACCATAATGTAGATTGGTAGAAGAGGCTGAACTGGCAAAGTCGGGTTGAATATAGAAGTATACCTGTTTGCTGATCTGTCCAAAAAATATGATACGCATCCGACGTAAAAAGAAACCGCCGCCTTTACCCCAACTACGGTCGCCCTGTTCGTTACCCAAATCCGGATTGGTTTCTAACAGGCGATTATAACGTGCCTGTACGTAACCGCGAATCGAAAAACTTTCAAACCATTTTTTCTCTACCGGTGGTTTAGGGGTCGATTTAACAGCCTCACTTAATGATTGTGTAAAGCCGATCTGTATCCAAAACAAACAAATAATCGCCACGTAAACTGTTTTCATATCAACTGTTTAACGGCGGCAAAACTACTCGTTAACTATTTAGTAGCTATTTCATAATGATTTGGTAACGATTTGATAACATGGGTGAGTTAATAGAGTATAGTCGATAGTCCATGGTCCATGGCTTATGGCTTATGGCGTATGGATCATGGCAAATAGAAAACACTTCGAATATTTAAAAAACTAGCACCCAACACCCGATCACCTGATTTCCCGATTCCCCGATAACCCATCACCTCCCCCTCTGCACCCTTCTAATCCTAAAATCTTGGATCTGAGCCGGATTGGTAGGGGTTAGTGTAAAGAAAATTTGAATATCTCCATTCTCGCAACGTAGGGTTACTTGTCCGCGTAGTTGGTTCAGGGGTACGATATCATCTACATGAATAATATTACCGGCTGCATTAAAAATATCTCGACATTCTTTGATCAAGTCTTGAATGGGCTTATCAAGAAAGAAATTTTCTGCAAAGAGTGAAGAGTTGGCAGCATTTTTCCAATCAGGTAATAGAAACAGTAATTCTTTTTGCGCTTTTAAAAGGACATCCGAAGGAGGTAAGACACGTGGCTCCAGTTGTGCAGCTCTTACCAAAGTATCCAATACTTGAATATTCGGATCTGCAGTAGGCGCATAGGTCACATTGGCGAAGAAAGCTACGCCAATACCATACTCGGGCAATATCAGCCAGTTACTGCCGAAACCGGGTAAGCCACCGCTGTGTCCAACGGCAGTTCTACCCTCGCAATCATTGGTCCACCGAAGACCGTACGTGTAGGCAGATGCTGTAGCACAAGTTCTTCCGTTAGGGTAGCGATATTGTGCATTCAGTCCACTATAGCGCCAGGGTTGATGCATTTCTCTGACGGTGCTACGTTTCACCGGACCTACATCATCTGTATTGGAAGGAGGCCATGCATTCAAATGGAAAGCGATGTATTTGCTGAATGACTCCATCGAAGTGATCATACCACCCATAGAACCATAGATGCCATCGTGTAATAAAGGTTCGTCGACCCATTGGTTGTTGATCCAGCGATGACCTTTGGCCAATTGGGAAGCAGGTGCCTTATTGAACTCCCATTCAGCCTGAGACATACCCAAGGGTTGCCAGATATTTTCTTTAATATAGGTGCTGTAAGGTTTACCCGATACTTTATGAATGATATAACCCAACATGGTAAAGCCAAGGTTGCTGTATTCATAACGCAAGCCGGGAACATTGGAAAAATGCAATCCTTTTTTGATCACATCTAACAATTCTTCTTCCGTATCTGCCAATTGACGATCAGCCCAGGGATCATCTTGCGGAAAACCGGCGGAATGAGTCATAAGATCTCTGATGGTAATGGTGGGAGCGTCTTTGGTTAATTGTTGGTTGCGTAATTCAGGAATATAATTTTCAACAGCATCATCCAATCTAAGCTTACCCTCATCTCTTAGTTTCAAAATAGCCATGGCAGTGAAACTTTTAGACATGGATGCAATGCGAAACATAGTTTGGTTGTTAACCTGATTTTTAGACACCACATCCGTATATCCACCGTTTCCTGAGAATACCAAAGCACCATCCATTACAACCCCAAAACTGTATCCGGGAAAATGATTTTTCTCTGCATGTTCCCGATATATTTTTTCGATGATCGGGAAGAAGGGTTTTATTTTTTCAAGACGGTTATTGTCTTTGAAGAATGGGGCTTTGTAGGATTGGGTGGTTTGGGCGAAAGAGAGAATGGGTATGAAGAAATATACTAGAAGAAAATAATTTTTTTTCATGGTGGATGTGTTGTTGGATTGGGTATATACTTGTATGGGAAGATAGTTTGTTTCTAAGAATGTATAGGTTAAAATCAACAATACTTTTTCTCACTTCAACTTGCATCGAATAAACATCTTCGTATTGCCTTACAATCTCGTATTCAAGTTAAATTTTTATAACTTTAATCTAAAGCAGCAAAGAGAAGACAAGATACCAAGTCATAATCAATGTTTCAAAATTCACCACAAGTTTTAATAAAAGCTATGAAACGGTGTTTATTTCCACTTTTTTTTGCTTCGGTAATATTTTTTTTGTCTGCATTTAGTCATCAGTCAAAAGTTAACATATCAACCCACTATTATCTCAAAACAAAATCACAGCCTTTGGGAATTTCAATCATACTATACCGAGTCGGGAAAGCGGATCGAATTGAAGATTTATCCAATCTGGAAAAGGAGATAGATAAATCAAAAAGTGTTAACCTTTATAAGATGACAGAGGATTTAGCTATCATCTTTATGAATACCGTAGACACTTATAGTGACACAGCGGCCTTGCCCTACAAAATGCTTTTAGGAAATTATGTAGAAAAGCAAGTAGGATACCGGATAATTAATGGGTTTATTTCTACATCTGAGGTTGTAAAAATTTGTAATTGGATACATGAGCACAAGATCGACAGCTTTGAAGGTTTTTCGAAAATGTATGATGCTTTATCACAAGAAGCCAAACAAGAGCTTGAAGACATAGGTTCTGGGGATAAAAAAAGCTTGTTCGAAGGGTATGTACAGCCATTGACAGAATTTTACTTTGCGGCATTGAAAGATAATAATGCCATTGTGATATGTGGTGAATAGACTTAAAAAATGTTTGATATTGTTCTGCCTAAGGGTTTGTGTTAAAACAATCCATACATTTTTTATTAATCGTCGAGAGCACGTTGCGAGTTGATACTCGCCGGTGAATTGGAATAAATAAGATCTTTCCTTTTGTATAAATATATTTTACTTTAATAATTCTTCTATCTGCTGAATCAACACTTCTCTCTTCATTGGATATTGTGTTTTAGACAGTTCAATAGATCCATCCGGTCGTATAATGGCATAGGTTGGATAGCCGGTTCCTTTCACAATGTTCATGATGTCTTTTGTGAGCGCTGCAGAGGCGAGAATATGATATCCTTCCATCTGATAAAATGAAATCATTTCTTTCCATCCTTTTTCATTCTCTTCTTCAAGGTTGGCAACATATAGGTAATCTACAGGCTTATTTTTAAAATGAGCTTTGATAATAGCACTGTGTTTGCTGATATCGCTCCTGCAAGGTCCGCACCAAGTGCCCCACATATCCAGCAATATGGTTTTGCCTTTGACTAATTGTATCAATTGTTTGAAAGTATGGATGGTATCTCTTCTCTCAATAAACTTCATGGCTGGAGTAAAGCGACGGGTCGTTTTACTGAAAAAATCCTCCATGGATTTGTCAAAAATGGGTAAATATTTACTGTTCGGATATTTAGACGCATATTCTTTATAAATGTTTTCCAGATTGGTCATATTGATTTCTGCTAATGCATTTCTGAATAGTAACGCATACTGATAATGCAGTATATCGCCAATGAACAATCTGTCAATGATTTTTTTAAGAAATAAATTCTGCGAGTCTGGTCTGAAAGAATTACCCTCTTTTTTGATTTCTTCACCAAACCATTCATTAACAAATAAAGTTGGATCAGTGTATTCATTTCGAATGCTGTCTTTTATAATACCAATAATACGATCGATTAACTTAAAATAAGCAGGCACCTTCGCTTTGAATGCTTTTTCATTAACGATCGGATAGTTCCGTAATAGGTTGTATTGAATTTGCTTCCATTGATTTTTATTATTGGCATAAGTGAAAGGTATAAATGTCTTCCTGGTTTCATTGATGATTACATAATCTCTAACAAGAGAATACTGGTATTGTAATCGCCAGGCAGTCTTAAATGCTTCTGAAGGTTGATATGTTTGAATGTGGCTTTCGATGGATATACTGTCTTTGGTAAAAAGTTTTCTTAATTCCAGATAAATATTATCAGGTATGGAATCCAATCGCTCTACGATAGGCTTTAACTCATGATCAGTTTGTATATCTAATCTTCGATTATCATTAGCGCCAATACCCGTTGTTTCAAGAAGAAGTTGGTTGTGTTGAATGGCTATTTTTAGATTCAGTTGATAGTCTTTGGCTAAGAACAAAGGCTGACTAAAAAAACCGTTCTCCGTTTCCAAATAGAGAATGGCAATTTCCGGTTCATCAATTTCGATGCTGATAGAAAATCTGTTGTTTTTGACGGGAATGATCAGCTCTGCTTTAGCTGCGTCATCAGGTGGATATACTCTCCCCATAAATTCAATGGAAGCATACTTTAATGTCTCATTCTCAAGCTTACCATTAATTTTCACATTATGTTGCGCAGCAATTGTAGATGCAGCAATTATTTGAAGAAAGAATAAAAAGTAATGTATACCCCTTTGTCTGTTGGACATGAGTGTTCTTTTAAGTTAGAAAAAAGGGGGAATACTAAGATACAAATACTGATTATCCTTGGCGATACATTAACAAAAAAATATCTAATTATCTGATCTACTTTATATGACTACAAGAATTTTTTATTCAACATTCTATGTTCATTATTCATCATTTCTCTATACCTCTGTTTAATATTTCATGAGTTTTTCTACAAACTCTTGCAGTCTGCTTTTCGCCATGAAATTCTTTTCGAGATCCATATTGAATGGAACCGGTGTATCTAATGAAGCGCAACGCAACACCGGCGCATCTAATGACTCAAAACAATGCTCACTGATCCATGCACTTACTTCTCCACCAATACCTCCGGTAAGTGTATCTTCATGGAGTATCAATACTTTTCCGGTCTTTGCAACCGCTTCACGAATGCTTTCAACATCCAATGGCAATAATGTTCTCAGATCAAGTATGTGTAATGAAATGTCTGAATGTTGCTCCTGGTATTCCAGAGCCCAATGCACACCCGATCCGTAAGTGATGATAGTAATATCTGTTCCTTCTTTTGTAATTGCCGCTTTACCAATGGGTGTTTCATAATAGATCTCCGGTACAGGTCCACTCACGCTTCTGTACAATGCTTTGTGCTCAAAATATAATACCGGATTTGGATCATTAATGGCTGCGATCAACAATCCTTTTGCATCTTGTGGATTAGAAGGATACACTACTTTTAATCCCGGTACATGGGTAAACCAAGCTTCATTACTCTGTGAATGAAAAGGTCCGGCACCTACACCACCACCGGTGGGCATACGAATCACCACATCAGCATTTTGTCCCCAGCGATAATGTATTTTGGCGAGGTTGTTGACGATCTGATTAAATCCTACCGTCACAAAATCTGCAAACTGCATTTCCATCATACTCTTAAACCCTTCCAAACTCAATCCCAGAGCAGTCCCCACAATAGCGCTTTCACACAATGGTGTATTGCGCACACGCTCTTTACCAAACTGTTGTACAAAACCTTCTGTTATTTTGAATGCACCGCCATACTCAGCAATATCCTGTCCCATCAAAATCAGGTTCTCATGTTTTTCCATACTCATCCGCAAAGCTTCCTGTATGGCATCGACGAAACGTTTTTCGTGAATGGTGAATGGTGAATGGTCAATGAAGGATTGGCTATCCTCAATATTCACCATTGACAATTCACCATTCACCATGGACTTCTTAGCATACACATCTCTCAATTCTTCTTCACTATTCGGAAAAATGGCTTCTGCTTCGAAGGCGGCTTTGAGTTCTGACTCTATATATTCTTTGAATTCATGTCTGATATCAGCTACCTGCATTTCATTCAGAATCCCTTCTGCAATCAGGTATTGCTCATAATTTTTTACCGGATCTTTTTTACCCCATTCCTCAAAGAGCTCTTGCGGTACATATTTGGTTCCACTGGCTTCTTCATGTCCGCGCATGCGGAAAGTCATACACTCAATCAAATAAGGTTTTTGATTTTGTATGCAATAATCACGCACACCTCTGATGGTATCATATACTTCTAAAATATTATTGCCGTCTATACGCACACCGTCCATACCATATCCTTTGGCTTTGTCAACCAAGCTTTCACAGCGGTACTGTTCATTGACAGGTGTACTCAATCCATAACCATTGTTTTCAATCACAAAAATCACCGGTAGCTCCCATACAGCTGCCACATTGAGTGCTTCATGAAAATCACCTTCGCTGGTACCACCATCTCCTGAATAAGCAAGTGATACTTTATTTTCTTGTCTGAGTTTATATGCCAATGCCACCCCGTCAGCCAATGCCAATTGTGGACCGAGGTGCGATATCATTCCACAGATATAATGCGGCTTACTGCCAAAATGAAAACTACGTTCACGACCATTACTGTAACCGTCTTTATTGCCTTGCCATTGTTTGAATAATTTTTCTAAACCCATTTGTCTGCTGGTGAATACACCCAGGTTACGATGCAATGGCATGATCCATTCATCTTTTTGTAACGCAAGTGTACTTCCAACCGCAATGGCTTCTTGTCCAATACCGCTAAACCATTTACTGATTTTGCCCTGTCGCAGCAATACCAGCATTTTCTCTTCAATCATTCGGGGTAACAGAATATTGCGATAGATAAAAACCAGTTCGGGATCAGACAATGTTTTGCGATTGAATTCCATGGGGTACCTATTATGATGCGACTAAGATACTTGTAATCGTTTATAGTTGATGGCTTATGGTCGATAGGCCATGGTCCATAGTAAAAAAGAGGCTGCATCAGACTTTTGATACAACCTCTTATAAAAATATTCGGGATAGAATGATTAGTCTCTGCTGCCGAGTTTACTCAACAAACGCAGAATTTCAATGTATAGCCATACGATGGTAACCATCAAACCAAAAGCACCATACCATTCCATATGTTTAGGGGCACCGATTTCAGAGCCCTTTTCAATCATATCAAAATCCATGATCAGGTTCAGTGCAGCGATAGACACTACGAACAAGCTGATACCAATGCTCAACCAACTGCTATCATACATGAAACTCACATTCACACCAAATAGACGCAGTACCATAGTGATGAGATAGAAGATAGCAATGCCCATAGTAGCTCCAATCACCACTGATTTGAATTTCTGCGTGGCATTAATGATACGAAAGTTATACAGCAAGAACATTGCAATGGCCACACCAAATGTGAGCCCTACCGCTTGCATGATGAGTCCGGGATATTGATCTGCAAAAGCAGCATTCATAACGGCAGAAAGTCCACCTATGAAGAAGCCTTCAAGAATACCATAAGCAGGGGCTAAAAAACGTGCCCAGGTAGGTTTGAAAGTAATGACCAAAGCGGTGATCAATCCACCGATTGCACCTACAATCATAAGGGTGTACATCAATCCCTCATTTAATTGTTCAAACAGATTCCAGGTATAAGCAGCGCCTGCAATCACCATCAGCATCATAAACCCAAACTTATTAATGGTGCCACGAACACTCATGGTTCCCTGCATATCAGCTTCCGACTGCAGACTCTTATTGAACATTTTCTCTGTAAGGGTAGGGTTACCCGATTTGAATAAAGCCATAGTACTAAAATTTTCTATTTCAAATGTACGGAAACTACCGGTTGTTTGGAAAAGCTTCAAGGGTTAGGTACTCTTTTAGCCTATGGCTTATGGTTCATGGCTTATAGTAAGCACGAAATCGCTATATGCTATGAACTATAGGCCATAGGCCAACCCGGTACCCAGCACCCCCGACACTAAAAAACGACACGCACACTTGCTTGTAAACTGTAACTTTGTTGGAATAATCTAGGCAGATGGAAAGAAAAGAAGCGCTTTTACAAGATGTAGTCATCAAATTTGCGGGTGATAGTGGAGATGGTATGCAGTTGACCGGACAACAGTTCACCAATAATACAGCCCTATTGGGTATTGATCTAGCCACTTTTCCTGATTTCCCTGCTGAGATCCGTGCTCCGATTGGAACCCTGCCGGGTGTCAGTGGTTTCCAGTTGCGTTTTTCCAGTGATCGCGTATTTACCCCCGGTGATCTTTGTGATGTATTGGTAGCGATGAATGCCGCCGCCTTAAAAGTGAACTTGAAAAGCATTAAACCCGGTGGTAAGATCATTGCGAATATTGATGGATTTGATGCCAAAAATCTTCGCTTGGCCAATTATCCCGATGGCGTTAATCCTTTGGAAGATGGAAGTTTGGATGGCTTTGAATTGACCAAAGTGGATGTCACCAAACTTACCCGTGAAGCCATTAAAGAATTTACAGAGCTCGGCACCAAAGAAAGAGATCGTGCCAAGAATATGTTTGTACTCGGATTACTTTACTGGATGTACAATCGCAGTCTCGATAATACCATCGATTTTCTAAAAGAGAAATTTGGAAAGAAGGACGTGATCTTGCAGAGTAATATCAAAGTATTACAAGCCGGATATAATTATGGGGATACCACCGAAGCCTTCACTACTCGTTACAAAGTAGAGAAAGCTAAGATGAAACCGGGTGTATATCGCAGCATTATGGGCAATCAGGCATTGGCGATGGGATTAATTGCTGCGAGCGATAAAAGTGGGCTGCCTATTTTCTTGGGTACTTATCCTATCACACCTGCTTCTGATATTCTACATGAACTAAGTAAGTACAAATCATTTGGTGTTCGCACTTTTCAGGCCGAAGATGAAATTGCAGGTATTACCGCAGCCATCGGTGCCAGTTATGGGGGTTCATTGGGTGTTACGACTACTTCAGGTCCGGGTATGGCTTTGAAGACAGAAGCCATGGGACTGGCAGTGATGTTAGAGATTCCTTTATTAATTGTAAATATTCAAAGAGGTGGACCATCAACAGGCTTGCCAACCAAAACAGAACAAAGTGATTTGTTGCAAGCTTATTACGGAAGAAATGGAGAATGTCCGATGCCCGTAATCGCTTCTTCTACTCCCAGTGATTGTTTTGATGTAGCCTACGAGGCAGTACGTATTGCAGTCCAACATATGACACCGGTTATTCTATTGAGTGATGGATATATAGCTAACGGTGCCGAGCCTTGGCGCTTTCCTACAAGTGCTGATTTAAAACCTATTGACATCAGTTTCAAAAAGGGATTGGCAGAGGGAGAAGAAAAATTCATGCCATACAAGCGTGATGAAAAGCTGGTTCGTCCATGGGCAGTTCCCGGCACCCCCGGATTGGAACATCGTATTGGTGGATTAGAAAAACAAGACGTTACAGGCAATGTAAACTATGAGCCCGAGAATCACCAACATATGGTGAATACACGTCAGGCTAAAGTAGATAAGATTGCAGATTATATTCCTTTGCAAACGCTGGACAGTGGCCCGGAAAAAGGTAAAGTATTGGTATTGGGATGGGGCTCTACCTATGGCGCCATTAAGAGTGCGGTGCAAGAATTACAGGCTGAAGGACATACGGTAAGTCATGCACATATTCGTTACCTGCGTCCTTTCCCTAAAAATTTGGGAGAGATTATTGGTAATTTTGAAAAAGTACTGATACCTGAGATCAATAACGGACAACTCATCAAAATCATACGCGATCAATACCTTGTTGATGCAAAAGGCTATAATAAAGTGATGGGAGTGCCAATTACCAAAGGAGAATTGGTGGATGCGGTGAGGAAGATGTTGTGAATGGTGAATGGTCAATTGTGAATAGTGAGTGGTCAGTAATGAGTTTTTTATTGACTATTGACCATTCACAATTGACCATTCACAACATCAAAATACTCACTATTCACTACTCACTATATTTGTCATGAACATCGAATCCCTACGAGACTTTGTGCTTTCTTTTCCTAACGTTGAAGAGACAACGCCTTTTGGACCGGATACATTGGTATATAAAGTGAATGGGAAAATGTTCTTTCTGATGGGATTGGATAATGATCCCTTACAATTCAATGTGAAATGCGATCCTGATGAAGCGGTGGAACTACGCGAAATATATCCGCAATCTGTTTTGCCCGGCTACCATATGAATAAAAAACATTGGAATACGATAGTTGTGGATGGGATACTTTCTTCAAGTCAACTCAAAGCATTTATAGAAGCCTCTTATCGTTTGGTTAGGAAGTGAATGGTGAATTGTCAATGGTGAATAGTGAGTAGTGAGTTTCTTTATTCACCATTCACAATTGACAATTCACTTCCCACTATTCCGCTCCATCCTCTTTTGTTCCTGCAGCGAAGATCTGATCAACAGCACCGCCGAGCATCGGGAATTTTTCTTTTACAAAATTGGCAATAGTTGTTACTGCTTTCTGAGCCTGGTCAGGAGTGAGGCCTGCTTCCTTGGTTAATCTTTCAATAAGTTCGTTCATCTGTTTTAGTTTTTAGCTTGTAGCTAATGACTGATTGCATATAGTAAGAAGGTTTTACTATTAACTATATGCTATGACCTATACGCCATGAGCCATGGCCATTAGCTAACTGCAAGTTAATATGGTGCAACAAAAAAGCGATGAGAAGTTATTCCCATCGCCTGATAAAATATTGAAACTTATTTCTTGAATCTTCCTTGTACCTTATCTTCTTGAATCTTGTCTCTTCTTATGCTACTTTCAATGCACTCAATTTACTCTTTCCAAACATCTGTTCTGCATAAGCTTTGGTAACATGTAATTGTTTTACATCACTTCCCGGTAATTCAAACATCGCATCTGTAAGAATACCTTCACAAATACTACGTAAGCCACGTGCACCCAATTTGTATTCAAGTGCTTTGCTCACCATGAAATCCAGTACTTCAGTATCAATGATCAGTTCGATACCTTCCAATTCAAATAAGCGGGTGTATTGTTTGATCAATGAGTTCTTGGGTTCTGTTAGAATGCTTCTCAATGTTTCCTGATCTAATGGGTTGAGATGGGTAACAACAGGTAAACGTCCGAGTAATTCGGGGATTAGACCAAAGCTTTTCAGGTCTTGTGCATTGACAAATTGTAACAGGTTCTTGCGCTGCATTTCCTGTTCTTCTTTATTGACACTGAATCCGATGGCATTGGTATTCACTCTTCTCGCGATTACTTTATCGATACCATCAAATGCGCCACCGCAGATAAAAAGAATATTCTTGGTATCTACTTTGATCATTTTTTGCTCAGGATGCTTTCTGCCACCTTGTGGGGGTACCAGTACTTCTGTTCCTTCCAGCATTTTTAATAATCCCTGCTGTACACCTTCGCCACTCACATCGCGGGTGATGGAAGGGTTATCCCCTTTACGAGCAATTTTATCCAGTTCATCTACATACACAATTCCACGCTCTGCGGCTGCTACATCATAATTACAGTTCTGTAATAAACGCGTGAGCATACTCTCAACGTCTTCACCTACATAACCTGCTTCTGTAAAGACTGTAGCATCAACAATGGCAAAAGGAACGTTTAATAAACGAGCAATGGTTTTTGCTAATAATGTCTTACCGGTTCCTGTCTCACCAACCATGATGATATTGCTCTTTTCAATCTCAACATCATCCTGTTGTTGTTTCTGCGTTACGCGTTTGAAATGATTATATACAGCAACAGATAATACTTTCTTCGCATCATCTTGTCCGATCACATATTCATCCAGAAATTTCTTGATCTCTGCCGGTTTGCGGACATTCAGTTTGAAACCTGAGTTGGCGGAATTGTTTTCTGCTTTATTATTCAGTTCTTGTACAATGATCTCCTGTGCGTGCTCTACACAATTTTCACAGATATGCCCTTCCTGTCCGGCTATGAGGATCTTCACTTCATCGCGACTTCTACCGCAGAAAGAACAGTGTAAATGATTTGATTTTGCCATACAATGATTGTCAGACCTGTATTTCTGTACTAGACACGAATCATCAGTCTGATGTTGCAAAGTTAACCCCGTTCAGACTACCAAACGGGGTTAAAAAGGATAAATAAGGTGTATTTCGATTAAATTTTCGACAAAACAGCGTCTACTATGCCATATTCAACGGCTTCAGTAGCATTCATCCAGTAGTCGCGGTCGAAGTCTTTCATGATCTGTTCTACCGTTTTCCCGCAATTATCAGCCAGAATTTTAGCTCCTAATTCTTTGGTTTTACGGATTTGTTCAGCATGAATTTCAATATCAGCACTGGTTGCCTGGAAGTAACCTCCAATGCTGGGCTGATGAATCATCACTTCCCCATGCGGATAAATGAACCTTTTTCCTTTGGCACCCGCACTCAATAAAATAGATCCCATACTGGCAGCCAGTCCCATACAAATGGTGCTTACCGGACTTTGGATCATTTTAATGGTATCATAAATGACCATACCGCTGGTTACGACACCACCCGGACTATTGATATAAAATTTGATCTCTTCACCCGGTTTATCGGCATCCAGCAATAATAATTTACTGACTACATCACGTGCAGATTTATCTTCAACAGGTCCCCACAGGTACACGGCTCTTTTCTCAAAGAACAATTTCTCCATCTTCTTCATCATAAAACCAGTCTGCTCTTGTTTATCGTCTTTCGGTTCATTCTCTTCCTCATCTTCCATGAGGTAGGGGTTGATGTATTTTGAGTGTATCATGTTTCCTTTTTTATTCTGATTAACTTTGAAATAGCTTATAGTAAATGGTTCATGGCGTATAGCAAGAATTTGTTGCCATAGACCATAAGCTATGATCTATAAGCAATATGCTTCCTATTTCTTCTCCTTCCTCGGATTGGTCAACAAAACCTCATCTACCAGACCATATTCCTTTGCTTCCTGAGCGGTCATCCAGAAGTCGCGGTCGCTGTCTTTGGCGATGGTGGCTACATCTTTTCCGGTATGATGCGCAGTGATAGCATACAATTCTTGTTTCAGTTTCTTGATCTCACGAGCTGTGATTTCAATATCGGTGGCTTGTCCGCCTATAGCTCCGCTCGGCTGGTGCATCATGATACGACTATGTTTCAATGCCGTGCGTTTTCCTTTCACACCTGCACATAGCAGAATTTGTCCCATACTTGCAGCCATGCCTGTACAAATAGTAGCTACATCCGGACCAATAAACTGCATGGTGTCATAGATACCCAGGCCTGCATATACACTGCCACCCGGACTATTGATATACATCTGAATATCGCGACTGCGGTCGGTACTTTCTAAGAATAGTAATTGTGCGGTAACAATATTGGCGACATAATCATTGATGCCCTCACCCATAAATATGATACGGTCCATCATCAAGCGACTGAATACATCCATACTGGCTACATTCAGGGGGCGCTCTTCAATGATATAAGGGGTGAGATTGGTTACATGCTGTTGCTGATAACTATGCAAAGTGGCACTACTGATACCACGATGTTTTACTGCATATTGCTCAAACTCTTTTCCAAAATTCATATTGATTCAATTTTCGCTTTGAAGATAAGTGATTTGCTATTTCACCGGACAAAACCTTGTTCAAATACTGTGCAAAGCTCTGTTTAAGACAACAAGTCACGTGGAATGCCTGATGTAGGATGTAGGATGTCGGATTTGTCATGTCAGATTTCAGATCGTAGATGTCAGATATGGATGGAATGCACATAAAAAAGCCGGATACATGTATCCGGCCTCAAATTTTATATCATCAATCATACATCCGACATCAGAAATCCTACATCTGATATCTGCCATCAAAAAATCCTAGTGGTGGTGATGGTGCAGTTTTTCTGCAAAGGCTTCGGCGCTGATGCTTTCTTCTTTTGCAGTTACCTGAGACTCCAACAAACCAAACAGTTTTTCTGTGCTGATGCGGTGGTAGCTTTCTTCTACGTACTTTCTATCCTGCATCATGCGGTTGGCATAATCGTCTACCCATTGTTGGTTATCACCCAATGCGCCCAATTGTCCGCCCATATAGCTGAACAATTGTTGTTTAGCGAATTCACGGATATCATCAGGATGAACTTCAATTTTATTGTCTGCAGCCAGCTTGCTGCTTACCAATGTCCATTTCAATTGGTTGATGAAAGTTGGGTATTCCTGTTCTGCTTCTTCGGCAGTCTTTTGCTTTTCACCACCGGTTTGTAACCAGCGCTTCAAGAAGCTTTCAGGGAAATCCATGTTGGTATGGTCTACCAGGTGATGATAGATTTGATCATGGATTTGATTGCGCGCTTGTTGAGCGTAGTAATTTTCAATTTCTTTCTTTACTTCAGCACGGAAATCTTCAGCAGTTGTGATTTCATTATTCGGATAAACTGCTGCAAAGAATTCAGCATTCATCTCAGCTTTCTCTACCAGTCCAACCTTAGTAATCAATAACTTGAAATAGCGGTTGCCGTCAGCAGGAGTCAGACCAAGGTCAGCCAGAATGGCTTCTTTCTCTTTGTCTTCAAAGGCTTTATCCAACTGCAATACAACCGTATCATTGTTCTTTTTGCCGATGAAATTTTTACGGAATGATGCTTCAAAATATTTAACCAGTAATGAGTTGTCTTTGCTAATTCCACCTTCTATTTCATTGCCATTCTCATCACACTCAATGAATTTTACATTCAATACATTTTCATCACCTGCAACCGCTTCTGGCTCGGTCATTTTTCCATTACGGATTTGTAGACGCTCCACTTCCTGATCAATCATTTCATCTGTTACATCAATCACATAACGGGTTACTTTGATCTTCTTAGTATCGATCTCAAAATTGGGTTTCAAACCGATCTCAAACGCAAAGCTTACATCCGCAGGATTGTTCATATCCAATGCACGTGCATCATTATCCAATGGTAATGGCTGAGCAAAAATATCCAGTTGCTCATTGCTGAGATAAGTGTTCAGTTCTTTTTCAACCGTACGCAACACTTCATCCGTGAAAACACTTTGTCCGTACATTTTCTTTACCAATCCGGCAGGCACCATTCCCTTTCTGAATCCTGGGATATTTGCGGTCTTCGCATATTTCTTCAAACTTTGCTCAAAACCTGAGAAGTAATCTTCTTTATTGAGTGTAACGGTCAATTTGTCGGTCAGTAGTCCAATGTTTTCTCTGGTAACGGTGGCCATGATATATATTTTATTGATATTTTATCGGTTGAGTCTCAAATCTTATCTTCAATAGGTCAGAAACTCTTTTTCCAAACGGGCAGCAAAGGTAGGAGTTTAACGCATAAAAACAGCTGTCAATAACCAAATAAGCCGCTATGGGCAATGCTTTTCTCTTTTTCTTGCTGGCTTTTCTCAGTGAAATTGTGGGAACTGTGGGTGGATTTGGCTCTTCAGTCTTCTTTGTGCCATTAGCAGGTTTCTTTTTTGATTTTAAAACTGTATTGGGAATCACAGGATTATTGCATGTCTTCAGCAATATTGCCAAACTGATACTTTTCAGACAGGATATTCAATGGAAACTAATCTGGAAAATAGGGATACCCAGTGTGGTATTGGTAATTGTAGGTGCTTGGTTAACCAGTCGGGTAACTTTTCAATATGCAGAACTGTTATTGGGTATTTTTTGTGTGGTCTTCGCCATCCTTTTCTGGTGGAAACCACACATGAAAATGAAAGCAAATACAGGTAATGCTATTGCAGGTGGGGGAATAGCGGGTTTTTTGGCCGGATTTATTGGAACAGGTGGGGCTATTCGTGCCATAACCTTAACCTCCTTTGCATTGGAAAAAAATGTCTTCATCGCTACTTCTGCAGCTATTGATTTTGGAGTAGATCTCAGTCGTTCAATCGTATATGTCAATCAAGGTTATGTACAGGGAAGAGATTGGTGGTATTTACCCGGACTTATTGTAATTGCTTTTTTGGGGTCTTATGTAGGCAAGATGATCTTGAATAAAGTGCCTCAGGAGACTTTTAGAAAAATCGTATTGTTCTTTGTTTTTGCTACAGGGGTGGTCATGACATTTAAAGCCTTAACAGTATGATGCGATTTTTAAGTCAATGATTATCAATCTATTGTAAATATTTTCACCATTTTTGTTCATTTTTCGTGCATTCAATGTTGACAAATACAGGTGAGTGGAAGCAACAGAAAAAGGGGGTCTTTGTATCTTACAGATATGGAAAACACCTATTACACCTTGCAGACTTTGTACAGGATTGTAAGAGAAGAACCCCATCCCGAGCAATACCTCTGTACACCACGGGAGATGATCCTGTATTCTACATTTAGCTGGGATACCATTCACAAACATTTATTAGCGCTGGCACAGCAGGGGTTGGTGATGTTGCAGCAGTTAGATACACCTCATTGTTATATAACCACGCAGGGTATTGAAACCGTAAAATCATCTTTAATGAACGATGATAACAATGAAGCCATTGGGTTATTGGTGAAAAGAGAAGCGGTCTAGAAAGAACCCATTGAAAAAGGAGGGGGGTAAAAGATTAGTTCATGGCTTATGGTCCATAGTCCATGGTAGAATAAAGACACTGAGATTCGTTTGAATAAGAAGAGGCTGTATCAAAAGTTGGATACAGCCTCTTGTTTCTTTGTGCGGATGATAGGAGTCGAACCTACACGCCTCGCGGCGCCAGATCCTAAGTCTGGTGCGTCTGCCAATTTCGCCACATCCGCTTTTCCGTTGCCGGGTGGCAAAAGTAGGGGATTTACTCAGAAAATAATGGTAAAACTCGTTCCTTTATTTGGTTCGCTGGTTACGGAAATAGTACCCCCCAATTCATTGACTTGATGCTGGACGAGGTACAAACCAATTCCCTTACTGTCATTTTCTACTTCCGTATTGCGTTGGAAACGAAATAAAGTAGCGCCAAATTTATCCATGTCAATCCCTTTGCCATTGTCACTCACCCTTAAGCAAACACGTCCGTTTTCCATAAAGCTTTCCAATCGAATTTCGAGCGGGGATTCTTCGCGACTATACTTTAGCGCATTGCTAATGAGGTTGTATAAAATACTATGTAAATACACTTTAGCATAGTCGAAAGTTGCTACAGTAAAATCTCTGTGAATGACCGCATATTTTTGTTGGATCAAATGGTCTAGCTGAACCAATACACTATTGGTAATGGCATCAAAATCACATGTACTTAATGGAGACTTTTGATCCAAGTGCCACTGTAATAATTTGATCAGTTCATTCAAATTATTGTACAGATCATTGCTGGCCTGTTTTAAATACTGAAAAGCTTGTTCACCTGATTCTGAGTCTTTTTTACTTTCATATACCTGTAACAACTTTTTGATATTATTTGCCGGTCCTCTTACATCATGTGTTATAATACCAGCAAAATCTTTGAGTTGCCTGATCTTTTTCTCCAGCTCATCTTGTATCTGTAATTGAAGTTTGTTTTGTTCATGCAAACTTTTATTTAGTACAATGAGTTGGGTAATATCTGTAAAAGCAGCTACCGCCAGCTTTTCTTCTCCAACCTCTATCATTCTGGTGTTTACAGAAAACCATTTGAGTTGCTGGTCTCCGGTGGTAACACCCATGACCACATTCTCCTGTGGTTGTTGGGTTCTGAGTGTGATAACGATCGGGTGATTTTCGACAGGGATTATATTTTCATCAAGATCAATAGCAGTCCATTTTTCACCACTGGAGGAATCACCCATTAATTCTTCAGCGGATACCGCCAATAGTGTGAGCGCTTTTGTATTAAAACCTACTATTTTTCCATGTGCATTTTGTACAACAACACCCTCATCTAAAGTGTCAATGACTGCATTTAGAAATTGAGGGTCTTTGGAATATTGCAGGGTGATGTCGTACATTGTTATGGGGGGATAACAATGCAATAGTATTTATTCTCTCATCAACGCCACTTAAAATGAAATTAAAACCGGTCAGAGATTGATAAATAACGCTAAGCAAACGTTTGCGTTATTTTGTTGGCAATGCTTCTAATATTTTTTTGATCACCCCATCTTGTGCTCTTCCATCAATCCAACGAATCACGGCTACCAGTTCATGTTCAGGATCCACATAGATGAGATTATTGCCATTACCTACATGTGTAAATGCAGTAGCAGGCGCACTGGGTAAGAATTTACGATCGGTATTCAAAAACCAGTTCATATAACCATAATCTTTTTTCGGAACTGTTGGTGTCAATGATTTTTTGATCCATTCTTCACTCAACAATTGTTTGCCATTCCATTTTCCACGATTCAATGTAAGCCAACCAAAACGTGCCATATCATAAGCATTGATGAACATGCCACCACCCCAATGTCCACCGCCGCTTACAGATTGAACAGGCTGTCCATCCAAAACAATCCATGCATTTCTATAACCCGTCCACCGCCATGTATTGGATGCACCAATCGGATCCATAATGGTTTGTTTGAGCACTTGTGGTAAAGACTTTCTCCAAACACTGGTTGCTGCCAATGCTAATACATTTACTCTTACATCATTGTATTCATAAGTGGTGCCGGGTTGATTGCGTGGTCTGGTTAACCATTTATTAGGATCAGCATCTGGCCTGTCTGCCCAATCCGGTTTACCCCAGAGTGTTCCTTCCCAGTCACTGGTTTGTCTGAGCAGATCATCCCAAGTGATGGTACGGTTATGTGGTGATGTAAATGGGAATAAAAGTTGCGGTGTGCCTATTTCTTCTGCGGGTCTGTTGATGGGTGCTTTCGGATCATACCATTCAATAGGTGGGATATAGGGTGCTACTGTATCATGTACATTCCTGATCAACCCTTGATCTACCGCAACACCTACCACTGCAGATAAAAAACTTTTGGTAACACTATGTGTCATATCGCAACGCATGGGCTCCCCCCATTGTGCTACTATATAGCCTTTGTAAATGATGAGCCCTGTTGCTTCTCCTCGATCTGCAAATGGACCGATCCCTTCTCCAAAAGGTTCTTTGCCAAAAGTTCGGTAATGATTGATTTCCATACTGCGTGGATTCTTCGATTCACTGGCTCTGGCCAATGCAATCGCTTCTTCTACTAGAGCAGTATTCAATCCCATTGCTGATGGCGATCGCTGTTCCCAAACACCGGCTGCAGGAAAATAAATGGCTGATCGCTGTTGTGCAAACAACAACAAAGAAGGAAACACTATCAACAAGAAAAGACTAAGTAAACGTTGTGATTTCATGTTACTAAGGTAGGGATAGCAGGTGGCTTATAGTCCATAGCAAATAGTAATTTTCCTACAATATGCTATGAACTATAAGCAATAAGCTAAACTATCTCTGCCCGGCATAACGCCTGCTATCACCGCCTCTGAAAGATCTGCGTTGTGTGTGGTTTCGTTGGGGTGGTGGTTGTTTGGAAACAGGTTTGAAATTGGTCAGAGAAATATTGCTCATCGCATAAGGATGATCTGTAATAATAGGAATCTGAATACCAATCAGTTTTTGAATGTCTCTCAGGTTTACTTTTTCTTCCGCATCACAGAAAGCGATGGCAATTCCTGAAGCACCTGCGCGTCCGGTTCTTCCAATACGGTGAACATAGGTTTCCGGGACATCAGGCAATTCATAATTGATCACATGTGATAATTGCTCTACGTCAATTCCACGTGCAGCGATATCTGTGGCTACTAATACGCGTAGTGTTCCATTCTTAAAATCATTCAATGCACGCTGACGAGCATTTTGTGATTTGTTGCCATGAATAGCAGCAGCGCCAATACCTGATTTCACAAGGTCTTTTACCACTTTGTCGGCGCCATGTTTGGTTCTGGTAAAAACCAATACAGTTTTGATATCCTGATCAGACAGTAGATGATGTAATAATGCTCGCTTATCTTGTTTTTCAACAAAATAAACAGACTGCTCAATTTTTTCAACGGTAGACGATACTGGTGTAACTTCTACTTTTTTGGGTTGATGTAAAATGCTATTGGCAAGTCCCGCAATTTCCGGAGGCATGGTTGCAGAGAAAAATAGGGTTTGTCTTTTTGCAGGTAATTTGGCAATTACTTTTTTCACGTCGTGAATAAAGCCCATGTCCAACATCCTGTCTGCTTCATCCAATACAAAAAACTGTAAGTGTTGTAAACTCACAAAACCTTGTTGCATCAGATCCAATAAACGACCGGGTGTTGCAATCAATATATCAACACCTCTTTTCAACGCTTGTGTTTGGGGTACTTGTGATACACCACCAAAAATAACAGCATGAGAAAGTCCGGTATGTCTGCCATAAGCAGCAATACTTTCATCAATTTGAATGGCTAGTTCTCTGGTGGGCGTCAATATCAATGCTTTGATACCTCTCTGAGCAGTTTTCTGCTGATAAAGTAACTGTAATAATGGAATAGAAAACGCTGCGGTTTTTCCGGTTCCTGTTTGCGCACAACCCAATAAGTCATTCCCTTCCAAAACAATAGGAATAGCCTGTTGTTGGATAGGTGTAGGAGTTGTGTAACCTTCTGTCTGGAGCGCACGTAAAATGGGCTCTATCAGATTCAATGAATCAAATGTCAATGGAATAAATTTTATATAAAAACACAACTGAATTCGCTCAGTTGTTATATAACCTTCCTACCTGTAGATGCTAAAAGCGACCTGTAAAAGACTGATGAACTTTGTCACGGAAGGAAATCGAGTCGTGTAGAGAGAGTATATGAATGGTGCAAAGATAAGGAAAATAAGTGGATTATGGTTTATAGTCCATGGTCGATGGCCAATAGCTCATAGTTCATGGCTGATGGTTCATAGTCTTATAGTCCATGGTCCTTGGTAAACAGTAGCGTAAGTTAGGTATCATCAATTAGTAGTTAATATCGCTTTTTCACCTTTCACTTTTGACTTTTCACTTTCCCATCAAATCATCTCCACAATCTTCTCCAAATAATGCTGGTCTACTGTATCAAACTGATCTAGTTCGCTGGCGTCTACGTCTAATACACCTACTACTTCATTGTTGTGAATAATAGGTATTACGATCTCAGATTTAGAGAGGCTACTACAAGCGATATGTCCGGGAAATTTTTCAACGTCGGGGACAATCAATGTTTTGGCTTCAGCCCAACTGGTACCGCATACACCTCTTCCTTTTCTGATACGGGTACATGCTACAGGTCCTTGAAAGGGGCCTAATACCAGTTCATCATTCTTTACCCAATAAAATCCAACCCAAAACCAGCCGAATTGTTCTTTCAATGCTGCTGCAATATTGGCGAGGTTGGCTACCAGATCATTTTCACCTTCAATCAATGCTTTGATCTGTGGTATTAATGACTCGTATTGTGTTTGTTTATCGCCTTTGATGATGCTTAAATCTTCTGCCATGGTGCAAAGATAAATGATATCATTGATGAGCTTGTTATCTGCGTGAATCATGACAATCATGAAAATCCATGTTCCATTATTTCACATATTTACCAATCACCGGTAATTTCTGAAACTCCTTCTTCTCTACAAGCAAAATAAACCAAGCATATATGGCTATCAATAAACATCCAAATGCAGTTCCCAACCAAAAAGATGAAACGAAATATACAAAAGCTTTATGGATCAAGAAAAGTAAGGTTACGATGACGAGATATGCGATCAGTTTTTTCGTGACATATGGTATTGGATAGTGCTTTTGTCCGAGCTTGTAGCTGATCACCATCATAAAAGCATAGCAAACAAAATTGGCCCATGCACTACCATTATAACCAAATAAGGGTATCCACCAGATATTCAATGCAATTGTGATGACAGCACCTATCAATGTGATCCAAGCGCCTGTTAGTGTTTTGTTGGTGAGTTTGTACCAGACACTCAGGTTGTAATAAATGCCCAGAAACACACTACCCATCGCAAGAATGGGGACGATGGATAATCCTTCTTCATACAATGCTGCATTTTTACCTGCTCCAATGTATTTGATCAAAGGAAGATTAACAACAATACCTAACCAGATAAAAGAACAAACGATCACAAAAAATTTCATCACTCTGGCATAAGTACGCGGTGCATTTTCTTCTTTGGATTGATTAAAGAAAAAAGGCTCTGCGCCCATCCGGAATACCTGAATAAATATGGTGATGAGCACTGCTAGTTTATAGTTGGCGCCAAAAATACCCAGTTGTCTTAACTCTTCTTCTCTCGGAAGGTCCAATACACGTGTATAGACCAGTCGACTGAGCATTTCATTGATCATACCCCCTAATCCAACAATGATCAATGGATAAGAATATTGCATGACCTGTTTCCATAATTTCCAGTTCACTGAAAATCGAAAACTCAGTAACTCTTTTGCAAGTAAAACCAAAGTGAGTATACTAGCGATGATATTGGCAATAATGTAATAACCAATATCAATTGTTGGATCATAAAAAAACAACCAGGGGTTGGATGGATTTTCTTTGTACAGTTTCGGGCAAACACCTATGAAAAACAGAACCAGTAACACATTTACTACAATACTGAATACCTTGATAAAAGCGTAAAAACGAGGTCTTCCTTCTTGTCTAAGTTTAGCAAAAGGAATGACGGAAAGCGTATCGAAGAACAAGATCCAAGCGATCCATTGAATATATTCCGGATGATCCGGAAAGTCAATTGCTGCTGCCAGTGTATGGGTGTTGAGTAAAAGGAAAGATGTAAATACAACAGTACTGATCACGATGGAGCTCATAAGTGTATTAAATACTACTGATTTCTCATGATCTTGTGCAAAACGAAAATAGCTGGTCTCCAAGCCATAAGTAAACAAAATATTCAAAAACGGAATAACCGCATACACTTGTGTGATGCTAGCAGTACTGGCAGGTTCATACAGCCAAAAAAGTAACAGACTCAAGGCGTAGCCTAGAAAACGGCTGGCAATGGTAGGCACCCCATACCATAATGTTTGTCCTGCTAATTTTTTTATGCTGCTCAATTGGTAATTCTTTTACTCTCTCTCTGCGTAACTCTGTGCCAAACTCTGTGTAACCCTGTGGTAAAAAACCACGGAGTTACACAGAGTTTGGCACAGAGTATCACGGAGTGAAGAGAAATGTTTTATTAGAATACTACTTACTCAACTCCAACATGCAAAATACACGATTAATTATGAATATCAACAGGAGCTGTAGTGCTTATCCCTTTTCCGGGTGCTGCAAAATTGGGGTTCTTTAAAAAACTACTATCGGTTAAAGTATGCAGAAAAGCTGTCAATTGTCCGATCTCGAAATTGGATAAGGGTAATCTGTTTCGTAATAAGCTATCTGTTCTTGAATCTGGAACCATATTCTTTCTGTAATGCTCCATTACACTCATCACAGAGAAAAAACGACCATCATGTCCATAAGGGAAACTTAGCATGACATTCCTTAAACTGGGTACTTTGAATTTTAGCGAGTCCGTTGGATCATTGGTGATTTTCATTCTTCCCCAATCTTTCAAAAATGGATCTATTGGCATACCAATATTCCGATAGCTATAATCTGTGAACATCGGTTCGGGGTGGCAACTCACACACTTTTTTTTGAAGATGTCATATCCCAATTTTTCAGGTCTCAGCTTCAAGTTTCTAACGCAACAGTTTAACTAAGTTAAATTGTTGTAATGA
>JACBFI010000013.1 GCA_013391385.1 Sediminibacterium sp. Gen4 | reverse complement strand
AAAAATCACTGCTCAATAAAATACAACAACAAAAACAAGTCTTACAGCCGCCGAATCTATTTAAAACTTAAGGGCTTGCATAACTCAAAACACTGTATTGGATAGCTCTAATCCAACAATCACAGACATCCGGTATCAAAAATAAATTTTCTCCGGACAGCAATGGCTCATAGCTCATGGCTAACAGCTTTTAGCAGGTTTTTACCACAAAACGGTGATTTATTATCTGCAACTGTTAATCCACATTACTGTTTGTATACTTATCATTTAGCGCTGTAGTTTCTGCTTTTCGTACAATTTCTTTCACAATATCATCCAACTCATTACCTGAAACTGAGATATACCGGATGATTTCTTTAACTTTTTCAGGCACCTGCTCTCCCATCTCATTTAACAAATGAATCAGCCCCAATAACCTCGACAAAGGAGCCCGTACAATATGTGATTGTGTCCAAGCAATATCTCTGAACAGTTGATTCTGTTGTTCAATAGCTTCTACATATTGTAATCGTTCAGTAAGATCAATGGCTAGTACAAGTCCTGCTTTTCGATTATTAAAGTCTATATTTTTACTTTGGATTTGAACAGTTATGAGTGTACCATCTTTTTTTAGATGCTGGAAAATACCTTTAATATGGTTTTCATTCTGATCAATTGCTGCCTGTAAAATCCTTTTCAATTCAGGTATATCTTCCTCGATTCTTAGATGAAAGATAGTCATCTTAAGAAACTCGTCCTTACTATAACCATAGTGACTGATAGCTGCTTCATTGACATCTAAGAATTGGTAGGTATCATAATCATATACCCACATAGGTTGTGGGCTTGAATGGAAAATATCACGATACTTTTTTTCCGATTCAGTCAATTGTTTATTGAATGCACTGCGCTCTCTGGTGAACAAAAGACTTTTGAAAAGATGTGAGGAGGTAAGATCATCTTTAAGCAAGTAATCAGAAACCCCCATTGAAATCGCTTTTGTACCAAAATTTTTATCGGTATAACCCGTAAGCACAATCAGCGGCGTTTCAGCGGATATCGCCATTACTTTTTTGACCAATGCCTCTCCGATTCCATCCGGCAATGAAAGATCCAATAAGATAAAATCGAATTTGAGTTGTTGATTATTCAGTAACGCTTCGGCAGTTTTAAAATCAGTTGCATGATGAATAACCGGCAAGGTAATCTCATCTTTTAGAAACTCCTCTATTAGCAAAAGATCACCGGGATTATCCTCTACTACCAGAATGTGTACATGCCAGTTGTATTTCTCCATGGATATTTACTTAGCGTGTAGGAAGTTGAACAACTGATATCCAAAAATTTTCAATGGAAGATATCGTATGTAAGAAGTCATCCATGTCAACCGGCTTGGTGATATAACAATTGGCTCCTTTTTCGTATGACATATCGATATCTCTTTTTGATGAAGATGTCGTTAACATAATTACTGGAATCTTTTTTAGCTCATCATCATTTTTGATGACACCTAACACATCATGGCCATTCATCTTAGGCAAATTAATATCCAATAAAATCAGATCAGGGGTTGCTGCTTCACTAAACTTTCCTGTTTTTCTCAAAAAGTCCAAAGCTTCTGTCCCATCACGGGCAATACTTACTTCATTGGCAATTTTTCGGTCGTTCAATGCTTCAGTTGTGAGTAGAATATCCCCCTCGTTATCTTCTACCAGTAAAATGTGTATCGGTTTCAAATTTGTTATTTTATGTTGCTCAATTCCAACCTGTATGATTCTTTATTTCTCAATCGTAAAGAAAAAAGTACTACCTCTTCCATGTAATGATTCCACCCAAATTTTTCCATTGTGCATTTCAACTATTTTTTTACAAATGGAAAGTCCAATACCCGTTCCGGAATACTCATTCCGATGATGTAATCTTTGAAAAATTACAAATATTTTCTCAAAGTATTCTTTTTCAATACCGATTCCATTGTCTGCTACTGCAAACTGCCAATATAATGGATATTCAGTAGCCGTAATTTTTATTTCAGGTCGCTGATCCGGCGATTGATATTTGAGTGCATTGGTGATTAGATTTTGGAATAGCTGTGAAATAGGTGTTCTAGCTGCCTTGATCAATGGCATCCCATCAAAAAACACCCTGGCTTCTCTTCGAATCAAATCATTCCTATTCATTTCTAAAATTTCAGTGATGACCTGATGAATATTCACCTGCTCTTTCTCATAATCTACACTCCCTACTCGAGAGTATTCCAATAAATCCAATATTACAGTTCGCATACGCTTAGCGCCGTCTGTAGCAAAACCGATATACTGCCTGGCGGTATCATCCAATTCATGCTTATATTTCTTTTCCAACTGCGATAAAAATCCGGTGATCATTCGAAGGGGTTCCTGCAGATCATGAGACGCCACATAAGCAAACTGTTCGAGTTCAGCATTGGAGATAGCCAGATCATGCGCCCGCTTATTCAACTCTTCATTGAGTCGAAGCAGTGTTTCCTGGTACTGCTTTTGTTCTGTAACATCCATGATCACACCATCAATATACATTAACTGATGACTATTATTGTATACACCTCTACCTTTATCTTCTACCCACTTTACAGCACCATCAGCACAAATAATACGATATTGAATACTGAATACTTCTCCCTTTGACAATGCTTCTGTAATATTAAAAGTAGCATTCAAATCATCCGGATGGATGATACTTGAAAATGTACGCTTCTTGTGTATGACAAAATCAGCAGCCGGATATCCGGTAATCGCTTCTACTCCATTACTGATAAAAAGCATACTCCACTTATCATCCAATAAACAACGATAAGTAATACCGGGCATATTATTAACGACTGATTCAAATTGCTTTTGAATCTCTTTTCGTTCTGTTACATCTCTGAAATAAACCAGTAATCCTGAAGGAGAAGGATACACACTCACATCAATCCATATACTAAGTGGCTCCACATATTCTTCAAAATGCATGGTTACTTGATCACGCTCTGCGATGACACAGTTGGTATAAAAAGTAGCATACTGTTGTTCCGGATAGATTGAATAGATATGTTTTCCCAGTACTTCTGTTCGCGACAGTCCAAGAATTCGCTCAGCAGATTGATTCCAATAATGCACTTTCCATTCCTTATCTACTGCAAAAAAACCATCTCCAATACTCTCAAGAATCATGTGCTTTTCCTGATAAGCATCTTCTAAAGCTCGTTGCGCTTTTTTTCTTTCCGTGATCTCACGAAAGAATACGGTAGCCATTCCATTTTCTGCGGGATAAGAATGCGCTTCAAACCATTGTCCCGTTGGTTCAAAATAATCTTCGAAGTGAACAGCTACTCTTTCTTCCAATGTTTTTTTATAATTAATAAAAGAGGCTGTTTTTTGAGCCGGCGCAAATTTTTCCCATAAACTATGGCCTAACATATCTTCACGCTTTACCCCCAGCATTTGCTCCGCCATTCTATTCCAATATTGTACATTCCAATCAGCATCTATGGTAAAGAATCCTTCAGAAATGGTTTCTAGAATATTGGTGATTTGAGCATTATATCTCCGCAAGGCCTCCTCATCCTTCCTTTTCTGATCAATATCTTTCGCGATACCATACACTAGTCCTTCTCCGGGTACAGAAAGCATCGTCCAAGCCAGCCAATTATGTTTCCCATCTTTTGTTACACATCTTGCTTCAAAATATTGCACTTTACCTTCTTGCCTTTGACTAAAAAAGGATTGTACCATATCCTGATCATCAGGATCAATCAGGTCTAAGATGGGAATGGATAATATTTCTTGTTCTGAATAACCGAGCAGTTTTGTAAATGCCCTATTTACTTTTTTAAAGTAGCCATCTGTTCCGGATACGGATAAGAGGTCAGGAGATAAATCAAAGAAATGCCTCAGCTCTGTTTCCGTTTTTTTCCGCTGAACCTCTACTCCAAGATGCGTTAAAAGATTGGGCGTAAGATACCATGACACATCTTCATACATCTGACTATCGTAATAACAAATAAAAACCGCAACAATACCATTCTTGAAAAAAACAGGTATCCCTCTGGCACTGATCAGATGGTTTTGTTTAGCGAATTCTTTTCTAACAAACAGATCACTTTGAATAATATCCGGAATGTATATCTCTTTTTGCTCTTTGAAAACAGCACCGGGCAATCCTTGCCCTGCACTGAATTTCAGGATAGAACTTCGACCTTTAAGTTCTGTTCTGATAGCGTCTTGCGACATCAGCAACAACTCTTTTTGGTCAAAACTGGTCACCCAGGATTCTACTACAGGGATATTAGCATAATCGCACAATGCTTGATTCACTTTCGACAAACAAATTTCTAAACTATCATCAGCACTAAAGATTGCATTGAGTTTGAGAGCAAAATGACTTTCCGCTTCTTGCTTCTTTTGTAAGCTAACATCATGCATAGCTCCTACCATACGCGAAGCTTTGCCATGCTGATCACGAATGATGATACCTCTGTCGTGCACATACGCATAACGCCTATCCGATCGCTGATAACGATATTCTGCTTCCCAGTGATTGGCATCTTCGTCTAAGCAATGCTGCAGACTTTTCAACACACGATCCCGATCTTCCGGGTGAATAAACTGATACCAGGAAGACAATTCTGTCTCATACTCATTGAATCGATGACCGAATATCAATTCAAAATTTTTACTCCGATACAAATTTCCGGATGCTATATTCCAGTCCCAAACTGCATCAAATGTTGCTTTCAATACATACTCGTAACGTTCATTGCTACGCTCAAGCTCAAATTTGCTGTCAGATAATGCTTTATCTTTTTCAATATCATCTGTGATATCTTGAAATACACCTGCCAGTTTCACTTTCTCTCCTTTCTCATTCAAGATGATTTTTCCACGTGAGTTGATGATACGAATACTACCATCTTTACGTACAAATCTTTTGATGATTTCATAAGAATTTCCTTGCTCTATGGTACGCTGCATTGCTTGTACGGCCATCTCCTGATCATCCGGATGTATGACGCCTAATCCTGTTGTAAAATCCACCTCTATTTCTCCCGGTTCATAGCCACAAATTCGAAATACCCCTTCAGACCAATACAATTCATTATTGGAAAGATCCAATTCCCAACTTCCAATATGTGTAATATCCTCTGCTTGTAATAACAAATCCTTAGCCTTATGCAGATCCCTTTCTGCAATTATATTTTTATCCTGATTCACAATTTCTGCTGTCACATCCGCAACAGAGTGAATAATGCAATACGTTTTCCCAACCTTATCTAATACAGGAACATTGTGTGGAAGCCAGTATCTTAACTCGAACTCATTTTTACCACGTATAGGTATATCATATCGCTGTATCGGCATTTTATGGTCAGAGCCTGTGCGGACTACCAGATCAAGTGATGTTCTAAGATTACTTACTCCATTCGCATCTTCCAGATCAGGATTATCGGGAAAAGCTTCAAAAACACCTTTGTATAAGAGATCAGATGCCTTACTACCTGTTGCTTGCAAATAAGCTTCATTTACATCAATAATCGTAAAAACCGGACTATCTGCGCGTAATAATAGAGAAGGCATGGGCATTGCCATAAAAACCCTTCTGAAATCTTCGTTTTCCAGCATGTAGATTCAGTTTTGAATACATATGGGGGATTACGAATATAGGTATAAAGGTTTCAATACCAATCAATACAATAAAAATCAAGGAAGGAAATGAGGGTATAAAAAAATATGACCAGTTCTGTGTTCTTCTGTGTCTTCAGTGGCAATTAATTGCCACTGAGTTCTCTGAATAACACTGAAAATTTATGCGATACGGATGACTTTGGATGGATAGCGTTCTGTATAATTTCGGATCATGGAACGGATGACTTCATTTTCGGGATACATGGTTAATTGCTCTTTCAATGCCTCTAATTCATGAACCCCAATATCTGTAGAAGCTGTTCCCATTCCATAAAAGACTCCGTTTTCTACCAACACATATGCCGATTGATCTCGAATCACAAAAGTTTCTTTCTGTTCTGCGACCCATTGTAGCGCGGCAAGTACACGCTGATTATACTCCTGCACATCAGGCCATATATGTTGCGCTGTTAAATCGAGAAAACAAAGCGCAGGATGCAAATCATGCATTTTTACCAGTTTCCATAACATACGATGTGCATCTGCCAGTAAAGCAAAGCAAGCAATGGGTTGTAAATGTTTTCTCTTTTTATCAATTCCCAATCTGATATACCCCCTGTTATCTTCAAACTGATAAATACCCCAAACTTGTTCGAATCTTTTTTGACTTTTATTATGAATCGGCCAAAGCCTTTTGATCTCAACACTTTCAAATAATGAGGCGATGAATTCTGTTGGACATTCCACATAAGATATCCGATAGACAGTTCGTAAAAGTTCTTGTCTTTTTTTACTGATGTCCAATCCGGTAAAGTGACTGATCACTCTTTTCTTTAGATTTTTGGCTTTACCAACATAGAGTACTTTATCCTTTTGATCATGGAAATAATACACTCCGGGTTTTTGCGGTAAGCCCATTACCTGCTTTTCCGGCAAGTGTGCGGGTAGGGTTTGACCATGATTGTCTTTTTTCAGCATTTCTTTGATCAAACGTTCCCCATTGTTCTGTATCACCATGTCCAGAATCTGTGCAGTGGCCAGCGCATCTCCCCCTGCCCTGTGACGATGGGTGATGTGAATATCCAGTTCCCGGCAGAGATGCCCCAAACCGTATTTGCGAAACCCCGGAAATACTTTCCGGCTGAGTCGGATCGTACATAGTTTAGGCACATGTAATTGATAACCCGCTTTTTGCAAATGATACTTCACAAAAGAATAATCAAAATTTACATTATGTGCTACAAATATCCGCCCCGATAAAAGGTTATAAATTTCTTGAGCTACCGTTTCAAATGAGGGTGCTTTGGCAACCATGGCATCTGAAATACCGGTCATATTGGCGATATAGGGCGAACTGTGCATAAATTGTTGATTTACAACTAATTGTGCTTATTTACAGTTATTTATGTCTACCCTACGACATGATTAATTGTAAAGAAATTCAAATAAATGCAGATAAAAACAGGGAAAGTGTACCCCCTGGTGTACCCCTCAATGTACCCTTGGGTTACAAAAACAAATCTCTTTCATTAATTCATTAAATCTGCAAACCATGAAAATTAGCTATTACCTCAAAAGCACCAGGTCAAAAGGACCAAGACCAATTTTTTGCCGCATCTGTTATAATGGAAACAAGGTCAAGGTTTATATCAATGAATTCATTAAGCCGGCACATTGGAGTTCGAGACGTCAACGAGTAATAGAGAATCGTTCTTTCCCCCAACATCCAGAGTTTAATGAGCGCATAAACACCATTGATAATTTTATTCGAACAACATTTAGAAGAATGGAACTGGAAAGTGGATTAAACCCTCCTGATCCAAAAAAACTACAGGAGGCAATTTCTAGCAAACTGCGACCACTTGTAATAAAAGCAGGTGAACGAGGCGAGTTTATCAAATTCTTTAAAAAAATGATTGATGACTCTAAGACTGGTATAAGAACTAATCACAGAACAGGTCATGCAATCCACATCAATACCATCAAAACTTATTCTACTATATGTAATAATGTACTGCTGTATGAGAAGGAAAAAAATATTGCACTGAAGTTCACCGACTTTGACCTCAATTTCTACAACGAATTCAATGAATGGCTTATTAAGGAAAAGAACTATAGTAACAACTCTTTAGGCAAGCATATTCAAATCATCAAGTTAGTATTGAATGAAGCTCTTGAACTCGGGATTACCACAAGTATGAAGTTTAAGAACAAGCGATTTATTGTAATAAAGGAACAGACGGACGCAATATACCTTACGGAAAAAGAGATTGAAGAGATCTATCAGCTTGACCTATCCAAGCATAAGAAGCTCGATAAAACACGTGATCTGTTTGTCTTGGGTTGTAAAACTGGACTCAGGTTTGGGGATTTTAAAAATATCCAACCGAGTGAAATAAAAGATTCATTTATTATGATAAGACAGGCTAAAACCGGTGAACCAGTAACCGTTCCAATCCATCCGACGGTGAAAAAAATAATCGATAAGTATAATGGGATTTTGCCAAAAGCAAAAGTAAATCAAGTTACCAACAGGGAATTAAAAGAAATTGCTGCCATGATACCATCGCTTAATGAGGAAGTGGAGTTGTCTATAACTAAAGGAGGAAAAAAAGCTCGGCAAACGTTCAAAAAAAATGAGCTAATTTCAACTCACACCGCACGAAGATCGTTTTGTTCAAACGAGTATCTTGCAGGAACGCCTTCTTTATCTATAATGGCAATATCAGGTCATAAAACAGAAAAAGCATTTCTTCGATACATTAAAGTCAAATCTATTGATCATGCCAAAATCATCCAACGCAGCTGGGAAGATAAAAAGTCTTGAGGAACAGAAAATTGAATTATCCCAAAGTATAATTGCCTTGCTTGAATCAAAAAAGGAATCAAATGTAAAAATACATTCCCTGGCTCGACAGTCTGTCAAAGAAAGATTAGATGTTTTGGAAGGGATGGGAAATAAGGAATATGATTTTAAAAGCAATTTTGTTTCGCAGCTGATGGACCCATCATTTGTTTTTGATGAAGAGAAATCTTTTGCTTCATTTAAAAGCAAAGTCAGTGAGCTACTGAGTATATTTCCTCCGGACAAACGGCAAACTGTTAATTCATATCTGCAGAGGCATCAAGAATATATACCTGTAGAGATTCAAAGCCTGATGCTTGCTACTGGTAAAATTGATGTTTCTGATTGTAAAAGAAGTCTAGTCGAAGAATCAATTAAAATGCATGTTGATCATTTATATGAACTAGAATACCATTTTATCGAATTGTGTACTAAAGCATTCCCAAGCTCTATTGAAGCGGATAAAATAATTGATGGTTACTATCCAAGAATAAAATGGTTGGGTTCTACAACTGATTTTGCTGAACTCATGTCCACGCTTAAAAAGAACAACTGGGTAGATACCACTTATGCTTCAAGCGTACGACAATTTGCTAACCTCTGTAATTTTCATTTTTCTTTGGTAGGTAAAAAAGGGCAAGCTGCAAAATATGATGCAGTAAAGAAAGCATTTGATCTGCAGCAAATGAGAGTTGTTCATGCTTCAAAAAAAAGGCTTGAAAGAACTCAGCATGATTTTAAGTTCAACCCACTTACAATTCCAATCAACAATTCAGATTCTATAAGTGAATAATACTTCACAGCCTTCTAATTTATAACCTTTCTTTTCCCATTTTTTTGGGAAAACGGAAACGCCAATTTCTTTCTCCATAAATAATTGCGATACTACTTTCGTCCTCGTAAACAACGAGAACATGATTGTATTCAACATAGAGTCAGCTAAAGAACTAGAAGAGATCATTGAGCGAGCAATTCAGAAAGTACTGTCTGATAAAAAATCAGCAGAACCCACAAAAGACTCGCTGTATAATAGAAAGCAGGCCGCAGAATACTTAGATATCAGCCTTGGAACTCTTCATACCCATACTAAGAAAGGGCGAATACGTGGGCAAAGGATTGGCAGCAGGCTGCTTTACAGAAAATCAGATCTTGATAATGCAACAACTGCAACTACCAAATAGGTAATGTGATTAAGAAAACAAATTTGTATAGATATCTCAGATTCTAAAATTCTTGAATTTTCTATCATTTAAAATCATAAAAACAAAAACATGCAAAAACTAAGATTTAAATCTGCAAATCAGTTACTACAATTTTACAAGGAACATGGGTACTTCGCAATCTATGATTGCAGCACTGAATATGCTGACATGGAAATCGACCATTATTCCCTTTTGGCAGTCGGAGATCCTATCTCTTTAGGATGCGAAGCGAATAGAATTATTCCGCTTGAAGATGAAAGCGTATTAATTATACTAGATCGCTTTTTGAAAACAGGTACAGTCAAAATACACCCAAATATTTTTTCAGTTAATTAAAAAATCATGAAAACTAAATCCGCTACCACATTTTCATTACAACAAACGGCAAAGATTACAAAATTCCCAGGGGGCGAGAAAAAATTCGCTGCCTGGTTGAGAGAGAAAAAGTATTTAATGAATAATAATGATCCATACCAAAAATACTGCGACTGGGGATGGTTTGAATTATCTACGAAGACAATACACAAGGCAAATCCGCCTTTTACTGTAAACGTAACCCGGGTAAAAATAAAGGGCCTCGAGGCACTGGAAAGAATAGTATTTGAAGAATTTCATAAATGCAAACCATGTTCATAATGAAAGAGACAATAGAAAAAACAATAGATAATTGCACAGGACCTGCATTAACACTGGACTGCATGTCGGCAAAACTTGAGGGATTACCAGAGCCTCCTAGAATTTTCAGAGGGATTATACGCCCAAGCCTTGGATGCTTCTTTGGTCCTTCAAAATCCGGCAAAACAACGCTGGTTGAAAATCTTGCTTTTAGCATTGCTGCTGGGCTTACACGTTTTCTAAATGATGATCTCAACTGTGTTAACAGAAGAGTGCTGCTAGTCAGCTTGGAAGAGTACTACAGAAGTAGGACTGTCAGAAACGTTAGACAAATGGAAGCATTTACAAGTAAGTATAATTTGGACCCGACCTGGAGTGAAAATGTATATGTGGTTGATGATTCGTTTGCCAGGTATATAACAACAGAGGAACAGTGGGAATTGCTGGATGCCGAAATTGAAAGGGTAAAACCTGGCTTTGTGATGATTGACTCAGTAACAAGGACAACAACAGATTCAATCGAAGACTCGGCAGTTTCTACAAGCCTGATGAAACGTTTTAGGGAAATGGCACACAAGCACAACATAGCACTAGTTTTAATTCACCATTCACAGAAAATGGATGATCGACCTATAACAATTGCTACTATGGCAGGATCACGTGTCATTGGTCAAGAGATGGACTTTATGATTGGTGTTAATCGAAGTACACAGAATATTCGATACCTCAAAGATGTTGCCTACCGTTATTGGCCAGATGACTCAGAATTTGTCCTTAAGTTTTCGATTGACTCAAATCAAATGATAGTAGCTGAAGAGGAGGTTTATGAATCGGATATCCTATCGTCTTCATCAACAGCCAATGAAACATTTGGAAGTGATATCACTTTACAGACTCATTTCAGTGAGTTGACAAATGGAGATCCTTTAATTCTTATAAAGACAGCAGATTTATATGCTCGGCTAGTTAACACTGGAATTATGACCAGACCCACTCTTCATGCTGCATTAAAGCGCCTAGAAAAGAACGGAATAATTATTAAACCGGAGAAAGGAAATTACAAACTTAATCTTCCCAGTTAAACGTAAGTCAACCTCTGTACTACTTAACTGACTTAATTCGATTAACTGAATTTGATAATTAGTTCCTTAGTTAACCTAGTTAAGTCAGTTAAGTGATCAGGAGGATGAAATTTGATTTAACTAATGAAAAATGAAATTGCTTAAGTGTGTTTATATGAGGAGTAATTCTACCTCTACAATTTATTTTGTAAATAGATATTAGCAAAAAATAGTATGCATAACGGATAAGATAGCTATAATTTAATCTAAGTCTTAGGAGCAGTAAACTTTATTACGCAATTTTCAACAATGCCGATATATATTAATCATCTTCAGGATATTTATATTCGAGTCTTTGATAGGTTCCCCCATAACCTACCCCCCCTCTTTCTTGAAGCTCCGCATCCCCCCTCACATCTACTTTCCTAAATCCTCTATCTAACCCCAGACTCAAATAAAGTTATGGAGCAGTAGTGTTTGTACTACCCAACATGCTCCCTTTACATACAACTTACTTCCAAAGGTCAATAAACATTTGCAGTGGTGCACAACTGTATCTATTCAAGACTAATGGTAGATTCCAAACATCCATTTCATCACAATTTAAAAAACAAACGATGGTAACAGTAACAGGTTACGCAGAAAGAACACGTAAAGACGGTTCCACATTCATTGCCCTTGAAATCACAGGTGGCGTTGAGTTGATTCAAAGCAGCACAACTGGTCGCTATTACGCGACTGTACGTAAGTGCTCAATTCCCAGCACTTTCAATGCAATTGTTGCAGAGGCAATGATTGGTCAAAAGCTTCCTGGAGAGGTTGTAAAGGTCATAACTGAGCCTTACGACTTCGTTAACCCAAGAACAGGAGAGCTAATGAAGCTGCAGCATTCATATGCATATTCTCAGGATAGCAAAGTGGAAAATGCAATTGGACACACAAGAGTCCATGAAGTTGCTTCTATCTAGATTATCCACCCAATCACAAAACACTGCTCGGACCCACACGACCAAGTGTAGGACACACAACACCATCAATCGCTACAAGTAGTTCGTAGCGTCTTGGCAGTTGTGGTTGATGGATAACAGGGGGCTGGTTTCAACCGGTCCTCTTTTTATTTCTAAACATTTAAAGTTTAAACTTATGCAATTACAAACAGCAGAAAGAAAAAGAGCAAAAATTAAAATGTCATTACAGGGACCATCTGGTTCAGGTAAAACATATTCAGCGTTGCTGATAGCTTTTGGATTATGCAATGATTTTGGTAAAGTTGCAGTCATTGATACTGAGAATCACTCAGCTGAATTGTACGCTCACTTGGGTGCATTCAAAGTACTAAATCTGACCGGTCCTTTTACTCCTGAGAAATACATCCAGGCGTTAGATGTGTGTCAGAAAGCAGAAATGGAGGTGGTAATCATTGATTCCGTTACACACGAGTGGGAAAATTTGCTTGAGTATCATTCTTCCTTACAAGGGAACTCCTTTACAAACTGGAACAAGGTTACTCCAAGACACAATGCATTTGTACAGAAGATTCTTCAGACACCGTTTCATGTGATTTCAACAGTTCGCACCAAACAGGATTACGTTCTAAATGACAAAAATGGTCGAGTAGCGCCAGAAAAAGTTGGGCTGAAATCGGTCCAAAGAGAAGGCCTTGACTACGAGATGACCTTGGTGTTTGATCTAGATATGAAAAACAATGCCATAGCCTCTAAAGACAGGACCGGATTATTCTTTGGTAAACCTGAAATGAAGCTTTCGGCTGATGTAGGAAAGTCCATCTTAGAATGGTGTCAATCAGGATCTGATATCAATTCAAGTGATGTGCAAGATCGTATTGGCGAATGCAAATCCATGCAAGAGTTACTTACCCTTTACAAGATGTTCCCTCAGTTTCAGCAGAGTCTAAAGCCAGAATTCGAAAGTCAAAAAAGAAAGCTCATTATCAAAGCAGATGATGATCGAAAGTTATTAAGTCAATTACCCGTTCACAAAAACGGAATTATCTAATTAGGTCCCCTGCCATTTGGTGGGGGATTTTTCAAAACATTAATTATGAAAGAACTCACTCAATCAGCAGCAGAAATTCAAGTAAGTTATATTCCCAAAAAGACACTTGGCAATAAGATTTCATGCTCAGAAGACGCGTACCAATTGCTAAAAGATTTCTACCCGCAAGAAACCATATCATTACAAGAAAGATTTGTTGTAGCTTATCTTAATCGGGCGCATAATGTAATTGGGGTATATGAAGCATCCGTTGGGGGATTGACTGGAACTATAGCAGATCCCAGACTTATTGTATCGGTTGCACTCAAAATTGCTGCAACAAGTATAATCTTATCGCATAACCACCCTTCGGGTAATCTAAATCCATCAAACACTGATCAAGAGCTTACAAATAAAATTAGAGAAGCATGTAAGTATTTGGATATTAATGTACTCGATCACATAATTATTACACCAAAAACATTTTATTCCTTCGCTGACTCGTCAAAATGAATTAATAGCAGGGTAAGATACTCGTAAAAGTTAATATGTTACCTATTTAAAACCCATGTAAGTTGTTGATCTAGATCATATTTGTTCAAGTCCATTAAGGGGAGCCACACTTTACAAGCCATTCGCCGCAGCGAATGGCTTTTTCTTTGTCTATCAGTGAATTAGGGTAGTTGCATCTTTTTCATTCCTAAGAATTCCTTTTTTCTTTTTAAACCTCTGCAACTTATTGATAATTAGAAATAAAATTGACTCAAGATGGAAAAAATATTTTTCGTATAAAGTGTAACTTATGATATGAATATGTCACTAATTACATTTGAATTTAACCGGAAATTGTTGAGTTGCTAAATACAGAGTAAAAATGACAGATTCAGAATTTATAGGTTTGATCAATTCGAATCAAGCTACTATCAACTATTTACTAAATCTATATGTGCAGGATAAGATAGAAAAAGAAGATCTCAAACAGGAAATCATATATCAGGCTTGGAAAGGGAAGGATAAATTCCTTCAAAAATCATCTTTTAATACATGGCTTTACAAAGTCAGTTTGTATACCATATTAACATTTAAAAGAAAGAATGAAAAGTTCATAAAGGTCAATTTGGAAATTGCTGATTCAAATAATAATAGTGAAGAATTGACTAATGACAATGCAGAACAACTCTACCAATATATCAGAGGGCTAAATCCACTAAACAAAACTATTATCACAATGCATCTGGATGGTTTTACAAATCAAGAAATTGCAGAATTTATTGGTGTAAAAGCTAATAATCTCAAGGTTAAACTTCACAGGATAAAAGAAAATATCAAATTAAATCTTAAATAGATAAACCATGGAGATAGAAAATTTATGGCTTGAAATAAAATGCAAACATGTTAAGGCTGATACGGGCAAACTTAATGTTAGAAAATTAAGGAATAGCAACAACCCGGTATTAAAATTGAGGAATAGTATTGAGTTTAATACATGGTTTGGCATTGCTTCTATATTGGGATGTATCTATCTCACTTTTCAATTTACTTCAATATATATTTATTCATTAATGTTGATACTAATTATTCAATCTGGATATTTCACTTGGCGATTATACCAAAGTAAATTAGAATTTGAAAAATTGTCACAAAACTGGAATCAATCGATTATTCAAGCACTTCAAATTCAGATAAAACTATTTAAAAAAACAATTCAACTATTGGAATTGAGGTCGATGGTATTTATGCCATTGGGTTACCTAGCTGGATCAATGATGATATATGATAAGAATGCAATATCCCAAGATAATCCTGTAATTAATTTTAGCGTTATTAAAAGTGCTATTATTTTAGCTCTTATAACTATGCCTATTTTATATTTTGGTTTGAAATGGTTTCATAAGATTTCGTTCGGAAAATATATTGAAGAGACAGAAGATACATTGATTGAATGGGAGGATTTCAGTGATGATAATTAAAATTCAATACAACTTATTATCACTTTAAATTTAGAAAAAATGAAAAAATCAATAATGGTCATCTTTTGTTCATTTTCAATAGTTGGTCTATTGACAGCTCAAGATTTGCCATTACCCAAAAGTAAATTTGGTACATCACTCGGAATTAACATTTTGGGCCTCGACAATAAACTAGGGAATTTAGCCAACAATGCCGGCTTCTATTATGAAAGAAATTTGTCAAATAGAACATCTATTTATTCTGAGTTAACAGGTTCCATGCGTAATTTTCGAGATGTTGCATTATTGCAAGGGCTAAGTGGTGAATTTAAAGTAGGAAATATTGGGGTCTTCTTAGGTCCTATGTTCCATTTAGGTAAGAATTATAATATTAGTTTAGGTTATGGTCGAAATTTTTTAATAAATCCTCGATTTAAAACTACTAATAGTGTAATAGATACAAAAGCTGAAACAACGAATTATTCTTCCCTGTTTTTTGATTTTAGAAAATCTATCTACAAAGAACTTAGTTTAGGAATTAGGTATGAAAGGGGGCTTAATTCAATTTTTCATTCTACAGAAAAAAAGGTTAATAACTTGTCATTCAATACGATTATTCAACTAAGAGGAAAAAGTAAATAAAAAAACAAACCAAAAAAGTAGCCTTAATCTAATAATATATAGTTAAAAATAATTTTATGAGACAATTTAATATTATACACCTTTCATTCATTTTATTGCCAATTGCTGCAATGTCACAGGAAACAAAAGTCAAGTTAACTGAGAAAGTTTCTATCACCTTCCCAGAAAAACCTGATGTTCGAAATATGCAGAATATAGCTTCTGTTTATTCGTTGAGATTAGCCGACAGCACTGCTAATTTTAATGTTGTAGTTCAAAACTTAGGGAAAAATGGACTAACTGAAGAACAGATTGAAACTGCTCAGTTAGAACCAGCTTTCTGGGAACAGTTAGAATCTTCTTTTATCGCTCAACTTGGTAATGAAACCAAGGTTTTATCAAAGGAAAAGAAAAACATAAGTGGTAAAGATGTTTTGATTCTTGAATTAAGTACAGAGCGTAATGGCAAGAAGATGGAATTAAAATCTTATATATTCATTGATAGCCTTCATAGTATCAATATTGTACACAGTAAACGAGCCGCTGGTGCTTCAGTAGATTTAAGAGATAAATTCTTTAACTCACTTAAGATAGTAGAGTGACCTCCTGTAAAATTGCACGAAGTTCAACCCTTTAATTTCTCCCTCTCCTCACTTATTTTATAACATGGATAAGTCAAAGGAGGAGATTTCAGGAAACCCCAAAAACTGTTCAAAATTTTATAGGAATACATCATCAACATTGTGTTCAAATATTAATTAAACCAGTTGATTTAAGATAAGACATTTATACTCATTTTCTTCGCTGTATCAGATCCCTTATTTTGGATGCACTTTCATAATCCTCTTTGGCTAAGAGGTCATTGAGAAGAGATTGAAGTTCTTCCAGTGTATATTCCGAAACAGAGCCTCTCAAAAAACTAAACTTTTCGAATTCTTCACTAATTGCTGCCTTATGTAACAGAGGTTCGTAAATGAACACGGGGCAATCAAATCTTATTGCAAGCGCAAGTGCATCACTAGCTCGAGCATCTACTTTTTTTTCTTTATTTTCAAAATCAGTTAACACCAACCAAGCTTGAAATATTTCATCAACTATGTTATGAATAACTACCTCTTTTAATGTTGCCCCTAGTTGCGTAATTGTGGTTTTGAAAAGATCATGTGTAAGTGGTCTTGGCAATTCCATCCGCTCTAAATATATCGCTATTGCTTGAGCTTCAAAAGTGCCAATAATTATAACAAATCTTTTTTTATCAATCAGATCTTCAAGAACTAATGAAAAATTTCCTGGTGATGATTCACTGGTGCTCAGCGCTAAAATTTGAATTTCCCTTTTTTCCAACTTTTATAATTTTTCAAACATTTAATTACATCATTATAAATCTGCAAAGCTCATCCAAATCATCAAAAGGAGCAATAACCTGTCCATCTCCCAATAATTTATAAATTCCATTTGATTCAATTTCTATAGTATACCCCTTTTCAATTTGGATTTTGCTTGAACTATCATCAAGAACTTTAATTCCATAAGAAATTAAAGCATTTAGCAAGTTTTCCTTTTTTCTCATATCAGAAGATATTCTCAATAATGACTTTTGTCCCATATGTAATACATAGGGTAGATGAAATAAATACCAGTATTATTTGAAGTTTGACATTAGCTATAATCTTTTTATTAAATGGTAAGCTGAAAGTTCCAGCTGCAAATGTCATACCAGTCACTGAGCCCAATCCAAATAACAACAGATACAGAAGGCCATTTCCAACTGTAGTAGAATCACTCATTACTAATAAAATTAAAGCTCCACTTCCTGCCAGACCATGAAATAAACCAATTAAAAAAGCAGGCAAATGTGACCCATTGTTTACAGACCCATCTTCATGAGTATGAGTTGCAGCCATCGAATATTTTCTTTTGTACCATTGAATTATCCTGTGTATTCCAAGGCTGACCAATACTACACCCACTACAGCTTCAAAATAACTGAACACAGAATCAGATATATTAAACTTCATCAATAAAACAAGCGTACCCATAATTAGAATAGTGGAGGTATGCCCAAGTCCCCAAGATAATCCATCTTTTAATGCCTTGATTGATTTATCTCGATTGGTAACTATATTACTTACTGCCAAAATATGATCTGTTTCAAATGCGTGTATAAATCCCACGTAGAGTGTTAATATGATTGGTATATTATTCATGTTATATTTTATAAAATAAAATTCGATGATTTCCTGTATCTGCAGTAATCAAAAAATCCACTGAAGCATTAACTGCAAAAGGCCAGTACATTTCATTATTAATATTGCTTTTCATGCTCAAAGAAGTTTCACCATGTGTTTCAAAATTTGGCTGTCCAATCTGCAATGAACCAGATGCATTATTTGTTGATGGTATTTTATCATGAAGAATTAATCTGCTATTCCCCGTATCGGCAATTACAATACCATTATTAAAAAAACATGCATCGTATACCCAATTTAAAGTATGAGCACTTGGCTTCAACTGGTATTGATTCTGGCCGCTATCATTGATATCCTTTTGACCCATTACCAGATTAGGTGGATTATTAATAGCATTTTTCCACTGCTCCCAGTACAATACTCTGCAAAATTGTGTATCAGAAATCAACATATCATTATTGTGTCCAACTTTTATTGAATATGGCCAGACCGCATTATTATTATCATAATCTTTCTCAAAAAAATTATTCTGCCCAATCACTTCACTAGCATTAGCAAAATTTTTAGAAGGGATTTTTTCAAAATACAATACTCGACGATTTCCAGTATCAGCAATCCAAAGTTCTGAGCCATTACTATAAACACCATAAGGCCAATTCAATGTATTATTGTCTGGAGACTTTCCTATACCTTCAATGTTCGGGAGATTACTATTGAAATCTTTTTGACCAATTACTATGTCCGCTTCTTGGAAATTTTTAGTTGGCATTTGATTCCAAACCAAAACTCGATGGTTCCATGCATCTGCAACTATTATTTTTTCACCATTGGTCCAAATGCCGGATGGATATTGCAAAGAAGAGCCTGAGACCTCTTTACCAGCATTACGATCCATCTGATGATCATCTTTTTGTCCCAAAATGACATTTGGCTTTTGAAATGTTTGAAAATTAAAATCATGCCATATAAAAACTCTGTTTTGACCTGTATCTGAAACGACTAAGGTGTTATCATGCATAAATACCCCTCGAGGAGCAAGCAATGGATTATCCAACTGCCCATAAAATTCTGCTATCTTTTTAATTTTATTCAATTATAATTATTTCAATTAACATATACGTGGTAATTGTTCACCAGGCAACATATTGACAACACGCTTACCGCCTATGCTACTTTCAAGTATTACCTGTCCAATATGTTGATCTGTGATACTCCCCATTATAGATGCCATTTTCCCGTTTTCATCATTTTTAAGAAAATCAAGGACTTCTTTAGCAATTTCTTTTTTTACAACTAAAATAAATACACCTTCGTTAGCCACATACAGCGGGTCAAGTCCAAGCATTTCGCATGCTCCACTTACCTGCTCTTCCATAGGAATATCTATCTGTCGAATATCGATTCCTTGTGAACCATCCTTTGCTATCTCATTAAGCACTGAAGCCAATCCACCTCTAGTAGCATCTCTAAGAAAATGAATATCCAATCCGAACTTATTAAGTAATTTTTCAACTGTAAAATTCAAGTTTGTAGTATCACTCACAATATCAGTTTCAAATTCTAATCCTTCTCTCTTACTCATGATAGCAATGCCATGTGCCGCTAAATTCCCACTCACAATAAGAACATCTCCTTTTTGAATACTGGACAACCCAATTCTGGCGTGTTCATGAACTAACCCTATTCCGGAAGTATTGATAAAAATCTGATCACCTTTCCCCTTCTCTACCACTTTTGTATCGCCAGTTACAACTTGCACTCCTGCCTTGTCGCAGCATTTTTTAATACTGTCAAGTATTTGCCAAAATGTTTCCATTCGCAAACCTTCTTCAATAATAAACGCCAATGATAGATATTTAGCCATTGCTCCGCACATAGCAAGGTCGTTTACAGTTCCATTAATAGCAAGTTCTCCAATATCACCGCCCGGGAAAAAAATAGGATTTACTACATAACTATCTGTACTGAAAGCAAGTTGTCCTTTCAAATCAAATATAGCACCATCATGCTTTTGATTAAGCTGATCATTTTTGAGTACATCAAATACACCACTACTCAATAATTTATGCGTCAATACTCCTCCACTACCATGTCCTAAATTAATGGTATCAAAATCGAATTTGGGCATGGGACAAGATAATTGCATTTTTATATTAGCATCCATTGAAGCTTATTTTTGAGGGGAACCTAAACAAGTACATCTACATTACTAAAATGATAATAGGCAGCGCAAGCCCCCTCGCTGCTCACCATGGGAGCACCAAGTGGATTCAGTGGCGTGCATCTTTTTCCAAATTGCGGGCATTGATTTGGTTTTTTGATACCTCTTAAAATTTCCCCTGCAATACAATCAGGACTTTCTTCTGCTTTTTCAAGTTGAATATCAAACTTAACATTAGCGTTATATGCTTCTAACTCCTTTCTCACTTCGTAGCCACTATAAGGAATTTCACCAATACCCCTCCAGTCACGATGAGTAATTTCAAAAACCTGCTCAATTACCTTGACTGCTTCCGGATTACCTTCTGGCTTTACTACCCTACTGTATTGATTTTCCAATTTATTTTCACCGTTCTCCAGTTGTTTTATGAGCATTGTAATACCCTGAAGTAAATCTACAGGCTCAAACCCGGTAATAACAATAGGGAGTTTATTTTTTTCTACAAGGGGATAGTAATCTCCAATTCCCATAATAGTGCAAACATGGCCTGCAGCAAGGAAACCCTGAACAATATTTGTTTGATCATTTACAATGGCTTCAATAGCTGGAGGTACTAAAACATGAGAAGTAAGTATGGAGTAATTCTTTATCCCTTCCCTCTTCGCATGTAATACACTGAGTGCATTGGCAGGTGCAGTTGTTTCAAATCCAACTGCAAAAAACACCACTTCTTTATCAGGATTTTGTTTTGCAAGAGTAACTGCTTCTAGTGGAGAATAAAGTATTCTAACATCAGCACCATTTGCTTTTGCTTCGAGTAAACTATTTTTACTGCCTGGGACACGAATCATATCACCATAGGAACAAAGTATAACATTTCTTTCCATTGCAAGATAAACAGCTTTGTCAATCAAGTGTAATGGAGTAACACATACCGGACAACCCGGACCGTGCACCATAGTAATGTTGTCAGGCAAAAGACCAATAATTCCGTTTTTTACAAGACTATGTGTTTGACCACCACATACTTCCATGATTGTCCATGGCCTTGTAGTAATCCTATGCAATTCAGAAATATATTCCTTTACAACCGAAGCATCCCTATATTCATTAATAAATTTCATAGACGATTCATTAATTTTTATCTACCTGTGTATGTTCTATAAGTTCATCGATTTCGCCGATTTCCTTAAGGTATTCAAATGTCTTTGCTGCTTCAGCTTCATCAATTTTACTTATGGCTACTCCTACATGTACAAGAACATAATCGCCAATATCAGCTGCAGGCAACATCTCTAGCGAAGCTTCCTTAATGATTCCGCCAAAAGAGACCTTTGCCATGCGTACCATCCCATTGTGAATGGTATCAATACTTTGAATTTTACCTGGAATTGCTAAACACATAGTATTAAAATTTATCTTTTTCTGTTATCAATAATTGATTTTCTGGTTGTTCTATAGTAACATGATTTCTAACATCATTCAAATCGATAATTAAGGAGCTATCAATCTGTCGATCAACGTAAACCATCTGCCCAAATGAAATATTTTCATCATTAGGCGGTAATTGATCGTGAAAAAAAAGTTCTAACTTTTTTTGAAGCAACTGTTGAAGCATATCAACGAGCAGACTATTCTGAAATACACCTCCACTAAAAGCTACCTTTTTGACACCAATATTACCAGCTATAATTTCGACAAGATGAACAAGCGAAAAATGAAATTTTGCAGCAATAAATGAGTTAGTTTTATTTTTGTGAATATCCCGTATGATTGAACTGAATAAAGAACTAGTGGAGATTCGGTAGTAGTGAGCTCCTTCCATAAAATAACTCTCACCGATATCATAACCATATTCATCAGTATACTTCTCGGCAAGATCCTGTAAAAGCATAGCTGCCTCCCCTTCATAACTTTGCTTATCTGATAGACCTAGTAAAGAAGCAACAGCATCAAAAACTCTGCCCAGAGAACAGCAATTGATTTTCGTTCCTGTTCCAAGTAACTTTTTATAATAGGACCATTCAACATCAGTAAATTTCTCTTTCAACAAAGTATCACTCCCTAATACATCATCACAAATTGCCATAGCAGAAAGCCTGGGCTCTCTTGACATTTTATCATAAAGTACTTGAGGAAAATAGTCAAAATGATAACACCTCAGCATACTGTTATTCTCAAATTTAAAAAATTCACTCCCCCATATTTGTGCATCATCACCAATTCCTGTTCCATCCCAAATTACTCCAAGGATTGATTCATGACTATCGAGAAGTGAATGCTCTGCAAGGACTGCTGCAAAGTGTGCCTTATGGTGTTGAACCTGATTAAACGGGATAGCATGAATAGTAGATATTTCCTTCGCTAACTGAGTTGAAAAATAATCAGGATGATTGTCTGACACAATTTTCTCAGGTTTAAATTGCAACAGATCAGTCAGATTTTTCAACGAATTCCGATACATTTCTTGAGCCTCAATTGTACCCGTGCTACCAAGATACTGACTTACAAATGTTTTTTGACGAGTTTGAAAGGTAAAGCTACTTTTCATCAACGCTCCTGTAGCAAGAATAGATTTATCTTGATTTTGAATATACCCCAGAAAATTCGGAGCTAAGCCTCTTGCCCGGCGGATAATAATTTTTTGATTTGAATATCTGGCGAACTTGATCACACTATCATCCTGTGCTGCTACAATCTCTCTGTTATGGCTCAAGATAATATCTGCAATGTGATGTAGATGGGTCAAAGCATCTATATCTCGAAATAGTATAGGACTTTCACTGATATTAGCACTGGTACAAATCAAAGGTTTATTGAACGATTCAGCAATCAATTCCAATAGTGGTGAATTTGGAAGCATACAACCCAGATGGGAAAGGCCAGGGGCAATATCATCTATTGCAAGTTCACTATTTTTTTTGCTTTTGAGAAGTAGAATTGGAGCGACAGATGATTGAAGACATTTCTTTTCAGATTCACTCCATTCTACAAAAGTTTTCATCTGTTCCACTGAGTGGAACAATAAAGCAAACGGTTTAGCTTGTCGCTGTTTGCGCTTTCTTAATAATTGTATACTACTGGAAATAGTCGCATCACAAAGTAATACATATCCCCCAACACCTTTTACCGAAACGATCTTACCCTCTTTGAGAAATTGTTGAATTATCTCCAAGATCATTTCCGGGTTTAATGTTTCTGTCTCTTTACCATTTTCAAACAATTTCATTGAAATACTGCATTTGTGACAAGAATTAGTTTGAGAGTAAAATCTCCGGTCACTAACAGTGCTATACTCATGACTACACGTATCACAGATTGAAAAATTTTTCATCGAAGTATTCAATCGGTCGTAAGGAAGTTTTTTGGTTATTGAAAATCTCGGACCACAATTTGTACAAGTTATGAATGGATAATGAAATCTTCTGTTTGAAACACTATGCAGTTCAGTTCTGCATTCAAAACACAATCCAAAATCTGGAGTTAATAAAAGATCTGGAATAGAATTAACATCACTCTCAATTATTTCAAAAGAATCGAAAAGTTTATTATCGGTTTTAAATAAAGTATACTTTCTAATTAAAGCAAAAGGAGGTGGAGCACTTATAATTCGATCAAGGAATTGATTTGCCTGATATTCAGTACCATTGAATTCAATATGTACCCCATCAGTTGTGTTATTGATCCAACCATTTAATTTAAAATGAAGCGCTAGCTGCACAACAAATGGTCTCATGCCAACTCCTTGTACTATACCAGTCAGGTGAATATGATATGTATGAATGTTTTGCAAATGAACTTAGGTTGTAACTAAATTTTGTTTTTTCTCACTTACTTTTTGTTTCAGCCAACTACACCATTCATCTATTCCCATACCGTTTAGGCTACTTATAGTTATAACCTCTATATCAGGATTAATCTCCCTTGCATCTTTTGTAACAGCCTCTACACTAAATGGCACATAAGGCAGAAGATCTGATTTACTTACCACCATCAACTCACTAGTCAAAAACATTCGTGGATATTTTTTGGGTTTATCATCACCCTCTGTGCTGGCAATTAATGTAATTCTGTAATCTTCCCCAAGATCGAATGCAGCAGGGCAAACCAGGTTGCCAACATTTTCAATAAATAATATATCCAGATGCTGATAATCAAAATGATCTAGTGCTTGTAATATCATCTGCGCTTCAATATGGCACATTCCTCCAGTTACAATTTGTAAACAATCAATTCCTGACTCCCTGATTCGAATAGCATCTCTTTCTGTTTCGGGATCACCTACTAAAACACCAATATTCAAAGTATCTTTTAATTTTTTCCCTGTTTCCTGCATCAATGTTGTCTTACCACTTCCTGGAGAAGAACATATATTTAATACTAGCACATTATAAGGAGCAAGTTTCTCCTTAATTGCTTTTGCAACAAAATCATTTGCCTTCAATAGATTCAAAGTGGTATTCTCACATTGTACACTTCCAACTGGAGCTCTGTTACTTTTGGGTTGACTCATAGCTTTTAAGTTATAAATTCAATTTTACTGATTAATAATTCTTCCCCTTGTATCACGTTGCGGGAGGAAGACTGGCAATATTTACAAATAAATTTATATTGACTTACAATAGTCTCCTGATTACATGAATCACAAAATATTTTGATGGGTAATACTTCAACATTAAGTATTGTATTTCTATATTTAGGGTCATCTTCCTTCACTGCCTCAAATGCATTTTGCATTAAGATAGGTTGTACGTTACTCAACTCTCCTACAGTTAAATAGATATTTCGGATTTCGCTGAATCTGTCGGGGAATTCAGCCTCAAGAGTATTAAAAATATTTCTAACAAGTGATATTTCATGCATGGAACATAGTCATAACTAATGAACCTTGAAAATAAGTCAACATAGACTAGAAACAACATATAAAATGAGTCCTTAGAAAATATTTTCTAATTTTGAGTTTCTGCCTTGAGCGCTTCTAGTCTTTGAATATCATTCTTAGCGCTATTGAGAATCTTCTCATCATTACTAAGCAGGATGATTTCATTAGCTACATTCATCATTTCGTTGAATCGATCTTCGTCAAATTCCTCCTTATTTCCAACAAACCAGCTAGCTTCTAAATAGTTACAGAGCGTTAAAACACGTTCTAAGGGATATGTTGCTGTGGTTCTAATATCCAATGCTTCCCTATACCAGGCAAGTGCCTTATCGAAGTTGTCTGTATGCAAAGCAGCCGGATATTTGGTATAGGCATTCCCCATACTATTACAAATCATTGCAAACTGATAAGGAAAATCAATCTTATTATAATAATTGAGTGCCTCGTTGAAAGATGAAACTGAAACAGCAGCCCATACCCCTTTCTTCTTTACCTCGTCTGGAATTTCTGCATAAACTTTCCCTAATTGATGATGAATTTCAGCAAAAATATCTGGATAATCCTCTTTGGTAAATGTCTTCAATGCTGCCTGATATGATTGAACTGCTGCCCGATAGAACTGAGGATTCCCATTTTGTGCCCATGTTTGGAGTAGATTTCCCTTTGAAAATTGTGCTTGGGCTAGAAGCTCAAGAAGTTGTTCCTTTTCAATTATGGTAATTGCCCTACTGATATAACCCAGCGCTTCACTAAAACTTTCGCTAATTGTAGCAATATAAGTAGCATCCATCAAAATCATTGCAGCTTCTGTCATCCTACCATTCAACTCATAATATTCTAGGCATTCCCATAATGTAGTCTTCAATTCTCCTAGTACTTTAACATCATAAGGTACTACTAAATTTTTCTGCCATATTTTACAAAGAATATCTTTAAATGCAATGCATATTTTAGGAGAATCACATTCATTTAAAATAGTATTGATGATATTCAGTGCTTTTGCTTCAATATTCTGATCAAGATAAAATTGTGCAAGATGATACGCAGTGAATTGTCTTCTTGATTTTTCTTTACTACAGTTAATGGCAGATTCATATGCCTCTGCTATATCTAAACTTGAAGCGCTTTCATTCTGTGATCCATAGTGGATTGCAATTGCTTTATTGTGCAGATTTTCAAAGGAATCAAATTGCCATTCATATCCTTGAAATGGTACTGAATTTTGGAGTCGGTTTAAAATATCAACAGTTTGTAATATATCCGGATATTCTTCTAAGATCTCATAGGCCTTCTCGTAATTATTTAGTTTGGCATAAATAATCCCTAGTAAAATTTTATCCTTATATGAAACACTAGGAAATAGAACTGGTGGTTGCAGATTCTCCCAGTCGGGTAACACTTCAATTATAGAAGAAACTTTAATTGTAATTGCATCAGCGTCTTCAACGGATAAATTGACTAATTCATTTAGTCTATCCTCCTGATTAATCAGATTTTTTACTGATTCTCTTAGTTCTGTCGAAACAAATATTGTAATCATAATTTATGAAAAATGTACTGTCAGTATTTTCATTTTTTCGTCTGCATTAAATTCCAATGACCTATCACTACTATCCAGTTCGTTGTCAATCAGCATTTCTTCTAACGATATACTTCTGTCACCTTTACTGTTTTTGAATTTCAGCATACTCATAGAAGTTTTATGCAGGCCTTTAAAAATATCATCATGCTGCGATGCAATCATCAATATTTTCTTGACATCATAATATACCCAGTTTACCTGAGAAGAAAACCCAAAAATACTTTCAACGATCTCGTTGCTGATGATCAAGTGCCTGTTTGTAAGTGTAATCAATGTTGAATTTTCTTAGATTGCTTAAACTATATACGAGAGTTCTTCTTTAAGAATGATTTGGACTACTTTATCTCCAGCTTTTTTTACTTCGTCACTCAATTCCATATCTAATTTTGTATTTTCAATTGCTATCAGGTATACTTGTATATCTTCAGGGTAATCGCTCTGCATAATTTTTTTTGCATAGCTCAATGCCTGATCCCACTTTATACTATGCAAGAAAACCATGGGGTCTTCTTGAGGAGCCGTCATCACTTCTTGTGCAGGCACCTTGTATAAGGTCCCAATCTGCTCTCCTGTATTTACGACTGCATCCACCAAAATTATTTTTTGATGACCTTTCAATTGGTAAAGTACTTCAAATGCACTTGTACCCATATCTAATATTGAAATATTGGGTTCTTCACCGACATATTTCCTTAGCTGGTCTATAACATAAATACCAATGGCGTCATCACTTCTACAGGGATTCCCAAAGCCCATTATGGCTGTTGCTTTACTTCTCATTCTGATTCCAATATTAATGTAAGGAGAGTAGAAATTCGTGGTAAAAGCTAAAAAAAATTTAGTTACCTCAAAGAAAAAGCCCAACTTTCGTTAGGCTTTTTCTTTTGATATTTATGAATTTAGAGCTTGAACTTAGCTAATTGTTTACCTGTCTTGGCATCATGTGCATGCACCGTACAAACCAAACAACTATCAAAAGAGCGAGCCACCATACCAACTTCAACTGGATCGTTGGCATCTTCAATTTCAATTCCTTCAAGGGCTGATTCAATAGGGCCTGACTTTCCTTCGGAATCATTTGGACCTACATTCCAAGTGGTAGGTGCCATTACCTGATAATTCTTTATCACCCCATCTTCAATTTCGATCCAATGTGCCAATGCGCCACGAGCCGCTTCAGTAGCTCCAAAGCCCTTACCATCTCTTTCTTCAGGCTTGATATAAAATTCATCATCGAGCCTGATTTGTCTTAACCAAGTATCAATATTATCATACAACATTGGAGCTTCATGCACACGCGCCAATGTTCTTAAGAACACACTCGGTCCCATTTTATCCATGGCATCCTTAATAAGAAAGTCCTTGGTTTGGTGCTCTAGATTATTTGGTTTTGCATACATTAAACATCTTGACAATGGGCCAGCCTCTGCAGCATTATTCATATATCTAGGAGCCTTTGACCAGCTATATTTTCCACTGAAATCAGTCTCTTCAAGATTTTTTGAAGTTACTGGAGTTGGTATAGGTTCATCCCATGGGTGAGCTGCTTTGTGATCCTGATACCAGCTATGCGTAACATGCTCTTTAATCTGCAAATGATCGAAGTCGCTATACTTTTTTGAATGACTGTCATAGTATCCTGAAGGACTAATCAAAGCATCATTTCTACCTTCAATTGTTGGATTATTATATTTGTCCTTGTGCAAATAAGTACCATAAGCCACATAATTTCCACAACCCTGACCAAACTTATCAAGTCCAAATTCTAATGAAGCCCTAATGAACAGCCCCAAATCACTATTACGTTGGCTTTCATTTTCGTCTACCCACGCCATTAAGTCGTCCCAACTCTGTACCCTTCTGTATTTTTCAATAGAACAACCCAGCCAAGTGGTTTCAAGCCAGTCATTCCTGAATTGATTCATAATGGAATGTGCCCTTGTAATATCCTTTAAAGTAGGGGCGCACATTACACCTCCAGGGACCATATAGCTACTATGCGGCCACTGACCTCCAAAAAGTGCATACACCTCAACCGGTCTACCGCTGGCAGTAACTCCTGATTGAAATGATGTACCTACATAGGCAGCAAATCTTTTTACAACTTCATCGTAGAGTTTTTTGTTTGCAAATTTTTTATTTGCCATATCTGTTGCAAAGATGGCATAAAACCAACGGGGTATACTCTGGATTGTTTCAGTAGCCTGACCTAGTGCCCTTAAAAGTAATGCGTTAGGAGGAAGTTGTGTCTTCCATGCCGTATCTAAAGCTGAGGATGCACAATATAAATGCGATCCACCACATATACCACAAATACGTGGGGTTACAATTAATCCGCTTTGCGGATCTTTGCCCTGCATGATTCTTTCAAAACCACGAAACATCGCAGCCTGCGTGTGTGCGCGGGTAACAACTCCATTTTCCATGTAGACTTTCACATCCAAATCACCCTCAACTCGACCAACTGGAGATATATTCAGTTCTTTTACTGTAGACATATTCTTTATTTGAATTTTATTTGAAGATTATTTACTGGTTTCAAAATGTTCCTGTTCTGTTCCCATAACCCGTTCTATAGATCCCATTACCTTTTCAACTCCGGCTCTTGAATAATAGCCAAGTTTGGAAACACCAGTTGGTACTTCTTTTGGCAAGAAGCCTAGATACTTCATGGTTTTAAACACAGAACCTTTTACAAGATCGTTATGTGGGAAGCCTGGCTCTGTACAACCCAGACATGGATGATTAGCCCTGGTCTTACTACTTGTTCTGTTCCATAAAATTCTGTTACAACTTGCTCTGGTCATTGGTCCACGACAGCCTACTTCATAAAAGAGACATCCGCCTCTTTTACCAAAGCCACCATCCATTTTTTGGGCAAAGCTGATGGCATTAGGACATCCAGTTTGTACAAAATCTGTAAAGAAAGTTTTAGGACGATGAAATTCGTCAATCAAAACATCTCCAATTCTACCTGTAGAAATGGCTACCAAAATTTGAGTAATCCAATCTGGATGCGCAGGACAACCAGGAATATTAATAACAGGTAGTCCGCCTTTTGATTTATAATCAGCTCCAAGGAAACCTCCTTTTTCTTTTTTTAGAAACTGCATACCTGTACTTTCACTAGGATTAGGTGGTACTGCTGGGATACCTCCCCAAGTAGCACAATCTCCAATGGCTACTACATAACCAGCTACTGCTGCAAGTTCTTTCACCCAATCTTTCATTGGTCTGTCGCAGAAATAGTTCATAGTCCCTGTTCCATTCGGTCCCTCAATTATAGAACCTTCATAAACAAGAATATCCATTTGTACTTTACCTGCCAAAATATCATGTAAAAGATGAGTTACCTGATGGCCAATCTCCAAACCTATGGATGGATGCCATAAAATATTGACACCGAAATCCACAACCAATTCTACAACCGTAGGTTCCTCAGCATTTAAAAAAGACATTGTGTTACCACTACAGGCACCACCTTGTAACCATAAAACATTAGCCATAAGCAATCGTTTTTATACTGTTGATTTAGAAAATTATTTCTAAATCTAGAAAGAATTTTCTAACCTAGCAAATTTTTTATATAAATCTTTCGGGGACAATAATCTCATGATAAATGGAAGCCCCTTTTTTTGAAAAATTTGGATAAAGAAGATTCCATAAACAATTTTTGTATAATTTCTCTGTAACTGGCATTTGTCGTAGTATTTGTTGAGGAATCCAGCTGTTGATCAGAATCAGTAGACTGTGGGCTAGTAAGTCATAATTTCCCTTTACAGGCTCGGGTTTGAAGATTTCATCTTGCTGACAAACTTGAATTTTTCGTTTTAACTGTTGTAGAATTTTATTATTGACAGTGAGCCATTCTTTTTGAATCTCCGGATGGTTGCGTTCAATTTCCCAAGTATTATTGAAAGTAAACCGATTATGTTCATAAAAGAAATAGAGTCGGGAAAACAAAATATCAAACCCTTGTAAATGCTTATGGTTAATATATTGAGATAAAATTGATGACAATTCTTCAAAGAGATTGTCATACACTGCCTCAACTATTGTCTCTTTGTTTTTAAAATGATAGGCAAGGTTACCAACACTGATGCTACAGGCATCTGCAATTTGTTGTAGCCTAGTGTTAGCAATACCAGTTTCAAAAAAAAGGTCTTTGCTTTCGGCTATTATTTTTTCTTTTGTACCACTCATAATTAACTGAAATTAGTTTGGAATAATTTCATATTTAATACTAAAGTTCCTCTTTGATCCTTTGCTGCCTGTCTGCGCATATAATGTGCAGTCAGGAATGCTTTTTTGGGGCAAGACATATTAACAATCTTGCGCTTTATGAATTTCAGGGGAATAAGGTGGTGGGCAAAAATGAGATAGATATTCCATTCTCCATTCCTGCGTTCTACATTTTCTATTACTGCGGTATTTTGAAGCCAGAAATCTTCATTAATAAATGTTGCATCCTCATTCATTCCATTTACTTCAGTAGAGGAAAATCCATCAATATACTTCAACATGGAAGCATATACTTCAGAATCAATTTTAAATCTCGAAAACAATTCTAAAATTTATTTGCTTGAAATTAGAAAAAATACTCTAAAGAAACATTAAAATTATATACCCCCAGATAGCTGATGATATTCTCTGGTACCCATATCGGTAAAAAATGGATTTAGAATACCCCAAATATCTTCCAAAAAATGTTGTAATAATACATCATTCTTCCCTTCGGTTTTTTTAATATAATGCCACATATCAATCATAGAGCGCAACTGCCATGCAAGATAATCTTGCTGTTGGTCAGTCAACATTATCATTGACCCCCTTGCACAATTAAATGCAATCATCATTTTAATTTGTGCAGATTGCCACATCAGGTGTTTGGAATGTTTGGTTTGTATCTCTGGAAATGATCGTAACACCTCAAGCATATCAGCATAAAAGAAAATATGCTCTGACTGTTGCATATATATTTCAATCAAATAAAAGTTGATGTCTTCAAATAATGGAACCACCCTAAACTTATTCAATAACCCTTCTTGATTTCTTCTTAACTCATCATAAAGATCTTCAATGATTAAATCTTTATTTTTGAAATGATACGCAAGATGGCCTACACTCACAAAAGCAGCATCTGCGATATGTTGTAGACGTACATTCACAAATCCTTTTTCATTAAAGAGTTTTAATGCGTGATCCTTTATATGTTTTTTTGTAGGCTTCAAATGATGAATTGATATATTATGCCAATGAAAAGAGCCAATTTGATCTCCAGTAAAGGAATTCTTAAGATGTTATTTCATTTTTCATATTCAGTTGTTCTGGTGCATTTAAAATAAAGAGCTGGAGTTATAATAAATATTTGTCTCAGTAAAACAAAATAATTAGTTCATTACCTAGTCTTTATTTGAGTGGCTCAATTTATGTGATTCTTTTAAATTTATTTCAATACCCTTCATATTCCCCCGTAGCTTTATTTTTTAAACACCCTTATTTGAGATGAAAAATTAGAAATCAAAGCTATTCCCTTCACATTTTAATTCAATAGACTTATCTTATAAAATAGATAAGTCAAATCAGAATCCTGAAAGGGAAATCACAAAATCTGTGCACCCTAAATAAAAAAGCATTTGTGTGTGCAAGAGAAGGCGTAGTGGCAAAATATTATTATATTAGTAATGTTGATTTGTAATTATTTGGACCAAATAAAGTGTACCCCACTGTGTACCCCAAATAAAAAAAGCCTCATAAATTATTGATTTATAAGGCTTTTTGTTAGTGTTTGTGGTGTGGGGCGGAATTTCCTGGTGGGGATTGATCAGGGTCTCATATTTACCTTCCACTTCGGTACCATTGTGTAATACGATAGCGATTTCGGTCATCCCATGTTGTTCCGGAAAACCGCCCGTTGTCTCGATATCCACAATAGCAAATCGCATATAATAAGGCTTGTAAATTCGGGAATTAAACCATATCTTACAAACAAAGATTCAATTCACCCCCGACAGCCCCGGTTTTATTGACAGCTTGGATTTCTTCTGAACGATATAAAATATCCTCTGGAAGACCGTAAAAACCTTTTTACGTACCAAATCTACTTGCCATGTCAAACACAAAATCACAATTTCACATTAGTGAAAATGCACGTAATGCTGCCATTGTAGCCATTATCCTGATTGCTGTTGTTGTATTGTCTTATCTCGAATGGAAGGGCCGCTCCTAAAAAACGCGCATTTCTCGCTTCATCCCTGTGTTTTCTGGATTTTTCTGCTTTTAAACAGCAGACTGTAATGTTTTTGCCCTTACGGAGACCAATAAGTCAGAAAAAAATGCAGTAAAACTGTAACCTAATTCATAAAGGAACGTTAGGTATAATTAACAATGGTTAACCTGATGGTTCATATGAGCAGGTTAGCTTTGTACCAGAAAACAACTGACATGAAGAATATTGTTTTGATTTGTCTCTTGATGGCTTTTACAGCTTGCAGTACCCATCAAGTTCGCAATTTCTGCAAAACAGCAGGAAAGAAAGTAGCAAGTTGCTGCACTTCTATGTCTCTAAAGCAACGTAATGCGTTGGAACAGCTTAAAAAAGCACCTAAGGACGAAAAAACAGAACAACAACAGCCGGCAGCTATCTCCTTATTGGAATGGAATGAAGCCGTATTCATCTGGTAAGCAAATCCCCTTGTATTGTATATATGAACCACGCGATGCGTGGTTTTTTTATACCCCCTCGTTCTCCCCCACTATTTTCGTAGTTTTGCCAGCCTTAAAAATGAGTTCAGGAATGGAATTGAGTAAGAATTATATCCCGGGAGATATTGAAGCCAGATGGTACCAACATTGGCTAAGCAAAGGTTATTTCAACAGTACCCCTGATGAAAGAGAGTCTTTCACCGTTGTAATACCCCCACCCAATGTTACCGGAGTGCTTCATATGGGACATTGCCTCAACAATACCATTCAGGATATTCTGGTTCGTCGCGCCCGTATGCAGGGTAAAAATGCTTGTTGGGTACCGGGTACCGACCATGCTTCTATTGCAACAGAGGCTAAGGTAGTAGCTATGTTGCGCGAGAGAGGTATTGCCAAATCTGCTATTGGTCGAGATGAGTTTCTACAATATGCTTGGGAGTGGAAAGAAAAATATGGTGGTATCATTTTGCAGCAGTTGAAAAAAATGGGCTGCAGTCTGGATTGGAACCGTACTTCTTTCACCATGGATGAAGATTACTATCGTTCTGTGATCAATGTGTTTGTAGACCTCCATAAAAAAGGTTGGATCTATCGTGGCAAACGCATGATCAACTGGGATGTCAAAGCAAAAACTGCTTTGAGTGATGAAGAAGTGATCTATAAAGAGGTACAGAGTAAGTTGTATTATATTCGATATGAGATAGTTGACAGTTTGGAGTTGACAGATGACAGTAGTAATAAAGAGAAGGAGTACATTGCCATTGCTACGGTTAGACCTGAGACCATTTTAGGAGATACTGCTATTTGTGTGAATCCGAATGATGAGCGTTACCAACACTTACACGGTAAATATGCCATTGTTCCTTTGATTGGCAGAAGAATTCCCATCATTGCAGATGATTATGTGACCACAGAATTTGGAACCGGCGCTTTAAAAGTGACGCCGGCTCATGATATGAATGATTATCAGCTAGGACAGAAGTACAATCTGGAAGTCATTGATACGATGAATGATGATGGCACCTTAAGCGAAGCTGCGCAGTTATATATTGGTGAAGATCGTTTTGAAGTACGTAAGAAAATTGTTCCCGAACTAGAAGCAAAAGGACATATCGTTAAAATTGAAGATTATACCAATCAGATTGGATTCAGTGAAAGAACTGATGCCGTAGTAGAACCTCGACTGAGTTTACAGTGGTGGGTAGATATGAAAAAAATATCTGAGCCTGCATTGAAAGCAGTGATGGAAGGGGAAATTGAATTCCATCCTGCCAAATTCAAAAATCTCTATCGCCATTGGATGGAGAATATTAAAGATTGGTGTATCAGTCGCCAATTATGGTGGGGACACCGCATACCTGCATGGTATGCTCCTGATGGAACTTATGCGGTAGCGGCAACAAAAGAAGAAGCATTTCAAAAACTCACTACTCACAATTCACAACTCACAATTGACGAAATTCGTCAAGACGATGATTGCTTAGATACTTGGTTCTCCAGTTGGCTATGGCCTTTTGAAGTGTTCAAGGGATTATCCAATCCGGGTAATGCAGAAGTAAAATATTATTACCCAACCAACACATTGGTAACAGCCCCTGAGATTATTTTCTTCTGGGTAGCGCGTATGATCATGGCAGGTGAAGAATACATGAAAGAAATTCCTTTCAAACATGTATACTTTACGGGTATTGTAAGGGATAAGCAAGGAAGAAAAATGAGCAAGAGTTTAGGTAACTCTCCTGATCTCCTAGCACTCATTGATCAATATGGAGCCGATGCTGTAAGATTTGGTATCATGATCTCCTCTCCCGCAGGTAATGACATCTTATTTGACGAAGCTGCACTAGAGCAAGGCCGCAACTTCAACAACAAACTCTGGAATGCATTAAAGCTTATCAAAAGCTGGGAAACCAGAATAGAAAAAAGCTCACAGCTCGCAGCTCACAGCTCACAGCCTTCTCCCACCTTCGCTACCGACTGGTTCGAATCGCGCTTACAACAAGCCAAAGCAGAAGTAGAAACTCTGATGCAGCAATTCCGTTTAAGTGAAGCATTGAAAGTATTGTATTCATTGATATGGGATGATTTCTGTAGCTGGTACCTCGAATGGGCGAAACCCGGATTTGAGCAACCCGTTGATCCAGTGGTGTACGAAAAAACCCTTACCTATTTTGAAGAGATGATGCAATTATTGCATCCTTATATGCCTTTTATTACAGAAGAAATCTATCATCTGCTAAGAGATCAGCCTGTTGATTTATGTGTGAAACAACAAACAGTTGCCGGTCAGGTGAACAAAGGGATACTTGATGCTGGAGAATTATTGAAGCAAGTGATTTCTGCTTTGAGAGACGCCAGAAATAAAAATCAGATCAAACCTAAAGATCCTATCAAGCTGCATATTGAAACCAATCAACAAAAGCAATATGAAAGCATCTCAAGTATTCTCGCGAAACAGATCAATGCTGCTTCTATAGATTTTGAGACTACTGTATCCAATACCATTGTGGTAGCTGTTGAAAAAGATAAATTCTTTATTGAGACAGAACGTCAACTGGATACCACTGCATTAAAATCAGAGTTACTGAAAGATCTGGAGTATCAGAAAAATTTCCGTGATAGCGTCATGAAAAAATTGAGCAACGAGAGATTTGTTCAAAATGCAAAACCGGAGGTAGTTGCACTCGAGCAAAAGAAATTAGCAGATGCTGAAGCACGTATTCAAAACATTGAAGAGAGTTTGAAGAACCTGTAACATGTCTGCCAACTTACATATCAGAGAAGCCAATTCAAATGACAGAACTGTCATCAGATCATTAGCGGAAAACACTTGGCCTGAAGCATATGGAAAGATCATATCACAAGAACAGATACGTTACATGTTAGACATGATCTACAGCGATGATGCATTGTTGGAACAAATGCAAAAGGGACATCAATTTTATCTCGCTGAACTCAACGATCAACCGATTGGATTTGCTTCTGTATCAGAAGAAGGGAATCAAGGATGTAAACTAAATAAGCTTTACATCCTTCCCACCATTCAAAAATCAGGAGCCGGAAAAGCGCTTTTACAAAAAGTTATTGCGTACACAAAAGAAAAAAATCACACCCGACTCTTCTTACAAGTCAACAAAAACAACCCTGCAAAGGATTTCTACACGCGTATGGGGTTCACTATTGCTGAAGAAGTAAAACTGGATATAGGGAATGGATTTTTTATGGATGATTTTATCATGGAGTTGGTCTCTCCTGAGGCGAGATAGGTGTTGGGTATCGGGCGATCGGGTAATCAGGTGATCGGGTTGGGAGTATTGAGTAATAAAACTGTATTACTATTTGCCATGATCCATCCGCCATTTGCAGCTTGTCGCTTGCAGCTTGAAGCTAGATGCTAGCAGCTCACAGCTCAATACACCAACACATGCGTCTGCTTAATAACCCCCATCACAAACACACTTTGTACATGTCCTAGATTCTCTGCCTGACTGAGTTTGTTCACATGAAAATTGTAATAGTCATCCATGTTTTCGGCTACTACTTTTAGCATGAAATCGAACTCACCTGAAATATTATAGCATTCGATCACTTCATGCATTTCCAAAATACTTTTAATAAAGCGTTCTCCTGCATTGCGATTGTGTTGTTTGAGGGATACATAACAGATCACCATCAATCCTTTCTTGACTTTGGAATGATCCAATAAAGTAGCATACTGTCTGATCACCCCCTGCTCTTCCATTCTTTTGATTCGCTCATGAACAGGTGTGGTACTCAACAATACTTTATCAGATATTTCCTTTACCGTAGCCCGTGCATTTTGCTGGAGAATGCGTAGTATGGCCAAATCCTTATCGTCCAATACCAATGGACTCATAGTGGATTCGGCTGTTTGACGGGTTTTAGCCATATGATTTACACGTTTTATTCTTTCAAAATTACATTTTTATCTATTTTATCCTAATTTTATTTAATAATGTAGAATATTCATCTATAAATATAGATTTGCACTTCATAAAAACACTATATGTCTACACTAACATCTTCTATCGACTTCAACCTGAAGTATAAAGTGGCCGATATCAGTCTGGCAGACTGGGGCCGTAAAGAAATTCGTTTGGCTGAGGCTGAAATGCCGGGTTTGATGGCATTACGTGCTGAGTATGGCGCTTCACAGCCCTTGAAAGGTGCTCGTATCGCAGGATGTCTGCACATGACCATCCAAACTGCTGTTTTGATTGAAACATTGGTGGCTTTGGGTGCTGAAGTGAAATGGAGCTCTTGTAATATCTTCTCTACACAGGATCAGGCTGCTGCTGCAATTGCTGCTGCAGGTATTGGTGTATTTGCATGGAAAGGTCAGACTTTGGAAGAAGCTGATTGGTGTATTGAGCAAACTTTATTCTTTGGCGGTGCTGATCGTCCATTGAATATGATCCTGGATGATGGTGGTGATTTGACCAACATGGTATTTGATAAATACCCTGAACTGGTTCAGCATATCAAAGGTTTATCTGAAGAAACCACTACCGGTGTTCACCGTTTGTATGAGCGCATGGCAAAAGGTACTTTACCCATTCCTGCGATCAACGTGAACGATTCTGTTACCAAATCTAAATTCGATAACAAATACGGTTGTCAGGAATCATTGGTAGATGCGATCCGTCGTGCTACTGATGTAATGATGGCAGGTAAAGTAGCTGTTGTAGGTGGTTATGGTGATGTGGGTAAAGGTTCTGCATTATCTCTGCGTGGTGCCGGTTGTCGCGTGATCGTTACCGAGATCGATCCGATCTGTGCATTACAAGCTGCAATGGATGGCTTTGAAGTCAAGAAAATGATTGATGCGGTGAAAGAAGCGGATATCGTTGTAACTGCTTCCGGTTGTCGTGATCTGTTAACTGAAAAACATTTCCGTTTGATGAAAGACAAAGCGATCGTTTGTAACATCGGTCACTTTGATATTGAAATTGATATTGCTTGGTTGAACAACAATTACGGTCATACAAAAGATACCATCAAGCCACAGGTTGACTTGTATAATATTGATGGTAAAGATGTGATCATTTTGGCTGAAGGTCGTTTGGTGAACCTTGGTTGTGCAACCGGACACCCTTCTTTCGTAATGAGTAACTCTTTCTCTAACCAAACACTGGCTCAGATTGAATTGTGGAACAACCATAAGAACTATGAGAACAAAGTGTATGTGTTACCTAAGCACTTAGATGAGAAAGTAGCTCGTTTACACCTTGCTAAAGTAGGTGCTGAACTGGATGAATTAACTGATGAGCAAGCTGAGTACCTCGGCATCTCTAAAGTAGGTCCGTTCAAAGCTGAACATTATCGTTATTAATCCTAGTGTGATTTTTATAGAGCCCGGTACTAGTTACCGGGCTTTTTTATAGGATGGCCACCGTGCAACTCTGTGCCGAACTCTGAGTAACACTGTGGTTAACCACGGAGTCGCACAGAGTTGCACGGTGTTTTTGTTGCTGTTTTTTTTACTTATTTTTCAGTTTCAAACTTGCCTTCATGAAAAAAATTTTTGTCTTTGTTGTATTGTCAGTATCTGTTTTGTTGTTGACTGCTCAGGATACTGAACCCATACATATTATTCCGAATCCATCTTCTGTAATGGTAGGTAATGGATACTTATCATTAAAACGTGATATCACCATTCGCGTTGATGGAGAAGGTATAGAGCATATCATTGATCAATTCAAAGACAGACTCTCAAAAGCAACGGACACCCGTTCTAAAATTGTACAAAGTAGCGCAGATATTGAACTTCAGTTGTCAAAAAATGAAGACCCTGCATTGGGGACAGAAGGATATCGTCTGATCGTAACACCAACCAACATAACGATTCGTGCAAATAAACCTGCCGGATTGTTTTATGGTATGCAATCATTTTTTCAATTGTTACCTAAAAGATCAGAAGCGAATAATGCCATTCGCATAAAACAGATCCACGACTGGAAAATCCCGGTTGTTACCATCACCGACACCCCTCGTTTTGGTTGGCGTGGACTCATGTTTGATGTCAGTCGTCATTTCTTCACCAAACAGGAAGTAAAACAATTCATTGATGAAATGGTGCGATATAAATTCAATTTATTGCACCTGCACTTAACCGATGATCAAGGATGGAGAATTCAGATCAAATCATTACCACAATTAACAGATGTGGGCGCCTGGAGACCTAAACGTGAAGGCAAATGGGCCAATACACCCGACCCTGCTCCTGATGAGCCAAAAAATTATGGTGGATTTTACACGCATGAAGACATTAAAGAACTGGTTCAATATGCCAAAGAACGTTTTGTAAACATCTTACCAGAAATAGATATTCCCGGTCATAGCATGGCGATGCTGGCAGCTTTCCCGGATTTGTCTGCCACTCCCGGCACAAAATATTGGGTGAATGCAGGTGAAAAATTCATGGAATGGCCTGCAGGTGCACATTTCTATGCTTTAAAAGACAATAACCTCTCTCCTGCTAACGAAAAAGTATACCAGGTATTAGATAAGGTATTTACAGAGGTTGCACAACTCTTCCCATTTGAGTACATACACATGGGCGGTGATGAAACAGCGAAGAATTTTTGGGAAAAAAGTGAAGAGATCAAAGAACTGATGAAAAGAGAGAACCTGAAAGACATGGATGCTGTTCAGAGCTATTTTGTTAAACGAGTAGAAAAAATCATTCGTTCAAAAGGCAAGAAGATGATGGGATGGGATGAAATTCTAGAAGGCGGTCTGGCTGAAGGTGCTTCCGTCATGAGTTGGAGAGGTATGAAAGGAGGTATTGCTGCTGCAAAAGCCAATCATACCGTAGTGATGTCGCCAACAGACTTTGCATACCTGGATTATTATCAGGGCGAGAAAACGGTAGAGCCTCCGGTATACGCAGGACTAAGACTGCAGAAAGCTTATCAATTCGATCCTTTGCCGGATAGTGTTGATCCCAAATTTATTTTAGGTGGACAAGCCAATCTCTGGACTGAACAAATCCAGAATTTCAGAACCGTACAATATATGTTATGGCCACGTGCTTTAGCCATTGCAGAATCGGTATGGTCACCAAAAGAACGCAAAAACTGGGCAGACTTCGTAAATCGTGTTGAACATCAGTTTGACCGTATGAATCATGCCAAAATCAGGTATAGCACTGCCATGTATGATCCGATTATTTCTGCACGTTATGATGCCCAAAAGAACCTGGCATTGGTTGTTGATAAGGAAATTCCCGATATGGATATTCATTTTTCGATTGATGAAAGTAATCCTGATCACACTTATCCTAAATATACCGCCCCATACACCCTACCCAAAGATGTTGCCACAGTAAAATTCGTCTGCTACAAAAATGGCAAACAGGTAGGAAGACAGATCAATATTTCGGTGGAGGAGTTGAAGAAGAGGGTAAGATAATAAGCCGCACGCTTCACGCTACAAGCTGCAAGTAGTATTCCTTTATTTCTCACGTGCAGCTTGTAGCGTGAAGCTTGAAGCTCAAAACTCGCCGACCCTCCCGCCGTTCATCCCAAACACCCTCCCCCGCTCCTGTAACTCGTCACAGGAAACAGCCCTTTAATATTTCATTAAGAAATCGGCTGCAATGCCTATCTGTACTGCATTTCAGGGCAATGTTAACATTGCTTAACATTGGCATTAACACCACTCATAATAAGGTTGCTGCAACGCTTGTAACTAATCACAATCCACTTCGTCTATATATCAACACGTTCTACTTTTGACTTGTCAATCAAACAAAAGAAAACGACAAACTATTTATAACAACATTAATAAAGAAACAAAATGAAAAAGTTATTCATCTTGACCTTAGCGGTCATCGCCCTTGGAACCAGCGCTTTTGCTGATACCAACAAAAAAACAAAATACAATGGTGCCAGCCATTTCAGTTCTACTTTCACAGGTGTGAAAGAAGTGAGCTGGAGCGCTGATGAAAAATTTGAAAAAGCCAGCTTTTTGGAGAATGGTATTAAGAAAGAAGTATTCTATACCCACGATGGTGAGTTGATCGGTTCTACCAAGACCTATGCTTTTGATAAATTACCTAAGGCTGCATTACAAACCATTACCACTAAATACACTTACCCTGAGTATCAGTTGGAAGAATGTATTGAATTCACGAATTCAGTAGGAGAAACCAGCTATTTTATCTCTATGGAAAAAACAAATCAGAAATTGGTACTTGAGATCTCTGAAGCAGGCAGTGTGAGCATTTTCTCAAAAGAGAATAAATAAGACGCAATTTTCTCAGTCTATATATCTACCCGGCCCGTAAGCCGGGTTTTCTTTTAACAATCATCCTCACGAACATTTTGTCAGATACTTAGTCCTATTCCTTAACTTCCGTTCGGATTATTACTCAACTGTAACCGCGGATTTTGGGAATGAATTGCCATGCTTCTATATATCGATTCTTATTTTTTTTCTCTGCATGTATCAGCATCATCCCATGCATGGCACAAGAATCCAAACTTAAAGAAGACACTGTTTTTTTTCTGGCCAATAAAAAGGGGTTATTGGGTAAACTGGGAAGAGCCGTATCCGTAAGTGGTAGAGAAGATATTATCACTGAAAATAAAGGAGCCATTAAAAACGAAGAAGTTTTCAACCCTTTTCGCGGAAAAATCATCCGTCAAATAAGAGTTGAAAAACTATCATTTGATAAGTCAGTCAATGATACAATAAAAGTACAACGTCGATTGATCAATGATATCAGCGATGCATTGTATACCGGAACTACCAACAAGACCATTCTACGTAACCTTTTTTTTGTAACCGGAGATACATTGTATCCTTATCTCATTGCTGATAATGAACGATTCCTACGCGAACTCTCTTTTCTTCAGGATGCCAAAATCGTTGCTACAGAGGTAGAAGATGATGAAACTGCTGTTGACATTACTATTCGCTGGAAAGACCTATTCCCAATTGGAGGTAGTGCTGAAATAGGCTCACTCAAAACCATCAGTTTAGAGCTGAATAATGATAACTTATTTGGCTCAGGTGATAGAATTCAATTTCGTGGATTATATGATCTGGACAGAAGACCGGATTTTGGTTCTGGCTTTGAATACATCAAGCGAAATATAGGCGGTAGTTTTTTAAACCTGATGTTTGGATACCAAACACATGCTCCGGCTTTCAATAGTGGCAGAAGAGAAGAGAAAGCCTTGTATTTACGTGGAGAATTACCTCTGGTGAGTCCTTATCATTCATGGACTGGCGGATTTGAGCTTTCTGAAAGGCACACAGAAAATGGTTATATCAATGATTCATTGTATAAAGTAGACTTCAAATACAAATACCAAAATATAGACGGATGGTTGGCACATAATATTGGCGCCAAGAAACAACTCAAAAAGAATTTTACTTCGAGATTAAAAAAATTTATAGGCGTACGGGCTGTACAACGGTTATTCAACGATATTCCGGAACAGTTTAAAACCACCTATAATTTTTATTACTCAAATGTCGAAGCAGTCTTAGGTGCTTTCACCATTTTTCAACAAGATTATTATCATACCAACTTTCTATACGGTTTTGGTCGTAATGAAGACGTTCCGGAAGGCTTCAGCATGACTTTTCTTGGAGGATGGGTCAAAAGAAATCAGGTAGAAAGACCCTATGCCGGCTTTGATTATCAAAGAAATTATTTTTCGGATAGTAAGAATTATGTGAATTATATCATTCGCTTTGGCACTTATTTCAATCAAAACAGGTTTGAAGATATCAGTGGATTAACAAGCATTGAGTATTTCACCCGACTGCGTAAGATCAGTGGCTCGAATTGGTACACTCGTCACTTCTTAAGTGGTAGCATTACCCAACAAGTAAAAACGGTTTTGAATGAACCGTTGAGATTGACCAGTATTTTTGGTATACCGGAATTTAGAAATGAATTAACAAGGGCGTCTACCCGAATTACCGCTAATTGCGAATCTGTGTTTTACAATACCCAAAAGAATTATGGATTTAGTTTTGCGCCTTTTATTTTCAGTAATATTACTTATCTCAAAAGTATCGGAGAAGGATTTGATAAGGGAGATATTTTCACCTCATTTGGAACAGGTGTAAGAACCAGAAATGAAAACCTTGTTTTTGGCACTATGGAATTAAAAGTATTTTATTATCCACGTACTACCGATCGGATGACACCCTGGAATCTGACATTCAATACGGGTTTACGCTTCAAATACAATAGCCAGTTATTGAAACGCCCTGATTTTGTTCAGGTGAATTAGAATGAATAGCATTCAGCTGATTATGTATGATGATTGAACGCGGATGATCATGATTTTTTATGATCAGCGCAGATTAGATGGAGTTATAATTGGAGATTACTCATCAAGCAAGTGTAGACTCATGGTTTTTAACATTCCGATCATCATAAAATGTACCTGAACGTCAACCTTTTCGTCTAATTTTCGTTTATAAACATAAACACAATTACTATGAAGAAATTATTTACCATGATGGCTATGACCGGCCTTTTGTTCACATCTATTTCAGCTTGTGCACAGGATAAATCAAAAAGACCGAGTCCACCCGCAACAGTATCCGAGACTGTTGGAGATACAAAGATTACCATCGACTACAGTCAACCTTCTTTAAAAGGACGTGAGTTTGGAAAAGAGATTGAACCAAAAGAAGGAAAAATATGGCGTGCAGGTGCCAATGAAAAAACATGGATTGAATTCAGTAAAGATGTGACCATTGAAGGCAAGCCATTGGCTGCCGGTAAATATGGCTTTTTCACACTTAAAAATGGCAAAGACTGGACACTGATCTTCAGCAAAAAATGGGATGGATGGGGAACGCAATACAATGAATCAGATGATGCATTGAGAGTGAATGTAAAGCAAGCTGCAGATGGTGCTTCTGAAGAGCAATTGACTTATACCATTTCAAAGGCTGGCGTGGTTACCCTCGCTTGGGGCACCATGAGGGTTGGTTTTACGGTAAAATAATCCGTACATATATTTTAGCCACAGATTCACAGATTATTTCTTGATTCTGTGGCTTTTTCGTGTAAAAACAGAACCTTTGTGTTCGTCATATGTAGTTTAGAGTTATGGTACAGGCATATAATTTTTTAGCAAGTTGGCAACTCTTTCCCGAAAAATGTGATTTTCAATCCGGGATCCCTCCGAAAAGTGGTAATTACAAAATAGAGTCTATAGATCATGGTCATGCTTTGAGTATTAGCATCAACTGGGTGTCGATGGATAATGAAGCTTATTATACCCAATACAAGATCATTCCTGACGGTCAATTACACCATTTTGAAAATACAGAGCTGGCAGATGAGGCTGAAGCCAGTATCGAAAACTCTTCTACCCTTTTATTCAAGTTTTATAAGACCCAGCAGATCATTTTGGAAGTCAAGCATGAGATCATGCCCAATGGTTATTTGAAACTGACTCAACAGGGATATGACAAAGACAATAAGCCTTTTGTAAATATTGAAATGTATCATAAGCAACTGAGTGTTCTACCATACGCATCATCTGTAGCCGGAGTCGCCATCAGACCTACTAAAGAAGGTGTGATCAAACACAAAGCATTGTCGGCTATGGAAGATCAAACCAATATGCAATTGGATCAGATACGTCAGCAGATTGAGTTATTGGCGAGACAAGCACAAGAGATCAGAAAAAGAAAAGAACTCAGCATGATGATCTATGAAGCGAAACTCAGCTTCAAACCGCAGATCGGACATATCTATCATCTCTATGAAAAAAATGACGGACAACATATTCTTTCTCTGGTAGCACCTCAGGAATGGGGTGGCTCAGGGCCTTTTAAACAGTTTGTCTCATCCGTCCGTTTATTGGCTGATCATACATGGGTTGAAGTGAATTAATTGCAGGTTCTGCTCTCCCATTGAAAAGAGTATATTTGAAACATGGTAATAGATCATATCGCACGTGCAGCCATTTACTATCAACTTCATCCAGGAATAGAAATTGCACTTCGTTATATTCAAACCACCGATTTCTCGAAACTGGAAAATGGTAAATATGAAATAGCGGGAGAACAAGTATTTGCTATCGTACAAACATATGATACCAAAGATCCTTCCACTGAAAAATTAGAGGCACACAAAAAATATATCGACGTTCAATATGTAGTGAGTGGACAAGAAAAAATGGGACATGCGCTTCTTAAAGCACAAGTTCCATCTCGCGAATATCAACCAGAAGATGATTTTATGTTGTTTGATGAAGCGCCTGATTTCTTTTCCCTTGTTACAGAAGGTATGTTCACCATTTTTTATCCATCAGACCTGCACATGCCTTGTATTCTTCATCAACAATCTACTTTGATTAAAAAAGTAGTGGTCAAAGTGGGTGTAGATTTTATTTGAGATGATCTTTAATCCCATAAAGACTCCCCCCCTTCGAGAATAATCGATCAATTCTTTTTTCTGTTGCAGGATCTTTCATAACAGGCGGTGCATGATGCGGTTTGATGCGTGCGTCTACGATCATCGGTCCTTCGCAGCCCCAGTGTTTATTGCGTATAAACGAAGCAATACCATATATATCATGCGATGGATTACTTCTTGTATAAGTCACCCATAAATAATTACCTAGTTTTTCTCCGGTAAATGAAGCATCATCACAAAGAACTATTTGTACAATTCCTTTTAACGCTGGTAAATGATGTGCTAATTGTGCATTCAACTGTTCGATCTGTAAAGCTGTTTTTTCTGCATTTACAAAAGCATCCGCTTCTAAGCAAATAACACCGGGCATTGCAAGTGATGCTTTACCGAATCCATTTAAACCATTCAACACAGAAGGTATTTCGGTAGCCAATGTTCTCAACACTTCTCCATACGCCGCAAATACGACTTTACTTCCTGTATTCAAGCCTGTTCCGGAATAATCCAACGTATCAATGGTTGTATTGGTGTGAAAATGAATATCACGTGTTAGATCGATACGTTCAAACAGGTATTCAAAAAATTCCTGCACATGATGTGTAGTTAATTGTTGTGTATCGTCTGCTGTTATGAATAAAAACTTAGCCAGACTCAATTGTCCTGTTCCTAAAATATGGTTAGCGATTGTTAAGAGTTCTGCCGGTTGTTTAGTAGGCAAATAAGGTGTATATCTCTCACTTCCAATAGCCAATAACAAAGGGTGCACGCCTGCAGCATCTACCGCGTGTACTTCTTTCACACCGGGAATTTCCTGCGGTATTGCATCTCCGGTAATTTCATGGATCAGTTGTCCAAAACTGGTATCTTCTTGTGGGGGCCTTCCAACGACCGTAAAAGGCCAGATTGCATTTTTCTTGGCGTATACTTTGTGTACACGCATTAACGGAAAGGGATGTTGTAAACTATAATACCCCAAATGATCTCCAAAAGGACCTTCCGGTTTGTTTTCACCCGGATACACTTCACCGGTAATGACAAAATCAGCATCGGTACTCAAACAAAATCCATCTTCATATGTGTATCGAAAACGCCTTCCGCCCAATACACCGGCAAAAGTCATTTCACTGATTCCTTCCGGCAAAGGCATGACTGCTGCAACGGTATGTGAAGGTGGTCCGCCTACAAAACAACTTACTTTTAACGGCAACCCTTTTTTGTTCGCTTTTGTTTGGTGAACACCAATGCCTCTGTGTAGCTGATAATGCAATCCAATCTCTTTGTCTTTTGCATAATCATTCCCATTCAATTGGATACGATACATACCCAGATTGGCTTTCATGATACCCGGCTGATCCACATCTTCTGTATACACTTGGGGTAAAGTAACAAAAGCACCACCATCCATCGGCCAATGATGTATTAAGGGCAGATCACTGATTTTTATTTCACGGTACAACACCGGTTTATTCCACGGATCTTTTAAGGGTAATGCTTTGAGCGCGGCAATGCCAGTACGAATATTTTGCAAAGGTTGTTTAATCGCCTTGATCGGGTCACCCTTCAGTTCAATCAACTTTTGAACTTGCGCCAGGGTTTCGCGGAATATAAACCTGCTTCTATCCAGTGTTCCGAAGATATTGGAAGCTGCTCTGAACTCTGTTCCTTTTACATTTTCAAATAGTAGTGCCGGACCTCCCATCTCGTATACACGTAAGTGAATAGCCGCCATTTCCAAATATGGATCTACTTCTTCTTTAATGCGTATTAACTGACCATTTTTTTCCAGATCAATCAGGCAGGATTCGAGTGATGGGTAAGACATAGCTTTAAAACATTGTTGGCTGCAAATAGTTGAGCAGAAGTATTCCACCTGCAAAATAAGTCATTACCCATAAGTGTGTTGCGGAACTGCGTTTTATTTCCGACCTTAATACCATTCAAAACCCTAAACAACCAAACTATGTTACATCATTTTACAGACCATGTCAATTGGCTATCTTTCTTTCTGAGCACGCTCGCCTATTTTCTGATTGGTGCCATTTGGTACAGCTTTTTATTTTCGAAAGCCTGGGTACGTTTATCCAATATTGATATGAATGATCCTAATGCCAAAAAAGGAGCCGGTGCTATCATGGGTATCAGCTTTATTTTCATGGCTATTTCTTGTGTTGGGTTGACTATTTTTAGACAAATGGTTCCTATGAATAACTATATGGATGCTTTTCATCTGGGTATCCTATTATCAATAGGATTCAGTACTCCGGCTATTAGTATTGGGTACTTGTATACGAAAAAGCCATTTGCTCTTTATCTCATCGATTGTGGGTATCATATTGTGGGTCTTACTGCTGCCAGTGTTGTGATGCACTACTTAGGATAGCTCCTCTTTTACTCTTGTTCTCTGCGGTAAAAAATACGCTACATTAACCGCAGAGAATAAGCGTAAAAGAGATATCGCGGAGAATTTCTTTAGTTCTGAGTACCTTTGTATTATGACAAAACTCAGTGTGAACATCAATAAATTCGCCACCCTAAGAAATAGTAGAGGTGGAAATAATCCGGATGTCATTAAGGCTGCCATGGATGCTGAACGTTTTGGAGCAGATGGCGTGACCGTACATCCTCGTCCGGATGAAAGACATATTCGCTATGATGACACAAGAGCCATTCGAAAAATCATCACCACTGAATTTAATATTGAAGGCAATCCAACAGAACAAAAATTTGTAGACCTGGTATTGGAAACAAAACCTCATCAAGTAACATTGGTACCGGATGCATTGGGACAACTCACCAGTGATCATGGATGGGATACCATCAAGTACCAATCATACTTGATTGATATCATCAGTGTTTTTAAAAAAGCGGGTATTCGCGTTTCCATATTTGTGGATCCGGTGATTGCAATGGTGGAGGGTGCCGCTTTAACAGGTACTGATCGTATAGAGCTATATACAGAAGGTTATGCCAAAACATTTGCATCCGGCAATCATGCGGCCGCTGTTGCACCCTATGTTGCAGCTGCAGAAAAAGCAAAAGCATTGGGATTGGGTATCAATGCCGGACATGATCTGGATCTCAGCAACCTGAAATACCTGAAACAACATATTCCCTATTTAGATGAAGTGAGCATTGGTCATGCATTGGTTTGTGATGCTATTTATTTGGGATATGAGAATACTGTGCAGATGTATAAGCGTCAACTCATTTAATGATGCAGCCACAGATTAACAGATTCATCCTGCTTTGTACAACGATCATTTCATTACAATGTGCTGCTCAAAAAGTACAACCCCTCTACCCCATTCCTACAAAAGAACAATTGGCTTGGCATGAAAAAGAGTTTTATCTCTTTATCCATTTTGGTCCGAATACCTTTACCGATAAAGAATGGGGTGAAGGAAATGAAGACCCGAATATTTTCAATCCTACCGAACTAGACTGCAGACAATGGGCGCGTATTGCGAGGCAAGCCGGGGCCAAGGGCATCATCCTCACAGCTAAACATCATGACGGATTTTCATTGTGGCCTAGCAAACAAAGTACCCATACGGTTAGAGAAAGTAAATGGAAAAATGGCAAAGGTGATGTGGTAAAAGCGTTATCCGAAGCTTGTAAAAAAGAAGGGATTGAAATGGGTGTTTATTTATCGCCCTGGGACAGAAACCATCCGAAATATGGAACTCCGGAATACAATGATGTGTACATCGCAACGATGAAAGAGCTGTTTACCCACTATGGACCATTTTTTGAATTGTGGTGGGATGGCGCGAATGGCGAAGGCCCCAATGGAAAAAAGCAAGTGTATGATTTCAAAAGATTTGAACAAGCGGCTTTTTCCTTTCAACAACCGCTGATCATCTTCAGTGATATTGGTCCAAGCATTCGCTGGTGTGGCAATGAAAAAGGATTCATTGGCAATACCAATTGGAATTTATTGGATACCGCAGGTTTTACGAGAGGACTGGGCGCACCACATGTGGATACCCTGAATCAAGGTAATTTCAATGGTAAACATTGGATACCTGCTGAAGCAGATGTATCTATTCGTCCGGGCTGGTTTTATCATGCCAGTGAAGATGATCGAGTAAAAACACCGGATGAACTATTCAATTTGTACCTGAAGTCTGTTGGCAATGGTGGCAACTTATTGCTGAATGTCCCACCCGACCGAAGAGGGTTGTTTCATCCTAAAGATTCTGCGGCTTTGATGGGTTTTGCTAAGAAAAGAGCGGAAGCATTTAGCCATAATCTTTTCAAAAAAGCATCCGTTTCTACCAATAATCAAAGGGAGACAGCACTCAGACATTTGATAGATGAAAATAGTAATACTTATTGGACATCAGACAGGAATGATCAGGCTGTCATTCAACTAAAGCTTCCCTACGCGGAAACTTTGAATGCGGTAGTATTGGAAGAAATGATTGCTTACGGACAAAGGGTGATTCGTTTTTCGATTGAAGCGAAACAAGAAGACCAGTTTGTAAAAGTATTTGATGGAACAACGATCGGCCGAAAAAAGATCGCAACTTTTCCTAAAGTAACAACCAATGAAATCAAGATCATCATTCATGAATCGAAAGCGTCACCTGTGTTAAGAAGTTTATCTGCATTCTATATTCAATCCATGGATTAGCCATCACCCATACGCAATTAGCCAACCCCCAACTCCATAAATTAATTATCTTTGTATCATGACAGCATCTACTCCTATTGTTGGTATTATCATGGGCAGTGACAGTGATTTAAAGATCATGCAGGCTGCTGCTGATATCCTTACTCATTTTGATATTCCTTTTGAGCTAACCGTAGTTTCTGCGCATCGTACGCCGGAAAGAATGGTTACTTATGCAGAAACAGCTAGAACAAGAGGATTACAAGTGATCATTGCTGGTGCGGGTGGAGCAGCTCATTTACCCGGTATGGTTGCAGCCATCACCACATTACCTGTGATTGGTGTGCCCATCAAATCTTCGAACTCGATTGATGGCTGGGATTCAGTCTTGTCGATTTTACAAATGCCAAACGGCGTACCTGTTGCTACTGTAGCATTGAATGCTGCTAAGAATGCAGGTATATTGGCAGCTCAGATCATCGGTAGCCATCACAATAAAATAGCCGAAAAACTAGCTGCTTACAAAAAGCAAATGAAGGATGAGGTAGGAGAAAAAATTGATGGGTTAAAGAATGCCTGGCCGAATCAATTTGATTAAATACCTTCTTTATAGTTTTTCGATTTGCTCCTTTAGTCCTTTTACATCCGATGGACGAGCAGCATTCAGTTCCCGTATCACTCCTTTATCATCAATTAATAAATAGCGAGGGATCGTGTAGGATTTTCCATCCCAGAAAAGTTTCATCAGATCATCTCTCAATGCATCAGATGTTCGAATATGGTGTCCAGTCAATTGAAAATATTGAACCATTTTTTTCCACTGATCATCGCGTTCAGCAACATCCATAGAAATATACAATGTCTCCACGGATCGGGATGCCAATACTTTTTTTGCTTCCTCTTGATATTTAAACTCATCCTTACAAGGTCCGCACCAAGTAGCCCATAAGTCAATATAGAGTTTCTTCCCTTTAAATACTTCTTTGAGCGCTTTGAAGCTATTGATTTGAGTAGGGTTTTTGATAAAGGAAATGCCTTTATTTTTTTGACTAACCACTCCATGGAAAGCTTTTATTTTTTGATGATAAGGCTGTAAGAATGGAAGATAAGGTGCAGCCGAAGGTAGTTTAGAAAAGTTTTCATAGATATCAATCAAAGGTTGTTCAAACTTTTCCTGAATATACATGAAATGCAATTCTCTGGCTTGCGTTAGTACTCCGATTTCTCCTTTGAAATATTGCTGGATATCTTCAAATTTTTTTCGGATAAAAGCACTTTCATCCTTAATAGTAGTATCACCTTTGAACCAACGTATTCTATACAAGTTTGCATTGATCATATTTTCAGCATACCACTGATATGCAGGCAGGAATTTAACAGAAGAGTCATTCAAAGGAAAGTGATCCAATACTGCATCCCAATAGGCAGCATACTCTTTCGGAAATTCAGAACGATACGCAGGACTTGTTGGCGAATAAGTAATTGGATAAAATCGCTCTGCCATTTTTTGCACCAATATGGTTGCATACAAATAGTCGATATTTTTTTTAGCAAAATTAAAGAAACTACTATCGACCAATTTGGCATCGTATAGTTTACCGAATTGTTCGGTATATTTTTGTTTCTCGGCTTCTACATGTTTAGATAAAAGCTCAATGGTGCTATCATTTCTGAATAAAGGAAGAATATCCCGATAGTATTTAGGGATAAAAGATTCATTCAATAAAACCTGCCCATCTTTATTTGAGCCTGTAATCATAGGCTTTGCAGAAGTAGCTGTATCAATGATCACTTCTATATTGTCGCCAGACTGCACAAATAGGTCTATCACACGATCCTTACAAATTACTTTTAGAAAGCCTGTCTCAGTAGGAGAACAAGATATGCTAATAGAACCCTTCTCATCTAATAAGACATTTTTTCTAGCTGCAAAGAAAATGGCATTATTCACCGGTTTTATAATGGAAACTTCTGTATGGGGACGATTCAGAAAAGTATATTGAATCCTTGCTACTTGAGTCTGTGCCATCAAGTATTGATAGCTAAAAATAAACAGTACAACCATTATACAACTTCTCATAGCATCATTGTTTGTGCTTTCAAATTACTGATAATTACTTTGAGAAGATGTTAATGATTGTACTGAATGATTGATTATTTTATCATGGCGATCAATTATTCCCCGGCATTTCCATTTTACAACCTTTTCTTTCCATCAACAGAAAGATGGTTTCCATAAATATGCTTTCAATACCTCCATCTCTATTGGAGAGGAAATAAATAAAGGTATCTTCTTGCGGCAAATAACGAAATGCAGCCTGAAAACCTTTAACACCGCCATTGTGTCCACGTAATTGAATACAATTCGGATCTTCCAGCATCCAGCCCAATCCATAGTGTACAAATGGTGGTTCTTGTTCCGGTCTTGATTCTTTGGTCCAAAGTCTTTGCAGACTTTCCTTACTGATCAGTTTCCCATCCATCATTCCTTTGATCAAGAGATGTAATTCCTGAACCGTTAAAAACAAGCCTCCAGCAGAACTCCATTTGGATGGATCATTACCCTCTCCAATTTTTAGGCTATCTTTTTCAACATAATAGCCAGTTGCAATGGGCTTTTTCGCATCGTAATGAATTCCTACCGGTTGTAGCAATCGCTCTTTTACAATTTGTTGGTAGGGTTTACCATAATGCAACTCTAACAATTTACCCAGCACAATGAACCCGGAATTGGAATAATGTAACGACTTACCCGGCTCCATCGATACCGGTTTCATTCCATTGACCAATTTCATGTGGTCATCAATGCTAATGGTCTTGGACTCACTGTAATCCGGACTTTCAAAGAAGTCGCCCAAACCGGATGTATTGTTGAGCAAATGCCGGATCGTAATGGCATCCGATCCTGTGGTCAATGTTCCCGCAGGTAAATACTTTTTAACCGGTTCATCCAACACCATTTTCTTTTGTTCTACCAGTTGCATGATCAAGACTGCTGTCAATGATTTACCAATAGAACCCAAGTTATAACGAACACCATCTCCATTAGCGATCTTCAGTTCTTCCTGAGCCAAGCCATTAGACCATGACCATCCATTGTCCTTTCCCTGTACCATCAAAAGGGTTCCGGAAAACTGATTGGCCTTTGCTTTGCTCGCTAAGACAGAGAGGTCGGTTGAAGTCAGGAGCTTTTTTGAGGTCTCAGTTTGTGCCTGCAACTGAAAAGAAATCAGTAAACAAGCGATCCATACATGTTTCATGTTGTTCGATTTTAGGATACGAAAATGAAACATCAAAACAACCTCTCCTATCACATGGTTATGTGGTTGAGGACAAAAGTATCAAGCAGCATAAGGGCGGTAAATGGGCAAAAAGCGAATGTCTGATTTTTACATTATTTATCGATCGCTAATAATGTGAATTGTGCTTCGAGTGACAGGGAGGATTCCTTCAGCATGTCAATCCAACTGCTACCGTAGCGTGCATACCATCCTGAAATATTATCTACTCTTTCCTGTAAACTATCATTGGGAAATAATTGTGCTTTCCATTTTTTGAGTTGTTGCTCTTCGGTTTGAAACTTTCGTTTTTCTGCCCGCAACATTTTTTTCTCCAACTCCTCGATTCTTTTCAAGGACTTTGTTTGTAGAGATTGTACATGAGGCAATAATGTTTCATCAATACCTGCTGCCAATTGTGCAATTTGATCATACCATTGTTGTAAGACTTCCTGTTCCCGACTCAAACTAATTTGTTTTGAAGTCCTCGATTTTACCATTGCGGTAAATAACTGATCTGCTTTTTGAAAAATATTGTTCGTACTCAGACCGAGTTGTTGCATTCTTTTTTCTTGTTCTTCAGTGATTAACAAAAAAGAGTTGCGTAAGATTAACACCGGGTAAGGAACATGAATCGCAGCGAATACATCTTTCAATTCCAACCAATAAGCCAATTCTCCGCCGCCACCAATAAAAGCAATATTGGGTAAAATGGTTTCCTGGAAAGCGCCCCTCAAAATCACATTGGGACTAAAACGCTCGGGGTGTGTGCGTAATTCTTCCAGTATTTGATCATGCGTGAATTGAAGTCCTAAAGCAGGAACAACAAACAAGTCCCCCTCTTTTTCAATTCGCTCACGTTGATTGTCGATCAGATAAAACAAGTTGATCGCTCTTCCACCTGCCTGAACTTTATAATTTTTTTCAAGCTCACTGATGGTCTTTGAGACGATTGTATGTGAAAATCCTTCCAACAATTCTTTTTCAATAACGGATGCAAAGCACTGTTTGAGTTTTGCCTGATCAGGGATCAATACCACCAACCCAAACCGACCGAATAATTCATTGACCAAATAAAGCGTGGCTTCCTGTATCGATCTTCCTTCAACATAGGCTTTCCTGAATATATCTGTCAATTCTTTTCCGTAAGGAAGCACTCCGGTTTGTCCTTCGATAGCCGCCAATAGTTCCAAGAGCTTTTTATCAGCCTTCATTCTCCCTACCGCCCCGGTTTGATTGGTTTTCCAGGTCAGCGGTTGTCCATCGATATGAATCTGTCCGAGTTCATCCAAATCTGCATCTTCACTACCCATATAATAAACCGGTACAAAATGCAGATCAGGCATTTCATTCTTGAGCGCATCTGCCAATTGTATGGCATGTAAGATTTTATAAATGAAATACAAGGGACCAGTAAAAATATTGGGCTGATGGGCAGTGACGACGGTGAAAGTTTTCTCTGATAATAAAGACTGTATTTGTTGCTGAACCAATGCGGAGGTGGTTATTTGAGCATATTGTTCCTCCAATGCTTTTACCAAAACTGTTCTGGGTGTTTGAAATGACTCTCTGGTAGCGATGGCTTCTTTGATTCCTTTAAGATCGGGCGTATGCACAAAAAAAGGTCTGACAGTATCAGCCTGAACAAGATAATCGGTCACGATCTTTGAAAAATATCCGGTGCTTTCGTATGATAATCGGCTACAGTGATGCTTCATAATAAGGAATAAAAGTACAACTTACCTGATATTGCTTATGCCGCTGGTCAATTTTATGATAGTTGATGGACCATAGTCCATAGTCCATGGTAAAAGCCCATTGACCATGGACTATGAACCATCGACTATGGACTACCTACCCAAACCTCTCTGGCTTAAACGCTGAGATGTCCATGCTGAGGGATGATTCATTGACTATTTCGCTGACCAGCTTTCCGGTTCCGGCTCCCAGGCTCAATCCTACCATGGCGTGTCCGGTTGCCATGACAACGTTTTTCCACTTTTGGGTGCGACCTAAATACGGTAATCCATCTGCCGAACAAGGTCTGTATCCATACCAGATATGTTCAGGTGCAGGCATCGGAACATCAAATTCAGGATAATAGCGTTTTACAGCATCTAAAATACCTTGTACCCTTTGATAACGCGGAGGTGTTTGGGTGGATGTAATTTCCATCGTTCCACCAAAACGAATTTTATTGCCATCCATGGGAGTTAAAGCTACACGCCCCTCTATCAATACGGATGGGTAATTGAGTCGATGCGGAGAATTCTCTAATGTAACGGAATAACCACGTCCGGGCATCAGGGGTATTTTTAGCTGTAGTAATGCAGAGAGCTCACGACTCCAAGAACCCGCTGCTATGACTACTGAATCGGCATCTACGACCTGCTTGGTCGTTCTTACCTTGGTTACTTGCTGCTGATTCTTTTCAAAACCGATTACCTCATCATTCAATATAAAATGAACTCCTTTATTTTTTAAATCAGCAACCAGTTGCGTCATTAGCTTATTGGGGTATAAATGAGCATCGCACTTAAACCATACTGCACCTTTAGCTTCTACAGTAGTGTGAGGCTCTAGCGCTTGTAATTCCGATGCATCCAGCAGTACCGTGTCTGTCAATCCCAAATCATGGGCACGATGCATGATATGTTTTGCATGATCGCCACCCTTGTCTGTCTGAAACACTTCCAATAAACCCTTGTGTTCATAGGCAAACTGAAATTGAGGGAGCTTTGTCCAATCTTCATACATTTTCTGACTCAGGATCGCAATATCACGTAAAGGAATGGCCGAACGTTCCACATGCTCGGGTGTAGCACTGCGCATAAATTTTAATCCCCAGTCGATGAGACTCAAATTCAGTCTAGGCTGCACGTAAAATGGACTTTTACTGTTCCACATCCATTTAAGACCTTGTTTTACGATACCGGGTGTTGCCAAAGGCACAAAATGGCTCGGACAAACATATCCTGCGTTACCGTAAGAGCAATTACCGGAGATATCCGTTTTATCGATCACTGTCACTTCATGACCTGATTCAGACAAATAGTAAGCGCTGCTCAATCCAACAATACCCCCGCCAATAATAACAACTTTCATAACTGAGTTTTGAGTCACAAATGTCGCTCAAAACTGGTTCCTTTTCATCTTTTTTTAAGACTGTTCATTTATGAAAAAGGAGTTTTAAATTTACAGATACGATTGCCATATGGAAACTTACGGAAAGATTATTTTGATTGCCATGCCCGCTTTCTTATTGCTGGTATTATTTGAAAAATGGTATGGCTGGTATCGAGGAAAAGAGACCGTTCGTACACTGGATATGATTTCCAGTTTGAGTTCAGGCATTACCAATGTAACAAAAGATGTATTGGGATTGAGTCTGGTAGTAATCAGCTATGAGTGGATGGTAAATAAACTGGCTATTACCCAAGTACCCAATGGATTCTTCACTTATTTGATCGCTTTTATTGCGCTTGATTTTGCCGGATACTGGATCCACCGCATAGCACATGAATACAATATTTTTTGGAACAATCATATCATACACCACAGCAGTGAAGATTTTAATCTGGCTTGTGCATTGAGACAAAGTATTTCATCGATCATAAAAATCTTCACCGTATTTCTTTTACCTGCAGCCATCTTGGGTGTACCCGGACAAGTGATTGCCATCGTAGCGCCTTTGCATTTGTTTGCGCAGTTCTGGTATCATACCCAGCATATTGGCAAAATGGGTTTTCTGGAAAATATCATTGTTACGCCTTCACATCACCGTGTACATCATGCGATCAATAAGGAGTACATGGATAAGAACTATGGACAGATTTTCATTATTTGGGATAAACTGTTTGGTACTTATCAGGAAGAGTTGGCTGATGTACCTGCCGTGTATGGCATTACAAGACCGGTAAGAACCTGGAATCCGATCAAGATCAATTTTATGCATTTATGGTTATTGATCAAGGATGCCTGGCATGCGCAGCGTTGGAAAGATAAATTGCGCATCTGGTTCATGCCTACCGGATGGAGACCCGATGATGTTGCCGCAAAATTTCCTGTTTATAAAATTGAAGATGTTTATCATTTTGAAAAATATGATACCGGTCATACAAAAACGATGGTGACTTGGTCATGGGTACAACTTACCATCACACTATTGTTCATCAGCTACTTATTTGGAAATATTGCAGCCATTGGAAGTCCCAACATGTTTATATACGGCGCTTTTGTTTTTCTTCAGGTCTATGCTTTCACGGAACTGATGGACAGAAGTAAATATGCCTGGATTTGGGAGACATTCAAAACAATATTCGGATTATCGATACTATTGCAAAGCAACGATTGGTTTGGCTTATCCCAATACACATCATTAGCTGTTCCAGTTCTCACAGGATACTTTGTATTATCTCTGATGGTCTGCCTCTATTTTGTACTCAAAGAAAATATAGAAATAAGAAATGTAAAATAAGATACAAGAAACAAGGTACAGGGTACAAGAAAGGTTCAAGAAACAAGTTTCAAGACACAAGTGAGCCTTGTTTATCAAAACTTTCTGTCTTGTATCTTGCTCCTTGAAACTTCCTTGTGTCTCGTACCTTGTGCCTTGTTTATCAAAACTTTCTGTCTTGTATCTTACTCCTCGAAACTTCCTTGTGTCTTGTACCTTGTGCCTTGTTTATCAAAACTTTCTGTCTTGTATCTTGTTCCTTGAAACTTCCTTGTGTCTTGTACCTTGCGCCTTGTTTCTTTTCTTCTAAACCGTTTCCCCTTCCAAATCATAATCATATGCTTTGGTAATTTTTACCTGTACAAAAGTTCCCGGTGTGAGTTTTTTGGATGAGTGTACCACTACTTCATTATCTACTTCTACACTATCAAATTCGGTACGACCTAAATAGCGGCCGGCTTCTTTTTTATCGATTAATACTTTGAAGATCTTACCGATTTTCTCTTGATTTTTTTCGTAGCTGATTTCCTGTTGTACTTCCATCACTTCCTGTGCGCGTTCAGCTTTTACTTCAGCGGGAATATTATCTTCCAGATCATACGCACTGGTATTTTCTTCATGACTATAACTGAAAATACCTACCCGATCAAAGCGATGTTCACGAAGAAAATCTTTCAATTCTTCTACATCTTGTTCTGTCTCACCGGGAAAACCGGCGATAAGTGTGGTTCTTAAACAAATACCCGGCACACGCTCTCTGATCTGATGGATCAATTCAGTCATTTCTTCGCGCGTAATATTTCTGCGCATGGCTTTGAGCATGTTATTGCTGGCATGTTGCAAAGGCATATCCAAGTACTTGCAGATATTATCCCGTTCACGCATTACATCCAGTACTTCCAATGGAAACTTACTGGGATAAGCATAATGCAATCGAATCCATTCCAATCCTTTTACATCTGCCAATGCATTCAATAAACGGGGCAGTTCTCTCTTCTTATAAATATCCAATCCGTAATAAGTCAGCTCCTGGGCAATCAGCATAATCTCTTTGACTCCTTTCTTCACCAAGCTCTCTGCTTCTGCTACCAACTCTTCAATGGGTTTGCTGACATGTTGTCCACGCATGAGTGGAATGGCACAAAAAGAACAGGTACGGTTACAACCTTCACTGATCTTCATATATGCATAATGCTGTGGCGTACTGAGCAATCTTTCCCCTACTAATTCAGATTTATAATCTGCTTCAAATTTTTTCAGGATCAATGGAAGTTCCATAGTTCCAAACCAGGCATCTACTTCAGGCATTTCAGCCTCCAGATCACCACGGTAACGTTCACTTAAACATCCGGTCACATATACTTTATCCAATTTCCCTCTGCGTTTCAATTCCACCTGATCCAAAATGGTATTGATACTCTCTTCTTTGGCTTTATCAATGAATCCGCAAGTATTTACGACTACAATATTGTGATCCAGTTTTTTATTCTCATGTACCACATCAATATCATTCGCACTTAATTGTCCGCTGAGTACTTCACTGTCTACCAGATTCTTACTACAACCTAGTGTAATGATATTAACCTTGTCTTTTTTGAGTGTTTTCGACTTCATAGCTGGCTGCAAAGGTAGGGATTCGAAGATGAAGCCATTAAGCATTACGCGTTTCTATGGATGACATATACATCCAACAACTTTCCGCTTTGCTGAATGGATTCCAATTTCGAAAACCCCGTCTTGACCAAAACAAATGTGGAAGCTGTATTGTCAGGTTCCGTAATGGCAAAAATTTGCCGCTGATCGGTATGTTCAAAAACCCAACGGAGACCATTGATTACCAGTTCCTTTGCCCATCCTTTTCCCTGTGCCCAAGGCATCAGGGCGTATCCAATATGAAAACCATCTCGATCCGGCATCATTAAAACAGAAAATGTTCCTGCAAATGCAAGGGTTGATTTTTCAGCTACATGATACCGTCCAATTACGGAACCATCCTTGTACAAATGGATATTTTCCTTTAAAAAAGCACGACATTCTTCCTCGGTTTTGACCGGACGGATATAACGCATCACTTCGGGATGGCTATTGAGAGCAAAAAAATCGGCTTCATGGGTAGCATTAAACCGATTGACTACCAACTGATTAGTATGAAACATATTTATTTTTTAATCTTTTTTTAAGTTTTTACCCATTATCCGATGTAAAGGAAGCATTTTTGCAGGGCAATTTTCCGTCGTATGAAGAATGTTTACCGATTTTTCTCCAAACCCGGATTCCTGTCCACCAACTATACAATGAAGTTTTTATTCATTGCATTTATAGGTGTACACATACCGTTGATCGTTTTGATCATGGCAATTGCATTTCATTGGATCACTTTGGATGGCTGGAATATTGTTTTTGTTGCATTATTGGCCACATTGGTTGCAACAGGAGGCACCTTATATCTATTACGAGGGTTATTATGGCCTTTACATGAAGCAAAAAAAGCATTATCTGATTATACCGGTAAAAAAATCATCCCAACACTACCCTTGCATTATCCAGATGAGGCCGGACAATTGCTTCAACAAGTACAGTTGACGATTGACTCAATGGATGGGTTATTAAGAGAAAGAAAAGATTTATTGGCTTTATTATCACATGATCTAAGAACGCCTTTTGCACAAATGAGTCATATTGGGTCTTTGATCCAGACAGAAAAAAACCTGGATACGATTCAACACTATGGTGTATTGGTGCATAAAACAGCTACTGAACAACTTCGCTTTATAGAAGACATGGTTATGATTCTTGAAGGAGGAAATGAAGAAAATCAATCGCATGTGTATGAAAGTATAAAGATTGATCAGGTGATTAGTCTGGCGGTTGATGCACAACATATATCCGCTTTGTCGAAACAGATTCAAGTACAGAAACATAATATTCCGGATGTATGGGTGAAGTGCAATCTTCGTTTATTATCGCAAGCCATTTCGAATATTATCGGTAATGCCATTAAGTTTTCTCACAGAGGTGGGGAAGTCATTATAAAAGTGCATTTATTCAGTGGACATATTCATATCCTGATTGCTGATAAAGGGGTGGGATTTGAATCAGGAAAGGCGGAACTTATTTTTCAAAAATTTACTTCCGAAGGGCAATCCGGTACTGAGGGTGAAATATCCGCAGGTATTGGGCTTTATCTCACACGCAAGATCATCCAAAACCATGATGGTATGATTGCTGCTTTTAGTGAGGGAAAGAATAAAGGAGCCGTATTCACGATACAGTTGCCGATTGCCAGCTAAGTGTTATTTATGGATCTCACTTGAGAAATGGAAACTGATATCAGGATTATTGGTGATCTCTGTATTCAAAAACCATTCGCTTTGTGCCAAGTATACCGGATGACCATCTTTATCCTCAGCTGAATTTTGTTGTTTGAATCGCAGAAAATCTTCCAGCTTCTTCGCATCATTACTGGTTAGCCAACAAGCTTTGTAAAAAGGTAAGGTCCTGAATTCACAGGCTGCTCCATATTCTTGTAACAAACGGTATTGTATCACTTCAAACTGGAGTTCACCCACACAGCCAATGATCTTTTTGGTACCGCCATATTGCGTAAACAATTGTGCAACCCCTTCATCTGTTAACTGACTGATCCCTTTTTCCAATTGCTTGGTCTTCATGGGATCTTTATTCACCAACTCCTTGAATATTTCCGGTGAAAAAGTGGGTATCCCGGTGAAATAGAAATCCTCTCCTTCTGTCAACGTATCACCAATTTTGAAGTTGCCGGTATCAAATAAACCTACCACATCACCTGCATAGGCATCATCGATCACATCTTTACTGCGTGCCATGAATGTATAAGGGTTACTAAAACGCATATCCTTATCCAAACGAACATGGTGATAATATTTGTTACGCTCAAACTTTCCACTACATACACGCATGAATGCAATACGATCACGGTGCTTGGGATCTAGGTTGGCATGTATTTTAAAGATGAACCCGCTGAATTTATCTTCCCCTACTTCAATGGTACGTGTTGAAGTATTTCTGCTGCGAGGAACAGGTGCAATTCGAATGAAAGTATCCAGCATTTCTTTTACACCGAAATTGTTCACTGCACTACCAAAAAATACCGGAGCAATTCTAGCGGTGAGATAATCGTCTACTTTTAATTCTCCGTATACGCCATCTATTAACTCTACATCTTCCCTTAATTGTGCAGCGTCTTTTTCTCCTACTTTTTCATCGAGCAAAGCAGACGACAAATCATCAATGGCAATGGTATCATCCTCTTCTGCTTTTGTACTCGCAGTAAATAAACGCAGATTCTTATCATGCAAATTATACACCCCTTTGAATTCCTTACCGCTATTAATCGGCCAGGTCATGGGGTGAAGAGAGATATGCAGTTCTTTTTCAATTTCTTCCAGTAGATCAAAGCGATTTTTACCGTCACGGTCCATTTTATTGATGAAAACGATCACCGGTGTATCGCGCATCCTACATACTTCCATCAATCTTCTGGTTTGGTCTTCTACCCCATTCACACTGTCTACTACCAGAATAACACTATCCACTGCAGTGAGTGTTCGATAAGTATCTTCAGCAAAGTCTTTGTGTCCGGGTGTATCCAGGAGATTGATCAAAATATCCTTGTACTCAAAAGACATCACGGAAGTAGCCACTGAGATACCTCTTTGACGCTCGATTTCCATAAAATCAGAAGTGGCGTGCTTCTTGATCTTGTTGCTTTTAACAGCACCCGCTGTTTGAATAGCACCACCAAATAAGAGTAATTTCTCCGTAAGGGTTGTTTTACCGGCATCCGGGTGGGAAATAATGGCAAAAGTCTTGCGACGGTTGATCTCTTTTTCGTACTTCATGTTCAATAGATCCGAAAGAAAGGGTATTTGCTCTTTCTTTCAGGGCGCAAAGGTACAATTTGTTGGGTTATGACAAATTACAGGACGCTCTTCTACCTATAAAAAACCAGCTTAGCATGGTGATCTAAGCTGGTTCTACTGATGAAAAAAAGAAAAAAGGTTGCAAGAAACCCGTTCATCTAATCTAATACTTCATGATCTTGGCTTCTGCTTTGCCATCTGTAACAGTTACAACCCAATAGGTATCATACACCGATTCATCCAGGTTCTGGTATTTATTTTCTTTTAGCAGCAAATTGACCAGCATGGGCGTGGAGTTGGAATGTCCGGCTACCACCACTGTTTTACCCTGCATTTTTAATAATTCCTCTGCAAAGCCTTTTAGGTTTCTGTGATCATACACCTGAATTTCTTTACCTGTTTTAACTGACAATGGATCAACAGTTGATTTGGTGCGTTTAAAATTGGTAGAATAGATAGCATCCGGCTGATACATTTTTAACACCTCGGGTATACGAGCAGCACGAGCTGTACCTTCAGCACTTAATGGCGGATCTGCCTGCATCATGGTAGAACCTTGGGCAGTGGTATCTTTCTCAGCATGGCGCATCAAAATAAAAGTACTGGTTTGTGCGTAGGCTTCTGTTGCTGTAAGGAATAACAAAGCAACCAGAAAACGAGTAAATATCTGTTTCATTTTTGACAATTTTCGAGCCTAAGATAAGTGTATACCCTGTTGTGTCCATACCGTTAGTCCATTTTATAAGGTATTCTTCACATCTTTTTCCATCCTTCACTGTTATTTTTGATCTGTTAGGATTGGTATCATTTTTGGAGTATACGATCTGCCATTCATTTTAAACAAATCGATTATGAAAAGAATCATTACACTGGTATTGCTCATTGTATTGTATCAGGGACTGCAAGCACAAGGATTGGGCGGTTTATTAAACAAAGCCAAGAATGCTGTGAGCGGAAATCAAACAGGTTTGAGCAATGATGATATTGTATCCGGATTGAAAGAAGCGTTGGTAACAGGTTCCACAAAAGGGGCGAATCTTTTATCGCAAACAGATGGGTTTTTTGCGAATGCTGCACTAAAAATATTGTTGCCACCGGAAGCGCAAAAAATCGAAAAAACATTAAGAAGTGTTGGACTAGGTAAGCAAGTAGATGATGCTATTCTAAGCATGAACCGTGCTGCCGAAGACGCCTGTAAAAGCGCAGCGCCCATTTTCTCAAATGCGATCAAACAAATGAGTTTTCAGGATGCAGTTGGCATTTTAAAAGGATCTGATACTGCTGCGACTTCCTATCTGAAAAGCAAAACCACGAACCCTCTTACAGAAGCATTTCGTCCTGTAATAGAAAGCTCACTCGAGAAAGTTGATGCCACTAAGCATTGGAATACACTCATTACCAGTTACAACAAATTACCATTGGTTCGCGATAAAATCAATCCGGATTTAGCAGCTTATGTTACTGAGCGATCATTGAGCGGTATTTTCTATCAAGTAGCAGTAGAAGAAAAAGAAATCAGAAAAAATCCTTTGGCGAGGACAAGTGATATCCTGAAAAAAGTGTTTGGAGCGAAATAGAGAGGGATTTCTGATGTCGGATGTCTGTTGTCTGATTTGAAATACGGGAAAAACTGTGCAACTCTATTACTTACTCTGCGAAACTCTGTGGTTAATTTTTTACCACAGAGTTTCGCAGAGTTGAAAACGGAGTTACACAGTTTTTTTTGACTTTTTACTTTTTACTTTTGACTTCAACTCCCCATCAAGCAAACTGAATATCATCCACAAAAGGCATTTTCCTGAATCGTTTACCGGTTGCTGCAAAAAGTGCGTTAGCCAATGCCGGAGCGATAGGTGGCAAACCGGGTTCTCCTAAACCGGTTGGATTTTCTTCTGATGGTACAAATTGAACCACCACATCCAATGGTGTATTACGCATCCTTACAAAATTGTAAGGACCGAAATTGGTTTGTACAGCAGCACCATTATTAAAAGTGAGTTTGGTGTATACGGCATGTCCCAACCCATCTACCACAGCACCTTGTACCTGATTTTCAGCACCACTCACATTCACCACTTTACCACAATGCACCGCACAATACACTTTTGTAATGCGAGGCTTCCCTTTTAGCATTTGTATTTCTACTACTTGCGCCACATAACTATTGAATGAAAACCAAGTAGAGAATCCACGATACGTATTCGCAGGTGTTTTACCCCAATTACACATTTTTGCAACGAGTTCTATCACGCTGATGAATTTATCAGGATCATAGGCCAATTTCCCAACCGGTTGCTCTTTCGCTTTTTTCAATAATTCCAAACGAAATGCTACCGGATCTTTTTTGAGTTCATGTGCTACTTCATCCATAAAAGATTCATTGGCAAATGCCTGAACATTATGTGTAGGAGCACGCCATGGACCCGTAGGAATATTAGTGGGCAAACTATGGCTTTCGATTTTCAGATTTTGAATTGCACCTGCAGGATAAGTATCCGGACTTCTTCCATTACTTAAAGATGCAAAAGATTGATGCCATGCTTCCAAATTACCGTCTTTAATAGCCGCTTTGAACCGGAACATACCACTGGGCCGATAAAAATCATTCTGCATATCATCTTCACGCGACCATTGCACTTGAACAGGACATTGTGCTGCCTGAGATACCAACGCAGCTTCTACACCATTATCAGGACGTAGTTTTCTACCAAATCCTCCCCCTTGTCTGGGCAAACCCAATGACACATTGGTTGCCGGTATATTCAGCTCTTTAGCAACTGCTGACACCAGACTTTGTGGTACTTGTGTAGGACCATAGAGTTCTGCTTTTCCATCACGTACATCTGCATAAAAATTCAAAGGCTCCATTTGCGCATGTGAAAGAACAGGCACTTCATACATCACATCCAATACTTTGGTAGCAGCAGACATAGCAGCATCAACATCACCATCGTTTCTATTAGGAGTAGCGGCGGGCTTACTCAATAATTCGCGAAATGCTTTTTCATGGTCTGCTGTACTTTCTAGTTTGGAAGCATCTTCCCAATTGATTTTTAAAGCGGTTCTTCCTTTCATGGCAGCCCAGGTAGAAGTAGCTAGTACTGCTACACTATTTTTCACTTGTACTACTTTTTTCACTCCATTCACTTTCAAAGCAGCACTGTCATCAAATGACTGCAGTTTTTTTCCATGTGCAGGCGGACGAGCTACCACAGCAAATAACATTCCTTCTTTTCTGGTATCAATACCAAATAAAGGTTTACCGGTTACAATGGCTTTTGCATCCACGTCTTTAACACGTGTTCCAATGATGGTAAAATCTTTGGGATCTTTTAAAGGAACATTCGTAGGTACCGGCATTCCGGCAGCTTTAGTAGCCAGCTCTCCGTAGGATAATTTCTTTCCGGAACTTTTATGGATCACAAAACCTTTCTCAGCATAACAATCAGTTACAGGTACATTCCATGTATCGGCAGCAGCAGCTATCAACATGGCTTTAGCTGTAGCACCGGCTTGTCTGAGTGGTGCGTATCGGCTTCTGATAGCGCCACTACCGCCTGTGGTCTGACTGCCATACTTGGCATCCAATGGGGCGATCTCTACATCTATGGTTTGCCAATCTACATTCATTTCTTCAGCGATCAACATGACCAACGACGTTTTCACACCCTGACCAATCTCTGGATTGGGAGACATCAGTGTGATCTTTCCATCCGGTGAAATTTTGATATAAGCATTGGGGGAAAATGGAGTGGCTTCTGTATTGTCTCCGGTCTCGGAATTACTCAATGCAGAAAAACCAACCAGCATACCGCCACCGGCGATCATGCTTACTCTTAAAAAGTTTCTTCTGGATACAGATGGATGACTCATGACTTACCTCCTTTTGATGCAGCCAGATGAATGGCTTTACGTATACGAACATTGGTACCACAACGACAAATATTGGTGATCGTTGTATCAATCTCTTCATCAGATGGATTCGGATTTTTTTTCAACAATGCTGCAGCTGCCATGATTTGTCCGGCCTGACAATAACCACATTGCGCCACATCCATCTCTATCCACGCTTGCTGTACAGGATGGTCTCCGTTTTCACTCAGCCCTTCAATGGTAACCACCTTTCCATTACCCACTGCAGAAACAGGTAACTGACAAGAACGTACAGGACTTCCGTTGTAATGAATGGTGCAGGCTCCGCATTGTGCAACACCACATCCATATTTGGTTCCAACCAGATTCAATTGATCTCGCAGTACCCAAAGAAGTGGGGTATCTGCATCTACTTCAACAGACATTTGCTTGTTGTTGACAGAGAGCGTATACTTTGGCATTTGAAAAAATTTATTGACGTAATAAAACGATTGTAAGCTAAGCATTATATCAGAAACAATGAAAGACAAGGAATTAAAATCGGTCAATCAATCTATTGACCTTTAGATAGAAAATACTTATTCATGTCGACTTCCATCTACTACTTTGAAAACATGCAAAATTTGTGGAAACAATGCATCCATAGTTTCAGCTACTCCTTTAACAGAACCGGGTAAAGTGATCACCAAACTGTCATTTACAAATCCAGCAACCCCTCTTGATAACATGGCAAATGGAGTTCTTTGCTGTCCGTATTGACGGGCTGTTTCCATGATACCGGGAATGGGACGATCGATCAAGGGTGCAACGGCTTCAGGTGTGATGTCTCTTGGGGATAAACCGGTTCCTCCGCTTAATAAAATCAACTTACATCCCTCTGCTGAAAACTTTTTTACCAAATGTTGAATTTGATCGCGATCATCCGGAATGATTTCATAATGTGCAATTGAAACATCCCATTTTTCAAGTCTCTTCATCACTGTTTTTCCGGATACATCTTCTTGTTTGCCCGCTGATACGGTGTCGGAGCAAACAATCACCGCACAATTAATAGCGGATCTATCCATTCCAGACTTATCTGATTTACCACCTGATTTTTGTACCAATTTAATATTAGATATCTCCACTCCTTTATCCAAGGGCTTTAGCATATCGTACATGGTCAATGCAGTCACCGATGCTCCATGCATCGCTTCTACTTCTACACCGGTTTTATAGATGGTATGGACTTCAACTGTAATTAATATGTTCAAACCATCAACTTCATGTTTGATGGCTGCATACTCTATTGGCAAGGGATGGCAATCAGGTATAACATCGCTGGTTTTTTTGATGGCCAATAATCCGGCTGCACGTGAAAATTCAAATACATCTCCTTTGGGTACTTTTTTTCCCAGAATCGCATCAATGGTTTCCTGCTTTGATACTGTTACAGTAGCAATGGCAATGGCTTGTCTAAGCGTATTTGATTTTGATGTGATATCTACCATAATTATTGATTCACTTTCCATTGATGGGTTTCATCTTCCAATATTTCAGCTCCCCAAACCGGCAATTCTGCCTTGATTCTTTCTACCAATACGTTACAGGCTTCTGTTGCAGCTTTTCGATGTGCAGATGATGTAAACACAAATAAACAGATTTCACCTGCTGCTACTTTACCGAGACTATGATACACATGCATACATGTAAGTGGGTATTCAGCAAAAACAGCCTCTCTTATCTCATGCATTTTCTGTAATGCCATTTCTTCATACGCTGTATACTCAATGGCTACTACCTTTTTACCTTCTATTTCATCCGCACGTACCTGACCCAGAAAAATACTATGTCCACCAATGTCTGTTTTAGTACTGTGTTTTTGTATGCTATCCGCAATAAATGCACTACTGATAGCTCCTTGAATAAAAATATTTTTAGGTGTACGTTCTTTCATACTATTTCTTTTCTGCAAATCTGATCCAAGACAAAATACCGCCTTGTAAACTATATACTCTTTTTGTATCGCCCCATAAAGCTGACAACTCTTTTGCAGCTTGTAGGCTCCTCATTCCTGACTGACAAAATACAACAACTGTATCATTTTTAAGTTGTCCGGCTGATTCTTTTAAATCTGAAAGCGGAATACGTAGATGGCTGAATGTGTGAACAACCGGCAATTCATGCAGTTCCCTTACATCAACAATATCAATATTTTTCTGACTCGCCAACTGATCAAATTCATCTGCGTTGACTTCTAAAGTATTTTGGGGTGATGAACAAAGCCATACATAATCAATGGATTTAAATGCAGTTGCATCAGTAGGTATGAATGAGGATGTCTTGGACTGTGGCGTTATTTTAACAGTAAATACCTGATGGTTATTGAATTGATAGGTTAATAACTGATTCACCAACGGCTCTCCGATACCTGTAATCAATTTAATAACTTCTGCAGCCTGCATAGCACCGATGATACCGGGCAACACACCTAATACTCCTGCATCCACACAATTCAGTACAGAACCCTCTTTGGGTGGATCAGGGAAGATATCCCGATAATTGGCAGAATGTTCTCCTGTTGGTAAAAGATGGTTGAATACAGCTACCTGACCTTCATATTGTGATACAGCACCATACACTAATGTTTTATCCAACAACACACAAGCATCATTGATCATATAACGGGTAGCAAAATTATCGGTACCATCTACGATGATATCATAGCCTTTTATCACATCCAATGCATAGTGATTGGTGAGATGAAGCGAAATGGCTTCTATATGAATATCTGAATTTAACCGACTTAATTTTTTTGCTGCAACTTCCGCTTTGTTCTGTCCAATATCATCGGAAGTAAATAATGTTTGTCTGTGTAGATTACTTAATGATACTTGATCTCCATCAACAATTCCGATATGCCCAACACCAGCACCCACCAAATATTGTAGTGCCGGACAACCCAATCCACCCGCACCAATCACCAACACCTTTGATTCCTGTAAAAGCTGTTGCGCCCTTGTACCGAAATTCGGCAAGATCATTTGTCGATGATATCGTTCATATGATGATTCTTGGCTCATATTATCCTCCGGAAAAAGGGGGCATGAATGCTACAATATTGTGTTCTTGTAAATTCCGATTATCAGAAATTATTTCCTGATCTACTGCTATTACATATTTTGCTTGGGCTAACAAAGGAAATAGCTGATGAAGAGAAGAAGTCAAAGCATGTATATCTGTACCACCCTCAATACTTAGTTCCTTTGCCCCTACCACTTCAACCAATTGTCCAAAAAAAAGGATCTTCATTATCTACTGCATTAATTTAATGATTCAACTCTACTCACAACAATTCTCGAAAGCCCATGTATATATCTTCTACCTGTAGCGACGTCAGCAGGAGAAATGATAGCTATACGCTGTGATAAAGCAGATGCTTTTACACCATCAGCTTCCGTAATAATCATCAGTTGCTTTCCAATGGCAGTATTAAATATTTCATTCCAAGAGAACACCACTTTGTACCCATCTGATGCGATACAAGTAATGTAATATTCACTCAAAGACTTTGGATCATTACTATCAAATGAGGCTTTTGCTAAAACATCTTTCAATAAAACACCTTTTACTTTTCTCAATACAGACTTCTGCAATACCAGATGATTATAAATAACGATACTATCAAAAGAAATACTATTCAAGGCAGTAGCATCTTCCAATGTAAACCTCACTGTTTGTTTCACTTTACCTTCTACTGCAAAATAATCGGTAGGTTTTGTATCATGCTGTGCAGATACAAACTGAGATACACATAGCATAGATAAAAGAATCAAATATTTCATAGTTACAATTAAGCGGTTGTAAATAATAACTTATATGATGCAACTGCTAATACAATTGCTAAAATTTTCTGCATGCTTGTCTGTTTAAACTTCATCGCGCCAAAATAAGCACCTCCTACTCCTCCTACAAAAGCAACCCCTACATAACCGTACATATCTGTGCTGAACTGAATACCATTGGTCAGCTGCCCCATTAATCCTGATGCAGAATTTACAAAAATAAACAGTGCGCTGATAGCAGCAGTTTGTTTTTGGTCTGTCCATTTGAAAAATAATAACAAGGGAGATAGAATAATTCCACCTCCGATACCAATCATTCCGGATAACAATCCAATCACTCCCCCCATTAACAAAGCTCCGTAAAAATGCGATGGCTGCAAATCACCAATATTCTTTTTCGACGGAATCAATAAACGAACCACAGAAAACAATAAAAGCAGCCCTAATATTTTTTTATAGAGTGTTGCATCAATGGTGATCAATCCACCCACAAATGCCATGGGCACAGAAGCCAATGCCAGCGGTAAAAACACTTTCCATACAAAATGCCTACCTCGATAAAATTGAATAAAGGCGGTGAGTGATACGAATAAATTGAGCAATAATGCCGTTGGCTTCATCACTTCAGGCGCCACACTAAATAAAGCCATCAGTGCTAAATAACCGCTAGCACCTCCATGCCCAACTGAAGCATATAGAAAAGCCACGATGAACAATAATATATAAAACCAATAAAAGGGATCCATACAATAGTTTTAAGCAGATAACAAATGAATGGTAACCAACGCTCCTTGCTCCATACGTTCTGCTTTCTCCTCTATTTCTATCAAACAATTTGCACCTGCAAATGAACGCATCCTATAGGACTCTTGCGCCCCCAATGGTGCAGCTGTTTGTCCATCATACCAACCTTTCAAAAAATGGGTCAGCTGTGTTGTTTTAGTATAGCTTTGAGAGAGCGGCACCTGTTGTCGGATTAACCCGGTTCCCGTTTTTTTCATACCCATGATCACAGGCAGCACATACATATAAAAACAAGTGAGTACAGAAGATGGATTACCGGGCAATCCAAATATCATTTGCCGACCTTTTGTACCAAAGAACAAAGGTTTTCCGGGTCTTTGTTTGAGCCTATGAAATTGGGTAGTAATGCCACAATATTCTGCGGAACGGGTTACAAAATCATAGTCTCCAACACTAACACCTCCTGTTAATAAGACCAGATCACTTTTTTCTAATGCCTGAGATAATGATTCATTCAATCGTTCTATCACATCAGGCACTTGTATCACTTCAATTTGTTGAACACCGTATTGCTGTAACACCGCAGATAATGCAAATGAATTGGCATCATATACTTGTCCGTACTCTAGGGGTTGTCCGGGTTTTTGCAATTCATTTCCTGTGATGATGATAGTAACAACCGGCGAAGGATATACCATTACTTCTGTAACACCAATACCTGCAAGAAATCCAATAGCTGCCGGAGTCAATAAAGTGCCTGATGGCAAAGCCAGTTCTCCTACCTTGATTTCTGATCCTTTTGGTCGAACATTGGCACCGGCTTGTAATTGATCATCTTGAATTGTTAATATGCCTTTTTCTACTACTACTTTTTCTTGCATCACCACCGTATCAGCTCCCGGAGGCACGGGAGCACCTGTAAAAATGCGCACAGCTGTTTTTGATGGCAATGAAATAGACTCCTTAGTTCCGGCCGCCATTTCGCCGCTAATCTGCAATGATTTGTTTTGTTGCCAATCTGTATAGGAAAAAGCATATCCATCCATCGACGATTGTGGATAGGCGGGGATATCTACGGTTGCAAAAACATCAGCGGCAATTGTATAACCCAGTACATCAGGTAATATTCGTAATACCGGAGATAGGGTAACGATATGTTGTTGAATGATTGCCCGAGCTTCTGAAACGCTGATCATAGTTATACTACATTAACATAATTACACTACTATACTTAATCACTCTAAAATTCAAACCCAATTATTTCTCCTGGGCCGAATGGCCCCGTCCCTGTTCCCGGGCTGCATTGGCCTCTGATCATCCGCCGCGGCGGATGATCTGTCAACGCTTCGCTTGACACCGACCCCAATGAGGCCCGTCCACAGGGACTGATTAAGAATTATTTATTTAAAGGTTTCAGTACATCTGAATTTTCTTAATGATTTGTTTATTGTTTAATCACTGGTTTATCCTCCGATCGTGATCATACTTCTGTTTTGAATACTCTCCGCTTGCAATTGCTGATAGTCTTGCGTGAATTGTCCACCCAACTGCGCTGCTTTTGCTGCAATAGATTGATAAATCAAAGGCAACACATCTTCTCCTTTTCGTAAAGGTGTCAACAAATCCACTTCATCTTTGGAGAACAAACAGTTTTTCATTTTACCATCTGCTGTCAATCGCATGCGATTACAATCCCCACAAAAATGAGCACTCATAGTGCTAATTACAGCAAAGGTCCCCTGATGCCCGGGAACCATGAATTTCTTTGCTGTATCATGTTTCTCAGCCTGTAATGGAACGATTGGATATTTTTCCGCGATGGTTGACAGTATCTCATCCATCGTAAAAACCTTATTACTCGTCCAACGATTCCCCTCAAAAGGCATGAACTCAATAAAGCGAACATGTACGGGTTGGTCTTTTGTCCATTCAATAAAATCATGGATCTCCCTATCATTCATACCACGCAGCACTACCATATTGACTTTTGTATGAAAGCCCTGATCGATCATTAGTTGAATATTCTGTTGAACGATCTCAAACTGATCTCTTTTAGTAAGTAGCTTGAATTTATCAGACTGTAAAGTATCCAGACTAATATTAACAGATCGGACATTGCTTTCTTTTAACAAAGCAGCGAACTCATGTAACCGAGTACCGTTTGTTGTAAGAGTAAGTGTAACCGGTAACTGTGCCAATCTTTTGATGATCTCTTTGGCATCTTTTCTCACCAACGGTTCTCCGCCTGTGAGCCGAATTTTATTCACTCCCTGTGCTACAAATATTTTAGCCAGCTGCTCAATCTCATCTACCTGCATCAACTGAGCAGCCGAGGCAAAATCATATTCATCTTCCGGCATGCAATAAAAGCATCGAAGATTACAGTTATCAGTCAATGATATCCTTAAGTAATTATGTATCCGTTGATGGTTGTCTACAATCATTCTTTATAATTTAATCAATCGCTCATAGTCTTCTTCTGTATCCACATCGATGTTTCCGAGTGGAAAGTTAATCAATCCAACCTGTTGTATATGCTGATTTATCAGTTGTTTAGCACCCTTGTCTCCGTTTAACCCGTATAAAGCTTTGAACATGGTTTTATGAAACAAAACAGGAGTCCCAACAATATTATCATACTTACAAGCAACGATGCGCAACTTTGTCTCCCTGTAATGGGTGATCATTTCTTGTAACAAACTGCTCGTAATAAAGGGTTGATCACAAACCGTGATGATCACTGTTTCGATATTCGGATGCTGTGTTTCTAAATACCTGATTCCAGAATGTATAGAAGTGGCCATACCCAAAGCTGCATCCGAATTATATATCTTGATTACATCTTCCTGTACATCTATACCATCTCCTTCTTTCAACACCAACAATACAGGACCTGATTGAAGCGCCAAAGCCGTTGAAACAATTTTTTGTACCAATGTTTGTCCCTGAAAAAGCAAACTTTGTTTAGGTCTACCCAAACGAACAGAAGCGCCTGCAGCCAAGATCAATACTGCTGTTGATGGGTTTTGCATGATAGGTATTAAATGGCTGTTGAAGAAGTAGATTCAATCACTAGATCCGCTCGGCGATGAATCGCATCTTGCTTCTCTTTGAGTGGACGTGTATCCGTAGATGTAAGCTTGGCTTGTATTTCTGCGATAATCGATACTGCAATCTCTTCTGCTGTTTCTGCGCCAATATGCAAACCCACCGGACCATGAATAGCTTCTTTTTGCTTATCGGTTAACTCGATACCATTTTCTGCTAATTCATCCATCATCATTTTCATTTTCTTGTGAGGACCCAATACTCCTATATAAGTGATTGGATGATTCAGCAATACTTTCAATACCGCAAGATCATAGTTATAATTATGCGACATCAATACAAATACGGTTCTTGCGTCGATCTGTACACGTTCCAATATTTGATCGGCTTTACTATGAAAGACTTGGCATGAAGGCATCGGAAATCTTTCTCTACTGGCATACATGGGTCTTCCATCGAGTACGGTGGATTGCCATCCTAACATCTCCGCCATTTTCACTACAGGAATCACATCATTACCGGCACCTACTACTATCAATGAAACCGGAGGCTGTATCAACTCTGTAAATACGATCATCTCTTGTTGATCGATCTGATATTTTTTGAAAGAGGATTTACGCTGACCTATTACCTGTCTTGTTTCTTCCTCTATCACATCTTTTGATAAAACAGGTAAAGAACCTATTGTTTCTTCTTTTTCTGTGAATAAATAACATGATCCATATTGTGGCGCTTTTTTGTCACTCATGGAAAAAAAAGTTACCAAGGATGCATATTGTCTAGATGCTGTCGCTTTTTGCAAAAGTTCAATGATTGCTGCACCTCTCTCAGCTTGTAGTGGTTCTATCAACACTTGTATCACTCCCTGACAACCCAGACCCATTCCGAATTTCGCATCATCTTCATCGGCAGTATCATAAGTTACTAGCATGGCTTTATCAGAAAGAATAACGTGCAAAGCTTTGCGAAAAGCATCTCCTTCCAAACACCCACCACTGATCGATCCTGTAATTTCGGCATCTTCTGTAATCAGCATGCGTGCTCCAGGTCTTCGATAAGATGAACCTTCTACATGCACAACAGTTGCCAAGGCTGTTTTTTTACCTTCTGCAACTGCTTGTTGATAAGATTTTATAATCGAAATGATTTCATGCATGATCAAACTGCTCTATAACAATACGAATATATTACTTACGCTGCGCTTTTACCAACGCAGGTGTAATAACACCCGGAATTTTATTTCCCCAGCTGTTTTTTGCATAATTTAATACATCTGCGATCTGTTCATCACTGAGGTATTCTTGTGCAGGCATAGCTCCTACATATTTTTTCCCATTCACTGTTAAACTAGCGGTAGAGCCTTTCAGTATTACATTGATCAAATCTTTGGAAGGTCTTTTCATGTAATCTGCTTTTGCCAAAGGAGGATTTACTTCCGGCATACCGGCCCCATCTTCCATATGACAATTCTGGCAATACAATCCATATACTTCTTTTCCTCTGGAAATACTTTTTTGTGTCTCACTTTGTATAAAACTACTACCAATGATGACCATGGAACATACAACTGTTACAATCGATATCTTCTTTTTCATACCTGCAAATTATCAAAATAAATCCGATCAAACCTTCGCTAGATCAAAGGGTAATTTCCTGATTCGTTTTCCTGTTAAATCATAAATCGCATTGGTCAATGCCGGCGTGAATGGTGGCAATCCGGGTTCTCCAACACCACCTGCATCTTCATTGTTATCCATGATAAACACTTCAATAGGCGGAATCTCATTAATCTTTGGCATGCGATAGGTATTGAAATTTTTCTCTACCGTCAGTCCATCTTTGAAATGAATTTCATGATTGGTAGCCGCCCCCAATGCCATCACAATAGAACCTTCTACTTGTGCACGAACGGTATCCGGATTTACATACCATCCACAATCGATCACCGCCCATACTTTGTCTATTTTGATTTTACCCGTTGCATCTTTAGACACTTTCACCACTTGCGCCACCGTACTACTGAAACATTCTGTGATCGCTATACCATAACCTTGTTTGGGTTTTCTGTTTTTCCATCCTGACACCTCTTCTACTTTATCCAATAATTTTTGACAACGATCACTCTTGAGGTGTTGCTTTCTGAATGCCAATGGATCTTTACCCGCAGCAATAGCGAGTTCATCCATGAAACTCTCATAAGCAAACCCATTGGTAGATGCATATACTGAACGCCACCACATAATCGGAATCGGCGTTTCAAATGGCACATCTGAAAAGCTGATATTTTTGATACTGTCAAAATAATGTGGTTGAAAACCTTCCAACACACTATCATTCGGTACATCTTTTTTGCTACCCATCCAGTGTCCGATATTCTGTCCGCACAATCTGAACTTGATCGCACTGATCTCTCCATTATTCACAGCACCTTCCGCTCTGTAACTCACTCCCGGACGGAAAGGTCCTTGTGTCATATCATCTTCTCTTGTCCAAATAACTTGCACCGGTGCTCCTGCTTCTTTGGAAATCAAACAGGCTTCATGCGTATAATCTAAAAATGCTTTGCGACCAAAACCACCACCAAGGAAAGTCATATTCACGATCACATTTTCTTTTTTCACGCCCATTTTCTGACTGATATCACCCTGTACCCAGTCAGGTGCCTGAATAGGTCCCCAAATCTCAATCGAGTCTCCTTTATGATGTGCTATACAATTCAATGGTTCCATACAAGCATGGGCTTGATAGGGTGTTTCATAAACCACATCCAATTTGGTTTTTTGTTGTGCCAGGATCGGATCAGGATCACCTTGTTTTTTGGCAGACAATCCTTCTTTAGATTGCAACTCCGCTTTCATTTTTTTATAGATGTCTTCCGTATTCACATAATCAAAGCCTGTATCATCCCATACTACTTTCAAAGCTTTACGTCCCTGCATCGCCGCCCAGGTAGACTCTGCCACCACTGCTATTCCCTCACGATCGGTATCAAATACTTTCATGGTGACTTTGAATACTTTTTTCACACCGGGGACTTTCAAGGCAGCAGTATCATCATAGGATTTTACTTTCCCTCTTAAACGTGGATTGCGTTCTACCATGGCATATAACATGCCGGGTAATGTTTTATCAATACCAAAAACAGCCGTACCATTTGTTTTGAGTGGCGTATCCTGACGAGGAAGTGGCTTTCGAACCAATTTATAATCCTCTATTTTTTTCAGTTGCACATTTTTCGGCGCTTCCAATTTTGAAGCATCTACTACCAACTCCCCATAATGCATTTTTTTGCCGGATGGACGATGGATCACATGTCCGGCTTCCGCATAACATTCTGCAGCAGGAACATTCCATTTATTTGCAGCAGCCGTGATCAGCATTTCACGAGCACTGGCGCTCAACTTGGACAAGTTCTTATAAGTACCACGCACAGTAGAGCTACCACCGGTAATCTGATTGCCATATTTTACAGTATCCCCTTTTCCGAAAATGATATTGACTTCATCGAGATTCACTTCTAATTCCTCTGCAATCATTTGAGGAATGGCCTGATAAGCACCTTGTCCCATTTCAGCGCGGTGACTCACGATGGTGACTTTACCATTGGTATCTATGTGTATCCATGAATTCAGCGATACGCCATAATTCTCTGCATCTTCTCCTTTGATAATGGTAGATGCTTTGGATTCACCGGAAAAATAAAAACCCAGTGTGAGCGCAGTGGCTGATAAGCCGGTGGCTCTAATGAATTTTCTTCTTGATATATCTTTTGGTTCCATGATTGGTCATTGTTGTGGTTGAATAATGTAGGTACTACCCTTTTACGGTCATTTTCTTGGAAGCTTTCTTGATGGCTTCCCGTATTCTTGGATAGGTACCGCATCTGCAAATATGTCCTTGCATGGCTGCATCAATATCCGCATCCGTGGGTGAAGTTTTCTTTTGTAGTAAGGCAACTGCCGCCATGATTTGTCCGGACTGACAATAACCACATTGCGGCACCTGTTCTTCTATCCAGGCAGCCTGAACCGGATGTGAGTTATCATCTGATAGTCCTTCGATGGTGGTGATGGACTTATTCGCGGCACCGATCACAGGAATGGAACAAGAACGAACCGGTTGCCCCTCCATATGAACCGTGCAGGCGCCACATTGTGCAACGCCGCATCCATATTTGGTTCCTTTTAATCCAACGATATCGCGGATAGCCCATAAGAGCGGCATTTGGGGATCAGCATCAATCGTATGTTCTTTCTTATTGACTTTTAGTGTAATCTTAGCCATATAGTAATTTTAAGGTATGATGATTGAGGATAGGTCTGTCCGGAAAAATCCCTTTAAGTTAAAGTTTTTCTTCCAAACAAAAATGAAGTTTCCCCACACAATACCACCCCCACTTAACATGAAAATGGATCGTTTATAATTTTTAGCAAATATGAAAGTTGAAAACAAAAAAAAGATGCCGGATAAAATATCCGGCATCACTCAAAAAAATATCAAATCAGACATCCTACATCAGACATCCTAAATTTCCTAAATATCAATCGCTTCCCCATAAGCCGCAGCAGTTGCTTCTTTCAAGCCTTCGCTCATGGTTGGGTGCGGATGTACTGCATTTAAAATTTCATGTGCAGTGGTTTCCAATTTACGTGCAACAACTGCTTCAGCAATCATTTCAGTAACATTGTAACCGATCATATGGCATCCTAAAAATTCACCATATTTCGCATCGTAGATCACTTTTACAAAACCTTCGGTGGCTCCTGCAGCACTGGCTTTACCACTGGCTACAAATGGGAACTTACCTACTTTGATTTCATATCCGGCTTCTTTAGCTGCTTTCTCAGTATAACCTACACTAGAAATTTCTGGGATGCAATAAGTACAACCCGGGATATTGTTATAATCGATAGCCTCAGGTAAATGATGATGCTTCTTCTCCAGATAAGCCATGTGCTCTGCTGCATTGATGCCTTCTTTGGCTGCAACGTGAGCAAGTGCTTGTCCGGGTGAACAGTCACCAATTGCATACACACCTGCTAAAGAGGTCTGCTGGTATTTGTCAACGATGATCTTTCCTTTTTCAGTTTTGATACCGTTTTCTTCCAGACCAATATTTTCGATATTAGCTACCACACCTACTGCACTCAATACTACATCTGCTTCAAGGGTTACGATGGAACCATCTTGTTTTTTTACTTGTGCTTTCACACCCGCACCTGAAGTATCTACTGATTCTACAGAAGCATTGGTCATGATCTCAATACCTTGCTTTTTGTATTGCTTCTCCAATTCTTTAGAAACATCTTCATCTTCTACCGGAACAATACGAGGCATGAATTCAACGATGGTTACTTTGGTACCCATGCTATTGTATACATAAGCAAATTCAACACCAATCGCACCACTTCCTACAACGATCATGCTCTTAGGTTGTTCAGGTAATACCATCGCTTCGCGATAACCGATTACTTTTTTACCATCCTGTTTCAGGTTCGGTAATTCACGGCTGCGACCACCGGTGGCGATCACGATATATTTTGCTTCAACAATTTGTTTGCTGCCATCTGCTGCAGTTACTTCCACTTTTCCTTTAGACTGTACTTTACCATAGCCCATGATGACATCGATCTTATTCTTTTTCATCAGGAACTGAACACCTTTACTCATTTTATCCGCAACACCACGACTACGTTTGATAACACCACCGAAATCATGGGTACCGGTTGCATTGATGCCATAGTTAGAAGCATGTTTTAGGTATTCATATACTTGTGCACTTTTTAACAATGCTTTGGTAGGAATACAGCCCCAGTTCAGACAGATACCACCCAGACTTTCTTTTTCAATGATTGCTACTTTAAAACCCAGCTGAGAAGCACGGATAGCAGCAGGATATCCACCCGGACCACTTCCAATAACGATTACGTCGTATGCCATAAGATTTTGATTGATTTAATGATCCAATGACGATGTCATTGCGGATGCGAAAATACTGGAAAGTAGTGAAAAGTGAGAAGTGAAAGGTGAAAAGTGAAAGAACCCAGTATCTTATCCCTCGAAGAATACCCGGATGGTCTGGTAAAACCAGCTGGTATCGATGGAGGGTGTCTTTTGGAGTTGCTCATTGAAACCCTGTAAGCCGAAAAGTCCGGCCATATTTCCATTCCTGAGGGCTATTTCGAGATAACCGGCGGAATTGAACCATGCCAATTTTTCGGTTTCCGGAACGGCCGTATAGTTGGCACTGATCGTTTCGATGACTTCATTTCTTTTAAAAACGATCTTAAAGTTCCTTCCCTTACGATGTTCATTGAATTCAGCCTCTGTGATATTGATCACCACATTTTCAAACTGATCGATGAACAGTATCTGTCCTTCTATCCAATCTGGACCTACGGTTGGTCTGAGCGGGTATTTTTCATCAATCGTGTCTATGGGCTGACCGATGCTATTGAGCTGTGCGGTTTTAGAGAAAGTGTTGATAGCTACGGCAATAGCACTTGTGATCTGTAATAAATTTTTAGCAGCACCCAAGGGTATTGCGATGATCTCTTTAGGTTTTTCACCTGTAATCATGGTCAATAAACCATTATCGGAGCAGATGATGTATTGCTGGCGGTGTTTGGCCATCAACACATATTTCAGGGGTGATTCAAATAAATTAGCAATGATTAGATGAAAAGTACCCGAGGGGAAATGTTGAAATGCATTCGCACAGATATAAGCCGCCTGCGGGAAATTGGTTTGGGGCAGGTAGTGTGTGATATCACAAATATTGACAGAAGGATCCAGTTGCAGGAACTGTCCTTTGATAGCACCCACGAGAAAATCTCGCTGGCCTATATCAGTTGTCAACGTTAGTATGGGCATGCCGCAATAGTAACGTCAGGATACGTCGGTTATTTCACCAATTGTCCATTTTTGAAGAAAAACTTACGAACCAGCTTATCTGTCAGTGAAGGGAAAAAGCGATTCATGAAAACGGTTCTCTTACCGGTGAAAGTGAGTACAAGGGTTCTTTTTCTTTTTTCGATGGCTGCGATGATATGTGTAGCACATTCTTCAGAACTCATCATTTTACCTTCATCCATGGGTGATTCTCCGTGTGATTGTCCGGTTTTATTCAACGCAACATTACGAATATTGGAAGTAGTGAATCCCGGACAAACCCACAATACATTGGTTCCACTTTCGAGTAATTCGGTTCTGAGAGCTTCCATCCAACCATTGACTGCAAATTTGGAAGCGGAGTAACCACTTCTACCCGGCAATCCACGATAACCGGCAATGGATGAAATGCCTACAATGGTTCCTTTGTTTTTCAAAATATGCGGTAAAGCGAATTTCGTACAATAAACAGTACCCCAGAAATTGATGTCCATGACTTTACGCAAAGTATCCAATTCCACTTCTTCAAAAATAGAGCGCATGGAAATGCCTGCGTTATTGATCAGAATATCAATAGTGCCAAATGATTTGATGGTAACATCGATGAATTGTCTACAATCCTGTTCTTTACTTACATCAGCCGTATGAATCAATAATGGGGCACCAGGGTGTGCAGACTGCAGTTGATAAAGCTTATCATAGTTTCTTCCGCAAGTAGCCACTTTAGCACCCAAGACTAAAAATGCTTCTACCAATGCTTTACCGATTCCATCGGAACCACCGGTAACCACTACCACTTTGTTGAGGAATTGCGACATAATTCAAATCATTGAGGAACAAAAATACAGCTTCAGATCACTTATAAGGAATTGAATGTGAGTAAATACTCTAAAAAAGAAGCATAAAAATTTGGCTGGTTTTTTATTTCACCTATTTTTGCACTCCCAAAACGGAATACAGCAATGTATTTTCAGTTCTAAGGAAGGAGATTCCGTAGCTCAGTTGGTAGAGCAATACACTTTTAATGTATGGGTCCTGGGTTCGAGTCCCAGCGGGATCACTGAAAGAAAGGTTACGAATGATCG
>JACBFI010000058.1 GCA_013391385.1 Sediminibacterium sp. Gen4 | reverse complement strand
TTGATCATGATAGATCATAACTAATCATGTCCCAAGGACTCCTGTGGAGAAAATCTGCGTTCCATCAAGCAACTACATCATTCCTTAGGCTCAAGACTGAAAACAACTCCTATTCTCAAAGTATTCGAAAGCGGATTTCTGGTAACACCGCTACCAGACGGCACTAGGTACGAGAAGTTGATATCCATAAAGTCGAGTTTAAAACCGGCGCCGACGCTGAAGTATTTTCTGTTGCCACGGTTTTTATTTTCATAGAAATAACCACTGCGGAAAAAGAACTGGTTATTGTAACTATACTCAGCTCCAACAGATACTTGTAAAGATTTTCCAAAGCCTGTTCCATCACCAAATGATTTCATCCAGCTGCTGACTACACCTGTTGTTCGGTAGTTAGAAAGATTGGTAGAATCTACTGTGAAATTTCCTGTGGCTACCGGTGGTGATGGTACCAATAGTTTATTCATGTCTAAGGCGAAATTGATCTTATTGTTTTCATCCAATACTTTGGTATAAGAAACACCAATACCCAGATTGGCAGGAATAAAATCTTTGTTTCTCGCATCATTCGTATAACCGATCTTACTACCCAAATTCGACAATACCACACCCCAATTCCACCCATTCCCATCTTCATCCAAACCATTGTGATACACAGATACATCACCGGCAACAGCATTACCGGCCTTATACACCACACCCGTTCCCACATCACCTACAACCAATCTTGAATTGATATAACGCAATGCCACACCAATACTCATTTTCTCATTCAGCTTTCTGGAATAACCCAGATCAAAAGCAAACTCACTGGGACGAACAGAGTTCAATACATTACCGGAGAAGTCGGTGAGCTGAATATTACCCAAACTAAAAAAACGAAGGGTAGAAGATACCGCCTGCTCATCATCCAGGCGATGATAACCGGCCATACTGGCGAGATACACATCATTCAATCCCAGGTCTTTCAACCAAGGTGTATAGTTCACAGCAATAGCTGATTTACGCGGAGCAAACATCACTTTGGATAAATTCCAAAAAGGAGCATTGGCTTCCGGAGTGGTAGCAATGGCCACATCACCCATCCCCCCCGCACGTGCATCCGGAGAAATCCGCAAAAAAGGAACAGCTGTAGAAACAATATTTACAGAGTCCTGTGCAACAGCACCAACAGACAACAGTAATCCAATAATGGCTGTCAGGGTTTTCTTAGAAGTAAAAAGCATGAAGCAATATATTTTAAAAAATTTAGAATGCAAGCATCGCTTAGCTTATAGCTTATGGGTCATAGCATATAGTTGAGAATGTTATCTCTTTACTATAAGCTATATTCCAAATCCCACTCCATGTAACTCTGTGTTAAACTCCGTTCACTCTGTGGCTTGCTTTTTAACCACAGAGAACACAGAGTACGGCACAAAGTTGCACAGTGTCAGCTTATGGCTTAAGGATTATAGTGAATAGTGTATGGCAGAGGGTGCGCCTCTCTTTACTATAACCTATAAGCTAAAAACACTCCGTGTAACTCTGTGTCAAACTCCGTTCACTCTGTGGTTATTTTACCACAGAAAACACAAAGTGCGGCACAGAGTAGCACAGTGTTTTTTCGATAAGGAAAACGAGTAAAATTCAACCCATAGAGTCAATTAAAGGAGAATAAGTTGTCCGGCGTGAAAAGATTTTTGGGTGCCGGATTGAACAACCATGTTGTAAATATAAACAGCTTTTTGGATTTTTCGTCCTGATTCATCTCTTCCATCCCACTCTATTTGAATATTTCTGGTGCCTGCTGTATTCAGCTGCTTAGAAATGCGCTTGACCAGTCTGCCGGATGATTGATAAATATAGATATCCACTTTCAAATCCGTATTGGGTTGGTTGTGTTCAAATGAGAAGCGGGTGCGATCAAAAAACGGATTGGGGAAGTTCATCACTTTAGACAGTTTCAGCTGCTCTTGCCTCACCACTACATAATCCAATACCGCTTCGGAAGAATTATTCGCACCATCCCAAGCCTTTAACCGCAACTGATGCGCTCCATTGCTTTGTACTGGCAACCGTAACTGAAGACTACCCGATGACCAACTATCCCTGTCAGCCACAAACAGATCATTCAATACCCGTTGATTCCTGACTTCATTATCGATGATGAGGGTAATATCATGTCCCACCCCATTCCCCGAAGTATTGATTCCGGAGCTGTCTGATAACTGTGCGATCAGTAAAGGGGTTTCATGTGTCAGACCCCCATTTTTGAATTGGGTATCGTTCAAGAATAATCGAATAATAGGCCCTGTAAGATCGGTCAGTAATTGATCACTACCCACCATCACCAAGTTGGTATCTGCACCCGAGGCATCACGAAGTGCATCATAAGCATAGAAACTGATCTTCCCTTTACCCGGTTGAAAACTGACATCTTTTGGTAGAATTATTTCTATGCGGAATCGACCTGTATCTACTGAAAAAACACCTTTGAACAAGATGGCCGACTCTTGTTCAAACCGTGTTACAAAACTGCCTGATTCATTGGCGAGTGTGGAGATACTTTGTGGTTTATCCTGAATGATGGTTTCCATCGTACCGGTAAAATCGCGGAGACGATTGCCGGAAGCATCTGTAATTTGTCCCTCCAGGATATAACGGGTAGATGCTTGCAAAGTATCTCCTGTTGTCACGGGTCTACCATTCACTGCTGTCAATTGAACACGATGAGCGGGATAAGATAAACGCATGGCAGGATCACCCAGCAAAACAAATTTTCTTGAATTCAATATTTCTCCCGATTGAATGACTGCCAAATTTTTAGCCCTTCGAAAAGCTTCTCCTAATGACAAATACTGTTGAGTGGAAGGATTGCGTTGAAGGGCTTCTTGAATAAAATATTCATTGATGATACGATTACTCGCAGCCAAAACCAATCTGGCAGTGGTTAATAAAGCGATGGCACCGGTGGAATCACCCGACAACATTTGTGCACCCAATGCATTTTTTGCAGGATCATCAAATGGATAAAAATCACAACTGGCCGTCACCATCAAAGGCAATCGTGTAGCATTCTGTAAACGACCTGCTTCTTCTGAAGTAAACACTGCTTCATCAGCCAGACGAATATGGTTACCATGTCCGCTATAGTTGACGATCAAAGCTCCTTGATTCATTCGATTCACGATGGCTTCATTCACTGCCGGATAACGCGCACCGCCACTACCACTCACTAAGGGGAAAGCATCCAGATAAATTTTCTGTGTTTGAAAAAGTGTGTTTTTGGTAACAGCTGATACTCCTTCTGCATCATTCAAATGCAAATTCTGATCGCGGTCATCTGCTATGAATAGTAATCGATTTCTCCATTCACCAAAACCAGATGGATGATGGTAACGAATGATCTTATCGACCATGGCATTGGCTTCGTTTAGATTCCGTGCCGGTATGCGTCCAACCGCAATCTCCAATGCCTGTTTATCCGCACCAAGATTGATATCCACCGTATCATTCAACATCCCAAAAAAATCATCAGAAGTATAACTGGAAATGGGATCGAGTGATTGATTACTTTGATGCGTAGGAATAAACCGATAATTATTCGCTACCCGATTACGCGGATCATAAGAACCACTACCGAATAATAAAAGATATTGTAGCGTGCTGTTGTTTTTATCGTACAGCATTTTCACAAAATTGCGAATAGCCGTAGGATCAGCAATACCTGAACCGAATTCCTGATACACTTGCTCTGTGCTGATTACCGCAACAGTACGCGCATATTGTTGACGATGAAAAGTGGCCAGTCTTTGTGCCGCTGTTACAAAAGAAGGATGTGTAATGATGAGATATTCAGGAACAGATAATCCATGTAAGTTTTGATTGCTAACAGTTCCCATCACTACCGGTGTCAATGCTTGTGCATCCGTAAATGCTACATATTCTCTAAGTCGACCTGCATCTTGATGAAAAATAAAATTGCTTGATGAAAGGTTACGCATGGCAACCGGAACGAATGGAGATGTGATGTCCCACACTTTTATTCCGGTAGTAGTCCCGGATAATTCAAACCGCGCAACAGCACCGTTACTCACAGAAGACCAATCGCGAAACAACAATACCTGATCAGCCGGTTTGATCAATGCTCTTCTTCCAAACAATTCAAATCGATTCAACCAAGATTCAGCACCTGAAGCTGCTGACTGATAATCGAAGCGTATGATGGTAGAAGATTGTGCTGCATTGTAGAGTTGCTCTTGTTCCTGATGCACGGCATATCGATCTAGAAAAGTTCCTGTGACTGAAGGAAAGATCAATGGAGTTGATTGTGTACCGTTGACCGTGGTGAGCATAGAAGCAGAAGCACCTACATTTCTGGAAGCAAAAGAAGCTCTCAGAAGAAAAGGCGTTTGTGTAATGACATTGGGCCAGTTCAACGAAAAAGTTCTGGATAAAGAACCAACAGTAAATTTTTCTCCATACCACTCTTTCCCGGATCCAATCAAATTCACCAAATCATTCTCAACCACCGCACGTTCCTGGAAGGAAGTAACCGTAACAGTTGATACCGGAAGAATATTCTGTTCCTGTATTCTTTTACCGATACCACCAATGGAAATATAGTAAAACGCAGAATCGCTGTACAAATTTTTAATGAATCGAAAACTTTGTTGGGCACTGTCTTTTTGCCAATGACCGCTACCATTGGAATAAAAGAGGAAATAATCGTTGTTGTTGAAAATGCCATCCCCACCATCCACTACTTGAATCGCATTTTCAAAAAGGTCGTCGATATAATCTGCATTGCCTTGTTCGCCTAAAATGGCGCCGCCGTTGCCGTATAAACGAATAGAAGAAGAGGATATCCCCCCTGCCCCTGCCCCTAAAGGGGTGAGAGAAGACGCTTCTACCTTGTAGATGCCGGCTTCTTTAACGGCGATTTTTAGCCAGTTGCCGGATGAGAGGACAGAGGATGAAGCATACTGCCGCTGTGAATACCCACTTGCAGTGGTTATCACGAATACGATCCCAAATAGTACGATGCTTCTTATCATAACAAATACAAATATCAGCCCTTTTTCCTCTGCGAAACTCTGTGCCAAACTCTGTGTCACTCCTATGTTTACAAAGTAGTGAAAATAGGATTATAAAAGTTCTTTGGAATAAG
>JACBFI010000012.1 GCA_013391385.1 Sediminibacterium sp. Gen4 | reverse complement strand
TCGAGTCCCAGCGGGATCACTAAAAGAAAGGTTACGAATGATCGTAGCCTTTTTTATTTCCCTCTATTTCAAAATCGTAACGGAACCAGAAAATATTCCCGGTATCAATTTGGGTTCTATGATATAATAATAAGTAGCAACTGCAACAGGTTTCCCTTCAAATGTTCCATCCCAAGGTCGCTTATACCCTTCTGTAAAAAATACTCTCCTACCATATCTATCAAATACACTCACCACCGCATTCGGATACTTATCCAATTCAGGAATCACCCAGGTATCATGAACACCATCTCCATTGGGTGAAAACACATTGGGAATCGGGAAGGGCTTCAATACCGTAACAAATACTTCATCAGTTGCAATACAACCATTGGTACTCACTACCCTTAGCGTTAAATTCTGATCTGCATTCCCACGAAAAACCGGATTACGTAATGTCGCATTATTTAAAAAATTAGCGGGCGTCCATTGATAGGATTGTACATTTCCTGTTATCTGCGGATTGAATGTATAAGGCGTATTTTCAAAAATAAACAGATCCTTTCCTACATCTACCTGCGGAACCGGCGCCAGATTTACAATGATCTCATCCGTTACCGCTACACAAGAACCATTACCCGTAGTAGTAGCATAGATCCTAAAACTTCCTGATGATTGGTCCCTGCTTGACAAAACATAATTGGTATTAAGCGAATTCCTATTATCGAAATTTCCGGTTCCATTGGATGTCCACTGAATACCACCGGCATTTCTTAACTGTGCATTCACAGCCAACAAAGAATCATTCGCACAGATGGTTGGATTATTACCAATATCCAGAAAAGGTGCATCTGTAATACGAACCAATAATGAAGAATTGACAGTACGACAAGATTTATTATTCGTTGAAGACAATACCAGCGTAACAGTACCATTGGCTGTATCCTGTGAACTCGGTATATAACTATTCGTTAAACTAGAAGTACGTGTACCAAATCTACCGGTACCGTTACTTGTCCAAATACCGGTATTGGTACCTCCGGAAACAGATCCATTGAGTTGCACTACCGCATTATTGGCACATACCACCTGATCATTTCCGGCATTCACAACAGCAGGTTGATCAATTTCAATCTTGGTAAACGCCGTATCACTCACACATCCATTGACAAGAACAAAAGCCGCATATTGACCTGAATCGCTATAGTTCACCGATGCAATTTGTGGGTTTTGTTGTGTAGAACTAAATCCATTGGTACTGAACCACCGGAAACTGGCATTACCTCCCGCCGTGGCTGTCAGTTGTAATGGGTCATTCAAACAAAGCGGACTATTCGAATTGATCTGTGGTTTTGTTGGTTCCGGAATCACCGTAACATTCACGGATCTGTCATTACTCACACATCCATCCACGGTAATATTCACTGAATAAATACCCGACTGATTCAATCTTACAGAATCGATCACCGGTGATGATAATTTACTGTCAAATCCATTCGGACCCGTCCATTGATAACTTGCACCGGCAACTATACTAGCGCCCAAGTTCAATCGACTGTTTTGACAAACAGGTGTGGGCACAGTAATCACCGGTGCTGTAGGTGTTGGTTTCAATATCGTAGTAATACTGTTGTTCACACCCGTACAACCTGCAACACTCACCGCTACTCGATACTCTCCCGTATTATTGTTATTCATAGAGGAGAGTAATATAGACCTTGCATTCGAGCTGAATCCATTCGGACCAGTCCAACTATAAGTGCCCGCAGTTACACTATCTGCCGTTAAACGAAGTGATCTTCCTTCACAAGCAGGACCACTACTTGCAATATTAACAGGACCCGGTAATGGATTTACAATCGCAGTAGTAGTACTTCCCGGTCCTCTACATCCATTCACTGTAACAACAGCCGTATAAGTACCTGCATTGTTTTGCAGCGCATTTGCAATGACAGGATTTTGGTTGGATGAAGTAAATCCAGAAGGCCCTGTCCATGCATAAGTAGCACCGCTAATGGTAGCTGCATTTAATTGCAAAGCATTCCCCTCACAAACGGCTCCACTGTTACTCACTTGTGGTGCAGGTGGAATTGGGTTTACTGTAATGGCAACAGTATTGTTTGCACTTCTACATCCATTCACAACAATATTCACTGAATAATTTCCCGATGCAGAGACAGGTACATTGGTGATGGCGGGACTTTGTGTATTGCTGATAAATCCACCCGGACCCGTCCAATTATAAGTAGCACCTGTGACAGATGCAGCCGATAGAATCAGTGTTTCGTTTTCACAAACCGATGAAATGGGATTGATGGTAGGTGCTGCAGGCGTAGGCTTCAATGATGCATCTACACTATTCGCTACACTGGCACAACCGGCCACAGATGCAATAACCTGATAAGCACCGGCGGTAGCATCATTCATGCTGGGAATAACCACTACCCTGCTATTGGCAAAAAAACCATTCGGACCTGTCCACATATAATTTGCCGATTGTAATTCTTGTGCCATGAGTTGTAGCTCTTCAGAAATACAAACCGGACCTGTACTCGTTACATCTACTTGAGCGGGTGGCGAATTCACTGTTACATTCGTAGTAGAGGGATTACTAACACATCCATCGACCGAAATAGACAATGCATAATTTCCTGCATTTACAGATTGCGCATTGGCAATTGATGGTTGTTGCTCAGTAGCACTAAAACCATTCGGGCCTGTCCATGTATAGCTGGCACCAATAACAATCGGTGTATTTAATGAGAAAGATTCTCCAATACATACAGGTGATGAATTGGATACAACAGGTGCAGCAGGTTTTGTTTTTATTATTTGTGAAACTGTGCCACCCGAACTAACACAACCATCCACTGTTATGTTGACTGTATAAGTACCAGCATTTGCTGCCGTTGCATTCAGTATCTGTGGCTCACGTAATGTGGAGCTGAATCCAGGACCTGTCCAATTATAAAATGCAGTCGGTAAAAATGGAGAAGATAATTGAATCACACCTCCCTCACACACCGGTCCGGTAGTTGTTGCGGTTGGTGTGGCGGGTATGGGTTTTACGGTGACGGTGTAATTGAATGTAGGGCCGGTACAACCGTTGGCTGTTGGTACGATTTGGTATATAACAGGAATAGATGTTGTAACAATACTATTTAAGGCTTCTGTAATGGAAGAACTATTCTGACCAACAAGCACTGAGTTGTTAATATTTACAACTGCTGCTCTACTCCAACTATAACTAGTACCAAGTATATCGGATGTAAACGTATAGCTTTGATTGATGCCCGAACAAATTTCTCCGGTTGCAGGACTAGTAATAATAGGCAACGGTTTTACTGTTACAGTTACAGGTTGACGTGCGCTTGTACAACCATCAGCAGAAGTAACTGAGACATAGTAGGTTTTATCTGAATTAAGAACTGCTGTTGTATAAGTACTTGCTGGAGTAATTAACTCACTCCCTCCTGAAGCTACATCATACCATCGATAAGTACCACCCGGTGCCGTTGCAATTAGTGTTGCGGTGGCGCCATTACAAATTGAAGATGTTGTAATAGTTGGGAGTTGTGGTGTTGGCTTTACTTCAACTGTAAGATCATCACTTACGGCAGTACAAACTCCTGTAGGATTATTAGTGGTTAGTCTTAGCGTAATAAAACTTTGCCCAATAGCTGGAGTAAATGAACTGGTTAGTGAATTATTATCTGAAAAAGTTCCTTGACTAGCAGACCCTACAATTGACCATACACCGGAAGATGCAGTACCGCCGATTATGCCATTCAATGCAATAGGCTGCCCCTCGCAACCTACCGCATTAGCACCTGCATTAGCTGTAGGAGGAGACGCTACATTGATAGCAAATGTTGCTGATACAGTGGCACATCCCCCAGCACCAGTAATAGTATTAGTGATTATATAAGACCCAGCTGCGGTTTGAGAGAAATTAATTTCTCCTGTTGAGGGATTTTGAAAAGTTAATCCCGCTGGTGTACTGGTAAAAACACCAGGTATTCCCCCAGTAGCTGTAAAAGAAGCCGATACATTTGTTTGATTCACACAAAATTGACCTGTACCATAATCAAAATTTGGATTGGGTGTTGTATTGACAATATTAATAGTTGCGCTTCTCGCATAGGTACAGGATCCACTAGAAACTGTTAATGTAACAATATATGTTCCTGTTTGTGATGTTGCTAAATTAATAGCACCTGTTGTTGAATTGATTGACAAATCAGTAGAAGAACTACTAAATGTACCCGATACACCAGAAACAATTGTAGGTGTAGGAGTACTAGGGTCTGTTTTACAAAATGTACTTGATGGGTAAGTGAATACCGGATCTTGAATAGGCGTTACATTCAATGTAAAAGTCTGTCTATTACTAGTACAGCCTGACGAAGATGTTGCAGAGACATAATAATTCGTTGTAGCATTTAAGATCGGCGTGGTGTAAGATGTTCCAATTTGCAACAGATTTCCTCCTGTTGATTGATCATACCAACGATAAGTCTCCCCGGCAACCGGACTGGTAACAGTTAATCCGGTTGAGTTACCACCACAAATAGCTGTACCTGTAATGTTGGGTACTGCCGGCGTCGGAGTTACCGTTACCGTCACCGCAGTTCTCCCCGCACTCTTACAACCGTTTACAGTGGTTTCCACATAATAAGTGGTAGTTGTACTTAACGTACCTGTATTATAAGCGATACCTGTGCCTAAACTTGTTCCTCCAGATGAAGCTGTCCACCACTCATAGGTTCCTCCCGGTGCTGTTGCTGTAAGTGTGGCACTGTTACCACTACAAATAGATGCGCCCACAATAGTGGGGTTTGCAGGAATACTATTCACTGTAACAGTCACCGCTGTTTTCGGCCCCGCACAGCTTCCATTCATGGCCTGCACATAATAAGTGGTATTAGTAGATAGTGTAGGTGTAACAAAATTAGCTGATGAAGAAAGCAAGGTACCCGCTGATGGAGCATTGTACCACTGATAACTACCCGACGACCCAGTTGCAGTAAGCGATGCTGTAGTGCCCGCACAAATGCTCACACCTGATGCTGTGGGTGCAGCAGGAATACTATTCACTGTAACTGTTACTGCAGTTCTTGTACTGGTACAACCATTAACCGTTGTTTGCACATAGTAAGTTCTATTAGCTGTAAGTATCGGCGTTGTAAAAGAGGCACCGGTTGCTAGTAGGCTTCCTCCTGTTATAGCATCATACCACTGAAACGTATCCCCACCTGAACCAGAAGCGTTTAATGTTGCAGATGTACCACTACAAATAGTAACACCTGATGCTGTAGGAGCAGCAGGTGTAGGAGCTGCTGCTACATTAGCCACCTGTTGTACAGCCGGACAACCCACAGTGTTATCTGAAACCGTCAATGTATACGCTGCGGGAGTTGATGTTGTAATACCTGTGGTTGTTTGACCTGTATTCCAAGAATAAGTATAAGGCGGATTACCACCAGATACAGTACTACTTAACGTCACACTCGCTCCATTACAAATTGCAGGAGTAGCGGGATTGATTGCAACTGTCATTGGAGGAACTGTATAAACACGAACAGTATCCCTTCTCGTTCCAGCACAAGCTCCAGTTCCACTCACTTCATAGTCTATAAATGAAGGAGCTCCCGTAGTTGGTGTAACAGTAACGCTAGTCACTCCAGATATTGCACTTAAATATCCATTGTATAATCCTTCAGTTCCAGGAAAAATAGATTTCCAATTGACTGACGCTGCTGATACGCCACTAACACTCATTGTCCCAGAACAATTTTGACGTAAAATCAGATCGCCTGAGGCCTTAATGATACTAGATGCAGTAACAGTATATAATTCAGTATTATTACCAGGTTTACAAAAAGTTATACATACAGTAGTTCCACCCGTTATACAAGCGGGAGTATTAATTGAATAAGTTTGTCCGCAATTAACTGAATAAAAGCTAGCCCCAGTATTCTGATCAGTGGTGAAGTTTACTAAATCTGACCCTGGATTTAATTTAATAATGAACTTAACACATGTATTTCCCGCATTGCCATCAACACACCCTTTTTCTGTTCTTTTGGATGACACAGACCAGGATGTATCTTTTGCTGATGAAAAGTCCACTACATAGGTGGCGGCGGTTATTTCAGTACACTGCGCCATTCCATCAACATTCATTACCAATAAACCAAATACCAATACTAAAAGATATCCCATCTTTCGACAGGTTCGAATAGGTAGCTGCTTTATAATTTTGGTGTTGGACATTGCGGATTTCACGGTAAAAATACGTGAAATATAGCCTTTAGGATTACCCAAGACCCCGCTAAACATTAAGAAAAAGCTATTAGTTGTCCAGAAAAACTCCGTCCGCCCTGCTTCTTTTACTTTTTCCTCAAATCCAAATTATGTACATAAGCCACCCGTAAAGCATTGATATTCCGATACTGGTTACCTGCAGCAGTCTGGATAAATGTATTCAGATAACCGAATTGCAGATTGTTATTGTTATCAAATGCGTAGTTCAGCCCTAGGAACAGTCGGTTTTGGTCGAAGTAATTATTCACGATCTGTTTTCCGAAATTAATATGCAATTCATCATTTACTATTGCTGATAACTTCTTGGGAATCAATCCTTGTGGATCTAATGGGATTTGGTAGAAGAAATTATAACGCAATCTGAAATTGAAAGCATAACTGTCTGCCAGCTCCGAATTGTTGAGATACCTTCTGCGATAACGCTGCTCCAAACGGATATACTGCATCAGCCTCGTTCGCTTATTCTTCGTAAACCATTGCACTTGCTGCCAGGGACGATGTTCCGGCTGGGAGACTTTGATGTTATCATTTGGTGGGTAGTTATTGATAAAACCATAACCCAATGTTAATCTTACATTGTCATCAATAAAATAGGTCACTCCCACCCGAGCAATACCGGTAGAAAAATCACTGACGAGTTCTTCCCGTGTACGGATCTGGAAATCGGCCCATAAACCCCACTTATTACTCAATCGGGTTTGATTGAAATAAGCCAGCCATGTTTGCGAGGCATGCGATGTATTCTTGGGCTGGGCTATTACAGTTGTTGCCAATATTAAGGCTACAAGTGATAATTGGATCTTCATTTTCATCTAAAAATAGATTGCTGATTTATTGTAAAACTTCCAATGCTTTTTTAATCGTTTGATCAGTCTTGTTTTGCACTTCATAATATCCCTGCGTTCTCCATATCTGACGTGCCATCATCAGCTGAATCGTTTTCAAGAGTAAAGTTTTATCTTTTGAAGAAGCTCCATTTAAACGGATACTATCATTCGCTGCAAAATCTACCAATTGTTTCCATTCTATTTCACCCGGATTGAATTGCTTGTACAAATCATCCGGTGTTTTGAATGACTTGAATTTTTGCGCATCCTGCAAATAAAGACGATACACAAAATTATTCATGGTGCTTTTGTAATACATCGCAGTTAATGCTGTATCCAATTTTGAAGTATCGTAAGGCACGAACATATCCGGTGTAATGCCTCCCCCACCGTACACGATTTTACCTCCGGGTGTTTTGTACGATTTACCCGATGGCTTTACCGTATCTGCTTTCACCAACTCTCCATTGTGCCAACGATTCACCAATTCTTCTTCATACTTCGATTTACCCTTATCGTAGGCTTTCTGAATACTCCTACCCAATGGCGTAAAATATCTTGCAATGGTTAATCGAACTGCACTTCCATCAGACAATTGAAATTGCTGCTGCACCAATCCTTTCCCGAAAGAGCGTCTGCCTATAATGGTAGCTCTGTCCCAATCTTGTAATGCGCCACTTAACACTTCACTAGCCGATGCAGAAGTTTCATCTACCAGTACGACCAATTTTCCTTTTTCAAACAAACCATCTCTTTTACAACGGTATTCCATTTTGGGAACATGCTCCCCTTCTGTATACACGATCAACTTATCTCCATCCAAAAACTCATCCGCAATATCTGTTGCCTCTTTTAAGAGTCCACCACCATTCCCACGCAGATCCAAGATCAATTCTTTCATTCCCAACGCTTGCAATTTTTCCAGTTGCTGCATGAACTCTTCATAAGTAGGTTCCCCAAAACGATTGATCCTGATGAATCCGGTTTCCGGTGTAATCATGTAAGAAACATCCACGGTAGGTACAGGGATAACACCACGTTGAATCGTGACTTTCTTTTCTTCCTGTCCTCTCAAGATATTCACCTGCACTTTTGATTCAGCAGGTCCACGCAATATGGCACGCACATCATCGGGTTTGATCTTTTTTCCTGCAATCACAATACTATCATCCACTTTGATCAAACGATCACCCACCATGATCCCCGCTTTCTCCGAAGGTCCCCCCTTCATCACATTCATCACATGTACCGTATCATTCAACAATTGAAACTCCACACCAATACCCTGAAAATTACCCATCAATTCTTCATTCACTTCCATCAGGTCTTTGGCAGGAATATATACTGAATGGGGATCGAGACGAGACAGTAACTCATCGGCAGTTACCTGTGTAATGCTATCCACTTTTACCGGGTCAACATACTTATTCCTGATCAGCTCAACCAATTCCTGTAATGCCGTTCTTTTATTGATCGTTAAAAAGCGGCTACCCTGGGTTTTATCCCTTAATTGATATCCAATGATCATACCCAAAACCATCACTACGGAGAACATCAACGGCAACCAAACCTTTACTTTATTATTTCCCATACGGCAAATATCTGAAATTCAAGCCTAACTAAAGCGGATGTTCCTGATAAACGGCTAACAGCTATTAGTATTGAAACATTCAACAAAACAAGCGGCATTTTCATTAAAATTTTCGTACTTCGTGGCTTGTTGACATAATCCGTCTTCAAAATTTGTTTATGCCTGTAAGATTAATCGCCGATAGTGGTGCCACTAAATGTGAATGGTGTGTATTGGAGAACGGAAAGAAGAAGAAAACCATTTATACACAAGGAATCAGTCCTTATTTTCTATCCGGACCACAGATCATCAGCCTGTTGGAAAAGGAATTACTCCCCAAATTAAAAAACATCACTGTTCAAGAAATCTATTTCTACGGTACGGGCTTGGGTAATCCAAACAATGTCAAAATTGTTAAAGCCGTCTTCAAAAAGTTATTTCCGAAATCAAAAACAGAAGTACAAAATGATCTGCTCGCCGCAGCAAGGGCTTTATGTGGCAAATCAAAAGGTATTGCCTGTATTTTGGGCACCGGCGCCAATTCCTGTTTTTACAATGGAAAGAAAATCGTGAAGAACAGTCCGGGTTTGGGCTATATTCTGGGTGATGAAGGAAGTGGCGCGTATTTGGGTAAAAAAGTGGTGCAATATTATCTCTACAATACTTACGATGAAGAACTCAAAGCACGTTTTGAAAAACGTTTTATGGTGACTCCCATGGAGATACTGGAAAACGTGTATAAAAAACCATTGGCCAATAGATACCTGGCATCCTATGCCATATTTCTCGCAGAGAACCGTGGCCATTATATGATCGAGAATATTATCGAAGATGGACTGAATGATTTCTTCTTCACGCATTTATACAAATACAGAGAAAGCTGGACGCATCCCATTCATTTTGTGGGAAGTATTGCATTTGGTTTCAAAGATGTATTAAAAGAACTTTGCAGCACTTATGAACTGGAACTGGGAAGGGTATTGAAAGCCCCGATGCAGGGCCTTATTGAATATCATCGCTAAAAAAGAATTATGGCTGAGTTTATTAAAGTTACCGAACAGGCATCTACATACAGACATTTAGAAAAAATGTCGATTCAAGAGTTGCTGATGAATATCAACAACGAAGACAAAATGGTTCCACATGCCGTGGAAAAAGCCATCCCTCAGATTGAAAAATTAGTAGCTGCTATTTCTGATAAAATGCTCGCGGGTGGACGCCTATTCTACATCGGCGCCGGTACCAGTGGTAGATTGGGTATTGTAGATGCGAGTGAATGTCCGCCAAGTTTTGGTGTTCCTTATGGTTTGGTAATTGGTTTGATTGCCGGTGGTGATAAAGCCATTACACAAGCGGTTGAATTTGCAGAAGACAGCACCGAACAAGGATGGGCCGATCTGCAAAAACATTTCATCAGTGATAAAGATGTAGTGGTTGGATTAGCCGCAAGCGGCACCACCCCTTATGTCATCAGTGCTTTGAAAGAATGCCGTAAAAGAGGCATCATTACGGGAAGTATCAGTTGTAATCCCAATTCACCGGTATCCAGAGAAGCAGATTTTCCGGTAGAGGTAGTGGTTGGACCTGAGTTTGTGACCGGTAGTACCCGTATGAAAAGTGGTACCGCGCAAAAACTGGTATTGAATATGATCTCCACTTCTGTCATGATACAACTCGGACGAGTAGAAGACAATAAGATGGTGAATATGCAATTGAGTAATGTGAAGTTGGTAGATAGAGGTGTAAAAATGGTGATGGACAAACTTAAGATCACCGAATACGAAGTAGCCAAAGACCTGTTGTTAAAACACGGAAGCGTGAAGAAAGCTGTGGAAGCAGCAGGCAGTTAAACAGAGGAATAATGAACAGAGAAATCAGGAATAAGAAAGTAAATTTGCACCTACTTTTTTATTCCTTATTTCATATTTCTTATTTCTTATTTTCTCTCCATGCACAACATCGAACCATTTTATAACTGGCGTCATATTTATGTTTCGGAGGAAGACAGTCGTTCTCCTTTTTTTGGGCGCACGTATAGTGAGTTCGAATTTTCGCAAACAGTTTACAACTATTATATCCATCCGCAGTGGGATGATTTTGGGAGCAAGACTTTATACCTCAAGATCATCTATGTAGATTATGAGTTGAATTTTGCCGTCATTGAATTGATCGGTGAATGGAATGATGCGATTGAGAATGATATCATGGAACTGAAACGTGAAGTGATGGATCTTTTATATAAGCAAGGCATCGTAAAATACATTCTCATCGCAGAAAATGTCCTCAACTTTCATAGTAGTGATAAGGAGTATTATCAGGAATGGTATGAAGAACTGAGTGAAGAAAATGGATGGGCGGTTGCATTGAATATGAGTGAGGCAGCACAGTATGATTTCAAAAAGAAAAAACTGAATTATTATATTGAGTTAGTTGAGCTACCTGAATGGCGGACTTATAAGCCTTATCATCTTTTCAAAAAGATTGATGATATGCTGATGAAGCGGCTTGATTGATTGAAGTTATAGATGGGACGCAGATTTTTTCCTCTAGGAATCCTTCGGATATGATTGGTTATGATCAATCATAAATAATCATAAAAATCTGCGTCCCATCCTTCGCCTACAATCCTAAATTATGTTTGGACAATGTTTGTTGCGCTATTTCATATCCCGCATCGGCATGTCTGATCACACCCATACCCGGATCATTGCGTAGTACACGTGCAAGTCTTTGAGCTGCTGCATCTGTACCATCTGCCACAATCACCATCCCTGCATGAATGCTATACCCCATGCCTACTCCACCGCCATGATGCAAACTTACCCAACTAGCGCCACCGGCTGTATTTACCAATGCATTCAAGATCGGCCAATCGGCTACCGCATCACTTCCATCTAACATGGCTTCTGTTTCGCGGTTAGGCGATGCAACGGAGCCGGTATCCAAATGATCGCGACCAATGACGATGGGGGCTTTTACTTTTCCGGTTTTGACCAGTTCATTGAATGCCAATCCCGCTTTTTCTCTTTCGCCTTGTCCCAACCAGCAGATCCTTGCCGGTAATCCCTGAAAGGCAATTCTTTCTTTAGCCATTTTCATCCAACGCAACATCGATTTGTTTTCAGGAAATAACTGCATGATCAATTCATCCGTAACAGCAATATCAGCAGGATCGCCGCTGAGTGCAGCCCAACGAAATGGACCTTTTCCTTCACAAAACAATGGACGGATATAAGCGGGAACAAAACCGGGGAAGTCAAAAGCGTTTTTCAATCCATGTTCAGCAGCACGAGCGCGTAGGTTGTTACCATAATCAAAAGTGATGGCACCGGATTGTTGCAATTGAATCATCAATTCCACATGCAATTTCATGCTGTCATATGCTAGTGCAATATAGGCATCGGGATCTTTCTCTCTCAATACATTCGCAGCTTGATTATCCAGCGTATGTGGAATATAACCGATCAATGGATCATGTGCAGATGTTTGGTCTGTCAATACATCTACTTTTATGTTTCTTTCGATCAGTCTTTGTAATAAGGTGATGGCATTACATAACACTCCAATACTCAATCGTTCTCCTTTTTCACGCGCAGCAACCGCATGATCGATGGCTTCATCAACTGAAGTGTATTTGATATCCAGGTATCGGGTTTCTATACGTTTATCAATACGCCACTCTTCTACTTCTGCGCACAATGCAACACCATCGCACATGGTAATGGCCAAAGGTTGAGCACCACCCATACCTCCCAATCCAGCAGTAACACTCAAAGTGCCTTTTAATGAACCTCCGAAATGTTTGTCGGCTACTGCTGCGAAGGTTTCATACGTTCCTTGTACAATGCCTTGCGAGCCAATATAGATCCAGGAACCTGCGGTCATTTGTCCATACATCATCAATCCCTTTTGTTCCAACTCTGTAAAATGTTTCCAGTTCGCCCAATTGGGAACAAGTTGAGAATTCGACAATAATACACGGGGGGCATCAGGATGTGTTTTTAAAATCCCCACCGGCTTACCGCTTTGGATCAAAAGTGTTTCATCGTTCTCCAATTTTTTCAAAGAAGCAATGATTTGATCCAATGCTTCGATATTCCGTGCAGCTTTTCCTCTTCCGCCATATACGATTAGTTCTTCCGGTCTTTCCGCCACAGCGGGATCCAGATTATTCAGCAACATACGCAATGCCGCTTCCTGAATCCATCCTTTACAATTCAGTTGTGTCCCAACTGGGGTTTTGTATTTGGCATAATCATAAGCAATCGTAGCAGACATATCGTTGTTTTTTGGGTGGGTCAAAATACGGCTTTTTATCTTTGATTTTTTGATCTGGAGAAGAATTCAAAAGTCAAAAGTAAAAATTCAAAAAAACAGGAAATCAAAAAATCAAACTTCAAAATCGGTTTCAGTATATTTGATAAAAACCAATAATCATGGGATTACCTGTAAATAACAAGAAAGGCGGTAAGGCCGGTGCCAGCGGACCGAAAAATGCTGCGCAAACTTCTAAATTCATCGCCAAACCCGGTGCCAAAGCGGTAGGTGTAACGAAAAAACCGATTAAGACGGGTGGATCGAGAGGAAGCTGAGGTGAATGTCGGATGTCTGATGTAGGATGTCTGATGTAGGATATATTAGCAAAAACAAATCCAACATCAGACATCAGACATCAGACATCAGACATCAGACATCAGAAATCAGACATCAGAAATCAGAAATCAAAAAACAAGGTCCTCATACGCTGCTCGGAGCTCGTTCAGCGCGTGGTTGTCTCCTGCTTTTTTGGCTGCTTCCATACCTTTTTCATACCATTGAATGGCAGCCTCTCTTTCTTCCAGTGTTTCTAATAATTTGGCTAAATGATAATATGATCCCACATAATCGGGATTATCGGATAATACCGCTAAAAAAAGGGCTTTAGCATCGTTTAATTGTCCTAGCTTAATATACTCCAATGCCAAAGCATGCCGCAGAAAACTATCCTTCGGATTCTGCTCTAAAAATGCCTGTATTCGTGCAATGCGGTCCATGGGGCGAAGATAAGCAGCTGATAGCTTATAGTTCATGGCTTATGGTAAGAAATGTTAATTCTTACTATGCGCTATGAACCATTAGCTATTAGCCCCAACAAATTTCTCCTGTTAAAAAAAATATCCGAACCTTTGCCGGAAACAAAACTGCCTTATATTTGTAATTAGTTGCATAAACAACTATCTAAACGAATTTCAGCAAAACCATATAGCGTATGAAAATTTTAGTTTGTGTAAGCAAGACACCGGACACCACTTCAAAAATTGCCTTTACGGATGGCAATACCAAATTCGATGAGAATGGGGTGCAGTGGATCATCAATCCTTACGATGAGTGGTACTCTTTGGTACGTGCCATTGAATTGAAAGAAAAAGATCCCGCTACAATCGTGCATCTGGTAACGGTAGGTGGTGCAGATACTGAACCTATCATCCGTAAGGCATTGGCATTGGGTGGCGATGAAGCCATTCGTATCAATACAGACAATAGTGATAGTTATTATATCGCAGCACAGATTGCCGCCATTGCAAAAGATGGCTATGATCTGGTATTCACCGGAAAAGAAACCATTGATTACAATGGATCTTCCATCGGTGGTATGATTGCTGAAATGATGGATGCACCCTATATTTCATTGGCTACCAAATTTGAATTGAACGGTACTACGGCTACTGTTACCCGTGAAATTGAAGGTGGAGAAGAAATTGCTGAAGTGGCATTACCTGCTGTCGTAAGTTGTCAGAAAGGTGTGGCAGAACAGCGTATTCCGAATATGAGAGGTATCATGGCTGCTCGTACCAAACCATTGAAAGTGGTGGAGCCTGTGGCTGCTGATGCTTTAACGGCTATTGTAAGCTTTGAAATGCCTCCAGCCAAGGCAGGTGTAAAACTGGTGAGTCCGGATAACGTGGCTGAACTGGTGAAATTATTGCACGAAGAAGCCAAAGCCATCTAATCTTTCTTTTAACCATCAAACAAAAGATCATGTCTGTTTTAATATTTGTAGATCAATCAGAAGGCCATATCAAGAAAGCTTCTTTTGAAGCATTGACGTATGGTGTTAAAGTTGCAGAGCAATTGGGTACTACTGCTGAAGCATTGGTATTGGGTAGCGTAAGCGACGATCTTGCATCATTGGGAAAATATGGTGTGAAAAAAGTACATCAAGTCAACAATGCTTCACTGAATCAGTTGGATGCACAAGTGTATGCGAAAGTAATTGCTGAAGCAGCCACACAATCAGGCGCCAACGTAGTTGTATTCTCGCATAACCAAACCGGTAAAGCAGTAGCTGCAAGAGTGGCGGTAAGATTAAAAGCGGGTCTTGTAGCAGGTGCTTGTGCATTACCGGATACCGGCAACGGATTTGTAGTTCGTAAAACCGTATTCTCCGGAAAAGCGTTTGCCAATGTAAGTATTACTTCTGCTGTGAAAGTGATTTCATTGAATCCGAACAGTTATACCACCATCGCCAGCGAAGGAACTGCAGAAGTAAATCAATTATCGATTGCTGTTGACACACCAAAAGTGAAAGTAACAGCAGTGAATAAAGTAAGCGGTGAAGTTCCATTGACAGAAGCAGAAATTGTAGTGAGTGGTGGACGTGGATTGAAAGGTCCGGAGAACTGGGGTATTTTATTAGACCTTGCCAAAGAATTGGGTGCAGCTACTGCATGTAGCCGACCTGTAGGTGATGCACATTGGAGACCACACCATGAGCACGTTGGACAAACCGGTGTTCAGGTAGCACCGAATTTGTACATTGCCATCGGTATCTCAGGAGCTATTCAACACCTTGCCGGTGTGAATCGCAGTAAAGTGATTGTGGTGATCAATAAAGATCCGGAAGCCCCTTTCTTTAAAGCTGCTGATTATGGCATTGTGGGTGATGCGTTTGAGGTTGTGCCGAAGTTGACGGAGGAGATAAAGAAGTTAAAAGCTAAATAATTATTCAAAAGGGATCAAGAAAAGTTGATCCCTTTTTATTTCTAAGGTATCATGCAAAAAATATTAGCTTTATTTATAAATTTAGTGTAGTGCCGAACTTGTACATCATTGCGGGTTGTAATGGAGCAGGAAAAACAACAGCTTCTTTTACCATTCTTCCTGAAATACTTGATTGCAAAGAATTTGTAAATGCTGATGAAATTGCAAAAGGGCTTTCACCTTTTCAACCCGAAAATGTCTCATTTCAAGCAGGCAGGTTAATGCTTGAAAGAGTTGATGAACTCTTAAATAATCGCTCTGATTTTGCTTTTGAAACAACATTAACAACACTATCATACCTAAACACAATCAAAGAGGCAAAAGTAAAAGGCTACTCAATAACGCTTTTATTTTTTTGGCTAGACAATGTAACCCTAGCGATAGAACGCGTTAAAACAAGAGTTAGAGAAGGCGGACATAATATACCAGAAGAAACAATTAAGCGCCGGTATATCCGCGGTATTAAAAATTTAATTAGTAAATTTACAGCAGTATGTGATTATTGGTTGGTCATAAACAATTCTAGTAGACCTTTTACTTTTATAGCAGAAGGTCAAGGAGCGAATGAAACCAAAATTTATGACATACCCGTTTGGGAACTCATCAAGCAACAGTCTAATGAAAAAGAATGAAATTGATATTGAAAAATTTCGCGAGAAAATCCGTAAGGGATTGACTTTATCTTTTGAAAAATTATTAATTCAAAAAAAGGCACAAAATGGTGTCATAGTATTATCGGAGAAAGGTCAAATCAAAAAAATAAAAGCTACCGATATCAAATATTGATATTATTCTTTAAAGCCGCTGATTATCGAATTGTAGGTGATGCGTTTAAAGTTGTTCCGAAGTTGACGGAGGAGATTAAGAAATTGAAGACGAAATAGTTTTCAATCTATTCATAGAAAAAGGATCGGTAATCACCGATCCTTTTTAATTTTTAAAATTGTTGATCGCCTGACCAACAAACCCTCGCTATTGTAGATTAACCAACAATAACACCATTTTCAACAATCCCCATTTTAAAAGTAGCATCGGTAATAAAAAATCAGGATACAAATATTATATGATTTGTAAGAATCTATATTTTTAGTAGATGAAATCATTTAGACTCCATTTTTTGTATTTCGTTTTACTGAGCTTTTGTTTTGTTCAAGCAAGTGCTCAATCGGAAACTGTGAAGAATCAATTGTCATCGGCAGATGGATATTTTTATGGAGAAAAATATGCCGAAGCCAAATCGATCTATCTCAGACATCTCCAAGATCTTTCCCCGATTCACCAATACCGACTCGGTATCTGTTATTATAGTGAAGGCGCTAAAGACCCTCAAGGTTATATTGATGGCATGAAATGGCTGTTACAGTCTGCAGAACGTGGGCATACAGAAGCGATGAATTCAATCGCTTATTTTTATCAAATAGGTTTTGGTGTCAAGAAAGATTCAGTAGTAGAACTCTCCTGGACCAAAAAATCTGCTGACTTCGGCAATCCTGACGCGCTGTTGGCAATGGCGTATTATTTTCAGACAGGTCTCAGAGGTCTGCCAATCGATGGGCAAAAGGCTAAAGAACTTTACCTGAAGGCCATAGACCGCAACAGTAATAAAGCAGGTTATTATCTGGCGCTGCTTGAAAAACAAAATGGTAACCTCACAAATACATTTCACTATATGGAGAAATCGGCCAAACAAGGGTTTGCGCCTGCACAATTGGAGTTGGGGAAAATGTATGAAGAAGGTACAGCAACCGTAAATAAAGACCTGGATGAAGCTTACAGATGGTACAATAAAATCCGTAATTCACCGGAAAATCGATCTGCATTTGCTGACGCTGCCCTCAGAATGAGGGCTATGGGACTCCTTGAACCTTCAACAGATCTATCCACTGTAAAACCCAAATTGCTGAAACTGGCTACAAGAGCCAATGAGAGTTTTTACGATGTAAAAGGTAAACTGATCGAGCCGGCGAATAAATCGCAGTTTGATAACTTAGGAAGTAGTAAAAATGAGTACTATGCTTCGCTGATTGATTTGGGTTTCAAAAACGTATATATCCGTAGGAATAATTTCAACCAGGTACAGAAAGATAAGACGGTTAAAAATGTAGATCAATACATTTATCATGCAGAGATCATTCATTCATCAAACAAAGAAAACACATACCGTGTCTATAAAAAATGGGCAGATCTTTTAAAAAGTATTTTTTCTGATTGGAATATAGCCGATGAAGATAAGCCCCAGTTCCAAGATGGTACACTTACATTTTGGAAAGACAACAGTAATGGTAAGCGCACAAGAATGGTTTTAAAAACTTGTTGTAGCAGTAAGATCGTAGAATTTGAGATTATTAATCTTTAGATAGGGTAAAGGAATATTATTTTTAGTCAGGAGACCAATAATAGCGAGATTTACAAATCACCAAACTTTTCGTCGTATGGCAAAATAAACTCATTATCCCAATCAACCTTAATAACGGCATCAGCCTCATTGATTTTGTATACTTTATATAGTCCATTAATTTTTTTAAGGGTCCGACTACTAACTTGTGTTGCAAAGCTTCCTACATGCTGAAAAATCACTTCAATAACATACTCAGATTTAGTTAAAGTTATACAAATGAAGAACTTCGACTTAGGCTTATCTGGAGAATATTTAGGAAGAGTAATAGGAATTTGCTTACGCGGTAAAATATATTCCCATGATACCGCTAATTGATTACTCTTATAACAATTTCGGTCTACACGACCCGCATTTCTTTGACATAAAAGTACATCATCGTAATTCACAACAAAAGCATCAATATTAGCTCTTAGAGAATCGATGTTCTTTAATACAAAAGAATGTTCTCTTGATGCTCTAATAACAGCAAATTCTGGTGGAAGATCAGAGCCATTTATATAGTTAGAAAGCCTAATCGCTGAGGAATGAATATTGGCACTTGCCTCTAATGCATTTTGAGAAGCTTGTAATGCAAGGGCTGCTTTTGATGAATTAATTTTTTCTGTTACAAAATTCTCCGTTTCCTTTATCTGATTACTCAGTGAATCATTTTTATTTTCTAAGTTTTTTATATGTTGTTTTAGATCATTTTGGCTACTGGTGGCATCACAATATGCAATAACTTGAACCAATACAGTTATTAAGGCAATAATAATCAATAGAATCCGTACATTTTTTGCCTCTTTTTTAGCAATATTTGTTTTCCGACGAAACTCCTTTCGGAGTTGATATATTGCCACGAAACAAGTTGTAACTGTTAATAAAAATTGAGCTATCAAATAAGATAAACCACTAAGCATAAGTGAAATAATTTTTATAACCACTTCTTTTCCTTATCTATTGTCGTTTTTCGCCGCCTTACCAACAATACAACCTCATCATATTAATAACTATTTTGTCACAGTATGAAAAGTTATAGTAGCAATAATTCTGTAAGTTTCTTATTCAACAGCATCAGCTCTTCTTGGGTAAGCCGACCAAGCAACCCTTTCGCAAATGATTTATCCAATGTTGCAATCTTAGCAACACGAATTAATGACTTCTTTCTAAGTCCATTTTCAACAGAAGGATTAAGCGTAATATCAAATTCCTCCTTCCAGTCAAGTTTGCTTGTGATAAAACATACAGTTACATCTGTGTCATTCTGAAAGAGTACAATAGCGGGTCTCAGTTTGGTGCCACTCAAATCTGAAAAAGGGAAAGTGATTAAAACAATATCACCCTTAGTCATTATAGACCTGTTTTAGGTCATTCACTGTGTAAATTTCTTCCTCCTCTTCGAGAAAAGAGAAGGTATCAGCATTAGATACCATTTTCTGAATCGACTCAGTCAATTTGTGGTCTTCATAACGTTTGGACACAAAATCAGCGAAGTCAGAAATTTCTTCTGCTTTATCTTCAGGCAACCGATTGATGGCCTGAAGCGTCTTCTCAATGATAGCTTTGCGTGTCATAGTATAAAGCTAAAGAAAAAATATGAATTCAATATTTAATGCCTAGTCGCTGGTAAAGTCCGACCAGCAGTATCACAAACTCCCCACTCTCCCACCATCCACCGGCAAATTAATCCCATTGATATATCCTGCCGCAGGTGAACATAAAAATGCCACCGCCGCTGCAAATTCTTCCGGCTCTCCCAATCTTCCTGCCGGAATCATGGCAATCGTTTTCTCTACGATCGCATCGACGGTTGTACTTGCATCGGATGCTTGTTTACCAAATAAATAATCGAGTCGATCTGTTTTGGTATAACCGGGTAAAACATTATTGACAGTGATCCCGTATTGTCCAATCTCATTTGCCAATGTTTTTGCCCAATTCGCAACACCTGCTCGTACCGTATTGGAAATACCCAATCCATTGATGGGTTGTTTCACGGCAGTAGATAAAATATTGATGATGCGTCCGAATTTATTTGCTTTCATTCCCGGTACTACCAATTGAGCCAATGTATGTGCTGTGAGTAAATGAGCCGTTACGCCTTTTTGCATGTCTTCCAAAGAAGTATTGAGCAATGAACCTGCTGCCGGACCACCGGTATTATTCACCAGGATATCAATTCTTTTTCCTTTGCTAAGAAAATCCGTGATTAATTGTTTGATATGCCCGGGATCTCCTGAATCTGCTACAAAATAACCGTGTTGTTGTCCGAGTGAAATGTACAGCGATTGTTTCACTGCTTTCAAATTCTCTTCATTGCGCGCAAGTAACCATACATCTGCCCCCAACATAGCCAGTTCATGTGCCACGGCGGCTCCTAGTCCTTGTGAAGCACCACATACGAGTGCTGTTTTATTGGTCAGATCTAAGTTCATCATCTCATTTTAAAGTGTACGATAATCTTCCCGAACGGGATAAAAAACATCCAATAGCTTACAATCAGTAATCGCTAATCCGGAATGGCGAACATTAGATGGTATCACAATCACTTGTCCGGGTATAAACCGAATCGGCTCACCATCCAATGTCAATTCAAACTCTCCTTCCAATACATGTGCCACTTGCTCATGTGGATGTTCATGTTCCTTCAAAGCAGCTACTGCTTTCACATCCAGGTATGAGAAGGTCATATTTTCCGTATGAATGAAGCGAGCGGAATAACCCGGCACAATTTCTTTAGGAGTGATCGTTGCTAAATCAACTAACGGCATAATTCAATGTTATTTTCTGCAAAATACTCAATCCTTCCCTGTTTCTTTGCAGTATGAAAAGTTCGCTCACACTATTTCGAAAAGTTGGTATTGCGGAAGGTATTTCATTATTGGTACTGCTCTTGATCGCTATGCCCATAAAATATTTCGCAGGAATACCTGAAGCGGTGAAATTTACCGGATGGGTTCATGGCTTATTGTTCATTGCTTATTGCTGGTTGGCATATGTAGTGAAGGAAGAGAAACAATGGCCTTTTCAAATGTTGATCTGGGCTTTTCTGGCTGCTTTTTTCCCATTCGGAACATTTTTGTTGGATAAAAAGATCAAATCCGGTCAATGGAGTTGATCAACTGAATGATGGTTTCACCAACAGAGCATCCATCTTATCCTAATTTGGTTTATTTTCGTGGGGTCTATGAAAAAGATAGAATTGGAAATTGTGGCGCTTTCACACAGCATTACCCAAACGCATTCCTATGCGGTGGTATTAGGTGAAGCCAACGGAATGAGAAGACTCCCCATCGTGATCGGTGGTTTTGAGGCACAGGCCATTGCAGTAGCATTGGAAAATATGCAACCCAGCCGTCCACTCACCCATGATCTCATGAAAAATTTCATGAACGCATTCAATGTAGAATTACAGGAGATCATCATCAGTGATTTACAAGAAGGTATTTTCTATTCCAAGCTGGTGTGTTTCACAGAACATGATACCGTTGAAATAGATAGTAGAACCAGTGATGCATTGGCATTGGCGGTTCGTTTCGGATGTCCCATCTATACCTATGAACATATCCTTGAAAATGCAGGTATTCTCATGGAAGATGGTGGTACCGGTAAAAAACAAAAAGCAGAAGCCGTAGGTGTAGAAGAAAGTGGCAGCGGACGGGAAGACCTCAGCAATATGAGCCTAGAAGAATTGCAAACCTTACTCAATGATGTACTCGAACACGAAGATTATATCAGAGCGATTGCGATTAGGGATGAGATGAATAAGAGGAAGTAAGCTATGAGCTTCAAGCTTCTAGCTCCTAGCTACAGGCTGCAAGCTACAAGTAAGTTTAATAAAATACTAACTACTCACTATTCACTATTTTCCTTTCACCTTTCACCTTTCACCTCTATGATCCTCTTTCCTAACGCGAAAATCAATCTGGGTTTACGGGTGGTGCGTAAGCGGGAAGATGGGTATCATGATATTGAAACGGTATTTTATCCGATACATGGATTGAGAGATGCATTGGAGATGGTGCGTGGTGCGACAGATACTCCTGTTGACTTCAATATGACAGGACTTCCTGTTCAAGGCGAGACGCATCAAAATCTTTGTGTAAAAGCTTATACTTTACTGAAACAAGATTTCCCTACTTTACCTGCGATTCAAATGCACCTGCATAAAACCATTCCCATGGGCGCGGGATTGGGCGGTGGTAGTGCTGATGGTGCTTTTACACTACGATTGCTAAATCAACAATTTCAATTGGGACTAACGCAAGAGCAATTGATTCAATATGCACTGCAATTGGGAAGTGATTGTCCATTCTTTATTTTGAACCAACCCTGTTTTGCTACAGGTAGAGGTGAAATCATGAAGCCATTGTCATTAGATCTCAGTGCCTACCAATTTGTATTAGTAAATCCCGGTATCCATGTTCCTACCGGTTGGGCTTTCGGACAACTAAACCCAGCTATCCCTTCCATCAGTTGTGAACAGATCGTTACACAAGATCCTTCAACTTGGCATGATCAATTGATCAATGATTTTGAAACTTCGGTCATGAGTGCTTATCCAGAGATTCGAGAGCTCAAAGACAGATTATACCAACATGGTGCCGTATACGCATCTATGACAGGTACAGGCAGTACTGTGTATGGCATTTTCAAAAAAGAAACAAAAATTACCCTCTCCTTTCCGGAACACTACTTTGTGTATAGAGATTTGGTTGATTGAGGGGATGGGGTACGAGCTGCAAGCTTCAAGCTGCATGCTGCAGGCTGCAAGATTTTACTGTTTAGAGAAATATGGGCAATTTTAGTTGATGATTACATGTGTGACAACTATAATGGGGATGACAATCATTCAAAAAACTAACGTTTGTTTTGAATGATTAAGCCTATATTTTTCTATTTATTGAACAATATTTAATCAATGTTCATATTTATTGAATAACTATTTTCTTTTCTACGCTTTTATTGATTAACTTACTGCTGATTGCCTGCCATTCTATTTCCTGAACTTTAATTCGGTTGCACATGCTTGTTTCTAACAACAGCACGGGTCTGTATGACCCCAGCTTCGAACATGATGCTTGTGGCATTGGATTCGTAGCCAACATCAAAGGCAGTAAATCACATCAGCACATTGCAGATGCATTGACGGTATTGGAAAATATGGAACACCGTGGTGCCTGTGGTTGCGAGAGCAATACAGGCGATGGTGCGGGAATCATGATCCAAATTCCACACGAATTCTTTTTTGATGAATGTATTCGCCAGGGGGTACACCTTCCTGCTTATGGAAAATATGGTGTGGGATTTATCTTCTTCCCCAAAGAATTGCGACTTCGTGAAGAATGTCGCGACATCTTCAATCGCTCTGCAGAAAAACTGGGTCTCGATATTCTTTGCTATCGAAAAGTTCCTGTCAACACAACTGACATTGGCAAAACAGCATTATCCGTAGAACCCTTCATGGAACAAGTTTTCATTGCTTGTCCGGATCATTTGACCAATCCGGTTGACTTTGAAAGAAAATTATTTGTTCTGCGCAATTATGCTACACATACGATCAACAACACCGTTAAAAAAGATGAGATCGGATTTTACCTGGCATCGCTTTCGCATAAAACCATTGTGTACAAAGGCCAGCTCACCAGCACGCAAGTACGTGGCTATTTTCCTGACCTGAATGATAAACGTGTAGTGTCTACATTCGGACTCGTTCACTCCCGTTTTGCAACCAATACTTTTCCTTCCTGGAAACTGGCACAGCCTTTCCGATACATCGCACACAATGGCGAGATCAATACACTACAAGGAAACCTGAACTGGTTAAGAACAAGTGAGAAAGGATTTACTTCTCCCTATTTCACGAGAGAAGAAATGGATATGCTCTTACCAATTGTTACCCACGGACAATCAGATTCCGCTTGTTTGGATAATATGATCGAGTTACTCACCCTCACCGGCAGATCCTTACCACATGTGATGATGATGCTGATCCCGGAAGCATGGGACGGTAATGATCAGATGGCCCCCGTGAAGAAAGCTTTTTATGAATACCATGCTTGTATGATGGAACCTTGGGATGGCCCCGCTTCCATTTCCTTTACAGATGGAAAGATCATCGGTGCTACTTTGGATAGAAACGGATTACGTCCATCACGCTATTGTGTTACCACAGATGATCGTGTGATCATGGCTTCTGAGACAGGCACACTTCCCATCGACCCTTCATTGATCAAAGAAAAAGGAAGACTACAACCCGGGAAAATGTTTGTAGTGGATATGGAACAGGGTCGCATTATCAGTGATGAAGAATTGAAACAACAGATCTGTTCTCAAAAACCTTATGGAGAGTGGTTGAACAAATATAAAATCAGACTGGAAGAATTACCAGAACCCAGAGTGATGTTCACGCATTTAGAACATGATCAGGTATTCAAATACCAGAAAGCATTTGGATATTCTACCGAAGATTTGGATACAATTATTGCTCCAATGGCACTGGACGGAAAAGAACCGATTGGCTCCATGGGAACCGATACACCACTGGCCGTATTAAGCGAACAACCACAACACCTCAGTAGCTATTTCAAACAATTGTTTGCACAGGTGACCAATCCACCTATTGATCCCATTCGGGAAAGAATGGTAATGTCACTCGCCACATTTGCAGGAAGCAATGGCAATTTATTAGTTGAGGAGCCATTGGCTTGTCATAGCGTAGCGCTCAAACATCCGGTCTTGAATAATTATGAGTTGGAAAAAATCAGAAGTATTGATACCGGAATCTTTCAGGCCAAAACATTACAAACTTATTTCCGTGCAGATGGTAAACCGGGTTCTTTGAAAGCGGGACTCGACAGAATTTGCAGGTATGCGGCAGACGCTGTTGAAGATGGATTTGAAGTATTGATCCTAACAGATAGAGCTATTGACTCCGATCATGCACAGATCCCATCTTTATTGGCAACCGCAGCAGTGCATCATCATTTGATACGGAAGGGATATCGTGGACAAGTGGGTATTATTGTAGAAGCAGGTGATGTTTGGGAAGTACATCATTTTGCTTGTTTGATCGCATTTGGCGCCACTGCCATCAATCCTTACCTCGCATTATCTTCTATCAGAGATATGAAGCTGAGCAACAAATTACAAACGGACATAGACGCCGATCAGCTCAAGAAAAATTACATCAAAGCGGTGAATGAAGGTTTGCTGAAAGTATTTTCTAAAATGGGCATCTCTACTTTGCAATCATACCAAGGCGCACAAATTTTTGAGATCATTGGTTTGAATAAAAAAGTGGTGGATACTTATTTCACCGGAGCCACTTCCAGAATAGAAGGTATGGGATTGGATGAGATCGCTAAAGAAACATTGGCGAAACATTTCTTTGCCTTTGGTAAAAAAGAAATTTCAGTAGACCGATTACCAGTGGGTGGTATCTATCAATGGAAAAGAAAAGGTGAATTTCATTTGTTCAACCCACAAACGATTCACTTATTACAACATGCTACAAAAAGCAATGATTACGCTACTTTCAAAAAATACTCCAAACTCATCAATGATCAATCAGAAAAAGCATGCACTTTACGCAGCTTATTTCAATTCCGAAAAAATCGTCCATCCATATCCATAGATGAAGTAGAACCTGCAGAAAATATTTATAAAAGGTTTGCAACCGGCGCTATGTCGTTTGGTTCTATCTCCTGGGAAGCACATACTACACTGGCCATTGCCATGAATAGATTGGGCGGCAAGAGTAATACGGGAGAAGGCGGAGAAGATGAAATCCGATATCAACCCTTACCCAATGGAGATTCTATGCGCTCCTCCATCAAACAAGTAGCATCAGCAAGATTTGGCGTTACGAGTTTGTATTTGACAGAAGCAGATGAATTACAAATTAAAATGGCACAAGGAGCCAAACCGGGCGAGGGCGGACAATTACCCGGACATAAAGTAGACGAATGGATTGGCAAAACCAGACATGCAACACCCGGCGTAGGATTGATCTCTCCCCCACCACACCATGATATTTATTCCATTGAAGATCTTGCGCAATTGATTTTTGATTTGAAGAATGCCAACAGGAAAGCACGTATCAATGTGAAGCTGGTGTCTAAAGCAGGCGTAGGAACCATTGCAGCAGGTGTAGCAAAAGCCAAAGCGGATGTGGTATTGATATCAGGTCATGATGGTGGAACAGGCGCTTCTCCGATCAGCTCCATCAAACACGCGGGCTTACCCTGGGAATTGGGATTGGCAGAAACACATCAGACCTTGGTGAAAAATAAATTGAGAAGTCGTATTGTGGTACAGGCTGATGGACAAATGAAAACGGGAAGAGATATTGCTATTGCCACTTTATTAGGCGCTGAAGAATGGGGCGTTGCCACTGCCGCACTGATTGTAGAAGGTTGTATCATGATGCGTAAATGTCATTTGAATACTTGTCCGGTTGGTGTTGCAACACAAGACCCCGAATTAAGAAAACGATTTGCGGGAGACCCAGATCATGTTGTTCACTTTTTCAAATTCATTACGCAAGAATTGAGAGAGATCATGGCAGAATTAGGTTATAGAACCGTAAATGAGATGGTAGGACAAGTTGACGATTTGGAAATGAGAGAGGGTATTACCCATTGGAAATATGATAAGCTTGATCTCTCAGCCATTCTTTTCAAAGAGCCAGAGTCACTGTACACAGGATTGTACCAACAGGAAGAACAGGATCATGGATTGAGTAGTGTATTGGACTGGAAATTATTAGCGTTAGCGAAACCGGCTATTGATCAAAAAGAAAAAGTGCGTGCCAATGTAGAAATCAAAAATACAGATCGAACTGTAGGAACGATTCTTTCCAATGAGATCACAAAAAAATACCGAGCTGCAGGACTTCCGGATGATACGATTCATTTTAGTTTCCAAGGAACGGCCGGACAAAGTTTTGGTGCTTTCAATACCAAAGGCATTACGTTAGAACTGGAAGGAGATGCCAATGATTATTTCGGAAAAGGTTTGAGTGGTGCTACGTTGATTGTGTATCCGGCAAAAGCATCCGCCTTTGTTCCTGAAGAGAATATCATCATTGGTAATGTGGCGTTATATGGAGCCACATCCGGAAAAGCATTCATCAGAGGAAAAGCAGGCGAACGATTTGCCGTGCGAAATTCAGGAGCCGAAGTGGTAGTGGAAGGTGTTGGAGATCATGGTTGCGAATACATGACAGGTGGCAAAGCCATTATATTAGGCAGCACAGGAAGAAATTTTGCAGCAGGCATGAGCGGAGGTATTGCTTACATCTATGATGTGGAAGGTTCATTTGCTGAAAAATGCAATATGGAAATGGTAGCACTCGATCCATTGGAAACAGATGATAGTATTTATTTGAAAGAAATGATTACACAACACCACACTTATACCAACAGCACAGTTGCCAGATTTATTTTGGATGACTTCGATCATCAACTCAAAAACTTTGTGAAAGTATTTCCGGGAGATTATAAAAAAGCATTACAAAAGAAAGCAACCGTAACTCAAGGATATTAAACCATTCAAGCATTTTTATGGGAAAACCAACCGGCTTTATAGAATTCGACAGAATCCATCCATCCAAGCGATCGCCGCAAGAGAGAATTGGCGACTATAAAGAATTTGTGGAACGAATGACGGATGATCAATTGAATCAACAATCCGCTCGCTGCATGAACTGTGGCGTTCCCTTTTGTCATAGCGGTTGTCCATTGGGCAATATCATTCCTGAATTCAATGATGCCGTCTATCGCCAAAATTGGCATGAAGCGTATGAACTGATAAGTGCCACCAATAATTTCCCTGAATTTACCGGACGTATTTGTCCGGCCCCATGTGAGAGTGCATGCGTATTAGGCATCAACCAAAACCCAGTAGCGATTGAAGAGATAGAGAAACATATCATTGAGACTGCTTTTGAAAAAGGATTTGTACAACCCAGAAAGCCCAATTTAAGAACCGGAAAAAAAGTAGCGGTAGTCGGTTCTGGTCCGGCAGGTTTGGCGGCGGCTGCTCAATTGAACTATGCAGGACATCAGGTGACGGTGTTTGAACGAGACGCCTATCCGGGTGGACTATTACGTTATGGCATTCCTGATTTTAAGTTAGAGAAATGGGTAGTGGAAAGAAGGGTTGCATTGTTAGCGGAAGAAGGGATTGTTTTCAAATGCAACGCACATGTGGGCGTGGATATTAGTATCAATGATCTGCTACGAGAATACCAGGCCATTGTTTTAGCAGGAGGATCTACGATTCCAAGAGATTTGAATATCCCCGGTCGGGAATTGAAGGGCGTGCATTTTGCGATGGATTTTTTGAAGCAGCAAAATCAACGTGTATCGGGCGAGACGATTAAGACAGAAGATTTGTTGGCCACAGAACGGCATGTAGTTGTGATTGGCGGAGGAGATACGGGTAGTGACTGCGTAGGCACTTCCAACAGACAAGGTGCTTTATCGGTTACACAATTGGAATTGATGCCCAAGCCACCTGAAAAAAGAACTGCAGCGATGCCATGGCCTACTTATCCCATGCTATTAAAGACTACTTCTTCACATGAAGAGGGCGCGAATAGACAATGGGCTGTAGTTACAAAAGCATTCAAAGGTGATGAAAATGAGAACCTGCAATCCATTTTAATCGCAGACTTACAGTGGAAAGCTTCTACTGATACAACAGCAGCAGGATTTGAGGAGATACCCGGTACGGAAAGGGAAATACCTTGTACACTGGCTTTATTGGCGATGGGGTTTGTGCATCCACAGCATCAAGGATTGATTGCAGAGTTAGGTGTAGAGTTGGATGAAAGAGGAAATGTTAGGGCGAATGAAAAATACTATCAGACCAGCATTCCCAAGGTATTTGCTGCGGGCGATATGCGAAGAGGACAATCCTTGGTCGTGTGGGCGATCAGCGAGGGAAGAGAATGTGCACGAAGGGTTGATCAGTACTTAATGGGCACATCAGTGCTGGAATCAAAGGATCAAAGTTACTTAATTAATACATAATTTTTTTTCTCATCTAACATGAAAAGCCTATCTCATACAATATAAAGTAGTTTTTAATACTAATTACACTTAAAATAGACCAGAACTAGATTAAAATCGCACCACAATCAAATAGTAATTTTTTATATTTTATTATTTTTATAATTTTTCTGAAAAAAATAGTATTTTAGATCAGATATTTAATTAATTATAAAAATATAATATATTAAGGTGCGTATGAGAAAAATGACCTTCCAAAAGATTGCTCCATTTACAGCCTTGGTAATAGTGGCACTAGCAGCCTTATTTGTGCCTTCACTACCCAATTTTATAGATGAGTCAGGATCATACAATGCAGCAGATATCACTTGGCTCTTAGTGGCAACGGCACTGGTTTTTTTAATGACGCCGGGACTCGCCTTCTTTTACGGTGGAATGGTACATCGCAAAAATGTGATTTCAACCATGATCAAGAGTGTGGTTGCTACCGGAGTAGTAAGCATTCTTTGGGTAACTGTTGTTTTCAGTCTGTGTTTCGGAGAATCTTTAGGCGGCTTTATTGGAAACCCAACTACGCATCTATTTTTCAAAGGAATTACTTCAGGAGCACCCTGGAGCCTTGCTCCCACCATTCCTATCACCCTATTTGCGATGTTTCAGTTAATGTTTGCCATCATTACACCCGGGTTGGTAGTAGGCGCAGTAGCAGAAAGAATAAAGTTCACCTCTTATATTGTTTTCATTGCTCTCTTCAGTGTTTTAGTGTATGCCCCTATTGCACATTGGACTTGGCATCCCGAAGGATTTCTCTTTAAAATGGGGGCATTGGATTTTGCGGGCGGAACCGTTGTTCACATATCAGCAGGATGTGCAGCTCTTGCGGGTGCCATGGTATTAAAACGCAGACAAGCACACGTTGATCAGAAAGAAATACCTCCGGCTAACATTCCATATGTATTAATAGGTACCGGTCTATTATGGTTTGGATGGTTCGGATTTAACGGCGGCTCAGCTCTTGGCGCCAACGCATTGGCTGTTTCCGCTTTCGCCACTACCAATACTGCTGCGGCTGCCGCTGGTTTATCGTGGATGTTTTTTGATGTATTACGCGGGAAAAAACCATCCGTATTAGGTTTTTGCATTGGTGCGGTAATCGGACTCGTAGCTATCACACCCGGGGCTGGATTTGTAGCCGTACCGCAATCTATTTTTATTGGCGTACTTTCTGCTATCATTTCCAATATAGCCGTGTATTACAAATCCAAGTCTAAGCTAGATGACACATTGGATGTATTCCCATGTCATGGTATAGGCGGTATGGTGGGTATGCTGCTCACCGGCATCTTCGCCACTAAAACAGTAAACAGCGCGGGAGCAGATGGTCTGTTTTACGGAAACGCTGCATTCTTCTTTACGCAAGTCAAAGCTTTGGGAATTGTTGTAGCCTACAGTTTTGTTGTGTCTTTCAGCATCTTCAAATTCATCAATTTCATTCTACCCCTACGTGTTAGCTCTGAAGAAGAATTACTGGGATTGGATGCTACCCAACACAATGAAAAATATGTGCAAGGCACTCTATTGGTAGAAGAAAACGGTTACTTGAAAGAAAGTATGCTCACCGACTAATTCATTCATCCTACTGCAAAAAATATTGACCCATTGATTGCAGTATGTTTTTCTATCATCGAGTTACAAAAGAAAATAAGGTACAGCTATATAATAACCCTCTGACCAGATATAGCTCTCTATCTGTTTATTAATTATAAAACCTCACCATTATTCCGAAGTTTTGAATGGACAATTCAGTCAGAGAACTATTTTTAAAGGGTCATACTGTACCCGTCAAAAAAAACCTAGCATTTGTAATAGCAGCTGTCTATAAATTTTAGAAAACAACCTACATGCATAAAGAACTGTATCAAAATTCAGATGCAGCCTCTTTCTATTCAACCCAATATCAGTATCTATATTTTATTGTCAACACCACGTCCTTCTTTTACTATAGACCATAGACCATAGTCCATGGTCCATGGTCTATGGACTATGAACCATAAGCCATAAACTATAAGCCCCCCTCTTTTCATTTATCCCATTATTTGCTTAAGTTCGATAGATGAATCCGCTGGTCAGACTGCTACAGTTGCTATACTGCGTTTATGCTTTTATTCTTTTTGTCATCATCATGTTGGTCGTTTTCCCATTCGTCATGCTAGCACTTTTATTTGGAAAGCTAACAGGTGGCAATCTCATTTACAAATTATGCATGATTTGGGCTAAAGTCTGGTACTTTTTGATTGGGGTTTCACATCAAGAAATTTATGAGTACCCACATGATCCTACCAAACAATACATTTTTGTTGCCAACCATATCTCCTATATGGATATTCCACCACTGGTGTTAATTGCACATCAACCCATCCGAATATTGGGCAAGTATGAAATGGTTAAAATACCTGTCTTTGGTTGGATTTATAGAGCTGCCGTTGTATTGGTAGATAGAAAAAATGCGGAGACCCGATCTAAAAGCGTTCGTGCTTTGAAATCAGCATTAAGACATGGCATTTCTATTTTTATTTTTCCTGAAGGCACTTTCAATATGGGTACTACCCCATTGAAAAACTTTTTTGATGGCGCTTTTCGCATTGCCATAGAAACAGAAACACCTATTAAACCAGTTTTACTGGTCGACACATTGGATCGATTACACTATAACAGCATTTTTTCATTGACTCCGGGCAATAATAGAGTCATTTTTCTGGATGAAATTCCTGTGCAAGGTTTAACCATGAAAGACATCCCCTTTCTAAGAGAAAAGGTATACGATATCATGGATGCAGGTCTGCGCAGATATAGAGCATACCCAACAGCATAAGCCTTATTTTTGATCAAATTAGTAGTTGTGTACGCAGAAATCATCATACCACTTGCCTTACCGCTCAATTATACTTGGGCAATTCCGTCTGCTTTGCAGGATAAGGTACAGCCAGGCATTCGGGTGGAAGTGATGTTGGGGAAAACTAAAAAGTATGCTGGCATCATCAAAAGACTTCATCATAACAAGCCGGAAGCTTTTGATCCGAGAGATATCATCAATATTCTGGATCAAGAACCCATTGTTCATCCGGAACAATTGCGCTTTTGGGAGTGGATGGCGAACTATTATATGTGTAGTGAAGGTGAGATTATGCAAGCTGCCATTCCTGCCAACCTGAAATTATCCAGTGAAAGTATCCTGGTTTGGAATGAAGAACGCAGCATCGATTTCAGCGACTTATCTGACAGTGAATACATTGTTGCAGAGGCTTTAGAATTAAAAAAAGAGCTTCGATTGAATGAAGTACAGGAATTACTGGATATAGCAAACGTATATCCCATTATCAAAAAACTGATCGACAAAGAAGTTTGTTATGTATGGGAAGAATTGAAAGAAAAGTATAAAGAAAAAAAGCAGACCTACATCACTTTACATCCTACGTATAGGGAAGAAGAAAAACTTGCAGAACTTCTCAATAGCTGGTCAAAAGCACCCAAGCAAATGGAATTACTTCTGGCTTTTCTGCATTTACATAGAACAGAGGGCGAGGTAGTGCAAAATGAATTATTAAAAAAATCAAATGCTACCAATGCCCAGTTAAAAGGGTTGATAGACAAAGGCATTCTTCTTTCCGAAAAAAGAAGCAGTGACAGAATTCACTATGGTACCCCATCAGTAAATATTCCCTTCATACTCTCTCCTGCTCAGGAAAAAGCATTATCAGCCATTCAGACGCAGTTTACAGAGAAATCTGTTTGTTTACTGCATGGCGTTACTGCCAGTGGTAAAACACAGATCTATACCAAACTCATCGAAGAACAGATCAAAGAGGGCAAACAGGTTTTATATATGTTGCCCGAGATCGCTTTAACAGCTCAAATCATCAGAAGGTTACAGGAGTACTTTGGTGGATATATTGCTATTTATCATTCCAAATTCAATGCGAATGAACGGGTTGAGATCTGGAATAAAGTAAAAAATGGAGAGATCAAAATTGTACTTGGTGCCAGATCTTCGCTGTTTCTGCCATTCAAAAATCTTTCTTTGATCATCGCAGATGAAGAGCATGACGGCTCCTATAAACAGCAAGATCCTGCTCCTCGCTATCATGCACGAGATGCCGCTATTTACTATGCCAATCTATTTCATGCTAAGGTTTTATTGGGAAGTGCTACGCCCTCAATAGAAAGTTATTTCAACTGTCAACAAAATAAATACGGACTTGTACAATTGACAGAACGTTATGGAGACGCACAATTACCGGAGATAGCATTGATTGATGTCAAAAAATTTCAGCAAAAAGCTAAAGTGGCATTTACGGAGCCACTCTTGGAAGCTATCCGTCAATCACTTGACCAACAAAAACAGGTGATTCTTTTTCAAAACCGTAGAGGCTATGCCCCTTACCAGATCTGTAATACCTGTGGCTGGATTCCTCAGTGCAAAAATTGTGATGTAACACTCACCTATCATAAATTTCAAAACAAACTCACCTGTCATTACTGTGGCACTCATTATCCGGTCATACAAACCTGTGCAGCTTGTGGAAGTCATGATTTCACACAGAAAAATTTTGGGACTGAACAAATAGAAGAACTATTAAACGAGTTTTTTCCCGATGCCAGAATTGCTCGAATGGATTATGACAGTGTGAGAGGAAAACATGATCATGATGCACTGATCAAACTATTTGAACAACAAAGACTGGATATTTTAGTGGGTACACAAATGGTTGTGAAAGGTTTAGACTTCGATCATGTGAACCTCGTCGGTATTATTGATGCAGATGGGATATTAGGATTTACGGACTTCAGGGTCAATGAAAAAGCGTATCAGTTAATGGAACAAGTGAGTGGCCGGGCTGGTAGAAAAGACCAATTGGGTAAAGTATTGATACAGGTAAGTAATACCCGGCATCCGGTATTAGCATTCGTACAACAACATCAGTATGAAGCTTTGTATCAGTATGAAATAGAGAATAGAAAACAATTCGGATATCCACCCTTCAGCCGATTGATTCAACTTACATTCAAGCACAAAGAGAAACATCTGGCAGAAGAAGCTGCACATATATTGATGCAAGGAATGGCCGGCAATTTTTTAAAGGAAATGAGCGGACCGGCACAACCCGTAGTGGATAGAATCAGAAACCAATATCTTTGGGAAGTGTTGATTAAATTACCAAAAGATGTACAAAAGATCCAGCAGTGTAAGCGGGAGATCATGCAGCAGATCGTCATCATACAATCCAATAAAAGGTATAAAACGGTAAGGGTCGTATTGAATGTAGATCCATTATAGCCAGGAAAATGTAATGCTTATGTATCATGGAACACTGTTTACACCTGATCGATCACTCAAGGCTTTTAACAGTTTTGGAATAGATGTTCATGCCCGTTTATTCGCATCATTCAACAGCATGGAAGCTCTTTTAGAAATGCTGGAACATTATAATGAACTTCCGTACATGCCATTACTCATCCTGGGTGGAGGAAGCAATATTCTGTTTACAAGAGATGTGGATGGCTTGGTGCTGAAGAATGACCTTAAGGGGTTTGAATTGATTGATGAGGATAAGGATTACTTCTACGTAAAAGCCATGGCCGGTGAAAACTGGCACCAGTTTGTGATGTATTGTATCGAAAATGGCTATGCCGGTTTAGAGAACCTGAGTTTAATACCCGGTAGTGTGGGCGCTTCTCCCATGCAAAACATTGGTGCGTATGGCGTTGAGATCAAGGATGTTTTTCATTCATTAGAAGCCTGGCATATCAATGAAAAACACAAAGAAATTTTCTACCTCAAAGATTGTGAATTTGGTTATCGAGAAAGTGTATTCAAGGAGAAATACCGTAATCGATTTATCATTACCAGCGTTACTTATCGATTGAAAAAAGTACCGGAGTTCCATACATCATACGGAGCGATCAATCAAGAACTGGAGAAAATGCAGATCAAAGATTTAAGTATCAAAGCCATTTCTGATGCAGTTATTCGAATCAGACAATCAAAATTACCTGATCCAGAAAAATTAGGCAATGCCGGGAGCTTTTTTAAAAACCCAATTATATCGCTGAATAGATTTAAAACCTTGGAAGAAAAATTTCCGCTGATAGTGGGACATGCCGTGAGCGAACAGAAAGTAAAAATTGCTGCAGCCTGGTTAATTGAACAATGTGGTTGGAAGGGATTTCGAAAAGGAGATGTAGGATGTCATGAAAAGCAACCCCTGGTATTAGTGAATTATGGTCATGCAACAGGTGCCGATGTTTTTAAACTATCTACAGATATCATGCAATCTGTCTTTGAAAAATTCGGTATTCATTTAGAAAGAGAAGTGAATATTGTTTAGTTCTTTATAATTGACGCTATTCATCATTGATCTTCATAATCATGTTAATGAAAAAGCTCCGAACATGTTCGGAGCTTTTTCATCAGAAACATTTACATGTTCCTTGAAACTTCATTCTTGTCACTTCTTAATAATATTTGAGCTTCATTTCTACTCTTCTATTCAAAGTGCGGCCAGCAGCTGTCTTATTATCAGCAACAGGCTTAGAAGAACCAAATCCTTCAGAACTGAGTCTTGCAGCATCGATACCTTTACCAACAAGATAATCATGTACCGCTTTAGCACGGTTCTGACTCAATGGAACGTTGATTTTATCAGTACCGGTATTATCGGTATGACCTTCAATATCTAATTTCAAAGCTGCATCTTCATTTAGAATAGCCACTACCTGATCCAAGGCCTTGAATGATTTAGTCTGCAATTTTGCACTACCGGTAACAAAGAACACATTCTTAGCACTAGCTGTTACCTTCTTTACAACTTCTTCTTTGATGGCAGGACAACCATTGTTTTCTCTTACACCAGGTACAGTTGGACATTTATCTTCTTCATCATTGATACCATCTTTATCTGTATCAGGTACAGGACAACCTTGGTAACGAGCAACACCTGCAACTGTTGGACACTTATCTTCTTCATCATTGATACCATCTTTATCTGTATCAGGTATTGGACAACCGTCATATTTTGCCAGACCTTTAACAGTTGGACATTTATCATTGTCATCATTAATACCATCACCATCTGTATCAGGAACAGGACATCCATCATATTTAGCAACACCTGCTACAGTTGGGCATTTGTCTTTACTATCAAGAATACCATCACCATCTGTGTCTTTCTCAACCGGAGGTGGAGGTGGCGGAGGAGTTACTTTAACGGGCTCTTTTTTATCGGTTAATGGAGAAGTCAGTCCGATTGAGTAAGCCAAGTTATTAACAGCTAAATTGGAAATAGCTGATCTATGAACGAATTGCGTATTAAGAAAAGTCTCCTGACCTAAATTGAATTGCAATCCCATACCTGCTGGTGCATAGGCGGCAAAATATGTACCTGAATACATAGAAGCACCCAGACCAAAACTTAAATAAGGAACCACAGTATACTTATCTGTCAATAATTTGATGTTTGCTGCAGCGTCTATTTCAAGAAGAAACTTACTATTGGTAGATTGTGCAACTCCCGCTCTAGGGTAAAAAGGATATCTCACGAATGACCCGGAAAGGGTTGTTTGAAAATCGACATACTCAGTCAATCCCTGGAAATATTGAATATTCAATCCCGGATCCATTCTATTAAATGGAGTCCATTGTTTGTTAGAAATAACAGATGACAATGAAGTTCTACTGATAGCATCAGAAGTGTACATGTCTTTCAAAACAAAACTAATCCCTAATGAGGGTCTTTTTTTATAGCTAATCGGAGTGGTCTGAGCGAATGCAACGATTACCAAACAACTGGCTATCAGGGAAAAAAGAAGTTTCTTCATAACAGTTTTTTATTGATTGGCACAAAAATACATGGTGAAACTGATTTTCCGAAAATTATGATAACTTTAAGTTATTCCGAACTTATTCCCATTCAATTTTTTGCTAAAGGAACAATTGGCTGAACCGAAACTTTCACCAACCCTCTTTGAATGAAATCTAGCTGTTTTGCAGCGTTGCGGGTCAAATCAATCACCCTCCCTTTCTTTTTCATTCTTGCGTGCATTCGGTCTGTTATGAGCACTATTACGCTTTTGTTATTTCTTAAATTGGTGACCAAAACAAGGGTGTTTAACTTAAAATGATTACTGGCCCCGGTCATACCGGCGTTTCTAAAAATGGTTCCCATAGCCGTTTTTCTACCCTCAAATTTAGAACTGTAATAACTAGCTACCCCTTTGATCAATTTACCTTGAGGCACCAAGGAATCTCCTAATAGGTCTATACTATCCGGTATCGAGTCTTTGTACAATTCAAGACTATCCAACCCGGTTTTCAGAGTAGGAATCGTGTCTTGAACAGGGATGGTGTCTGTCTGAGATGCCCCTACAGAAGCCATAGGCTTTCCCGAGGGAAGCAAAAAATACAAAGCACCAATGATATATATTAAAATTTTCATGCTGTTTAGTACCGTACCATCTTTCGTTCATACAAGTAATATTACTCATCCTACTCCCCAAATACAAATGAGGATATGCACATACGGTCAGACCCCATTAACCAAACACCATGCCAGAAATGAAAAAATGACTCAATTATTAGTTGAGTTAAAATATTATAACTAATTGATAATCAATTAATAAGTCAAAATGAAGAATCAAGAAATTAAAATTGGCTAAACAAAACAAAGTTGACAAAAGCAGGGACTAGTATCAATCTCGATGCTTATCGATCTTTTCACTGGAAGTCATATGGGCTCCGGAACGAAGCTGCAACTGCACCTGCAATACCCATTCAGGACAATTTTGCGCGAAAAGAAAGCTGTTAATATTATCAATAAGACGCATAACTGACTTATAATCAGACTCTACTGAAGTTGAAAAAGCCCCTACTTCATATTGCAGTCCTGACGCTTTTATTATGGCAATCACTTCATCAATCCACTCATAAGGATGCTTAGCTCCGGGGATGATCGGCACCAATTGCAAAGATGCACTAACGATATAGCTATGATTATCCATGAACCGGAGTTATATCTACCACTGCATCCAAATTCAATACCCCGTGAATATGAGGGAAAACCTCATTGATAGACCCCGCCAACTCAAAAATAACAGGCCTGTCTACCTTCTGACGATCTATCGTAAGCTTCACCAAACCGGTCTGCCCCTTATAATAACGCTCCAATACACCAGCCACCTGATCTTCTGTACTACAATGAATAAATCCTTCCACAGCCAGACTGTCAGCCTCATAGAATCCAACCGATTTGGCTTTTTCCCATTGATCAGCCGTGGTAATATGATAAATAAATTCTGATTGATTACTCACAATTATTTGATATTTAATTATTTATAAAATTTTATTAATTTTTTGCTCCAAGAGCATTAGGTCTGTCAGTACAACTGCTGTCACCGCTTCCAATACCACCGGAACCCTGAGTGCGATACAAAGATCATGTCTCCCCTTTACCGAAAGTGTATCTAATTGCTCCGTTTCTCTATTCCAAGTGGTCTGCTCCTTGGGTGTTGAAGAGGTAGGCTTCACTGCCACCCGGAATACCAATTCATTTCCATTGGTGATTCCTCCTACCACTCCACCGGCATGGTTTGAGCCGGTTTTACCGGTTGCATCCAGAATAGAGTCGTTATGATCAGACCCGAACATTCTTGCTGCTGAAAATCCCGCCCCAAATTCTATCCCTTTAATCGCAGGAATGGAAAAGACTGCATGTGCCAGTACAGATTCCACCGAATCAAAAAAATGTTCACCCAGCCCGGCTGGTAATCCACTCACCCTACATTCCACAATACCCCCAATACTGTCTTTTTGATCAATCGCCTTTTGTAACCCTTTTTCTATATCTGCCTCCCCGCCTATTTCCAAAATATTAGCGACCGGTATAGCTGCTTGTAATAATTTTTTCGCGATCACTCCTGCTGCTACCAAACCAACCGTTAAACGACCACTGAAATGTCCACCACCTCTATAATCTTCATACCCACCATACTTCACCCCGGCTGTAAAATCTGCATGCCCCGGACGTGGAATCGCTTTTTGCTTTTCATAATCACCACTACGGGTATTGTTATTTTCAAACAAAATGGTGATGGGAGTTCCTGTTGTTTTTCCATTGAAAACACCCGTTTTGATCAAAGGGATATCATCCTCCTTACGAGGGGTTGTCCCTTTTTGAGTGCCACCTTTTCTCCTTTCCAGATCTTTTTCAAAATCGGTAACGGCTATGGGCAGTCCGGCCGGACAACCATCGATGATCACCCCAACACATTCGCCATGCGATTCTCCAATGATGTGTATCCTGAATATACGTCCGATCGAGTTCACAGTCTTTTTATTTATAATTTGACAATATCAGCACCTAATTGCTGAAGGTGATCATAAAAATCTGGATAGGATTTATTGATGGCATCCGCATCTGCTATAATTACTTCTCCATCTGCACACAATCCTGCTACCGCACAAGCCATGGCTATACGATGATCATGATGTGAATGAACCCTTGCCATTTTGATACCCGTTCCGCCTTTAATGACCATCAGATCATCTTGTAAGCTGATTTCAATCCCCAATTTACCAAACTCTTCCTGTAAGGTAATCCCTCTGTCACTTTCTTTATGAGAAAGTCTGCTCACGCCCTCAATAACAGTAGTCCCTTCGCAGCAAGCTGCCAAAGCTACCAGTGGAGGAAACAGATCCGGACAATCCGTTGCATTAAAATGAAATGCTTTTAGGGGTAAAGGTGAAATATCGATATGAGCATCGGTGATGGACATCCGACAACCGGTATCCATCAATGCTTGCAATATGGCTTTATCTGCTTGGGTGGAAAATACATCCAAACCCGTAACGCGTACAGGTCCGGCAATAGCACCGGCAACTAATAAGAAAGCCGCCCCACTCCAATCACCCTCCACTTGATAGTTGAGCAGTCCCTCTTTCGACGATGTAGTTCCATGAAAATGGAAATATTCGTGATTCTCATGTGTTACTTTCCATCCAAAATCAGCCATCACCGCTAATGTCAAATCGATATAGGGTTTACTTTTTAAATCTTTCACTTGAATGGTAACACCATCAGCACCAGCTGCCGCATAAGCCATCAGCAATCCGGTGAGGAACTGAGAACTCAATGATCCATCTACTTCAATATTTGCCGGACGTAAAGGTCCTTGTAATTGTAACGGCACTTTGCCCTCATTTGACTTGATTTGAACTTGCAATGCAGGTAGTATCTCATCAAAAAAATGCATCGGACGATTGACCAAACTACCCGTTCCATGAATGGTGAGTGGTTTTTCACTTAGCGCTGCAATGGGTGTAAACATTCTGATACCCAAACCACTTTCGCCACAACTGATTTCAGAATCAATGGGTGATAGCCCATTCGAAGTAATATGCAAATCTCCCTCATTAGTATAACGAATAGTAGCCCCTAACTTTTGAATGACATCAATAGCTGCTAAATCATCATTGCTTTTTCCCGGGTTGATGATCAAAGTCTCTCCTTTACGCAACAAAGCTGCTGCACAGGCTCTTTGCATACTACTCTTCCCGGCAGCAGCCCGAATAGCTCCCTGGATGGCGGATGGATTTATTTTTACCTGGGTAGACATACTATCATGCATCATCGCAGCGTGCTGCGGTATGATTAAAAGATTAAAACTGTTTGAAAATTTCTTTGAGTTGTACGAACAGTAAGGGTTGTACTACCGCTTTGCCTGTTTTTTCAAGAAGGATATAATGAATACTTACATCATCCTTTTTTTTGTCTTTTTGTAATACCCGAAAAGCTTTTTTTGCATCAAAACCTGCAAATGTGGGTAACCCATAATTGGCTAATAAGCTCACCACCGCATCTGTATCCTTGAAGCCTTTCAATTGCTGTGAGATAATTGTTGCATAAGTCATCCCAATACTGATCGCCTGTCCGTGACTCAACTCATACATATTCTCAATGGCATGTCCGAGTGTATGTCCGAAATTCAATAATTTTCTTTCCCCTTGTTCCCGCTCATCGGCCAATACCACTTTTGTTTTCAGCATGACATTTCGCTCTATCAATTTTTTCAATAATGATACATCTTTTTTATAATCGCTTAATCGATGCTGTTGCAACTCTTTGAACATGGCTGCATCTTTGATACAAGCATGTTTAATGATCTCTGCAAAACCATTCTGCCATTCAGCCAACGGAAGTGTTTTCAAAAAACTATAATCATACAAAAGGAAAGAAGGCTGACGAATCAATCCTACCATATTTTTATAAACGCCCACATCAATTCCATTTTTTCCTCCGATCGCAGCATCTACCATTGCCAATAAACTGGTAGGCACATAACCCACATCGATGCCACGCATAAATATTCCGGCTACATACCCTGTAATATCTGTGATGACACCGCCTCCAACGCCTACTAAGATTGTTTTCCGATCTGCTCCCATCTCTATCAGTTGATCAATGATCATATCAACTGTTTGTTGCACTTTATAGGCTTCTCCTGGTTTTAGAACGATGGTATTCCATCCTTTGAATTTCTTTTGATGTGACGAGAAAACATGCTCATCCGTGATCAATACTACTTTTTCTTTATCGACTATTTTCTGCAAATGATCGAAGGATGCATCAAAGTAATATTGTACGATCTTACCCGGAAATGATACTGCTTTTTTCTTCATAACCACTAGGCATTCATGATCTTGTTCTGATGATTGATACTCTCCATGTGTACAGCATCAAAATACTTGGTGATGAACTCACGACTCAATCCCAATTGCTCTCCTTTTGCAAAAGCTCTGTCAAGAATAGCATTCCAACGATTGGTTTGCAGGATGGTGATATTGTTATCCTTTTTATATTGTCCGATCTTATCTGCTACTTTCATTCTTTGTCCAAGCAGTTGCAACAACTCATCATCCAGTTGATTGATCTGCTGACGCATTTTTTCCATGGCAGCATGCAACTCTTCTGAACTGATATCTTCCTTACGCCAGATAATAGAGCTGATCATTTCACCCAGTCGCTCGGGAGTTACTTGTTGCTTCGCATCACTCCAAGCATTATCGGGATCGATATGACTTTCAATGATCAATCCATCAAAATCAAGATCGATGGCTTTTTGTGCCACATCCATGAGAATATCTCTTCTTCCGCAGATATGTGAAGGATCATTGATCAACAACATATCCGGATTACGTCTTTTCATTTCAATAGCGAGATGCCACATAGGTGCATTGCGATATTCTGTATTACCATAGGAACTAAATCCACGATGGATCAATCCAATATTTTTAATACCGGCTTTTGCTACACGCTCAACTGCGCCAATCCATAATTCCAGATCTGGATTGATGGGATTTTTGATGAGTACTGGTACATCTACACCCTTCAATGCATCTGCTACTTCCTGAACGCTAAAAGGGTTAACTGTAGTTCGTGCACCGATCCATAGTACATCCACATCAAAATGCAGAGCATCTTCCACCTGCTTACCCGTTGCCACTTCTACAGCAACTGGTAATCCGGATGCTTTACGTGCTTGTTGCAACCAAGGCAATCCCTTGGTGCCAATGCCTTCAAAACTACCCGGACGAGTACGAGGTTTCCAAATACCGGCACGCAGGATATCTACTTTACCGGTTGCTGCCAATCTGGTAGCCGTTTGAATCACTTGCTCTTCGGTCTCGGCACTGCACGGACCTGAAATGATCAATGGGCGCTTCTGCAATAAAGCATCCACATTTGTCTTTTGTTCGATTGCTTGCTCCATAAAATGTATTTCTGATTTCTGATTTCTGATGTCGGATGTCTGATTGGATATTTATATCAGACATCCGACATCAGAAATCAGACATTGTTTACTCTTCTCCCTTCCTCGGTTTCCTCACTCCTCCTGAATCCGCATCATTCATCCTGATTCTTCTTCCTTTGTAATTCTTTCCATCTAATGCACGGATCATTTGATTGGCAGCTCCTTTTTCGATTTCTACCCAGCTGTTCATGTCTTTCATGTCGATCTTACCCAATACATCTTTTTTAAGATCGCTCATATCGAGGATGAACTGCAGGAAACTCGCTTTATAAAAACCATCTTTGGTACCAAGGTTTACAAACAAACGGCTGTAACCTCCTCCGCGTTTGTATTCTTTACGGCTATCTCCTTTTCCTGCATCTCTGCGTCTGCCTTGATCCGGCGCATCATTGTATTCTCTTCTGTTTCTTTCACGGAAATTGAGGTCTTCTGCATTTTCATAGTATTTCAGAAAACGATCAAATTCCATAGCCGCCACACGCTTCAGCACATCTTCTTTGCTCACTTCAGCGAACTTTTCAGCCAGCATTGGAACATAGGTTTCATAATCACCATGACTGATATCTGCCGATAACAATTTATCCATGAAATGGAAGAACTGTTTGCGACATACATCTTTTCCGCTTGGAATATCCAGCTTATGGAATTTAGAATTGTTGATTCTTTCGATCTGTTTCAATCGATACATTTCCTTGCTATGCACGATGGAAATACAAATACCTACATTACCTGCGCGGCCGGTTCTTCCGCTTCTGTGTGTGTATACCTCTACATCATCGGGCAACTCATAGTTGATCACGTGTGTGATGCCTTGTACATCGATACCTCTAGCCGCCACATCAGTAGCAATCAACAGTTGCAAACTCTTATCCCTGAACTGTCCCATCACTTTGTCTCTTTGACCTTGGGTCAGATCACCATGTAAGGCATCAATATCATATCCTTCACGTGTTAATCGTTCAGAGATTTCTTGTGCATCAATTTTAGTTCTGGTAAAAATGATACCATAGATACCCGGATTGAAATCGATGATGCGTTTCAATGTCTCATAGCGATGATGTGAACTGGTTACATAATATTGGTGATCGATACTCTTATTAGCTGTGTTCACTTTTCCTACTGTTACTTCAGCAGGATCTTTCATGTAACGCTTACTCACTTTTCTGATCTCGGGAGGCATGGTTGCACTGAAGAGCCATGTACTTTCACGCTGAGGGGTATTTTTCAGGATGAATTCAATATCATCCTGGAAACCCATGTTCAGCATTTCATCTGCTTCATCTAATACTACATACTTGATCTCCTCCAAATTGATCGCCTTTCTTTCGATCAGATCAATCAATCTACCGGGTGTTGCTACTACAATTTGAGTTCCTCTTTTTAAATCGCGTATCTGTAATCCGATGGATGCACCACCATATACAGCTACTACAGAAACTCCGGTCATGTATTTCTTGAACAGTTCTAACTCTTTTACGATTTGTAAACAGAGTTCGCGGGTTGGACAAACAACCAGCGCCTGTGGATGTTTTGCCTTTGCGTCAATCACGTGCAGTAAGGGTAATCCAAATGCTGCCGTTTTACCTGTTCCTGTTTGAGCGAGCCCAATAAAATCTTTCGTACCACTAAGCAGTACGGGTATCGCTTGTTCTTGTATTGCGGTTGGGTTCACATACCCCAACTCATTCGTTGCCTGAATCAATCTTGCATCAATTCCCAACGCTTCAAATGTCGTCATGTATAAAAAATTTGTGCAAAGTTACCTAATATAGGGGGCTTTGCTGGTTTTATTTGGGTTTTAGCGTATGGCTAATGGTTCATAGCGAATAGTAAATTGTTTTACTATGATCTATTAGCCATACGCTATACGCCTAGCGAAGAATCCGCTTAATCCCATTCGCATTCTCAATCAACTCCTGTAAATAGTCATAATTCTCTTTTTCCAAACAAGCTTTGAATTTCCTGAGCTGGGCAATATGTTCATTCAGTACATCTAACACATTATCACGGTTTTGCATGAAAATGGGCACCCACATGGCGGGATTACTCTTGGCCAATCGTACGGTGCTCTCAAAACCACCGCTGGCCAGCTCAAAAATGGCATCTTCTTCTCTTTCCTTCTCCAATACGGTATTGGCCAGCGCAAATGAAGTGATATGTGAAATATGACTCACATATGCCACATGTACATCATGATCATCTGCTTTCATATACAGAATATGCATACCCAGTGTCTTATATAGCTCTTCCACTTTTTGTACTGCATCTTCATCGCTCTCTTCTTTAGAACAGATCACTGTGGCTTTATTGGCAAATGCAGCCCTTACGGCAGCATCCGGACCACTGTATTCTGTTCCCCACATGGGGTGTGTGGCTACAAATCGACCACGCTTTGGATGATCAGCCACAGATTCACAGATTATTTTTTTGGTGGAACCTACATCCATCACCACCTGATGGGTGATCTGATCTAATATCTGTGGCAACATATCTTCTGCGGCATTGATGGGTGTTGATAAGATGATCAGATCTGATTTTGCGATGGCTGTTGTCAGATCTGCGATTTCATCCACCAGTTGCAACTCCAATGCACGTGCCGCATGAATAGGGTTATTGTCCACGCCTATTACATGTGTAACCCATTCTTTCTCTCGCAATGTCAATGACAGTGATCCGCCAATTAATCCGGTTCCTATGATCGTTATTTTCATCTTATAATCGGGTTTGAATTCTGTGAATGGCTTCTTCGAATTTCTCGATGCTTCCGCAAAGGCTGACACGGATATATTTTTTTCCTGCTTCCCCAAAAATACCACCGGGGGTAATGAAGACAGCAGCGCCGTATAATACGCGGTCGCTCATTTCATAACCATCTTTCAACGAATCAGGAACAGCAGCCCATACAAACATGCCTACTTGATCTTTTGAAAAACGACAGTTCAATTGTGTCAGCAACTCAAATACTTTTTCACGCCTGGCTGCATATATTGTATTGACCTCATCATACCAATCTTTTCCCAACTCCAATGCTTTTGCCGCCGCCAATTGAACAGGCAGGAACATGCCACTATCCATATTACTTTTAAAACGTAACACTTCATCAATTCTTTCTTTAGCAGCACATAACATCCCCACTCTCCATCCAGCCATATTCGCACTTTTACTAAGTGAGTTGAGTTCCAACACCACTTCTTTGGCTCCCGGAGCACTTAATAAACTGGATGGATGATCATTCAGAATAAAACTATAAGGGTTATCATGGCAAATCAATATTTCATGCTGTTTGGCAAATGCAATCAACGACGCATAAAAATCAGCAGATGGTAGTTGTCCCGTAGGCATATGCGGATAATTCACCCACATTAATTTAACCTTAGAAAGATCCCTTTGGGAAAGTGCTTCCAGATCAGGCTGCCATTGATGTGCTTCTGATAACTGATAGGTAACAGGCGTACCTCCTGCCAGTTTCACTGCACTGCTGTATGTGGGATATCCCGGATCCGGTATCAGCGCTTCATCACCTTTATCCAAATAGGTCATACAAATATGCATGATCCCTTCTTTGCTACCGATCAATGGTAATACTTCTGTATCTGGATTCAGTGCTACTCCATACCATGTTTGATACCATTGACTGATGGCATTGCGCAGTATGGGCGAACCCTTATAACTCTGGTACGCATGTACATGATCTTTTGCGGCAGTGTCTTGCAACATGCGAATGACTTCCGGATGCGGCGGCAAATCCGGACTGCCAATGCCCAGGTTCAGGATATCTTTACCTTCCTTGTTCAGTGATTCAATTTCTCTCAATTTTTGTGAGAAATAATATTCACCGATCCCTTCTAATCTACTGGCTGTTTTTATTTCCATCATTATCCTTTGATAAGTTTTCCTTTTGTATAGACACCGAATATTTTGACATTATTGGTTAAAGACTCAATAGACATGAGTACTTGATTGAATTGTTTTTGATGATCAAATTCCATATCAGCATAAAAACCATATTTGAAATGACTACCGGGTATGGGCATACTTTGTAGTTTACTGAGATTGATTCCGCCTGCTGCAATTTTGGTGAGTACTTTGGACAATGCGCCTTTATCATGGCTGGTTTGAAAATAGACTGAAGCTTTATTCGCATTGATATCTGCTTCAAAAGTGCCGGCTCTTTTCAATACCAGAAAACGGGTGATATTGTTTTTCATGGTATGGATATCAGGACCAATTATTTCCAATTGAAACAACTCTGCAGCCAATTTACTGGCAATCGCAGCCGTATGTTTACTTCTATGTTGATGCAACAATTTTGCACTCAAAGCGGTATCTTCTGTTTCTACCAATTTCCATGGATATTGTTCCAGATAATCCAAACATTGAAGAATGGCCATTGGATGACTATGTACTTCCTTGATCTCTTCCAATCGAACACCCGGATTCACCAATAAATTTTGACTGATGGAGAGGTAAATTTCTCCTACTACTTTGAGTTTACTTTTTTGTAAGAGATTATAATTCGGCAGAATACTTCCTGCGATTGAGTTTTCAATGGCCATTACAGCCCCTGCTGATTGTTTTGCATCTCCTGCGATCTGTATCAGTTCACGAAAACTGGCACAGGGAATGACGGTAACAGTTTTACCAAAAAAAGAACGAGCGGCTACCTGGTGAAAGCTACCCTCATAGCCTTGTATGGCAATACCGTTATTTGTGTTTGTTGTTATGTTTCCCTGTTTTGTCATCTTCGTTATACGTCAAAAAAAATCCCGACCAATTGGCCGGGACTGTATGTTGATTGTTGTTGTTCGCTTAAGCTTTAACAAATACTACCCGGCTCCTTTGATTAAAGAAGTAGTAAAAGAAAAAATAAAACCAGGTATTGTTTGTTGTTGTGTTCATTGAATCAAATATAGAACATGAAAACATATGAACCATCAATCCTGAAAAAAATATTTAGCTAACAAACCTTAGTTTCTCTCGTCGTATGTTTTATCCAGAGGATGAAACACTCCTCGGGATGACGATCGTCGATAAAATGTACAATCATGCTATTCGAGGTAATACCACCTAAAAGTTCGTTCTTCCCTATCTACAAAAGAACCCGTCGTTCTGAGGAACTTCCAATCTCCGATCGGAACGTGACGAAGAAAAAAAAGCCCCTCCGTGGAAACGGAGCGGCCTCTAACGATTGCTTGCCATATGAAAAACTCTTTAGAGAACCCTATCGGCCGGCAAGCGGGCGCTTCATGATCTTCATCACGGGTTCTGCGTTCAAATTAATGAGCAGCTGGAGCAGCAGCAGAGCTATCTGCAGTAGTAGCAGCAGCGCTATCAGGAGTAGCGGTAGCAGCGCTATCAGTAGATACAGGAGCAACAGCAGTTGAATCAGTTGCAGCTTCTTTGTTTTCAGCGTTACCGCAAGCAGCGAATACGCCCAGTGCCAGAACGAATAATAATTTTTTCATTGTGTGTTTTTTTTGAGTGATTTTAAGGTTAATACCCGGTTATGATAAAAGGTAACCCTGGGTAACTCGTTTTTTTCAAAAAATATTTTAGGTTTATTTTGGGTTACTTTTATCCTCTACACCGTATTAAAAGAACAATAGTGAAAGCCGATACCAACGAGCAAGCATTACTGAAAGGACTGGCCAATAACGATTCCAAGGCAATTGAAACCATCTATAGGGATAATTTCAATACCATTCAGGCTTTCATATTGAACAACAATGGTTCTTATGACGACGCCAGGGATATTTTTCAGGAAGCTATGATTGCGCTGTATGAAAAAGCACAAAGCGAATCATTTGTCTTAACCTGTCAAATTAAAACCTATGTATATTCCATATGCAGGCGTTTATGGCTTAAACGATTACAACAACTGGGAAGATATTCGAATCAAGTGGATAGCCTGGAAGAGACTATCCCGGTGGAGGAAGATCTCGAAAATCATGAAAAACGAAACGCTGCTTTCGCCATCATGGACCGGGCAATGAATAGTTTGGGTGAGCCTTGTAAGAGTTTATTGGAAGGGTATTACCTGAAAAAAATGGGAATGCAGGAATTGGCACGTGAATTTGGTTATACCAATGCCGATAATGCCAAAAACCAGAAGTATAAATGTTTAATGCGCTTAAAGAAATTGTTCTTTACGCAATATAATATCGGAGAGTAAGTACCATGGATGACATTTTATTATTAGAAGCCATCGAAAGATACCTCAGCGGCGACATGAGCGCTGAAGAGCGTACCTATTTTGAGACGCTTCGTAAAAATACCCCTGAAATAGACCAGATGGTGGTAGAACACAATATGTTCCTCCATCAAATGGATATGTATTCAGCGCACCGTAACCTGAAACATGGTTTACATGAAGCTCACCAGCACTTGCTGGATCGTGGAGACATCAATGAAGGTGGAGCCATCAGTACCCGCGGCAAAGTGATCCAACTTTGGAACAAATACAAACGTGTAACAGCCATCGCCGCCAGCGTTGGTGGCGTTATAGCCCTGTTCATCAGTGGATTGGTGATGTATTTTGCACCTTCTGTCAATGGCAATCAATTACAACAACTGAGCAATGATATTGCTGTCATCAAAAAGAACCAGCAAGTTCAAGGCAATCTGATCAATGAGGTAAAAAGTAAATTACCTGAGGGTGTTCGCTTTGTAAGTGGCGGCTCCGGATTTTTAATCGATCCTAAAGGATTCATCATTACCAATGCCCACGTTTTGAAAGGCTCAGGCGCCATTGTTGTCAATAATAAAGGGAAAGAATTCAATGCCGATATCGTTCATATTGACCAGGAAAAAGATCTGGCGATTTTGAAGATAACAGATAAAGAGTTTATTCAGCGCAAGAGTCTACCCTATGGTATCCGAAAAACTGCTTCAGACCTAGGTGAAGAAATCTATACCCTTGGATATCCTCGCAATGAAATTGTATACGGAATGGGGTATCTAAGTGCACGTAGCGGTTTTGATGGCGACTCACTTTCTTATCAATTACAAATGAGTGCCAATCCGGGCAACTCAGGGGCACCTGTCTTAAATAAAAATGGTGAAATCATTGGCGTACTAAGCACCCGACAGTCTTCAGCAGAAGGTGTTGTATTTGCTGTGAAATCAAGAAATATTTTCAGATTGGTAGATGCATTTCGCAAAACAGATACAGCAGAAAAAATCAAACTGCCTTCTAAATCAACCTTAAAAGGCACACAACGCAAACAGCAGATTGCTGAAGTGGAAGAATGTGTGTTTTATGTGAAGGCTTTTGCGAAGTAGTTGATGTTTGATTTCTGATTTCTGATTTCTGATTTCTGATTTCTGATTTCTGATTTCTGATTTCTGAATACAACAAAGCCGCGAACATTTTTATTGTGTTCGCCGCTTTATTTTTTTACAATAATTTCAAATCATAAATCAGACATCCGAAATCAGACATCTGCCATCCACCATTATTTCCAAAGACTACTTGGATATTCTCCCGCAGCCACCAAGGCATTGATGCTAGCTTGTACCCCCGGAGCATCTTCCTTATAAGTAACCCCAAACCATTGAGAAGAGGTTGGAATCACTTTTACTACTCCTTTACCGGATTGAACAAAATGTTTGGTTACCGTTGGGATATAAAATTCTGATTTCAATTCTTGTCCCTGTTTTTCCAGAAAATCATTGAATAAGCTTTCTGCCAGACCAATAAATCCGGGTGCAAAACAGAGATAGTTCATACTAACCAAGCTATGCTCCGGCAATACGGTTAGTTGATCATTTTCTTCATACACAATATCACCCTCGGGTCTTGCGAAAATCTTAGTACGTTCATTAATATCCGTTAAATTACCCGAAGCATCTACATCACAAACGCCCCTACTCACGGTTCCATTATCGCTTAAAGTATTGCGTAACTGATAGCCAATGATGCAGTAAGTCTGTTCGTTACATTGCGTTGTTAAAAAAGCATAGGCTTTTGCAAATGCATCTTTCCCATAAAAATCATCTGCATTGATCACTGCAAATGGTTCATTCACCTTCCCCTTACAACATAATACCGCATGCCCTGTACCCCATGGCTTGGTGCGATCTGTGGGAACTGCATAGCCATTGGTAAAAGCGGATAAATGCTGGTATACATAATCAGTTGCAATTTTCCCGTTTAGTTTAGGTTCGAAAATCGCTTTGAACTGTTCGGCAAATTCTTCCCGTATAATAAAAACAACTTTTCCAAATCCTGCACGGATAGCGTCGTAAATTGAATAATCCATGATAGTTTCGCCATCGGGACCAAAAGACTGGATCTGTTTCATACTTCCATATCGGCTGGCCATCCCTGCGGCTAAAATGACTAATGTAGGTTTCATAATATCCTTTTGAGAGCAACGAAACTAAAACTTTCAGCAGTACCAAAAGAACAGATGTTGATAAATATTCAAAATATTCATATTCAATCAGTCAAAACGCTTTCCAATCAAGATGTTCATACTGATATACTGAGATTGGATCTGATACATCCTGTGATCAGTGGTAACAAATGGTTTAAGCTTAAATATTATCTCGACGAAGCATTGACAACCAACGCCAACAAACTGGCAAGTTTTGGTGGTGCTTATTCTAACCATATCGTTGCCCTGGCTTTGGCTGGAAAAGAAGCCGGCATTCCTACAATCGGTTTTATTCGTGGTGATGGTGATACAGCGTTATCCCCAACACTTAAAGAAGCAGTAAGCTATGGCATGGAACTGCAATTCGTCAACAGGACTGATTATCGCGATAAGCAACAAATACAGGATACTTATCATCAGTCGGGATGGTATTGGATTCCTGAAGGCGGTTATGGTTTATTAGGAGCAAAAGGTGCGGCTGATATTTTAAACATACAGGATACAAGCAACTATACACATATTATTTGTGCCGTAGGTACAGGTACAATGATGGCCGGACTTCGGATGAGCGCAAACCCCTCACAGGAAATCATAGGCATCAGTGTACTTAAAAATCATTTCAGCATTACGAAAGAAATAGAACAAATCATCATGCTGTCTCCAAAAAAGAACTCTGATTTCCAATGTTTACATGGTTATGATTGGGGAGGGTATGCAAAACACCCGCCTGAACTTTTAAGTTTTATGCAGCAGTTCTGGTTGGCTGAAAAAATACCTACTGATTTTGTCTACACTGCTAAAATGCTCTATGCGGTTCATGATTTGATACAAAAGGAATTTTTTACATCAGGCAGCCGATTATTGCTGATCCATAGTGGTGGCTTACAGGGTAACAGATCCTTACCCCCACATATCCTTCCTTTTTAATTAGCCTACTGCCTTTATATTTGCTATCATGAATGGAAGAATTTTACTGATCCTTGTATGGATATTGATGACCCACCAAGCTTTATCACAAAGAGCATTACCCGGCTTTACTGTAAAAGAGATTGGTAAGGGTAAAGTGAGTATCAGTTGGATCAATCCATATCCATCTTGTAATCAATTGGCAGTACAACGTTCTACTGATGGCATTAACTTTCGTACTGTTTTTTCTGCGCAATCGCCTGAACTTCCCTCCAATGGATACATTGATCAAAAGCTTCCTTTAGCCCCACGTATTTATTACCGCATTTTTTATGTATTGAAAGGGGGTAATTATTTTTTTACTGATATCAAATCACCCGGGGAAGAATCCAACACTGTTGGTGCAGAAATCGCTACTGATAATATCGATGCCCGTATTGACATGTCTAAAACGGATATTAAAAAAGATAGTCTGACGACTACCCCTACAGAAAAGTACATTCAAATTTATAAAAGAGGGCAACCTGCGTTTCAATTATCAACCACTGCCTATCGAAACTTCCGTGACTCGCTGATTAAGTTCACACAAGACTCCTTATCTGTAATCAGACCAGGTGAGATCAATTGGAATCCTTTTATTCCAAAACCGAAAGAATATGTAAGTGTATTTGTAAAAGATACTTTACTGATACAGATAGAACTACCATTCTATAAGCGTTTCAAGGATTCTGTGACCAATACAACAAAAGACACAATTTATCAGATCACGACTTTTAGAGCTGAATTACATCGCTTTGTACCCAAACAAGTATGGAAGCCTTCTAAATTTATTTATACCAAATCATCCGGCTACCTGAATATATCCGTACCGGAAAAAGACTTTCAACAATACCGGATTGTATTCTTTGATATGGAGGGAAAAGAACTTTTCAGGATCAATCAATTAAAAGAACATGAATTGATCATGGATAAAGCCAATTTCAAAAAGAGTGGCTGGTATGATTTTGAGCTTTATAAGAACAATGAACTGATTGAAAAAAATAAATTCTTTCTACAGAAAGATTAGCCATCTATCAATACAATATCAAAAACTTTTTCAAAGTTCTTTTTCACCAATGTTTTTACTTCTTCGAAAGGAACAGCATATCCTAATTCCTTTTCCAATGAAGTCACTTGCTTACCTACAATTCCACAAGGCACAATATGATCAAAATAGGTGAGATCAGTATTTACATTGAACGCAAAACCGTGCATGGTGATCCATCGACTGCATTTAATACCCATGGCACAGATCTTTCTTTCTTTTCCGGGAATATCCGGATCTAGCCAAACACCTGTTTCTCCTTTGCTCCTATCTCCTTTTAAGCCATAATGTGCCATTGTTAGGATCATCACTTCTTCCAGACTTCGTAAATACCACCCAAGATCTGTTTTAAATTGTTCCAGGTCTAAGATCGGATAACCTACGATTTGTCCGGGACCATGAAAAGTAATGTCGCCACCGCGATTGATATGAAAATAATCAATGCCTCTCTCCTGCATTTCCTGTTCTGAAATCAAAATATGTTCGGTTTTCCCACTCTTACCGAGGGTGTATACCGGCGAGTGTTCCACCAATAAAAGATGGTGGGGGATTGTATGGTTGGTCAGGCGACCAACAATAGCTGTATCAATTGTATGATGGGCTAGGTGCCCCACCATGGCGGTCTCCATTTTCTGGTTGCCCATGTTGGTCGCCTGACCAACATGATCTCCATTACCCGTGTTGGTCGCCTGACCAACATGATCCCTCATTCTTGCAGCCGACTTCATATCCACCTTCTCTTTAAGCATGGCTTCCTGCTCATCCCAAACCGATTGATAAGACCTGAATCCCAAATCCCTGAATAGTACTGACTGCATCTTGCAAAATTAGTATGGAAAGCGGATATCCTTTCATTTTAATGCGCTTGGATGGTTTCTGCTATTTTTGCAGGATGCAGGAAGATTTGGATCTCCAGCCTGAAGAAGGCACTGAGGAACTTTATGAACGAAAGACTTTTAAAGTAGATAAAGGTCAGGAACCTTTACGCATTGACAAATGGGTACAAGGACGTATTGAAGGAGCTACCCGTAACAAGGTTCAAAAAGGTATTGATGCCGGTTTTTTGACCGTTAATGGACAGGTTGTTAAAAGCAATTATAAGATCAAGCCGGGTGATGAGATTGTGTTGATGAGTCTCATTAATCCTGAACATACCGAACTGAAACCGGAAAATATTCCCTTGAATATTGTGTATGAGGATGATGCAGTGATGGTACTCAACAAACCGGCAAATATGGTAGTACACCCCGGCATCGGCAATTTTACCGGTACGATGTTAAATGGTGTCGCCTATCATTTCCTGCAACAGAATCCGAATCTAGACGAAGAATCACTCCCTCGTTTTGGATTGGTACATCGAATTGATAAGAATACTACCGGATTAATCGTATTGGCAAAAACCGGTGATGCGGCTGCTCATTTAGCCAAACAATTTTTCAATCATACCGTGAATAGAAAATATGTCGCATTGGTATGGGGTGATGTACAAGAAGACAGTGGAACGATTGAAGCGCATATTGCCCGTCATCGTCAGCATCGTAAAATGTTTGATGCCTATCCCGAAGGAGAAATCGGGAAACATGCCATCACACATTACAAAGTACTCGAGCGATTCAATTATGTGTCATTAGTAGAATGTGTTTTAGAAACCGGACGCACACATCAAATTCGTGTGCATATGAAGCATATCGGACATACACTCTTTAATGATTGGGAATATGGAGGCGATAAAATTTTAAAGGGTACCATCTACACCAAATACAAGCAATTCGTAGACAACTGCTTTGATATTTGTCCACGCTGTGCATTGCACGCGCAGACGCTTGGATTTATTCATCCCGTAACCAAACAACCCATGCATTTTGAAGCCCCACTACCGGATGATATGCAGAAAGTCATTGAAAAGTGGAGGAATTATATTCAACATAGGAAAACAGAGGAATGATGAATAAGAAATAAGAAACAGGAAACAAGAAATAGGAAACAGGGAATGAGCAAGTAAATGATTTTTGTTCCCTTTTACCAATCTCCGTGAAACTCTGTGCCAAACTCTGCGACACTCTGTGGTTAAAAATGCTAATCAATAAACCACGGAGTTACACAGAGATTGTAATATGAAAAGCTCTTCTGTTGTTGCTTGTTCCTATATATTTGTACCCTAAATCGATTTTTATGTCTATCGACATCCGTCATAACTGGACCAAAGAAGAAATTTACGATATCTACAACATGCCCTTGCTCGAACTGGTGTTTCGTGCAGCGGAATTACATAGAAAGTATAATGACACAGCGGAAGTACAGGTATGTACGCTATTGAGTATTAAAACAGGGGGCTGTAGTGAAGACTGCGCTTATTGTCCACAAGCTGCCCGTTACAATACCGGTATTGATGTTCAAGCCCTGATGAAAAAAGATGAAGTATTGGCATATGCCCAGAAAGCAAAAGAAGCAGGTTCTACTCGTTTTTGTATGGGTGCTGCTTGGCGTGAAGTGAGAGATAATCGTGATTTTGACCGTGTATTGGATATGGTGAAAGGTGTGAATGAAATGGGCATGGAAGTATGTTGTACACTGGGTATGCTGACCGAAGACCAGGCCCAAAAGCTGGCTGATGCCGGATTGTATGCATACAACCACAATTTAGATACGAGTAAAGAACATTATGGTGAAATCATCACTACACGTACCTATGAAGACAGATTAGAAACTTTGGAAAACGTACGTAAGGCTGGTGTTACCGTTTGTTGTGGTGGTATTATTGGATTGGGAGAAACACATGAAGATAGAATAGGTATGTTGCATACATTGGCCACCATGCCCGAACATCCTGAAAGTGTACCTATCAATTCATTGGTAGCCATTCCAGGAACTCCTTTGGAGCATAATTCCAAAGTAGATGTATGGGATATGGTACGGATGATTGCTACCGCAAGAATACTGATGCCTAAGACCATGGTTCGTTTGAGTGCAGGCAGAACAGAAATGAGTGTTTCCGATCAGGCGCTGTGTTTTATGGCCGGAGCTAATTCCATTTTTGCCGGAGATAAATTATTGACTACTCCTAACCCATCGTTTGATGAAGACAATCAAATGTTCCAATTACTGGGTTTGAAACCAAGAAAAGCATTTAAAGAAGAAAGCAAGCAGTATCTGCATGAGATGGTAGCGTCGTAAACTATCAGCAGCAAATGAATTATTGGTTAAAAAATTCTTCAAACGCTGACTCGTAGTCTACAAAATCAATACGACGAAACCCTTTTTCTGGTGAATAGAAATAGAGTTGCCATGACTCTCCATTCTGTTCAAGATCATATTGCATGACCTTACCTTCCGCATTTTTATAACGCAGCGAATGAACTCCTGAAAAAGTATAATTGACCACATTTTTATCCTTAAAGAATCCGGTCATTGCGTTTGCATAAAAGACATAATCCCCTTGTCCGATATGAAAGTTAGATGTTCCTACTTTTTTTTCAAGACTATCTAGCTGTAATGAAGTAAGTTGAATAATGATAGTAGAGTTGGTATACATGACATCGCCGGGATCTTCTTCTATCACTTCACTATTACCAATTACAACTTCCTGCTGATTGGTACAGCTTGTTAATAACAAAGAAACCACTACAATTATTTGCAATCTGAAAATAATAGCTTTCATAAGTATTACAGTTTATAAATCACAGCCTGATATGGAGCGAGTTGAATCGTTTCGTTTCCAATAACAGGATTGGTGCTGAGGTTTGACAAAAGCAGTTGTGCTTTTTGCAAATCGAATCCCGGATTTAGTGACCTTGTTTCTTTAGAAAAATTAAGTACGATCAGTAACTTCTCACCATCACTCTCTCTTGTATATGCATATATATCCGGATTATTTTTATCCAACAAAGTATACTGCCCATACACCAATGAAGCGACATGATCTTTACGGAGTTGTACCAGTTTTTTAAAATAGTTCAAGCAACTACTGTGGTCTTTTTCTTGTAGAGCAACATTAATATCGACATGGTTTGAATTGACTTTGATCCAGGGTGTTCCTGTTGTAAATCCTGCATTTTTACTACCATCCCACTGAAAAGGCGTTCTTCCATTGTCTCTGCTGGATGCTTGTAATTTTTTAAGATAAGCAGCCAGATCACCATTTGACAATTGTAAACGCTTGTATTCATTCAGGGTTTGTACATCTCTAAATTCATGGATACTTGTGAATCCGGCATTAGTCATACCTAACTCATCACCATTGTAGATATACGGCGTTCCTCGCATGGTCATGATAAACGTATTGAGCATAGACGTAGATGCAGATCGATATGCCGGATCATCATTCCCAAATCTGCTGACCATTCTGGCCTGATCATGATTGCCAAGAAAAATTGACAACCAGCCTTTTTCCGCAAAAGCACTATCCCATCTGGAGAATACTTCTTTAAAAACCAAAAGACTATACCCTTCCGGCTTGGCAATATCTACTCCTTCAAATGCATAAGCCATATGCAATTCCTTTCTATCTGCATCTACAAGCTTATGTGCATCCTCAAATGAGTTACCTGCACCTTCGGCTACACTGAGTACTTTATATTTACTAAATACTTTTTCATTCATCTCTTTCAGATAACCATGCAGGTTACCTTGCATGGCGTAATACTTGGTAAAATTCTTCTCATAGCCTTCCGGGAAAGCAGGGTAACTGGTATCCTTGGCTGCAAACTGAAAAGCATCCAGTCTAAATCCATCAATTCCCTTCTCAGCCCAAAATTTCATGATATCATACACTTCTTCACGCAGTTTTGGATTTTCCCAATTGAGGTCGGGTTGTTTACGAGAAAAATAGTGGAGATAATAAGCATTGGTAAGAGAATCATACATCCATGCATCATGATTCACATCAAATAAGCTGTAACGATATGGAGGTTTTCTCTTCTCTGCATTCCACCAGTGGTAATAGTTTCTATACGGATTATCTCTTGAACTTCTACTCTGTTTGAACCATTCATGTTCATCACTGCTATGATTCACCACCAGATCCATGATCAACTTAATGTTCCGATCATGTAGCCCTTTTAATAATTGATCGAAATCATCCATGGTACCGAAATCTTTCATGATATTTCGATAGTCACTAACATCATAGCCATTATCATCATTCGGAGAACTATAAATCGGATTGAGCCATACAGCAGTGATTCCCAAGCTTTGCAGATAATCTAATCGAGCAATGATGCCTTTTAAATCCCCGACTCCATCTCCATCACTATCCTGAAAACTACGTGGATACAATTGATAAATGATTTCTTCTTTCCACCACTGAGGACCTTCACTGTTTTTTGTTATATCAGCAGTTTTGTCGGTTTTACATCCTACTGCCATACCTACCATAAAAATTACATGAAAAATTGCAGATGCTGAAGTTCGCATAAATGCAGATTGAATGATTTATCGTAAGTTACTTATTTATTAGTTCACTACTTTATCTTGTTATTGGATGTTGAACCGATTAAAAAAGATCATACCCCTCAGCCTATTTGACCAACTGATTTTTCGTTGGCAACAACTCCAATATGGATATTCAAATTTTCAATACCGAAAAAAGCACCCAGGAATAGCTTTCCCGGATGACTATACATTATATGAATCTTATGTTCTGGATTATCAAAAATTTATCGAAGACGGAGAGTTGACCACCCATGAAATATGGGAGTCCGTACAACAATATTTACCCAATTCACCTACGATACTTGATTGGGGCTGCGGACCTTCCAGAATCACCAGACACCTGCAAAAATTAACTCCATCAGCCAATATTTTTGCCTCTGATCCAAACATTGATACCATTGTATGGAATCAAAAGCATATACCCGGTGTCCATTTCAAAGTTCAGGAGGCATATCCACCACTACCATTTGAAGATGCCTATTTTGATCTGGTCATTGGCTTTTCAGTACTCACCCATATCGCCAGTGATGATCAACAAAAATGGATCGATGAATTGAATCGAATCACAAAATCCAATGGTATTATTTGGATCACTACGCATGGAAATCATTTCATCAAAAAACTATCCAAACAACAGCAACAACAAATTAAATCAGAAGGAATATACCATACCCCTTTCGCTAAAAAAGGACATCGAATGATGTCTACCTATCACCTACCTGAAAAATTAGGGATGTTATTAAAAGAAAAATTTGAGATACTAGAATACTGGGATGGAGAACAGCATCCAAACAAAGCGGGTAAACAAGATTTATGGATACTGAGAAAGAAGAAAGTTTGATTTTTTGATTTACATTATTAAAGTAAACCGTGTAACTCTGCGCCAAACTCTGTGACCTCTGTGGTTAAATATCAGAATAAAACCACAGAGGTCACAGAGTTTGGCACGAAGTTGCACGGAGTTCAAAAATCTGACATCAGATATTACTTCTTCTTCGCGAGCTTACGGAGTTCATCAAGTTTGGCGATATACAAACTACGTCCATGTGTCCCTACAACAATTTCGCCATCTCTCGGATGTATTACTACATCATGTACAGGAATACTGCTAGGCATGCCTTTATTCCATAACATAGAGCTGTTTCCTCCATTAACACTTACATACAAACCACCATCGGTTCCTACGTAAATAATATTTCCATCTTCCGTATCTTCTTTCACCACATTCACCGGCTCTGCAGGTAAATCAGTCATGATAGGTCTCCATGTAGTACCATAATCATCACTCACATACACATAAGCTGTGAAGTGATCATTACGATATCCATTCAAAGAAACATATACACGCGACTCACTAAATGCACTAGCGGTAACACGACTTACATACAACCCCTTGGGCAATTTTTTATTGATCAGTGTCCAGGTATTACCGCCGTCTTTAGACACTTGAATATTACCATCATCAGATCCTACATAGATCAAACCAAAACGAAGAGGGCTTTCACTCATGGTGGTTAAAGTACCAAATGGAACATCTCCTTGTTTAGGATTGGTGGTCAAATCAGCACTCATGGTCACTAAACTATCCCCACGATTCATACTACGGTGAAACTTGTTACTGCCATAATAAAATACATCTTGATTATGGCGACTGAGTAAGATAGGTGTCTGCCAATTGTAACGCAAAGGTGTTTCACCCAAATCTCTCGCCGGACGAACACTTTTTCTTTCTCTTGTACCGATTGTTTGTCTGCTGTAAGCGCCGAACTGAGAACCACTGTACACTGTTTTGTTATCTCTCCAATCAACTTGCACCTGCATACCATCACCTCCACCAATAGCAGTGTACGGGTTATGACCACTATCATACCAGTCATAGTTTTCTCTGGTAGTACTGGCTCCAAACCAGGTACCGTTATCCTGCAAACCACCGTATACATTGTATGGACGAGCCATATCTACTGCGATATTGTAGAATTGTCCAACAGGTGGCGTATTCGCTTTGAACCAATGTTCTCCGTTATCATATGTGATATTACAACCTCCATCATTACCATTGATGATATGACTATCGCGTTGGGGGTTGATCCATACATAATGGTGATCAGAGTGTACGTTTTCTTTTCCTATTTGCTTAAATGTGGCACCTCCATCTGTACTCAGCAGCAATCCAACACCAGTAAGAATGATTTTTTTATCATCTACCGGACTTACCCATACTTTACCAAAATAATACCCATACGTACTATAGAGGTTGGGAATGGCATCTTTGTGCGTCATTTTCCAGCTAGTACCGCCATCATCGCTACGGTATAATTGTGCACCATAGATGGGTGTTTCAAACAAAGCAGTATTGGCATCATATAAATAATCCCAAATGGCTGTTGGAGCAAGGGTGCCATTGCTCACTGCTTCTTTCAGAGATGCGGCAGTATATTTCTGCGGTATTCCATTTCTCGGTGAACGAATGAATGCATTCAGCTTGTTATCATTCAATGCGAGGAATTGATCTTTTGTGAGCTCTTTAAAATCGGCTAAAACATAACGACTGGTATCGCCTTGGTTTTGTCTGGCATTCGCTGGCTGACGGAAATTATTATCCACCACCGCAAAAATGGTAGATGGATTAGAAGGATATACCATCAATCCAATTCTTCCCACGCCATCACCAAAAGGGAACCCTGAACCTTCTTTTGACATCAGTTGCCAGTTCTCACCACCATCAGTGCTTTTGTAGATGCCACTGGTTTTACCTCCCTCTTCAAAATTGAAAGCGGAACGTGTGCGATACCACATGGCCGCAAACAATTCATTGGGATTCTTAGGGTTGATATCAATATCAACAGCACCCGTATTATTATCTACATATAAAGTCTGTTTCCAGTTTTTACCGCCATCAGTTGTTTTGTACACCCCTCTTTCTTTATTGGGAGAATACAAATGCCCAAGTACTGCCACCCATGCAGTATTCACATCTGTGGGATGTAATTTGATTTCTCCAATGTGATGGCTTTCAGGAAGTCCGAGATACTCCCAAGACTTGCCATTGTTATTAGATTTATAGACACCAATTCCGGCATAACTCGAACGGCTGCTATTGACTTCCCCGGTTCCTACCCAAAGGGTACGGCTTTTCCAGTCCATGGCTATATCACCAATGGTCATAATATCCTCCGTATCAAAAATGGAATTGAAACTGATCCCGTTATTAGTCGTATGCCATAAACCTCCGGATGCATACGCCACATAAAATTCAGTAGGATCTTCCGGATTCACTTCCATATCTACAACCCTTCCACTCATGACACTGGGTCCGATATTGCGGAAACTCGTGTTGTTGATGGGCGACTGTTGTTGCATCACTTTTCTTTGTTGAACGCCTTTCATGCGCTCATCAGCTGATGTAGGCTTAACCTGTGCCAATCCGATCAAAGACCATAACAGGAAGCAAGCAGTTGTTAATTTTCTCATACTAAAATAAATAGTTGGTAATTTGGGATGCTCAATTTAGTGAATATGCGTTTTCTGACCTTGCCATTGTTCATTTTCTTTTCCTTGGCTTCTACGGCTCAGTGTGTGACTTTTAAGCTCACTTCTAAACGCGATACAATCAATTGCACCGATAAAAATGGACTCAAACAAGGTCGTTGGAAGGTTGAAATGCCCCCTTTAAGAGGCGAGAGAGGTTATGAAGAAGAAGGTCTATTTATCAATGGAAAAAAAGAAGGTACCTGGCGAAAATTCAACCTCATGGGCGATCTTTTGGCCGTTGAAAATTATAAATGGGGATTGAAAGACGGACAGTGCCGATACTACACCATTGCAGGCCTAGAGCGGGAAGAAGGCTGGAGAGCGGTGAATCCTGCCAAACAATTTGATACCATCGAAGTACAAGATGTCATCGACCCGAATAAGAATGAAATGGTGATCATTAAAACGAGTGGCAATGCACTTAAACATGGTCGCTGGCGTTTTTTTTATCCCATGACAGGTGAACTGATCAAAACAGAACACTGGTTTCTTGATCAGATCGTTGAGCCCGGAAAAGAACCCGGAAATCCGGAAAAAGGGGGTAAAAAAGCGGACAGCACGTCGGTAAAAAAGGATACTTCATCGGTAAAAACCAAGCCCAAAGAAGTGCTCGACTTCGAAAAAAAGAACTCCGGAAAGAAAAAAGTACAGGTAAGAGATGGTAGAACCGGCGGATAATGCTGTTTAAAATATTTCTGATATCTGAGGCAACCCCTATCACATAGATTGCGTATTCTATTCATTTATTGTAGTTTAACAGAAAGGCTAAAGTCTTTTACTGCCCGTTTTGTCAACCCAGACTGCCTCCATAATAACCCTGATTAAAGGTTGTTCTCAGAATGATCGTAACTCTCAACGTATGTTGTATGAGGGATTATTTGATTATGCCATGAAAATCGCTTTTCGCTATATCCATCAGCAGGAAGAAGCAGAAGAAATGGTACATGAATCATTTATCAAACTCTATAAAAATATTGATCGGTTTGATGTACTACGTGATGGAGATACAGAAGCGCTATTCAAAGGCTGGTTCAAACGCATCATTGTTAATACTTGTATTGACCAACTCAGAAAAGTGCAATTGAATATCATACATCCGGAAAATGACAGTGATTATGATCATATAGGAGATACACAGGAAACAGGTTTAGATAAAATGGCCTATCAGGAGATTATAGAAGCCATCAGACAATTGACACCAGTTTATAGAACGGTTTTTAATCTTTTTGTTATTGAAGGTTTTAGTCATGATGAAATTGCGCAGACATTGGGAATCAGTGTAGGTGCTTCCAAATCGAATTTGTCGAAGGCCAAGAGTAATCTGAGAAAAATTATTTCACAAAGAAACATCCCTACCAATTATGTCTAATCCGGAAAACGATAGCAGACTTGAGCAGCTGAGCCGTGAAGCAGCAGATCGCTATACGGTGAAGGCCTCTCCTTCCTGGGATAAAATGGAAAGAGAGCTTGATAAGATATTACCTACTGAGAAAAAGAAAAAAAGACCTTTTCTTTTTTGGTGGATCATTCCAGGTCTATTGATGATAGTATCCATCCTTTGGTATACGATGCATACCCAAGCAGTTGATCAAGCAAGAACAGCTTCTGTAACCCAACAAAATGGCACCCATAAAGAACCCAACACAGACAACCCTATACAGCCAATTTTGGAAAAAGAAAAGACAGCATCCATACCATTGATATCTGATGCTAAACTGCCAAATAAAATTTTCAAAGGTAGCAAGCAAAAACAGCCCTCATCCTATAAAGCAATAACAGCTTCAGCAATAGAACAACAGGAAAAAATACCATCATCATTCAAGAATGCCCAACCATCTTCTGCCATTGCATCCATACAAAAAGATACGATCATAGCTGCTGCAAACACAGCTTCATCTTCTACAGACAATAAAGAAATCATAGGTCTACCCATAGATACAGGCAACAATGTAACTGATAGCAGTATCCATACAGCGAAAGATAGTACACCCGTATCCATAATGAATGTTCAAGAACCCATAACAATATCCACTAAAGACTCCATTGCGTCTAAAAACAAAAAAGAAAAAGCTGCTTTTAGTTGGGCAGTGGTAGCAGGAATCGATGCCACAACCGTGAAGTTCAGGTATACCGATAGAGCCAGTTTATCAGGAGGCGTTCTCATTGGGTATCACTTCAATCGCCATTGGTCAATCCATACCGGAGGGTTGTACACACGTAAAAATTATAAGATGGCCGGTAACGATTTTAAAGCCCCTACCGGTAGCTGGGTGGCCAATTATAAACTAGAAACAGTAGATGGTTTTTGTACGATGTGGGAAATCCCTTTATTGGCTCGTTATACTTTCGATACCAAAACAAAAAACAGGGCATTTATTAGCGGTGGACTCTCTTCTTACCTCATGACCCGTGAAAACTACAATTACTTCTATTATTTTAACGGATCACCTGTAAGAAGAAATGCCAATTATCCGGATGGGAAAACGCATCCTTTCTCTATCCTAAAATTATCTGCAGGCTGGATTCGGGAGACCCATAAAAGCAGTTCCCTAGTAGTTGAACCCTTTGCTAACCTGCCATTGAGCGGTTTGGGATTTGGTAGTGCAAAGCTGAGCAGTTTCGGAATTTATTTTTCTTATCAATTCAGGCAACCAAACAAGAAGAAGTAACGTATATAAGATAAATCTAAAACTACTATATGAATCAAATTCGCAAAAGCATAATCGGACTAATGATGATAGCAGGCACAGCCAGCATCATTGTAGCCTGTAGCAAAGGGGGAGATAGTCCATCAACAGGCGGCAACCCTCCACCTCCAGCCGGGAATAGTTGTGCCAGTAAAAATATCACAGTTACACTGGCTTCTACCGATGCAGCAGGTTGTGCGGGCGGTTCAGTAACCGTAACAGCTGCGGGAAGTACAGGATTCACTTATAATATTGATGGAGGTACTTTTCAGGCATCCAATGTATTCAACAATGTAGCTGCAGGAAACCATACGATTATTGCAAGAGATAGTGAAGGTTGTACCAAATCAGGCAGCGTAACGGTTAATGCTTCTCCTAGTGGTGCTTTATTTGCAGCTGTGAAAGCAGTGATCAATACCAATTGTGTGAGCTGTCATTCAGGTGCTTCTGCACAAGGTGGTATCTCTTTGAGTACAGATTGCAGTATTATCAGCGCAGCAGCACGAATCAAAGCTAGAGCAGTAGATGGAAACCCATCTTTCATGCCACAGGGTGGACAATTAAGTGCTACTGATAAAAAGAAAATAACAGATTGGATTACGGCAGGCGGTAAATACACAGACTGATAACGGGTAAACTGTATAGCATGCAGTAAGAAGCAACCTCAGGCAAGGAGGTTGCTTTCTTTTTTATTTAAGCATCTTATCAAAATGTTTTCGGAAAAATAACAGTTGATAATCAATCGCCGTTCTCCAATAAGCCCAATCATGGGCACCCGGTCTTTCAATATAATCATGTGGAATATTCAGTTTTAGCATTTTATCATGTGCTGCCCTACTCATTCCAATAATCCTGTCTTGTATACCACAATCGATCAAAATCGATAAAGAATCTTTTGGATATTGCTCTACTACTTTCAACACACTCCAATCCTGCCAGTACTTTTTATTAGCTGCAGTATCACCCAATCTTTTCTCCACATCATATCCATTGGTGATCACAGATACATGCAAAGCTCCACTCATACTGCCACAACCACTAAAACGATCTGCATGTCTGAACCCAATGAACATACCTCCATGTCCACCCATACTCAACCCGGTAATCACCCTACCCTTTCTTTCTGCGATGGTGTGATACACACTATCAATAAAATCAGGAACTTCCCTACTTACAAAAGTTTCATATCGATAATTGCTATCAATTGGACTATCAAAATACCAGCTACCGATAGCGCCGTCCGGACAAACAATCATCATTTGATGTTGGTCGGCAAGGGTTTTGACATGAGGAACTCGGGTAATCCAATTCCTGTAATTGCCTCCATGACCATGCAATAAATACACTACCGGATATTTTTTGGCACCCTGCGTTTCATATCCTTCCGGTTTGATCACAACCGTCTTGATATTTTTACGCATCGCTTTGCTATAAATAGTGACCGTATCTACTGATGCGGCAAATACTTGCATCGATAACAGGAAAAACAGCAATGAAAAAGATAATCGCATAGACATTTATTTAACATAAAAAAGCCGTTTCTAACTCATCGCAAGAAACGGCTTTATAAAAATTTAGATCAGATTAATTTTTCTTTTGTTGTGCATTCTGCATAGGATTCACTCCTTGTGATTGTCCACGAGCAGCTGCACGTAATTTGAACAACTGGAATTTAGTAGGCTCAGCTACTGCAGGCCACTTATTGTTATTCTCATTGATATCAGCAGTCTCACGCATTGGATCTTGTTTGATACTCACCGCTTTTTTCTTAGTCATGAACAAGCGGGTTACTTTGTTTTCATTCTTTCTCCAGATTTGCGCAGAGATACGTTCTGTTTCTGTGGTACCATCTTCAAAAGTAAACTCAACGATCAATGGCATTACCAATCCGCCTTTATTGCTGAAAGTGATCTCATACAAATGCATGTCTTTGTATTTTGCTTTTTCAGCATCAGTTAATACTTCAGGCGTTCCGAAAGAAGGCACGGGCACTCTTGTTACAGAATCGTAAGGCTCGAGTCCGCGAGCATATCTCCAGTAAAAATCACGCAAAGAAGTATCTACATCTGTTTGGAATACGATGCTTTTATCTTCTCTGTTACGGATCTTAGAAATATCTTCAAAAGCATTTAGTACGGGTTTGTCAATCGGCATAGTGCGACCTTCTGTTGAAGCACGTTGTTGTGGCTGTGCATTTGGATCGAATACTGCATAACGAACGGTATCAATAGCAATATCACAAGCATCGATACTATAGAACCAGCCTCTCCAGAACCAATCCAGGTCTACTGCGCTGGCATCTTCCATAGTACGGAAAAGATCAGCAGGTGTTGGATGTTTAAATGCCCAGCGACGTGCATACTCACGGAATGCAAAATCAAAGAGCTCTCTACCCATGATGGTTTCACGAAGAATATTCAAACCAGTAGCAGGTTTTGAATACGCATTGGGACCAAACTGAATGATGTTTTCACTATTGGTCATGATCGGCTCTAACTGCTCTTTCGGAGATTTCATATAATCTACAATTGCCCAGGCTGGCCCACGACGTGAAGGATATTTATTATCCCACAACTCTTCAGACAGGTATTGAACAAAAGTATTCAAGCCCTCATCCATCCATGACCACTGACGTTCGTCACTGTTTACGATCATTGGGAAGAAATTGTGCCCTACCTCATGAATAATCACACCCAGCATACCATATTTGGTTGCTTCGCTATAAGTACCATCAGGATTGGTTCTTCCGTAGTTGAAACAGATCATTGGGTATTCCATACCATTGGATGCTTCAATACTTTGTGCAACAGGGTACGGATAAGGAATTGAGAATTTAGAATAGCTCTTAATGGTATGTGCTACCGCTTTGGTAGAATATTTTCTGTATAAGCCATATGCTTCTTTACCGTAACCGCTCATACACATCACTTTCTTACCCTCAATATAGGCAGGCATGGCATCCCATACATATTTACGACTGGAAGTCCATGCGAAGTCACGAACATTATCGGCCTTGTAAATCCAAGTTTTCTTTTGTGTGCTCTTACCTTGCTCAGCTTTTTTAGCTTCTTCCAAGGTTACGATTTCAACGGGCTCTTTGGCAGATTGTGCCTGATTCCAGCGAGCCAATTGCGCAGGTGTTAAAACCTGTGCATAGTTTTGACACTCCCCTGTACTCAATACAACATGGTCAGCAGGAACAGTAACCTGTACATTGTAATTACCAAACGTCAAGGCAAATTCTCCTCTTCCGGTGAACTGATGGTTCTGCCATCCCTGGAAATCACTGTATACACATAAACGAGGGAACCACTGTGCCATGGTAAAAAGATGATTACCATCTACCAGTTCATAACCACCACGACCGCCTTTAGTCATTCTATCTGCAATCTTATAACTCCAATCCAGATTAAACACGAATTTTTGTCCGGGTTTCAATGGTGTTGGCAAATCAATACGCATCATGGTGCGGTTGATGGTATATTTCAAGTTTTTACCGGTAGCATCTGTCAGTTTGCTGATGATATGTCCGTAGCCATTATCAGACTTACGCTCTTGCATATTATCCAGTGAATTCACAGTTACCTGACGGAGTGAGCTGGCATCTTCATATCCAGCATTGTTCACAGAGCTATGCTCGTTTTCATCCAGCTGTAACCAGATATAGGTCAGTATATCCGGAGAGTTGTTGTAGTAAGTAACTGTTTCACTTCCTTTGAGTTTGAGGTTGGCTTCATCCAACTCAGCTTTGATGTTGTAATCTGCACGCTGCTGCCAATATTTTGGTCCGGGTGCACCACTGGCAGTACGGTACTCATTCGGAGTAGGCAGAATGGTACCCAACTGTTCAAATTTGTTTCCATGATTAGAAGTGGGATTATTCATGATGTTCTGCGCTTGAACAGAGCAGAACATACCAATAGCCACTACTAGTGAAGCAAGTTTTTTCATCGTTTCGTTTTTATTGTGGTATTCTTTCTAATGCCATGAGAAGTGCTACTGCAAATACCCCTCCTGTTATAAACAAGAGAAACTCTCTGCGATTCCACTTCAAAAGTTGGACGAATATAAATGAAATGAGTAAAATTGCCAGCACGATTATGATCTGTCCGGCCTCCAATCCTAAATTGAACGCCAGTAACTGACCAATAATACTCTCATCCTTTCCCAACATGCTTTTCAGGTAGTTACTGAAGCCCAAACCATGGATCAATCCAAAAAAAAGAGCAAAGAAATAGATCAACGGAAATTTGCTTTTGAAGGTGAATTTGGTGACAAACAGATTGCTGATAGCCGTAATGACAATGGTCACGGGGATCAAAAATTCGATCCAGGCAACAGAATAATTCACCACATTGAATACGCTTAAAGCCAGTGTGATAGAATGGCCGATCGTAAAAGAGGTGATGAGGATCAATAGCTTTTTCCAATCACTAAACTGATACCGGATACAGAGTGCCATCACAAACAGAATATGATCGATACCTTTCAGGTCGGCTATATGCCGGAACCCTGTTTCAAAATAGACAATAAATTGATCCATAGGTGAATTGTAATTTTATTGTGACCTTTGTATATACAAAAGCAAGATTTTGAGATGGTAAATATAATGATTCAGTGGATGTTGATTGGATTGCTCAATGTGGCACATCCATTTTTTATGTCGGTTATTGACATCAACCATAACGCCAAAGATGCAACACTGGAAATTAGTGTTCGCGTATTTAGTGATGACCTGGAAAAAACCTTACAACAATTCAGCAAACAAAAGATTGACATCTTAAACCCTGCGCAAAAAGAATTGATCGAAAAACAATTGCAGGCTTATGTTTCACAGCGACTCAAACTGAATGTAAACGGCAAACCCGTGAATTTTCGCATACTGGGATATGAACAACAAATGGAAAGTACCTGGTGTTATTTTGAAGTAGAAAATCAACCCTTGGTCAATACTGTAGATGTCAATTGTAGCTTATTGTACGATTATGAGTCGAATCAGGTAAATATTGTTCATGTGAAAACAAAGGGTGTACAGAAAACCTACAAATTGGATTATCCGAAAAGAGAAACCAGCTTCCGGTTTTAGGCTATGCATCAATAATGCTGACCAAAATTTTATCGATGCGGTGCTGGTCCATATCGATGATCTCAAAACGGAACATTTTCCATTCCATGGTATCTCCGGTAACCGGTATTTTTTCGAGTTCATGAATGATAAAACCTGCCAGTGTATCAAAATCCCGATCTCCTTCCATCATCCATTCTGTTTTATCAAAATGGGTAAGAAAATCGTAGAAAGGAATCTGAGCATCTACCAGGAAGCTACCATCCGCTCTTTCCAGAATTTCATACGCTTCATCTTCTTCCTGTGGTATATCACCAACGATGGCTTCTAAAATATCGTTAAGGGTAATTAAACCCAATACAGAACCATATTCATCTACAATAAAACAATGATGAATTTTGGTTTGCTTGAATTTTTCCAATACCTGATAAGCAGTGTTATTTTCCGGCACATACATCGCATCTTTCATCAAACTGCTGATAGTGGCATCAGTATGGGCTGCAAATAAATCTTTGAGAGAGACCACCCCTTTGATATGATCAATATCCTTCTCACAAACAGGATATACGGAATGCATATTTTCCATCACTTCTCCTCTTACCCTAGCAACAGTATCATCTACTTCCAACCAAACAATATCACTTCTATGAGTCATGAGTGAAGTGATATTTCGATCACTCAAATGAAATACACGTTCAATAATTTCCTGCTCTGCTTCTTCAATTGTCCCCTGTTCTGTTCCTTCACTGATAATCGCTTTGATCTCTTCTTCGGTCACTTGATTATCATTGGGCTTCATGTTCAGCAAGCGAATGATGATATGCGATGACTTACTTAATAACCAGATAAATGGAAATGTGATCCAGGTTACGACGCGCATTGGGCCCGCCACGGATTTAGCAATGCCTTCCGGATTACTAAGTCCGATTCTTTTTGGCACCAGTTCTCCCAATACCAAAGAGAGGTAAGTAACAATGATGACAATGATGATCGTGGCAACAGTACTGGCATATTCCCCAAATGTACCATATTGAGAAAGCCAGTTTTTTAGGGGCTCTTTAAACGTATCGCCTGAGTAGATACCCGTTAACACCCCTACCAGTGTAATACCGATTTGTATGGTGGATAAGAAAGTATCAGGATGATTGGCAAGGTCTAAAGCTCTTTTTGCATCTGCATCACCTTTAGCTGCCTGTGCCTCCAGCCTTGCTTTTCTGGCTGATACCAATGCAATTTCTGCCATGGAAAAAAAACCATTCAGAATGATTAAACCGAGTATAATTAAAACTTCTGTCATGTTATTGTTTCTTATTTTTTTGTCCATCCAGATCTACGAGGACATAAGAAACGGTTTCTTTTGATCTTGTTTTTGGATTCAAAAAAGGCAAGGTCAGCATACTTACCCCGAAATATTCTCCCTCAAATATAGTACTCAGATTGGGAAAGCGTTGTTGTAGCGTTGGGACTGTTGATTTTCTGGTTAAAACCACTTCATCATCGACCAAAGAATCCAGCGCTATTTTTCTTTGGAAAATATGTTTACCATAGAAGTGAAGGGCCCTACTTTCATCAATTTCATAGAGGATCACTTTGTTTTTATCCAGTTGCGATTGATGAATAACGGATGCTGCTGTATTACCCAATTGATATTTCAATAACTGAGGATAAAACCCTGTTGCCAACAGAAAATTAACGCCTATGACGGTATAGAGCGCCCATATAAAAAGAGACTTAGGTTGCTTGTGGGTTCGAAAAAGTAATCCAATAAAACCCAGACATCCTATAATTGCCAACAGTTTTAATGCCATCGGAATTTCCGGGAAAGGCCAGAAAATCAAAACGATCACGGCAACCCATAAGAGTAAAAAAATAAACCCATGTACCCAATTGAACAGCTTTCTCCAAACCGGCCATTGCTGTTCAAAAAGCATACGATGCAGAAAACGCGCAGCGATAATAGCTGCTAATGGCAACACTACAAAAATATAATGAGGTAATTGCGCTTGGCTTCTTGCCAGAATACAATAGGTAATGATGAAACCACCAGCTGTCATCCATTCTTCTTTACCGGATATTCGGAATCGTTTCATCCACAGCTCCCGAACGGCAAAGATCAATCCTCCAAAAAAGAAAAAGATCCATGGCAGAAAACTCCACAACATGTTTTCAAGAAGAAACGTAAAATGATTCATTTCATTGAATACATTTTCACCGGTATATCTCCCAAAGCTTTGCGTCCAATAATAAAAACGAAGACCGGAGTTCACAGGTTTGCCATGAAAGATTTTACCCGGTTCCAGATCATACTGTTGGTATAATCCAATACTCATGGGTACCAATAAGACAGCCACTATTAATAGACCGATGATATATTCCCATCTAAAAAACTGTTTCCACTCCCTTCGTAATACAAAATGAGGAATGAATGCAAAAGCCGGAACCATGAGTGCGATAGGGCCTTTGGTCATCATACCCCCTGCTATTGCCACAAATGCCCAGATCAAATGTTTCCATCGATTATTTTCATACCAGGCTGCCAGTTGCCACAAACTAAATGTTACCCAACCCAATAACATGGTATCGCAGCGAACATCATGTACCATTAAAAAAACGGCTTGTGAGGAAGCCAGTATAATGGCAGACAACTGAGCAATGGTTTGGCTATAAAAAAGCAAGGCCAATCGGTAGGTAGCATAAATAGCCAATAACAACATCAATACAGAGGGAATTCGGTACGCCCAATCATACACGCCCAAGAAACGCATACTGAGTGAAGAGAGCCAGAAAAGCATGGGAGGTTTATCCAAATAATCATGCCCTAAATCGTACAACTTGAGAAAGCTATTATTCTCAAGCATTTCTCTACTCATCGATGCATATTGTGCAGCATCGATATCAATAACGGGGATACTCCACATAGCGAGTAGGTATACCACAAGACAGGCTACTAAAATTCCTTTAAATAATCGGTCGCTCATTGTGCAAGAGAGGTTTCATTTTGCGATAAAGTAATGGGACCTATTTTACGATTGTAATAACCTGCTGTTAAGGCTCCTATACCCGAACCCAGTAATGCTCCAAATACAATATCAATGGGATAATGCACCCCCACATATACCTGACCATAACTGATGGTAGCAGCCCACACAAATAACCATTTCCCCCATTTTCCGAAAAGATGTCGGGTAGTTAGAAAAACAAACATGGCAAACCCAAAATGATTGGTAGCATGGGAGGATGTAAAACTGAATCCACCTGAGCAATGCTCTAGTAATAACCGCATTTTACCCACTAATAATTCTTCGTTACATGGGCGTATTCTAGCAAACCAATTCTTAATCAATGAACTACTTGCCTGATCTGTCAGCGCAACATTGATGATCGCAAATAAAATCCAAGACCCCGCTTTTTTACCAAAATTCACAATGGCCAATACAATCAAAAACAAATAAAAAGGCACCCATAATTCCGAATCACGCCACAGCGGGAAAATCTTATCGAGCAATGGATGAGTGAGTATTGTATTGATTTTCAAGAACAACCAACTATCCCACTCCAGTATTGTTTGAAGCAGGCGATGAAAAAAAGACTGTAATAAAAAGTAGTCAACCATGAGCGGATAAAGTTACACTATGTGCCGTTAATAAACCTTTAACAAAATATCCTTTGAAAATAGGAGCACCTATCTTAAAAATGATTAATTTAAAGTATGAAAAAGATACTGCTTCTACTACTGCTATTCTTTTCTTGTATGTTATCTTTTGCTCAGCAAACTGAAAAGAAGACCATTCATGTAACACCCAGTTCACATTTGAAAAAATTTCTGAAGTTGAATGAAAAACAGAAGCAGGGTATTTTAGTAGAACCACTTACTGTAAAGGAATATCCCCGACAAATTACTTTGTCAGATTCGTTAAGAAAAGGACTTTTAAGGAAAGGAATGCAACCAATCATTACTAATAGCATTCCAGTTTGGTCTCCTGGCAGTGATTATGTTTTTAATATGCCCGGCACTTTCGCTTATGATAAAAACCAGGTGCGTGTACATGTACCTCGATTTGTCACTGTAGTTAGGAATCAAAATGTAGCAGCTTCTGAAAAAAATAGTACCCCTACCAAAGAGTAACTAAGCCTTAAGATTTCTTCGCCAGAATAATCATTCTGGGAGATTTACGTACATCATACCTGCCCAATTGGTAATCGCCAAATACTTCCTGTACCTGCATGCCTTGATAAGCCAGCATATCTGTAAAATCGCCCAATGAAAATTTTGCTACTCGTTCTGTATACAAGTGATGCGGCGTAGGATGTGTAGGATCTGTAATCTGTATTTGCTTAAAGAAATGATCTTCATCATGCCATTTACTGATATGAAACAGCACTTCTCCCGCGTGCATAATGGTTGATTTTTCTAAATGATCTTCCGCATAATGTACATTCAGATAATCAATCACGAAATAACCACCATGTTGTAAACTTTGCGCAACGGTTCGAATGGCGCTGTCATGCTCACGGCGTGTTTTGAAATAACCGAAGCTGGTAAAAAAGTTAAATGCATAATCATAATAGTTCACCCAAAAAGGCAAACGCATGTCGTGCTGATAAAAATGTAAACTTTCTGTTTCCTGCTCTTTGGCAGCAATGATAGATGCGGCAGAAAGATCGATACCTGTTACATCAAAACCCATATCCGCCAAGGCCTTACTATGACGTCCCTTACCACAGGCAACATCCAGCATACGAGAGCCTGATTTGGGTTGCAGGTATTGAATCAGCGTAGCGATAAAATCCATCGCCTCACGATCGTCCCTGTGCTGATACAATAAATGATAATAATGAGAATTAAACCAATCCCTAAACCACGCTTTATCCGGCATAAAAACACATTGATAGCGCAAAATTACATGAAGCAGCGCTACAAAAATTGAATTATGTTTGCAGCCGCAAAATATCAGGCAATATGGCACTCATCAAGAGCATTTCAGGTATCAGAGGAACGATTGGCGGCAAACCCGGCGATACATTAAGTCCACTGGACGTTGTTCGCTTTACCGCAGCTTATGGAACCTGGCTTTCTAAAAGGGCTGGCGACAACCAAAAAGTGGTCATTGGTCGCGACGGACGCATCAGCGGAGAAATGGTTCAACGCCTGGTGGTAAGTACCTTGAACGCACTGGGATTGGATGTGGTAGATCTTGGATTGAGCACCACTCCAACGGTAGAAATGGCCGTCGTTTTCGAAAAAGCAGCAGGTGGTATTATCCTCACTGCCAGTCATAATCCAAAAGAATGGAATGCATTAAAATTATTGAATGAGAAAGGAGAATTCATTAGTGGAGAAGATGGAGCCGCTTTATTAGAGATTGCTGCCAAAGATGATTTTACGTTTGCATCAGTAGACAAACTCGGTGGATATACTGTTAATGAGACAGCACTCCAACAACACATCGACGCGGTATTGGCCTACCCTTTGGTAGATATTGCTGCTATCAAAAAAGCAAAGTTCAAAGTGGTATTAGATGCCATCAACAGTACCGGAGCCATTGCTGTTCCTGCCCTATTAAAAGCATTAGGCGTTAAAGATATTACGGTATTGAACGGTGAAGTGAACGGGAAATTCGCTCACAATCCGGAACCTTTACCTGAGCATTTAAGAGAACTTTGTAACGAAGTCAACAAACAAAAAGCAGACATTGGTATCGCTGTAGATCCTGATGTAGATCGTTTGTGTTTCGTTTGTGAAGACGGTTCTTTGTTTGGCGAAGAATACACCCTTGTTGCTGTTGCGGATTATGTATTAAAAAACAGAAAGGGAAATACTGTCAGCAATATGTCTTCCACACGCGCTTTAAAAGATGTTACGATCAAACATGGTGGAACTTATACACCCAGTGCTGTTGGTGAAGTGAACGTCGTGAATAAAATGAAAGCCGTGAATGCAGTGATTGGTGGCGAAGGGAATGGTGGCATTATTGTTCCTGATCTGCATTATGGCAGAGATGCGCTGATCGGCATTGCATTATTCTTGTCACACATGGCTTTGGAAAAGAAATCAGCCAAGCAATTGAGAAATAGCTATCCCGATTATTTCATGAGCAAAAATAAAATTGAGCTCACGGCCGGATTCGATCTCAAGAAAATATTTGAACATATCAAAAAGAAGTACAAACAACATCCCATCAATACCGAAGACGGCTTGAAAATAGAGTTTGAGAATGATTGGGTACACTTGCGCACCAGCAATACAGAACCTATTATCCGTATCTACGCAGAAAGCAACTCCGAAACCGTTGCCGCAAATATTGCCAATAAACTGATTAAGGATATTCAGGAAGTGATGTGATGGAAAAGTGAAAGGTGAAAGGTGAAAAGTGAAAAATTGTCCCTTTCACTTTTCACTTTTCACTTTTCACCTTTCACTTTTCACTTTTGACTTCCTCCCTTTCCCTACCTTTGCCCCATGGAAAGAATCTATCTCGATAATGCAGCTACTACCGCATTAGACCCATTGGTATTAGAGGCTATGATGCCTTATTTGACCAGTCAGTTTGGTAATCCTTCTTCTATTTACAGTTATGGAAGAGAAAGTAGATTGGCGATTGAGAATGCGCGTAAAACGGTGGCTAAAATATTGAATGCTCATCCGGCAGAGATCTTCTTTACCAGTGGTGGTACGGAGAGCAGTAATACGGCTATTACCGCCGCAGTTCGTGATCTGGGATGTAAACACATCATCTCTTCCGTGATCGAACACCATGCTACTACACATACCGTTGAATTTTTGTACCATTCAGGAGAAGCGGCTTTGAGTTATGTAAAGCTGCTGCCGAATGGACATATCGATCTGGAAGATCTGGAACGTTTATTGGCAGAGAGTGAAGAAAAATGTTTGGTGACGCTGATGCATGCCAACAATGAAATCGGTAATATCATGGACATCCATGCCGTTGGAGAACTGTGCAAATTGTATGGCGCTATTTTCCATAGTGATACGGTTCAAACAGTTGGACATTTTCCTTTTGATCTGCGTAATACCCCTGTGCATTTTATTACCGGCGCCAGTCATAAATTTCATGGTCCGAAAGGGGTTGGATTGCTGTATATCAATGAGAATGTAAAGATCAAACCTTTTGTGCATGGCGGTAGTCAGGAAAGAAATATGCGTGCGGGAACAGAAAACCTATATGGCATTGTAGGTTTTGCCAAAGCATTAGAACTCGCAACAGCCAACTATGAACAAGATAGCACTTACATCAAAGGGTTGAAAATATACATGATGGAGCAGTTGAAAAAGCATATCAAAGGAGTTGCTTTTAATGGTGATACTTTGGGTCGCTCTTTGTATACAGTGTTGAGCGCAAGCTTCCCCAAAACAGAAAAAAGTGAGATGATTTTGTTCAATCTGGATATTAATAATATCTGCGCCAGCGGAGGCAGTGCCTGTACCAGCGGGGCTGATCAAGGTTCACATGTCATCAGGGCTATCAATAATAACCCCAATCAGGTGACTGTTCGTTTCTCATTCTCCAAGCACAATACCAAAGCAGAGATTGATCATGTGGTAGAGCAGCTCAAAGAAATGATCTAAGCATCTTACACATAAATATGTGATGTTGATGAACGGTGACACATGCATGCAGCCATAGTTTAGTTTTGTCTGTCAAGAAATAAATAAAACCACTCATGAAAAGACTTTTGCTTTTATTCGCGCTTGCTGCGAGTATTCATACGACTGTTACCGCTCAAAGAGACAATAGTGACTTACCGCTGCCTCCTGCCAAAAACATCTATGGAGAGATTGGAGGTCCGGGTATTCTTTCATTGAACTATGACCAGCGTTTCAAAGGACAAAAAGGCTTGGGATTTCGCGTAGGAGCCGGTGGAATTGGATTTTTAACTTCAGGAGTATTCGCAATCCCTGTTGGACTTAATTATTTATCCGGAAGCAATGGACATTATCTTGAACTAGGAGCCGGAGCCAGTGCTATCACTATTACAGATGGGGAAGATTTCTTTGAAAACAGTTCTTCCACCGTTTTTGGCTACCTCAATTTCGGATACCGTTACCAACCAGAGAAAAATGGATTCACGGGCAGGGTATTTGTCTCTCCCCTCATCACAGGTGCAGGCGTCTTCCCCTTTTATGGAGGTATCTCTTTCGGTTTCAAATTCTAAAAAGAAAGGGGCTGTATCACAAATCTGAGACAGCCCCTTTCTTTTACTATGGACCATGGACTACGTACCATGAAGACTAAAAATCAAACATATCGCAGATCGCAGATTTAGGATTTCTGATTTGGTGATGAAAATTACATTTTTCACCATCAACTATGGTCTATGGGCCATGGACTATCGACCATAGCCTATAAACAATAAAATCTAACATCTGCGATCTGACATCAGACATCAGCTATAATCCTCCTCATCCGCTACATCAAAATTCATCTCTCCAAGATTCATCATACTTCCGATCAAATCTTTAAACTCTATCCTACCCTCAATTGTTTTCTTACTGATGAGTGAATAAGCAGCCAAACCATGCAATACAAATTCCATCAATAAGGCATTTTGTTGCTTACTGGCTTGCGGAAAATACTTTTTTACGAAAGCGTATAATCCATCAACCTGGTATAAAGCATTGATACGTGCTTCATCTTTCATATCTGTCAACAAATCCACATGATTCCCGCCATCAAACCAGCGAATAATAGATTTATAAGGATTCTCCGGCTCTTTTTCTTCCACTGATTTTTTACCTGCACTTCTTTTTTTCTTGATCTGATCCGGATTCGGGAAGTATTGAACAAACTGTGAACGAATCGCTTTGTCTACCAGATTCAACGCTACCTGATAAGGTCCCTCCTGCTCTCCTTCGTACACTAGTTCTATCTTTCCCGTGATCGCCGGAATAATCCCACTCAGGTCACTGATCCATATTTGGGTTTGTTTTTCTTGATGAATCAAAGCCCTTCTTTCCGCACTGCTCACCGCATTTTCAAAAGCTGCAATGGTTAAGCGGGCACTCACCCCACTTTTTTTATCTACATACTCATTGTTACGTGCTTCAAAAGCAACCTGCTCAATCAATCGTTTCACCAAATCACTCACTTCTACTTTTGAAGCCTGATCTGCAGGTATTCTTGCTTCTTGTTCAGTAATCGCCAGTGAGTTTTCAATGGTTTTGGGATAATGGGTAAGTATCTGACTTTGTATACGGTCTTTCAAAGGTGTTACAATGCTGCCTCTGTTGGTATAATCTTCCGGATTAGCGGTGAAGACGAATAAAATATCCAGCGGCATACGCAGCTTGAAACCTCTGATCTGAATATCGCCTTCTTGTAAGATATTGAATAGTGCTACCTGAATTCTTGCTTGTAAATCCGGTAATTCATTGATCACAAAAATTCCTCTGTTGCTTCTCGGAATGATTCCATAGTGAATCACTTTCTCATCGGCGAAACTCAATTTTAAATTTGCTGCTTTAATAGGATCAATATCACCAATCAAATCGGCAACACTCACATCAGGTGTGGCTAATTTTTCTCCATATCGTTCGCTGCGGTGTATCCATTGGATGGGGGTATCATCTCCATGTTCTGCAATCAGGTCTTTGGCAAATTTACTCATGGGTTGCAGCGGATCGTCATTTACTTCTGAGCCGGCAACAATGGGAATATATTCGTCCAGCAAATCCACCATTTGTCTAGCCATTCTTGTTTTGGCTTGTCCTCTCAATCCGAGAAAAAGCATATTGTGTCTGCTCAATATGGCCCGCTCTGTATCAGGAATCACGGTGTCCTCATACCCAATGATACCTGCAAAAGGATTTTCCTTTTCTTGAATAGAGCGAATCAGATTTTCTCTGACCTCATCTTTTACGGAACGTGATTGATAACCACTTTTCTTTAGTTCTCCCAGTGTGTTGATGTGCTGTATCTTCATTATGTCTTATTCTTATTTGTGAAATGCTTTTTTTGAAGTCAATAATTTTGGATCTTTTTTAAACAAAGAGAAAGAAGAAAAGAGATTGCGCAGAGTCGTTCATTAATAGACAGTTCTTCTTTTTCCGCTTTCGAAATCTTTGAAGATAAATGCTCCCAATTTATCTAGGCTGGCAAAAAATGCTTTGCCATTATTCATTTCGGTAAACTCTTGTACAAAGCTTTGCAGATAAGGATCAGAAGCAATCATAAAAGTCGTGATCGGTATTTTCAATTTTTTACATTGTGCTGCCAAATTGATACACCTGTTGACTACTTTTCTGTCTAACCCAAAACTGTTCTTATAATATTTTCCTCCAATCTTCAAACAAGTGGGTTTACCATCTGTGATCATGAAAATTTGTTTGTTTGGATTTTTTCGTCTGCGTAACAGATCCATTGCCAACTCCAAACCTGCAACGGTATTGGTATGATAAGGTCCTACTTGTAAATACGGCAGGTCTTTGATCTCAATACTCCATGCGTCATTCCCAAACACTACAATATCCAATGTGTCTTTTGGATATTTGGTTGTGATCAACTCACTCAATGCCATTGCCACTTTTTTCGCAGGCGTGATCCGATCTTCTCCATATAAAATCATGGAATGAGAAATATCGATCATAAGCACTGTTGATGTCTGCGTTTTGAAATCGCTTTCTCTGATTTGAAGATCCTCCTCTTGCATCGAGAAACTCTCTACTCCTCTATTGATCTGTGCATTGCGAATACTCTCTGTAAAATCAATTTGCTCCAACATATCACCAAACTGAAAGGGTCGGGTATCCGGATTGATCTCATCACCCTGTCCGGGTTTAAAAGTTTGATGATTGCCCTGTCTGCTTTTCTTCAATTTCCCGAAGATCTCTTCCAGACTTTTCTTCCGGATGGTTTGTTCTGATTTGGCGGTGATGGAGAAACTTCCACTGGCAGGATCTTCCGATAAATAGCCATTTTGTTTGAGGTCTTCAATAAAATCCCCCATTCCATAATCTTTATCGGTAAGCTTGTATTGTTTATCGAGTTCATTGAGCCATTGTAAAGCCTCTGAAGCATCTCCATTGGTATACGTGAGCAGTTGCATGAACAGATTCAATAGCTGTTCAAACTTGGTTTGTCCATTCTCACTGGGATCAAAATGTATAAATCGGTGTCCTAGCATCTTATTGCAATTTAACAAGCAAACGAACAGGATGGTTTGCGATATACGTAAAAGAAATTTGCTGGTCAGGCGACCAGCAAAGGCAGGGGCTAATAATATGGATAAAAGAAAGCCCCGATTGGCGATACTACCAATCGGGGCCTTATGCTATCATTCCGGTAAGCGATTATTTTTGAGCAGCCGAATCAGCCGCCATCATTTTACCGGGTATTTGCAATTTTGGGTTGTAGATGGTTTGCATTTGTGAGATCGCCTGCAAATAATTCTCAGATCCACGTTTCTCAGCTTCCATTAGTTCGGACTTGCGGCCTGTTAATGAATTGTAGAACCTGATCTGTTGTTCCAAATCTTTTTTCACTGAGTTGGATACTTTGTTCGCTAAAGTCGTATCTCCTGCCAGATAACAAGCTTCTAAGAATAACAATGAGTTTCTGTTATGTGAGTTACCGCGACTCGCCATACCATAAGGCATGTTTTCATCCAGCATCATTTTATCGATCTGGTTCAATACTTTTTTAGCATCCTCCTTACGATTCTTGCTGGCCAGATCCAATGCTAGATCTGCATAAGCAGTACGTATGGTATTCAACTGACGACGGTTCTCTTCGTCGAAATACACACCTGGTACATTCGCGCTACCAAACTTGAATTTGTTGGATACTTTATCAAGCATATAATCAGTATTCACACGATCATTCTCAACAGGCACCAGTCTGTATGTTAAACCATCTCTACGCAAGAACTGCTCAAAGCCCATATTCTCCAGTGATGGAGATGTGAAATAAATCGGACGCTGCCATTTATTCGCTGCAATGATATTCAATACTGCCAGATCATTTTTCATCAAGGTATTTCTACCGATTTCAAAACGAAGCTCATTCACAATACTATCAGTAGCATTAGCCGTTCCGTTCTTGATGACATTTTCACGATCAACAGGAAGAGAAACTTTCTTCACCGGATAACTGTAGCTGTTCTCTGGATTATCTGCTCCTACATAATTTTTCATAAGGTCATACAGGTCGTAATAACGATTCTCCGGAATATTCGGATCGGGTCTGTATTCAATATAATCACGCTTGCCCCCTTCAATTTGTTCTGCTGTCCAGATCACATCTATCGGAGCACTTTCGTTCACTTTATAACGCAGTTGATTGATGTACCAATCGATACCCAATAAACTATAGTTGATCACTCTAACATCTCGTCTTACACCTTCTACTTCCTGAGCATACCAAAGTGGGTAAGTATCGTTATCACCAAACGTAAATAAGATCGCATTCGGCGCACAGCTTTCCAGGTAATCACGAGCTACATCTGGCGCTACTGTTTTCTTGCTTCTGTCATGATCATCCCATTCTTGCTGAGCCATCAAAACCGGTACTGCAAATAAGCAAATAATGGCAGCCAGCATCGCACTCATACTTGCTTGCTTTACTGCTTTGTTCAGCCAGTCTCCTACTTTCAACACACCCAATCCAATCCATACGGCAAAAGCATAGAAGCTACCTACGTAAGCATAATCACGCTCACGAGGTTGATAACCGGGTTGATTGAGGTAGAGTACAATGGCGAAGCCTGTGAAGAAGAACATGAGGAAATTCACACCAAAATCATCACCGCGTTTCTTGTAGTGGTAGAACAATCCCAACAATCCCAAAATCAATGGCAGCGCAAAGAGTTTGTTATTGGCTTTGTTATTCTTTAAAGAATCAGGCATCAGACTTTGATCCCCATAAATCACTTTATCTACCACCGGAATACCGGTGATCCAGTTACCATCACGAACATTGCCAGTAAAGAGACCCTGGTTATCATTTTGTTTACCGGAGAAGTTCCACATAAAATAGCGGAAATACATCCAGTTGATCTGATAACCAAAGAAGAATTTAATATTATCAGCCTGATTGGGTTCACGCTCCCAACTTCCATCATTCATTCTATTGATGCCTAAATAAAAAGCATAGTAGTCCTGATGGCTTTGATCATTGCTGATATCCCATACACGAGGAAAGACCATTTTATCTTCTGCCGCAAACACATATCTTCTGTCTTCCCCTAAACTGATGTATTGATCTCTTGCTTTTTGATAACGCGTACCCGTTGTCTTCAGATCAATCGGACGAGAAGTAAATTTCTGTCCATACAATAATGGAAAATCACCATACTGCTCACGACCCAGATAACCCACCAAGCTGATCGGATTATCTACGTTGTACATATCTACAGATGGATTGGCATTACTGCGAATCATGGTAGTTACATAAGTACTGTATCCTATCAGCATGAAAGTGATACACCATAAACCTAAACGTAAATATGCCCAGTTCTTACGAGCTGCATATTTTAAACCATACCAGATCAATCCGGCAAGTAACAAGAAGAAAAATGCGAAGCCTGAGAAGAATGGCAATCCGAAACCGTTGACAAACCAACGGTCGAACGTACCGGCAAATTTTACAGTGTATTGAATCACTCCTACCTGTACTACCCCTGTAATTACACAGGCCAATACAAAGAAGATATAGATACCGCCATAAACGGCTTTTTTCTGTTTATTCAATCCTTCTACAAGGAATAAAAGTCCAATCGCTGCTGCAGTACCTAAAATCATTAATCCAGCCAGTGTACTGTCCATCGAAGGATTTCTATCCGAAACTTCTCCTTTTGCTACAACCAGTGCACCAATAAAAGCCAGAACGCCACCAATGGCTACCAAACGTAAAAACCATTTGCGTAATAATTCATATTTGAAATTATCACGCTTACGGAAATAATACACCATGACGATCGCCGGAATGGTCAAGAGGTTCAATAAGTGAACGCCGATGGAGAGACCCATCATAAAGAAGATGAAGACGATCCAACGATCGGCTCCGGGTTCATCGGCATGGTTTTCCCATTTCAAAATGGCCCAGAAAACGATGGCCGTAAAGAAAGAAGACAATGCATATACTTCCCCTTCAACAGCGCTGTACCAGAAAGAATCACTGAAGGTATACGCCAACGCTCCTACAACACCCGCACCCATGATACTCCACAATTGTGCACCGCTAATGGTATCTGTGGTTTTAACACTCACGATTCTACGAGCAAAATGGGTGATGGTCCAGAACAGAAATAAAATGGTAAATCCGCTGGCTAGTGCACTCATGATATTCACTGCTTTAGCAGCCGCCATGGGATTATCGCCAAAAAGTATAATGAATATGCGACCCAATATCACAAACAAGGGTGCGCCCGGTGGGTGCGGAATCTGCAGACGGAAACAACTACTCACAAACTCGCCGCAATCCCAAAGACTGCCACCAGCTTCTGCTGTTAAAATATACACGGTACAGGCAATGAAACATACGACCCAACCGACCAGATTATTAATACGGGTAAACTGCATATTGGTTTTGGTTTTTAAAGACTGGCAAACATACCTTATTAATGCTAAAATTGAAAATGGGAGCCGGAGAATCGGTTTTTTTAAGAAAATGTTAGTAACCAAGTCTATAAATAACCATTTTAAAGTGAATAATCAGTAACGTGTTGTACTATTTAAAATCACTCTAATTGTCGAAACTCTATATTACTCCTGGGCCGAATGGCCCCGTCCCTGTTCCTCCGCCTCAGGCGGACATTGGCCTCTGATCATCCGCCGCGGCGGATGATCTGTCTTCGCTGCGCTTGACACCGACCCCAATGAGGCCCGTCCACAGGGACTGATTAAAAATTATTTATTTTAACATCCTTATGTTTTGCAGTTTTTTTATGTCTCTTTATTTTCTGATTCAGAATTAAGCAGAATAAACACGAACATTTATCACTATTGTTTCAATTTACCGGCCTTAGAAAAAAAGCGTTAAGAAATTTACGTAGTGAAGCGTTAAGCAAAAGATGATGCTTAGATATATCCAATAGCTGAAGCACAGCTTCGCTTAATCAAGGAACAAACGTTGGGCTTTAGACTTCTCCACAGGAGTCCTTCGGACATCTTTTGTAGCGTAACGAAGGAAATTTTAGCTTTTTTTCTGAAGCCTTGTCCGAAGGACTCCTTTGGAGATTTTTTTGCTTGTCCGCCTTTGGAGGGTTACTTTTTTTATCAAGTGATTAGCAGTAGGAACTCCAAACCTGATAAAGTAACTTGTAAAAGCAGTGCTACCACATGCCGTTCTTTTGATTTGGTGTTACGAACCCGATATCAAGTTTGGCAAAGTTCTTTAAATGACAACCAATTTTTGGTGGTAGCTTATGCTAACCCCGTTTAAGAGATTATATATGTTCTTCTAAAGAACTGATAGCACTGCATTTTAATTAATCCTTAAATGCAATTTATGAAAAAGAAAGCTGGTTTTCCTGTTCTA
>JACBFI010000011.1 GCA_013391385.1 Sediminibacterium sp. Gen4 | reverse complement strand
AAATGACTAAACTTTCTGCTATAAAACTTTTATTGAATAAATTTTAAACAGGCTCATAGTCTCATTCGCTATTTCTGGATTGATATTTTGTACGGGTATTTTTGTAAGCAGCCATCCTGCTCTTATTAGTATTATGAAAAAACTAGATAAAAAAATCCATACATTATCACTTGTAATAAAAAAAAGAAACACAATTACAGTGCCTATAGTAAGTGTTGCGTCAAGATGTTTTCTTTTCATAATTTACTTTTATTTAAGCAAGCGTGACTAAACACCCAACAAAAGCTACAGTTGTACCAAGTACTTTATACCATGGAACAACATTTCTCACTACACTTTTTGCGACCTGATATACCATTCCCCACATTAGTGTTTGTGTTCCAGCAAATGCGTTATAAATATCTCTTATTAGTCCACCATATTCATATATAATTGCTCCTATTGCAATTGTAATACAGCCTGCTATACCACCCCAAGTTAAAGAATTACTTTTAATGATAATTGAAGGATCGGTAGACTTCATGTTTGGGTCAAAACTTCTTCCACCTCCACTTTCGTTAAGCAGCATATACCTGTATGCTACTAATGGATCATCAAGATTATTTTCATAGTAAGTTGGATCTGAAAGATGGTCATTTATGTTATTGAGTACTTGATTTTGCTGTTCTTGCGTTAAGTCAAAAAAATCTGGGTTTTCTGCGTAGAAAAAAACTCCATTAGTGAGGTATGTAGCAGTATAATCATATACCATTTCTGATTCTGTAGTATAATCCTCGTCTGTATTTCTCCTGATTGGCAGTGATGAAAATTCATTTGTTTGAATACTTAATGGGTGTGAGGAAATTTTTTTTAATTTTTCAGAAATCCCCTCTTTATTAGCTTTAATCAATTGCATCCCAACCTTAAAGTAAAAATTTGCAAATGAGGTGTCTTTCAGTAATTTTTTTGTATAAAATTCAACAGGGTCTTTAAGTTCCTGAGTTTTCTTACAACCAGAGATAATTAGACCAGTGAATAACGTAGTAAAAACCATTAGCAAAACGCTACAATTTTTCTTTTTCATAATGATTGGTTTTGGTTATGAATAGTTAGTATTTCTTTCCATGTATTGAATAAAACTTTTCTCTTACATGAGAATTAAGATCCTATGTCTTTTTCTAAAAGATTAGTAATACATAATATCCTTTAGGTCGTGCTATCCTAATAGTAAATACCTAATTGCTTTTTGTATTTTTTTTTGGGGGGGGAGAATAACCATTGTGGTTATATATATCAACTATTTTATATTCACAAAAAAAATAATAGCTTTTTTAATATTTAGAGGAAATTCTCTCAAAACAGACATAGTAGTAATAGACTTTTCTTGCATTTATCTGTATCACATTGTAACCCCCTATTTTTACAAATTCTGATTGTAATAACTGGGTAAAGCGCATGAGAATATTTTTCTTTTATTTTTTAGTACTGCTAACAGGCTCGCTATTGGCTCAGAATCAGGATACGACAGTTTCAACTGAAAGAAGTCTTTCAGAGCTAGTTGCTTCAAAAAACCTCTATCATTTGGTGGGGGATATCAAATTATACGGCAATAAAAAGACCCGCGACTTTATTATTTTTCGTGAAATACCCTTCAAAAAAGGAGAACGGATTGCAGACAGTGAGCTAGATAAACTATTGGAACTGGCACGTCAACAAATCATGAATACTTTATTGTTTGTAGATGTGAATGTATATGTGGCGGCAAAAAAAGGAAATGTACTCATCATCAATGTTGATTTGAAAGAGCGCTGGTATTTTTTTCCGACTCCTTACTTCAGGCTGGTGGACAGAAACTTTAACCAATGGTGGGTTGATCAAAAGCGAAGTTTAGACCGGGTGAATTATGGAATTAAATTCATACAGAATAATACAACCGGTAGAAATGATAACCTGAATATCTGGTTGATCAATGGGTACACACAACAATTTACCATCCGATATGATATTCCTTTTATTGATAAAAAGCTAACCAAAGGATTTAATATCGGGTTTATACGTGCTACTCAAAAAGAGTTGAATTATGGAACAGCAGATAATAAGCAACTATTCAACAGACAAGAATCTGTAGCAAGAAAGTTTACGAAAGTTGACTTCACTTATTCTTATCGCCCGGATGTTCGTAATCGTCATTATTTCAAAGTTTCTTATAATGATGAGCAGTTATCAGACACCATTCTTCAACTCAATCCGAATTATTTTCCCGGCAACACTACAAGATTCCGATACATTGATTTCAATTATCAATACAAGTATTATAATGTAGACTATATTCCCTATCCCTCTAAAGGATTTCAATTAGAAGCCAATTTGTATAAACGTGGTCTAACAAAAGAATCTAATCTCTGGCAAACCAGTGTTCGCGCCATTTATGCGCATCCTTTATCAAAGAATTCTTTTTTGCATTTAGAGGGTATCGGCATTGTAAAACTTCCCAGAAATGATGTGTTTTTTAATCAGCGATTATTGGGTTATGGATTGAATCAAATGCGTGGATTGGAGTACAATGTAATTGATGGTATCGCAGGGGGGATATTCAAAACTACTTTACACAAACAGGTATTCGGTTTTATTCTGCGTAACCCTTTTCCCAGTAAAACACATGACAAAATACCTATTCGCTTTTTTCTAAAAGCGTATGGAGACCTGGGTTATGGACACCATATCAATCCCGTTGCCTCTAATACCTTGAACAATACATTGTTACGGACCTGGGGACTAGGGCTGGATATTGTATCGATCTATGATTTTCTATTTAAAATTGAATACAGCTTTAACCAACTGGGTCGCAATGGCTTATATTTACAGACCAGAAGAGAGTTTTAGGATCCATTGATAAGGTTGGATGTATACAGTGGTGGTGGAGCTTACCGTCACCCAAACACTCAAAGCAAAAAAATGAAAATTGCCATTTATAGCCGGGGACTTGATGCTGAAATGGGGAATCCCATTTTGATATTGTTAGACGAATTGGCCCGTTATGAAACACAGGTATATATCTATCGTCCGTTGATTGAAACCATGCAGATACCCGGACATCTTTCAGAAAAAATGATACCGTTTAATGGCTCACAAGATCTTAATGAAGAAATTGATTGTTTGATCAGTTTAGGGGGTGATGGTACCATGTTGGATGCCGTAACCATGGTACGTGATTATGGAATTCCTATACTGGGTATCAACTTTGGTCGATTAGGTTTTCTCGCCAGCATTAGCCGCGATGAGTTAAGCAGTGCTGTTGATGCACTCATTAACCGCACTTTTGTAGTCGACAAAAGAACGTTGATGCATCTTGATTCCAATGAACCTTTGTTTGGGGATGCTCCATTTGCGTTGAATGAATTCGCGATACACAAGCGCGATACTTCACCCATGATCAAGATCCATACTTATCTAAATGGTGAATTTCTGAATACCTATTGGGCAGATGGGTTGATCGTAGCTACTCCCACCGGATCCACCGGTTATAACATGAGCTGCAATGGCCCAATCTTGTTTCCAGAATCAGCAAGCTTTGTAATTACACCGGTAGCACCACATAATTTGAATGTACGTTCCATTATTGTTCCTGATAACAATGTCATTTCTTTTGAGGTAGAAGGCCGGGCAGACATGTTCATTTGTGCATTGGATGCACGGAGAGAGATTGTCGGTAAATCTGTTCAGTTGGCTGTTCGCAAAGAGCAATTTTGCGTGAACCTCGTTCGCTTGAATGAAAATAGCTTTTTATCTACGCTGAGAACCAAACTCACCTGGGGCTTGGATAAAAGAAACTAGCACTTTCTCTCAATCTTCTCTTAAAAAGCAAACGCAGGCATCATTTTTGTAAAAACTTTCATCTATCCACTATGCTGTTGATTCAGCAGAATCGCTGTTTTGTAGTGATAGTTCTATACCAAATACCGTTAAATTAACTTTTATCGTAACAAAATTTGGTGCTATTTTACAAAGGGTAAAGACATAAACGCTATGTTCAAAAAAGCAATCGTATCACTGTTACTGGTTTTGGGTCTTCAACAGACGCATGCTCAATTGATGGAAAGTTTTGTTCATCAGGGAGAAGTAGGTGTATCTGTTGGAGCTGCGCATTATTTCGGTGATCTGAATCCAAATATTAAAATCAACAGGCCAAAATTAGCTGCGGGTCTTTTTTTTCGTAAGCAGATCAATAATTATATCGGGGTCAGACTTTCGGCAGAATATGCTATGTTGGGCTATTCAGATATTTACAGTGATAATGCTGCGCAACGTAGACGCAACCTGAGTTTCAACAGCAATGTATGGGAGCTCGCTGTATCCGGTGATTTTAACTTTTTCCGTTTTCAACCCGGGTTTAAGGGATATCATTACACACCTTATGTAGGAATTGGGTTGGGTGTTTTTTCTCATGATCCTTATGCCTTTCTGAACGGAGAAAAATACATGCTTCGTCCTCTTGGAACGGAAGGTCAAGGTAGTTCCTTATATCCCAATTTGCAACCCTATAACCCTATTGCCATTAGTATTCCCTTTACCCTCGGATTTAAATATGCATTGAATGAGCGAATGAATGTATTTGGTGAGTTGACCTATCGCTTTACGAATACCGACTATTTGGACGATGTGAGCGGAGAATATGCTCCGGATGCCTTCCCTCCTTTACCGGACGGGTCTCCTTCCCCTGCTTTCCTCTTACAAGACAGAAGCTACGAAACGGGTACTTCTATCGGTATTAAAGGTCGCCAAAGGGGGAATAGTCTGCAAAAAGATGCTTTTGCCAGTTTCAAAGTAGGTATTTCCTTCAGTTTACAGTCTTACAAATGCCCTACCCCCAAGTAAATTCAATGGTTAGACATTGAGCTTGTACTTGATTATTCCTGATTTTTATGGGAATTAAATCCCTGCAACCCATTGATTTTGTTAATTTCGCAGCCTTAATACCGTAGGGACGAACATGCAGGAAACCTTAATGACACAAATCAATAAAGAACGTCTGCCCAAACATATTGCCGTTATCATGGATGGCAATGGTCGTTGGGCCAAGGAAAAGGGGCAGGACAGACTTTATGGCCATTTCCATGGCGTGGAAAGTGTTAGGAGTATTGTGGAAGGTAGTGCTGAACTGGGTATTGGTTATTTGACTTTATATGCATTCAGTACTGAAAATTGGGATAGACCTGTACAGGAAGTGGAAGGGTTGATGGGTTTATTGGTGGATTCCATTCGAAAAGAAGTACCCACACTGAATAAGAACAATATTCGTTTGCATGTGATCGGTGATATGAGCATGCTCCCCGATTTTGCCAGAAATGAACTGAAAGAAGCACTGGAACTGACCGCTGCCAATACAGGCCTGAATCTTATACTGGCATTGAGTTACAGCAGTCGCTGGGAGTTGACCAATGCCGTTAAACAGATTGGATTGGATGTAAAAGCAGGGAAAATTGATCCTGAAAACATCAATCAGGATACCATTCAACAATACCTGGCAACCAGTGAGTTCCCCGATCCGGAATTGATGATCCGTACCAGTGGAGAGTATCGTATCAGTAACTTTTTATTATACCAGTTGGCTTATGCGGAATTGTATTTTACCAATACCCGCTGGCCTGATTTCCGCAAAGAGCATTTATATGAAGCCCTTATTGATTTTCAATCCAGAGAAAGACGTTTCGGTAAAACCGGTCAACAAATTCAGGAAGAAAAACAATTGGTCTAATAATACCCTCAGAATGGCGGTTGATTTAACAAAGACTTTTAATAATTCCCGTTAATTTGCCCCGTTTATATAACCCAAAACCATTGAAAAGACTGCTGTTTCAAGTCCAGCCAGTTGAAGAACAAACAGAATCCGGATGCAGAAAGTGTACAAATTTTTAGTGTTGGCTTTAGTATCATCACTGGTTAGCGTAGGAACATATGCGCAGGAAACTACCGGTCAGGATACGGTGATTACTTCCGTAGATGCGGATCTGATTAATATTTTCAACCAGCGTACTCCCAGAAAATACAAGATATCAGCCATTAAAGTTACCGGTAACAAATTCTTTGATGAGAACCTGCTCATCTCTATTTCCAATATGAATGTTGGCGATGAAGTAACCATCCCCGGTGGAGATGCGTTCTCAAAAGCCATCATGAAATTATGGGATCAGAAATATTTTAGTGATGTTGAAATCTATATCACGAAACTGGTAGATAAAGAGATTGAAATAGAAATTGTTGTTACAGAGCGTCCACGTTTATCCAACTTCTTTTTTAAAGGTGTGCGTAAAGGAGAATCAGAAGATCTTACCGGTAAAACCGGACTGGTTCGCAATCGTGTGATCACTGAAAACATGAAGATTTCTGCGATCGAAGCCATTAAGAAATTTTATGGTGAGAAAGGATACCAGAATGCAAAAGTGCGTATTGATGAAAGACCTGATTCAACTTTCGATAATACATTGATCCTGGATTTTGTAGTGAACAAAGGTCCTAAGGTTCGTATCAACAACATCAACTTTGGAGGTAATACTGTTGATGCTACTAAGTTGAAAAAACAATTGAAAGGCACCAAAGAGAAATCGAGACTTACACTCAATCCATCTTTCGATAGTGGTCAGATCGTTACCGTTCAACGCTATGATTTCAAACAATACGTAGAAGAAAAAGGATTCCTGACGTTAAGTAAGACCAAAAAAGTATTGGATCCTTATGCACGTTTCAAATTGTCGTCTGCTAAATTCAATATCATCAAGTTTGAAGAAGACAAAGAAAGTTTATTAGATTATTATAATTCACTGGGACATAGAGATGCGGTGATTGAGAAAGACACGGTTTATTACAACAAAGCCGGTCACCTCAACATTGATATCAAAATGAACGAGGGTCGGAAATATTATTTCGGAAATATCACCTGGAGAGGTAATACCAAGTATTCTGATTCTATCCTAACTGCCATCATCGGTATTCGTAAAGGAGATATTTATAACCTCGATGTGTTGAATAAAAAATTAGGTAAAGCTGCTTCAGCCGATGGTGGTGATATCAGTGGATTGTATCAGGATGATGGTTATCTTTTCTTCCGTACAGATCCGGTAGAAACAGCGGTGTACAATGACACCATCGATTTTGAGATCAGAATCATTGAAGGTCCGCAGGCAACCATCAAGAATATTCGCATCAGTGGGAATGACAGAACCAAAGAACATGTTATTCGCCGTGAATTGAGAACCATCCCGGGAGAAAAATTCAGCCGATCGGATCTCATTCGTTCTCAACGTGAGATCGCACAGCTGAATTATTTTAACCAGGAAAAGATTGGTATCAATCCCATTCCCAATCCTGAAGATGGAACGGTGGATATCAATTATAGTGTAGAAGAAAAATCAAGTGATCAGCTAGAATTGAGTGCGGGTTGGGGGGGTATCATTGGTCTAACAGGTACATTGGGCGTATCATTCAATAACTTCTCCATTCGTAATATCTGGAAGAAATCTGCCTGGGATCCATTGCCAATGGGTGACGGACAAAAACTAAGTTTACGTGTACAGAGTAATGGTAAAGCATTCCGATCTTATAATTTCTCCTTCACTGAGCCTTGGCTAGGAGGAAAGAAAAGAAATGCGCTGACTTTCAGTATTTACAATACCCGATTTGGGCAGACTTTCAATCCAAATACAGGTTTATTTGACCCGAATTTTGCGAATAGAAGTTTTATTTCTACAACCGGTGCAACCATCAGTTTAGCAAAACAACTGAAATGGCCGGATGACTTTTTCTCTTTGTCTGTAGGGTTGAATTTTACACGTTACAAGTTGAGCGATTATGCGATTGACCCGATTAATTTACCAGGATTCAATAATGGTAACGTACACAATTTTAACTTCCGTGTGGCTTTACAGCGTTCATCGGTAGACCAACCTTTATTCCCACGTTCAGGATCCAACTTTATGTTGAGTTTGGCAGTCACACCGCCTTATTCAATCATCAATCCGAATATTTCTAATAAAGCCAACCCTTATCGCTGGGTGGAGTACCATAAATGGCGCTTCAATGGTGAGTGGTTTGTGCCCTTGGGTCGCCCACATGGAGAAGATAGAAACAAACAGTTTGTATTGAGGGCTTCAGCAAAATTTGGCTTCCTTGGCAGGTTTAATAAAGAACTTCAGATCTCTCCATTCGAACGTTTTCAGGTGGGAGATGCAGGGTTAAGTAATCAGTTTGCATTATTGGGTTTTGATATCATTGCACACCGTGGATATCCGGTTTATGACAACTCAAACCCCAAAGTGAACCCCGATCAACAGTCTGCCAGACAATATTTTACAATATTTAACAAATACACCATGGAGCTGCGCTATCCATTGAGCTTGAATCCGAGCAGCACCATTTATGGGCTTGCATTCTATGAGGCTGCTAATGGATGGTTCAGCATGAAAGATTACAATCCATTTAAGCTCAGAAGGTCTGTTGGATTGGGTATGCGCTTCTTCCTACCCATGTTCGGATTGCTTGGATTTGATTATGGCATAGGATTGGATAGGTTCACACCAAACGGTCCGTTGAAAGATGCAGCAAGGTTTACCTTTATGCTAGGCTTCGAACCGGAATAGAAACCTGAACAAAAAAATAGTTTATGAAAAAAACCTTACTCTTCACCCTTCTATTGATTGGTACCGCTTTTATGGCGCAATCGCAACAACGTTATGCGATCATTGATACCAAATACATCCTCGAAAAGATACCGGAATACAAAAACGCCGATAAAAAGCTACAAGAGATCGGAGAACAATGGCAGAAAGAAATAGATGATAAACAAACGGTATTGGATAAAATGTATAAGAACTATGAGGCTGAACAGTTCATGCTGACAGAAGATCTAAGAAAGAAAAGAGAAGATGAATTGTTTGTTCGTGAAAAAGAGATTCGCGACCTGCAGAAAAAGCGTTTTGGCTATGAGGGCGATCTGTTTAAGGAACGTCAGCGACTGATTAAGCCGGTTCAGGACAGGGTATATTCTGCTGTTCAGAAAATGGCTTTGGCCCGTTCTTATGATTTCGTACTGGATAAAAGTGAAGGAATTACCGTTATATTTGCCGACCCCAAGCTGGATAAAAGTGATGATATCCTAAAAGAACTGGGGATCAAATAAAACTCCTAAAACAAAACAAATATCTCAAAATCATCTCTACAATGAAGCAATTATTACTTGTGTGTGTGACGGTGGCTAGCTTACTGTTCTCCAACAATGCCCAGTCTCAGGTTAAAATCGGTCACTTTGATGAGCAAAGTCTACTGAGCCTGTTTCCCGGTTTAGAACAAACAATGGATTCTGTAATGAATACCTATCTTAGAGATTCGCTCAATGTTGAATATGCTTACTCCGTGCAGGATTACAAGCGCAGAGACAGTCTTTACAAAAAAGATTCTGCTACCATGCCTGCAAAAGCAAGAGAAATGGCAGAAAGCGATCTGAACAGATTGTATTACAAAATCGCTAACTGGCAACAGTATTCTGAGGAAATGCAGCGTGATAAAATGGAACGTTTGTTAGGACCATACAGACAACAAATGTACAATGCATTACAGCAGATCGTAGCTGAGCAGAAGTATACCTGGGTTCTAAAATCAGAATCATTGTCTCCTTATGTGCAACCCAGTATTCTGGATAACCTCACCATTAGGGTAGCCCTGAAACTGAACCTGCCTTTGAACAAAGAGATCATGGATGCCTGGAAAGCAGCCGGTGGAACTGTTCCTGCACCTGCAACAGGAGCAAAACCAACCACTCCTGCACCTAAGAAAAATTAATTCATTTTTTGAATACTATTGGATCCCGTTCATCTGATGATGAACGGGATTTTTTATGCTGATATCTTATTCCATTCATGAGCCGATAGATATTAACTTCGTAACATGTCTTTCGCACAGCAACCCATTGGTGTTTTTGATAGTGGTTATGGTGGACTTACCATTCTCAAAGAATTGGTAAAGACCTTACCTGAATATGATTATCTCTATATGGGCGACAATGCACGTGCGCCTTATGGTCCACGATCTTTTGATACGGTGTACCAGTATACATTGCAGTGTGTGCAGTGGTTTTTTGATCAGGGTTGTGAATTAGTGGTACTGGCTTGTAATACGGCTTCTGCAAAAGCATTACGTACCATTCAGCAAAAAGATCTACCAAAGATCGATCCACGGAAACGTGTATTGGGTGTTATCAGACCTACTACGGAAGTCATTGGTCATTATAGTAAATCTGGTTCTGTAGGTATTTTAGGAACTACAGGAACAGTCATCAGTGAAAGTTATCCTATTGAGATCGCTAAGTTCTTTCCTTCTTTAAAAGTGTATCAGGAAGCTTGTCCTATGTGGGTTCCATTGGTCGAGAATCATGAATATGATAAACCGGGAGCTGATTATTTTATTCAACAACATTTAAATCGTTTGTTCCGGCAAGCGCCCGATATCGATACTTTATTATTGGCTTGCACGCATTATCCATTATTGATGGAAAAAATACAGGCTTTTGCTCCGGCAGGTACCACTGTTCTATCCCAGGGAACCATTGTAGCAGCCAGTTTGAAAGCATACCTGCATCGTCATCCGGAAATGGAAAAGCGTTGTTCGAAACAGGGCACCCAAACTTTTTATACCACCGATTCTGTAGTGGATTTTGATAACCATGCCAGTATATTTTTTGGAGAAAAATTGCAGTCTACACATCTGGAACTTTTATAACAACGCTTTTTTATCGCTGAAAATCAATGCTTTAAAATTTATAAAGCGAATTTTTGTCAATTTCTGAGCGCTTTTCCTTACTTTTGCCGTCCTTTCACAGACAGCAGTATGGTGACTGCCGTAATGAAATGAAACAAAATTATAGGGTTAGTTAAAAAAACGTAATTATGAAACGTACATTTCAACCGCATAAGCGCCGCCGTAAATCTGTTCACGGATTCCGCAAGCGTATGCAAACTGCTAACGGCCGTAAAGTATTGGCTAGCCGCAGAGCGAAAGGCCGCAAGAAGCTAACAGTTTCAAGCGAGAAAGGATTAAAATAAGTCTTATTCCGATCCATCGGAATAAAGGATGAAAATATAAAGTCCCGCTTTACGGCGGGACTTTTTTAGTTTAGTACCCAATACATGAAGGCATTCGGTTATCATAAAAAAGAAAAGCTCAAGAGTAGAACAGAACTGCAAGCCATTTTTACTACTGGTAAAAGCTTTTCTGTATTCCCCATCAAAGTATTTTTTATTGAGAAAGATACCATGGGTACTTCTGTTCCCGTTCATGCAGGTGTGGGTGTGGGTTCCAAACATTTCAAAAAAGCAGTAGACAGAAATCGGATCAAAAGACTATTACGCGAAGCGTATCGATTAGAAAAACAAAGCCTGCATGAAGTAGTATCAGCTCAATCAAAAACCATCTCAGTTTTCTTTCTTTACCTCGATAAAGAATTACCAGACTATACACTGATCAGAGTAAAAATGAAAGAGGGTCTAGAGAAGCTGATCAAAAAAATAAACACATAAACAACACACTCACTACTCACCATTCACACCCATGAAGCTTCTACTTCAAATATTAAGCTACCCTTTTATTCTACTCATCAGGTTTTATCAGTATGTCATCTCACCGAATATTGGACCCAAGTGCAGGTTTACACCTACTTGTTCTCAATATGCAGTAGAAGCCTTGCAAAAACATGGATTAATCAAAGGCGGATGGCTATCCATCAAAAGAATCAGCAAGTGCAGACCGGGCGGTGGGCATGGATATGATCCGGTGCCGGAATAGAAAATAAGAAACAGAGAAATAAGAAATCAGGAATAAGAAAGTGAAAAAACATATACTTTCTTATTCCTGATTGCTCTGTTTCTTATTCTACTGTTTTCTCCCTTCCTGTCATCCCTTGCAACTTTGCAATGGTTTCGCGGATCTCTTTAATGCTGTAGAAGCGGTATACTTCAGGGGCTTTACCATCTTTACCTTCAGCAGATCGCATTTTATGGAAGGGCCCGATGATGATCGCGTCAAAATTGTCTGTGATGTGCACAGCGGAATTAGGGAGTATGTAAAAATTGCGATTGGCTTTTCCTACATTCTTATTGGCCACTAGATTTTCTAAAGAGTCGATCTTGAATTTGAGTGCTTCTTGTGTGATCAGTTGATTGGCCAATTGTGGATCGGTATAGTTCACCTGACTACCAATGATGGTATCACTCTTTACATTCACCACATAGTAACCATTTTCTGTTAAAGTCACTTTCGCTTCTCCGGAAGGAGTATTCAATGTGAGTTCTATGTTCTTTCCAACAAAGTCAACCGCTTTGTCTTCATGTCCGGCACCATCTGTGGCTTTGATGGTTTTGGTTTCTGTATTGATCTCAGCAGTTCCTTTACTAAAAACCACTACTCTTTTTTGATCAGAAGAGCAGGCAGTAAAGAATACAATGGCAGTGAGAATGGTGAGGAGTGATTTCATGATTGATTATTTGGTGTGAAAAAGGCTGCAAGCCACAAGCTTCAAGCTGCACGAAAGGGATAGAAATATTCGTGCAGCTTGAAGCTTGTAGCTTGCAGCTTATAAAGAATTACTTAGCTGCTGCAAAACGTTCAGCCACTTTATTCCAGTTCACTACATTCCAAAATGCAGCAAGATAATCAGCGCGACGGTTTTGGTATTTGAGGTAGTAAGCATGTTCCCAAACATCAGCACCTAAAATGGGAGTTCCTTTTACTTCGGCAACATCCATCAACGGATTGTCTTGATTAGGAGTAGAGCTCACTTCCAGTTTACCATCTTTTACAATCAACCAAGCCCAACCACTTCCAAAGCGAGTCATACCGGCATTGGCAAACTTTTCTTTGAATGCATCGAAAGAACCAAAAGCTGCATTGATGGCATCCGCCAAAGCGCCAGATGGAGCGCCACCTGCATTAGGAGCTAAACTTTCCCAGAAAAAAGTATGGTTCCAATGTCCACCACCGTTGTTTCTTACTGCCGGACTAATAGATCCTGCAGCAGCAACCAGTTGCTCCAATGATTTGCCTTCATGTTCAGTTCCTGCGATTGCTTTATTCAGGTTGTCTACATATGCCTGGTGATGTTTTCCATGGTGAATTTGCATGGTAGTAGTATCAATATGTGGCTCTAACGCCTCGTGTGCATACGGTAATGCTGCTAAAGTAAATGCCATAACTATGATTTTTTAAATGATTAAATAGGAGGTACAAATTTACTGTTGTTAGGGGGAATGGAGATGAATTGTTTCTTAAATCGAAAGCTGTTTTGCGCTGCAAGCTTCAAGCTACACGCTGCAAGTAAATAATTACCCCCCTCTCTTGTAGCTTGCGGCTTGAAGCTTGTAGCTTTTCCTATCGTTTCTGCTGAAAAAAATTCTTCATCAACCATGCACATTCATCTTTCAGGATACCACTAATAACTTCTGTTTTGGGGTGAAAAGGGGAGTGGTTGGCGATGAGGTGTTTATGGAATCCATTTTTTTCATCACTGGCGCCATATACGATGCGCCCTATTTTGCCCCAATACAAGGCACCACAACACATCAAACAGGGTTCTAGGGTAACGTACAGGGTTGCATCCGGTAAATATTTACTACCCATACTGCTGTATGCTGAAGTGAGTGCGAGGATCTCTGCATGAGCAGTGGAATCGTTGAGTAGTTCCACCTGGTTATGTCCGCGCGCAATGATCTTATGATTCATCACCACAACAGCACCCACCGGAACTTCATCCGCATCAAAAGCCAATTGAGCTTCTTTAAGCGCTTGCTGCATGAAATATTCGTGGGATTCGGGGAGCATGGGGAGGTGAAAAGTGAAAGGTGAAAAGTCAATAGTCAATAGACCATGGTCTATTGACTATTGACCGACTAGGGTAAAAATACTATATAAACTGAAACATATCTAATATCTGCTATCTGCGATCAGCCATTCGCTATCCACTATTTCACTTGTATTTCCAGTTTCTGTCCTTGCCTTCTTCCAACCACTCTAGCATGGTGTTGAGGCGTTTGATGCGGGTGGGTTCTGTTTTGGCTTCTGTAATCCATTCGATGTATTCTTTTTGATGCGATGGGGAGAAAGCTTCAAATACTTTTTTGGCTTTGGTATTTTTTTTCAATGCTGCAATGATATCTGACGGAACTACAATCTCTTTTTGAGTAGTTTTTGTTTTAGCAGGGAGCTTAATACCCTTTTCATTTAACTGCACCGCTTCTTTGATATATGCGATCATGATCTTATCTGCCGGAAGGTCTTTAACAGTTGTAATTCTATCAAAATGTCCCATCGCACCACGGTCTTTGATCTGCATGATTTTATTCGGGTCCTTCATGATGGATGCTTTCCAAAAGCCAAAAGCACAATGTTGTTTGAAAGCTGCCATGCTGCATACCACTCCTTTGTATTCAAAATGCGGGAAACTCCATTTCATGGTTTCGGTGATATCCGGACAAGCTTTATGCACCAACTTCCGGATATGTTGTAAAATAACTTGCGCAAAAGGAGCAGCTTTTGCAATATATGCATCAATACGAGGGTCTTGCTTAGTCATTAGCTAATATAAAAAAACATCCGCTCTAAAGAAAGCGGATGTTTTATAAACCCTTGTAGCCTGAAGCTTGCAGCCTGTAGCTCAAAGCTTCCTCACCACAATATTCTTAAACCACACATTATCTCCATGATCTTGCAAAGCGATATGTCCTTTAAAGTTTTTGCCAAAAGCAGGCATGGATCTGAATTTACTGTTCGCAATTAAGTTATTCCATTGCTCATCACCATAGGTGGTTGATAATATGGAAGTGCCATTCAATTTGAACTCTAGTTTGCCTTTGTTACAAATGATCTCAGCAGTATTCCACTCTCCAACAGGCTTGGTAACACCTTCTGTTGAAGCAATCAGATCATATAAATTACCGGCACGGTGTTTATCGATCTTTGCATCTGGATGTCCATCATTGTCTAGCACCTGCATTTCCGGTCCGGTATACCAAACGTATTTGTATTTGGAAGGATCATTTTGTACCCAGAAGATAATACCGCTATTCCCGTTTTTAGCGATCTTCCAATCTAGCTTGAGGTGAAAATTTTCCAGTTCCATCTCATGAATAATATCACCCCCTCTTTTCGACTGCCAGTCTGTTTTATCAGAAGCATCTAAATGCAGCGTTCCATCTACCACTTTCCATGCTTGTCCGATAGATTCCTTACCATAAGTTTTCCAACCCTTGGTTGTTTTTCCATCAAATAAGGATATCCATTCTTCTTTTTGTTGAACACTATTCATGGTGGTATCATGTTCGGAGCTTGTACCACAAAACAACATGGTACTTAACAATGCGGCGGTGATCCAGGTTTGTATCATAATTATTTCTTTAAGAGCATAATATATTTCACCATCGCTTTTGCATCGTCTTCACTAATGGTAGGATGTGCTGTCATAGGTACTTGACCCCAAACACCTTGTCCTCCTTTGATGATTTTTCCGGCAAGCATTGCCACATTCTCTTCTGTATTTTCATATTTCTCTGCTACTTGCTTGTAAGATGGACCGATAAGGTTATCACTTACTTTATGGCAAGTCAAACAATCTGATTTTCCGATCAGCTCCAATCCTTTTACATAATCTGGATTACTGCTCAGGTCATCTGCAGCTGCAGTTGCGGTTGTAGCAGTTGTTGCTGTTTCTTTTTTCTCTTCATTTCCTCCACATGCAGCCAGAATCGCTAACATGGAAAGGGATACTAAGTACTTTTTCACGGTGTATTTGTTTTGGTGATGAGTGAGGTTAGCAGATAGCTTATAGTTCATAGCGTATAGATGGAAAAAAGTTATTGCGATTCGCTATGAACTATAAGCTATCTGCTATCCTGCTAAGTTATTCATTGATTCCCAGAATTCTTCGGTTAAAGTTTTCATCTGATCCGGTGCCGGCAAAATCATCGAAGGCTTTGTCGGTTACGCGGATGATGTGTTTTTTAATAAAGGGTGCACCTTCCGCAGCACCTGTCTCCGGATGTTTGATGGCACATTCCCATTCCATCACTGCCCAGCCTTTATAGTCATAAGCAGCCAATTTGCTGAAGATGGAACTGAAATCTACTTGTCCATCTCCCAGTGAACGAAATCTTCCTGCGCGATTGATCCAGTTTTGGTATCCGCCATACACACCTTGTTTTCCACTGGGATTAAATTCGGCATCTTTTACATGAAACATGCGAATCCGTTCATGATAATGATCGATATAACTGAGATAGTCTAAACATTGTAACACGAAATGGGATGGATCAAACAATAAACAGGCTCTTGGATGATGATTGACTTTCTCCAAAAACATTTCATAACTGATACCATCATGCAGGTCCTCGCCCGGATGTATTTCATAGCAGAGGTCTACACCCTGCTCATCAAATACATCCAAAATGGGTTTCCATCTGTTGGCAAGCTCTGTAAATCCGGTTTCAACCAATCCGGCCGGACGTTGTGGCCATGGATATACGGTATGCCATAACAATGCACCACTAAAAGTAGCATGTGCATTCAATCCCAGATTAGCAGATGCTTTGGCTGCATATTTTAATTGTTCAACAGCCCATGCTGTTCTGGCTTTGGCATTACCGCGAACAGATTCAGGAGCAAAGCCATCAAATAATACATCATAAGCAGGATGCACTGCAACGAGTTGACCTTGTAAGTGGGTTGATAATTCCGTGATCTCTAATCCGGCAGATTGTACAATACCTTTAATCTCATCAGCATAGGTTTTACTTTCTGCTGCTTTTTGCAAATCGATGCAACGAGCATCCCAGGAAGGAATTTGCACACCCGTAAAACCCAATGATGCCGCCCATTTACAAATGCTGTCCAAAGAATTGAATGGTGCCTGATCACCCATGAACTGAGCTAAAAAAATTCCGGGTCCTTTGATTGTTGTCATGATGATTAAGTCAAAAGTGAAAAGTCAAAAGTCAAAAGTGAAAGGTGAAAAGTGAAACCGTTTGACTTTTCACCTTTCACTTTTCACTTCCTCATATCTTATATTCCGTCCATTTTTCTGTTGAGGCGGCGGATGCTACTACATTGTCGATGAATGCCATGCCTCTTAATCCGTCTTGTGTGTTGGGGAAGTCCAGCATTTCGGGAGTAGGAGTGGTACCATCGATCCTTGCAGACAGTGTTTGTGCGAAATTTCGGTAGATATTCGCGAAAGCTTCGAGATAACCTTCGGGGTGTCCGCCGGGAGTTCTGCAATTAGACGTTGCAAAAGAACTGAGTCGATCACCATAATTACCACCGGCTCTTAAAATTTGTGTAGGTTGATCCAGCCATTTTACAAGTAAGGTATTGGGTTCATGTTGTGCCCATTCAATACCACCTTTTTCGCCGTAGATGCGAATCTTCAACGCATTTTCTTCGCCTGCGGCTACTTGTGAAGCCATGAGAACACCACGGGCTCCATTGCTCATGCGTAGTAAAACATTTCCATCATCATCGAGTATACGTCCTTCCACCATCGCATTCAAATCAGCACAAAGATGCGTGATTTGTGAGCCGGTTACATATTCTGCCAAATGTGCGGCATGGGTACCGATATCGCCCATAGCTCCTGCTTTACCAGATTTTTTTGGATCTGTTCTCCAGGCAGCTTGTGCATTGCCTTCTCTTTCCGATAATTTGCTCAGCCAGCCTTGTGGATATTCTACCCACACTTTTCTAATCTTACCCAATGCACCGCCCGTTACCATGGCGCGGGCTTGTTTTACCATTGGGTATCCTGAATATGTATGTGTCAAACAAAGAATCAATCCTGTTTCCTGTACTTTTTGATGTAATTGTTTCGCCTCGTCAAGGGTAAATGCGATGGGTTTTTCGATCACTACATGGAATCCATGTTCCAATGCCATCATTGCAGGGGCAAAGTGCGCGAAATTGGGAGTAACAATGGTTACAAAATCCATGCGCTGATCAGCGGGTAACTGACTTTCCTTGGTGATCATCTCATCATAAGTCAGATAGATCCGGTCTTCCGGTAAAAACAAAGAGCGACCAGAGTCTTTCGCGATCTCGGGATTGATGCTGAGGGCTCCACAACAAAGTTCAATCAGTCCATCCATGTTAGCGGCAAGGCGGTGAATGGCACCAATAAAGGCATCTTTACCACCACCTACCATACCCATCCTGAGTTTACGATTCATGTCAATTCGTTTTTGGTTTCGGTTATTAAGCGCTGAAAGTATTTTAGAAATGTAAGGTTATTAAAAAAAAAGAAGCGGACGAAATTTTGCTGACTAAAACGGAAAGATAAAAGTGAACAGTTGTTCGTTTTATCGTCTAAGACTTTGTCATGCGTTAAACATTTTAGTAGGGGTTGAAAAAATTAAAATTACATTTATAAGGTTTTTCATTCTTAACACCAACGATTATGCAAGCCATTATAGTCAGATCCATTCGCCCCTATTCATGGGGTATCCACCGACAATCATTTTTTCTCTGTCGACAGCTATTGTTTAAACACTAATTCCTATATTTATTACCTGCGAAAAAACGATCATGGGAACAGATCAGAACAGAAGAAAAACGATTAAACAATTGCTTGCAGGATCTGCACTTCTTGCTACATCTGTGCCTTCTTTTGCATTAGAAGCAGAAAAAAAGTCTTCGCCTATGGCACTCAAAGGCAATATCAATCATTCAGTTTGTCGCTGGTGCTACAATGATATTCCACTGGATCAGTTGTGTGTAATTGTGAAAGAAATGGGATTGGTAGGTATTGATCTGGTTGGACCTAAAGAGTGGGACATTCTCAAAAAACATAACCTCATCTCAACCATGTGTAATGGCGCTGAGATTGGCTTGGTAAAAGGCTGGAACGATACGCAGTATCATGATGTATTGATTAAAAATTATACTGAACATATTGAACTGGTAGCTAAGGCCGGTTATACCAATCTTATTTGCTTTAGTGGGAATAGAAATGGTATGGATGATGAGACAGGGTTGAAGAATTGTGTGGATGGCTTGAAAAAGATCATGTCACTGGCAGAAAAGAAAGGGGTGATCATTCAGATGGAACTCTTCAACAGTAAAGTAGATCATAAAGACTATATGTGTGATAGCTCTGCCTGGGGTGTTGAATTGTGTAAGCGTTTGGGCTCACCTAATTTTAAGTTGCTCTATGATATCTATCACATGCAGATCAATGAGGGAGATATCATTCGTACCATTAAAAGAGATCATCAATACTTTGGTCATTATCATACAGCAGGGGTTCCTGGTAGACATGAAATTGATGAAACACAGGAACTCTATTATCCTGCCATCATGAAAGCCATTGTAGAGACGGGATTCAAACAATATGTAGCACAGGAATTCATACCAACGGGAAATGACAAGATAGGATCATTGAGAAAAGCAGTGCAGTTGTGTGATGTGTGAGGTAGCAGATAGCTAATAGCATATAGGTGATGGCATATAACAGAATATATCATTTGTATTGCTATTAGCTATGAACCATAGGCAATAAGCCAACAAACAAACAACAAACCTTCATAAACAAAAGACCATGGCCGATCAAAATTATGACGCAATTGTAGTGGGCTCAGGTATTAGTGGTGGCTGGGCTGCCAAAGAGCTTACTGAAAAGGGGCTTAAAGTACTGATGCTCGAGCGTGGACGTAATATTGAGCACATCAAAGATTACGTGAACGCCAATAAAGAAGCATGGGACTTCCCCCATCGTGGAAGAAGAACACAACAGATGATCAATGATTATCCTGTGTTGAAACGCGATTATCCTTTGAATGAAACCAATCTTGATTATTGGGTAAATGAAAAGGAAAGTCCATACACCGAAGTAAAACGTTTCGACTGGTTCCGAGGATACCATGTGGGCGGACGTTCACTGATGTGGGGGCGCCAGAGTTATCGTTGGAGTGATTTTGATTTTGAAGCCAATGCCAAAGACGGTATTGCCGTTGATTGGCCGGTTCGTTATAAGGATATTGAGAAGTGGTATACTTATGTAGAACGATTTGCAGGTATTAGCGGCAGTAAAGAAAACTTGCCACAACTTCCTGATAGCGATTTTCTTCCTCCAATGGAACTCAACTGCGTAGAAAAAGATCTTGCAAAACGACTGAAAGAATATTATAAGAATCAGCGTACCATGATCATCGGCAGAACAGCGAACCTTACTAAAGAGCATGAGGGTCGTACCAGTTGCCAATATCGCAACAAATGCTGGTTGGGTTGTCCATTTGGTGCTTATTTCAGTACACAGTCTTCAACATTACCCGCCGCTATGAAAACGGGCAACTTAACGTTGCGTCCATGGTCCATCGTTACTAAAGTATTATACGATAAAGATAAAAAGCGTGCAACGGGGGTTGAAGTATTGGATGCGGAAACAAATCAGACTTATACCTACAATGCAAAGATCATTTTCCTAAATGCTTCTGCATTGAACTCCGCATGGATCCTGATGAATTCAGCAACAGATATATGGCCTGACGGTTTAGGAAGCAGCAGTGGTGAACTTGGACACAATGTAATGGACCACCACTTAGGTGTAGGTGCAGGTGGACGAGTAGAGGGTTATGAAGACAAATACTATTTTGGTCGCCGCGCCAACGGTATTTATATCCCCCGTTACCAAAACCTGTTTGGTGATAAGCGTGATTACCTGCGTGGGTTCGGATATCAGGGAAGTGCTTCTCGTCAGGGCTGGGGTCGTGATGTGGCTGAATTAAGTATTGGTGCAGATTTTAAAGATGCATTGACTGAACCCGGAGGCTGGTCTTTTGGTATGATGGGGTTTGGGGAAGTATTACCTGATCATAACAACAAGATTACGTTGGATAAAAATGTAAAAGATAAGTGGGGACTTCCTGTTCTTTCTTTTGATTGTGAATTGAAAGAAAATGAACTCAAAATGAGAAAAGACATGGAAGCAGATGCTATTGAAATGTTAACCAATGCCGGCGTAAAAGATGTAAGAGGATATGAAGGGAATGGCGTACTTGGTCGGGGTATCCATGAAATGGGAACAGCGCGTATGGGACATGATCCAAAAACATCTGTTGTGAACAAATACAACCAAGTGTGGGATGCACCAAACGTATTTGTTACTGATGGTGCTTTCATGACATCCGGAGCCTGTGTAAATCCATCATTAACATACATGGCATTCACAGCCAGAGCTGCCGATTATGCAGTGTCTGAATTAAAGAAACAAAATTTATAATAGTGAGTAGTGAATAGTGAGTAGTCAATAAAAGTATTACTCACTTCTCACTACTGACTTCTCACTAAAAACAAAGACCATGAATAGAAGAGAAGCCCTTTCCAGCGTTGCCTTGCTGCTTGGTGGAACCATTATTGGCTCCAGTGCTTTCCTGATGGGTTGTAAATCCAGTGGAAGCGAAAGTGGTATTAGCTTTTCGCCTGACGATATCAGTTTCCTCAATGAAGTAGGAGAAACCATTTTACCTGCTACCAGTACCCCGGGTGCTAAAGAAGCCAAGGTTGGAGAATTTATGTCTGTGTATGTAGCTGATTGTTATGAAGCAAAAGACCAGACCATCTTCAAAGAAGGAATCAAGAAACTCAATGAAGCCAGCCAGCAAAAGAATGGCAAATCATTCATAGAGAGTACACCCGAACAACGTCATGAATTATTGGTAGCCTTGGATAAAGAAGCCAAAGAATACCAACAAAATAAAAAACCAGAAGACCCGAATCATTATTTCCGAATGATGAAAGAGCTTACACTGTTAGGTTTCTTTACTTCAGAAGTAGGTGCTACTAAAGCTTTGCGTTATGTAGCAGTACCGGGTAAATATGAGGGCTGTATTCCTTATAATAAGGGGGATAAAGCTTGGGCCACTTAATTAAATAAAAGTAAAAATTCAAAAGTCAAAAGTTAGAAATGATAGTGCAAGCTTCTTTTCACTTTTGACTTTTTACTTTTGATTTTTGACTTTTCTTTTCCATAATTAAAATTTTCACCATGTCAACCAATCGTAGAGAATTTCTTCGCAATACGGGATTTGCAGCACTGGCTGCGTCTTTGCCTTTTGCAGGTAAATCGTCTTCTTTTTTAAGCTCGCTGGCTCCTTATAAACCTATCGGCTCTTTTGGGATTCAGTTATGGACTGTGAAAGAAGCATTGTTTGCTGATGCTAAAGACACGCTTGCCAAACTTTCTTCTTATGGATATAAACAGATTGAAAGCTTTGAAGGTCCAAAAGGATTTTTTTGGGGAATGAAGAATACTGAATTCAAAAAATACATGGATGATCTGGGAATGAAGATCGTTTCTTCTCATTGTAACAATACAGTAGATTTTGAAAGAAAAGCTGCTGAAGCTGCTGAGATTGGTATGTCATATTTGATTTGTCCATGGAAAGGTCCACAAAAATCAATCGATGATTTCAAACGCTTCAATGATGAATTCAATAAGTGCGGTGAGATCGCTAAGAAGAATGGTATTCGTTTCGCTTATCATAATCATGATTATTCTTTTAAAGTATTAGACGGACAAGTTCCGCAAGTAGTGATGATGGAAGGAACAGATAAAGATTTGGTTGATTTTGAAATGGATATTTACTGGGTGGTTGCTGCAGGAGAAGATCCTAAAGCATGGTTCAAAAAATATCCGCATCGTTTCCGTTTGTGTCATGTAAAAGACCTGACCAAAACAGATAAAGGAAATGAATCTTGCCAAATTGGAAAAGGAACCATTGATTTCAAATCGATCTTAAGTGAAGGATCTAAATACGGAATGAAAACATTTATCGTAGAACAAGAAGCGTTCACCGGAACCAATCCTATGGATAGTGCAAAGGCGAATGCAGAGTATATGAGCAAGTTTGAAATCTGAAGAAACAGAGAAATAAGGAATAAAAAATAAGGAATGAGAAAGTGTAGCTTTTTACAATTCCTCATTCCTTTTTTATTTCCTATTTCTTATTCCTTATTTTTCTGTTTTTTAAACTCCTAAACTCCACCCCTCTCTATACTGTCTTCTCACAAACTGATTGGCTTCGTCGAAGTTGGTGATCTTCATGTTCGGACCATCCCATACTAATCTAATATTACGACCTGGGTATGTGGTACGTCCGTTTTCCATTTTCTTCTGAAGGTCATAACTACGAATCGCTAAGTTACCCATGAGTACACTTTCAGTAAGTGGTCCGGCTACATCGAAATTAGAACTGAGGTTTTTAGCAGCTTCGGAACCATAGCCGGCAATAGCAGCTTCTACCCATGCTGCATAGTGCCCATTATCGCCATTTGGAACCCTGGCAATGGTTTGAGGTACTTGTGTGGTCTTGGTTAAGCTGGTTGGTAATAAATTAGGAATCGCTCCATAAGTGCCACACATCATCTTTCCTTTGGTACCGATAAAGATGGTACCATTACCACCATCGCCCATCATTTCATTGGGTCCCAATTCTGCCGGACGTTCGGGTTGAATACCACCATCCATCCAATGCATGGTTAGATCAGGTTTGCCGTTCTGTCCTTTGAACTTTAAGATGATATGAGAAGCAAGAGGTCCGCATTCAGGTGCATACACTGCATTCCAGTTTCTTTCATAACGTTTGGCTACACTACATTCTGCAGATTCAGGATAACCAAGCCCCAATACCGCAAATGCTGGTGCCATGATATGACATGCCATATCTCCAAGTGCGCCTGTACCATAATCCCACCAACCACGCCAGTTGAATGGAACGAGATTGTCTACATAATCTTTATATGGCGCTGTCCCCAACCAAAGATCCCAGTTCAATTCTTTAGGTACGGGTAACGTATTTTTCGACCACTGGATACCTTGTGGCCATACGGGTCTGTCTGTGTAACAATAAACCGTATGTACATCACCAATTAAACCTGCATTGTACCAATCTACCAACTGTCGAACACCATCGCCTGATGCACCTTGGTTGCCCATTTGTGTCACCACTTTATAACGGTGAGCTGCCTGGGTAAGCATACGTGCTTCATAGATGTCGTGTGTCAATGGTTTCTGAACATATACATGTTTACCCAGTTGCATTGCAGCCATGGCTTGTACGGCATGCATATGATCTGGAGTAGAAACAGATACCGCATCTATATTCTTATGTTCCTTATCCAACATTTCTCGGTAGTCTTCATACACTTTGGCTTTTGGATACCGCTCTCGACTTTTACCGGTTTGTCTGCTGTCTACATCACAGAGAAAGGCGATATCTGCTTTTCCGCTTTTGAAAAAACTATAGATATCACTCTCACCTTTACCTCCTGCCCCAATACCGGCAATTTGAAGTTTGTCACTCGGCGCAACAAAACCGCGACCTAGTACACTGCGAGGAACAATGTAAAAGCCTGCTAAAGCAGTTAAACCATTTTTGAGAAATTTTCTTCTAGAATCATCCTGTGAAACAATTTCTTGCTGTTTCTTTTTGGAGTTTTTTTTCATAAAAATCAGTTGTTGGTTGGATAAGCAATCGAGCTATGAATTTATTTAATTATTTTGATTGAGAGGTATAAAAGATTAAGCCGATCATTCAGGGTCTTTCTTATAAAAGACCCTGAATGATCGGCTTGATCAATCGTAATGCGGCAGGTTTATAAATTAGGGGGTCGTCTGTTTTCGATATACATATCGATACCTGAGTATTTCCCGGCAACTTTCTTTAGCATACCTGTATCTACAATTCCGAACTTCTTCTGTATGGTTAAAGAATCTTCATGAATATAAGTAACCATTACCCATCTATCGCTATCCAATCGCAAGGGTAATGATTTGGATTGCTGGCCATTATGGGTATTGATTTGTAAGGCATAGATACCTTTTCTAAATTCTCTTACGGGTATTTCTTGTAACCCGGGTTTAGCCTGGTATTGCCTGGGGGAGAGATTTTTATTTTTCTCTCGATCGTTCATAACAATACTGAAATCTATTTTTTCCTTACTCTCATTGTTAAAAACTACATAAGTAACAGGTCGGTAAGCTTTACATGACAGCAAAAAAATAAGCGCTAATGATAATTGGATTTTACGGAGTCGCATAGACGAATATTTACATCAAAAAATGCATCGTTGCTCATCGTTTGATGATGCAACGGACTAATGATGTATATAAAACGTAAAACGTTGCCTGTCTATCAAATAAAAATTAATTTTTATTGATTGAAAGTGCTATCAGGAACAATGGCAAAGCTGCCGGGTTGAATGTTGAAGAAGGTGATGTCGGTTAGATCTTGATTGGAGCGAAATCCATTCGCATATCTTCCCTTTTGTTTATAAGGATAATTTTGAATTAAAGTAACAGGTGTAGAGGTATAAAACTGTGCCAGATTTTGATCCCAATATAACTCGTCGCAATACAGGGTATCTCCTTTTACATTATAAATGACCACCTGATCTCTCAGGTATACTTTGCTTTCATTTTGTAAGTAACGGCCATATTTAGCAGATAGCTTGCTTTCTACTTTCATGCTATCATCATAAAACTCTACAAACAAAGAATTCGGGAATTCTGTTTTTCTGGCGCTATCACCTTGATAGCGTAATAGTAAAGGTGCTGTTAATTTAGCTCCAATTTTTCCATTCTGACTTAAAAAGCTTTCGATGTTTTTTCCCTCCTCGATGGCTGGTAACTTTTTCCCTAAAGCTTTTACATCATTGACATCATTTTCACAGGCCAATAAAAAAACACAGCCCAACAAGCAGGCTGTGAGTAGGTGTTTAATATGTTGCTGATGATTAATCATACCTGCGTTTCTGGAACCAGATATCAGTTAAGCTCATACCCAAAGTAAACTGAGCATAACTTTCAGTGATATTATTTACGCCTGTACCACGCTTCCCAAATTGTAAAGCAGTATTCAGGATGGTAAATTGACGATCATAATTATTCCATTTCTTAATGGGGAATCCGGCACCCAATGAAAAGCCTGATGTTTTAAGACCATTACCATCCGGATTGATATAGTCTTTACCAATAAAAGCCCCCACGCGATAATTCACATTACTCCAGTAATTTCTACCATTCAACGGATCTGGTGCGAGTTGAGCGCCTACTTTTAATTGCCAGCTGTTCACTAACTGATCAGGCTGATTGTAAAAACGATACTGGCTCCATTGTGTGCTGGTATATTCTGCACCTATCGACCACATTTCAAAAGTACCGCGGTTATTGCTGGATGTTTTATGAAAAGTAATACCAGCCGCATAAGTGGATGGTAGTACAATAGTGCCTTTAATATTATTAATAACTGAAACTGTATCAATCGTAATATCACCGGCTACAGATTCAGTATAAGTTTCTCTTTTCTGATCCTGAGAAGCAGACATATTTTGATTCAGACTATAAGTACCTCCCAATCTTAAAAAATAATTATTGGTAACATTTGTTTTCTGATCCACTCGCTTCTTTAACAAGAATTCATATTGGAAACCTGTATTCAAAAAAGCCTTATTGAAAGTGGTAATGGTAGATGAATTCGACTGGAAAAAGAAAGCTGTATCACTCAAGAAAATCTTTTTAGTAGAGATTTCTCTTCTTCCAAAATTGAAACCGGTATTAAAACCAATACTGAGGTTTTTCCATTTTTTTCCAATTCCTACAAATGCCTGATTCAATCCTCCTGATCCTTCAAAAATAGTAGCAAGACTATCACCTGCTACTCTTTCTCTGTTCACAACTGAGTAGTTGATGCGTGTAACAGGTCTGATACCAAATGCCATACCCAGACCTTTGGTTCTTTTTAATGGCATACCTACTGCCAGATAAGATGGATAGAAATAATTAGATCGAAACTTGCCAGATGGATTTTCACTTCTTAGATTCCTGGTATCGATGGTTAATCCGATATCATAGGATACCATGAAATAATTGGAATACGTAGCCGGATTCATAAAATTCACCGCCTGTCCCACATTATTATTGATACCATCAGAATAAGCAGCACTGAGTCCGCCCATAGCCCGATTGATCGCATGTAAACTGTTGAAAGTTTCACCCAGTCCATAACGAGTGAAGGGTGAATTCTCCTGAGCGTTCGTTTGAAGCAGGGTAAATCCGGTGATCAGAATGGTTAAACTAAATCTCAGTAATGTTGTGCTCACAAATCGCATACAGGCCTTTAAAAATTAGATAAGGGTCGGCAAATATCCTGTTTTTTAGATGTGGTACAAAAAAAGCCATATCCCCCCCGGTTAATAGCACGTTAAAGTTGTTGAATTTCAATGCATAAGCATCAATAATTCCATCAATTTCCTTAGCCATTCCCATGATTACACCGCTCTGGAGGTTGGTTTTGGTGTCAAAACCGATCAAAGGGAAGTGATGATCAGGCTCAACCATAGGCAATAAGGCGGTTTGTTCATGCATAGCCCTGAAACGCATGGTCATACCCGGTGAAATGCTGCCACCCAAAAATTCGCGTGACTTATTGATGTAATTATACGTAATACAGGTACCCAATCCGATAGCCAGGTTATGCCCATTGGGGAATAGGTCCACTGCCGCAGCACAAATGGCCAATCTGTCTGCACCAATTGTTTCAGGCTTACCTACCGGTGTGGTGAAAGGCAGTTTGCTGGTATGTCCGAGTTTATGAAAGCCTGTTCTTTCAGACAGTAGTGTTTCTAAGCCGGAATGATGATTGATGACTGAAGAAAGAATGGCTTTTTTGGGTTGATACTGATCCAGAATAGCAGCTACTGTATCGGTATCATCATTCTCCAGCACAAGTACTTCTTTGAGTTCTTTACCCTCAAATACAGCGCACTTCAAACGCGTATTGCCAAAATCAAAACATAAGCTGGTATACATAGATGGGTTTATAGGTCAAAGTTAAAGCCTTTCAGTTCTCTAAAATGACCATTGAGTTGTATGCGTTCTTTTAAAGATTCCATGCCGGCAAGAACAGGCAAAACTTTTGATAAATGTTGTTTCAGATATTCCAGTCGTTGTGATTCATGCAACAACCCCAATAATTCATATTCTTCCTCGAGTGAAAGTCCGGCATGATGTGCCAGATCATAACTGCACAATTCATCATCTGATTTTTTAAAATCTTTACTCACCTGAATGAGTTTATGTAGCTCTCTGATACCGGCAATCACTTGAGCAGTGAGTTTACTATTTTGTCTTTCATCATTATCGGGATAATGAACGATAGCGCCACTATACAGTTTTTCGGGAATGGTTTTTACGAGTTCCAACATCCTGAACACCTTTTCTCCACGTGTTCGGATATCCATTTTTCCGTCCTTGTGCACTTGAACAATTTCAGTAATGGTAACCAATGTACCCATCTCAGAAACATTATTCTTCAATACAATGGGAATACCAAAGGATCGTTTTTCACCAAAACAATCTTGGATCAATTGTCTATACCGAGGTTCAAAAATATGCAGGTTCAATTGCTCACCCGGAAAAACAACAACACCTAATGGGAAAATGGGAATAAAATTGGTCATAGTATTTCAATACAATACGAAATAAGGGAAATAGCCTTTATCCGACAAATAGCGTCTAAGGATTCATATCCCTGTTTTCTTGAATACTTGTGTTTTGTTTCTTGTATCATCTATTTCCTCTTTACTTTGTGTTATGAAGATTTCGGGGTTTACCATTATCAAGAATGCGGTATTGAATGATTATCCGATCGTAGAAGCGATCCGCTCTATTTTACCGGTGGTAGATGAAATGATTATTCTGATCGGGGATTCTGATGATGCTACCCTTGCACTCATGCAGTCCATCAATGACCCGAAGATTAAAATCCATCATTCTGTTTGGGATAAAAATTTACGTACAGGTGGTACCGTATTAGCTGTTGAAACCAATAAAGCTTTTCAATTGATTGATCCGGAAAGTGATTGGGCATTTTATATACAGGGTGATGAAGCGGTACATGAGCAATACCATGATATTATTCGTAAGACCTGTTTACAATACAAGGATGATCAACGAGTAGAAGGGCTGGTATTTAAATATCTACACTTTTATGGAACCTATGATTATATAGGCGACAGTAGAAAATGGTATGATCATGAAGTAAGGATCATTCGAAATGATAAAAAAATTACTTCTTATAAAGATGCGCAAGGCTTTAGAGTTGGTGAAAGAAAACTATGGGTAAAACCCGTAGATGCTTATGTGTATCACTATGGTTGGGTAAAGAGTCCGGAGCAGATGATGAAAAAAATAAAAAACTTTAGTAAGCTCTGGCATTCTGATCAAAAGCTGGAGGAAATGATGAAGTCGCCTGATTTCTGGAACTATGATGAATTCGATTCATTACAAAAATTTACGGGCACACACCCGGCTGTTATGCATGAAAGAATTGCCAAGCAAAATTGGAAAGTTGAACTCGATATTACTAAAAAGAAGTTTTCTTTAAAAGACAGTTTGCTGTACTACTTTGAAAAATTAACTGGTATCAGACCTTTTGATTTTCGTAATTACCGGATTTTGAAGTAGTTGGTTCTCGAAGAAAACCAGTTGGATAATTCCACAATAAAGCGATAATCCATGCATGGATCCATACACTGTATTGGTACGCAAGATTGGTTTCTACCAAACAAGACACCATAATGGCTGCCGATACAGCACTCAATGCCATATTCCTTTTTTGAATACCTCGAATCAACGGAAAAAGAAGCCAGATACTGAATAACACTAAGCCGGTAATCCCACTTCCCATCCACCAAAACAACCATTGATTAAATGGCCATCCGAAGTCGAATGTTTGTTCAGGATAACTTGCCTGAACACTTTTTCTAATCACATCATCAATAGCAGACCAGCCTATATTATTTTGTCCGGATTGGATCAGCTGCCAAGCTTCACCATTGATCACCCTTCTGGTGGCGTCGGATAAAGTTGGGTTGGCTTTACCGGCCTCAAACTGTTGCCAGTCGTATAAAGTATAGGCAAGTTTTTGTTGTATGCCCGGTGATAACTGATAAGTAATCGCGCCCAGTAAGAGTATGGCTAGTATCCCTATGATCAATCGTTTTTTTTGTGCTCGGGTACCCTCTATCAAAATAAACAGAGCAGCAACAAAAATCATAATCAGTATCATGATCCACGCTGTTCGGATAGCGAGTAGTAAAATAGCTGCCAGTAAAAATAAACTGATCAGTCGCATTATTTTTTGCTCTGTGTATATTACAAAGCTGATAAAGCAAGCGATCGCTAAAAATATTCCAAAACGAACATGATCATGATCCATCCAAACCGGTACTGTTTGTCCTGAGCCATACCTGACCAAGGCTTCCTGATAATGAGTAATGTACCAGAAAAGCGGATAACTCAATGCGATCACACTCATCCAAACCCAATATTTCAATAACACGCTTTGATGATGTTTCACTGCAATCAGTGAACCTGCAAGAGCAGCAACGATATAAGTACTTAACGTAAGCAGATGATCAAGATCTTCTTTGTCAAAACCATTCTGCCAGCAGCCCAATAGCGCAATGAATACAGGAGCTATTCCCCAGATGAGTAAGGACTTGTTTTCTTTCTTAGTAATATCTTTTCTTGAATGGGCAAACAACCAGACAATCCATAAAGCTGCAGATAAAGACAGGATAGCGCGGCTCCATAATAACCCTGCAAGGGAGATAATCATCAGTAGAACGGGTAGCCATGCTTTTTTCATGATATATCAACGAATGGGTGATACTCTCGAAGCAAATACTTTCTTTTGCAATAGTAAACTTAAATTTAAGCTACCGATCACAATATGTGGGATCAATTATTACAACAAATAGCATTATCTGAACCAAAAGCGCTAGCCAGAAGTATTTCATTGGTAGAGAATGAAGTGGAGGGGTATGAACAATTTTTGGGTAAGTTACCTGTTGGACATGCTGCTGTTACGGGCATTACAGGTCCACCGGGAGCCGGTAAGAGCACATTGGTGGATGCATTGATACATCAGTGGGTGCTTGCGGACAAAAAAGTAGGTGTATTGTGTATAGACCCTTCTTCTCCTTTCAATCTGGGAGCTGTTTTAGGAGATCGGATACGGATGAGTGATTGGTACAATCATCCCAATGTATTTATCAGATCGTTGGCTACCAGAGGATCTTTGGGAGGGTTGCATCCGCATATTATTGAAATTACTGCATTGATGCAAGCAGTTGGATTTGATCATATCATTGTTGAAACAGTAGGAGTTGGACAAAGTGAGATTGAGATTGCAGGTTTGGCAGATACTACTGTTGTGGTAGTGGTTCCCGAGGCAGGTGATGAAGTACAAACCATGAAAGCCGGCTTAATGGAGATCGCTGATATTTTTGTTGTGAATAAAAGTGACCGCCCCGAGGCAGATACTTTTGTACGCAATTTAAGAATGATGTTAGCCCCTGCTTTTCATCAGACAACTACAGCGATACCCGTCATCAAAACAATTGCAACAGATAAAACAGGCTTAGCAGAACTCGCCACTGCCATCGAGCAACACCAGCAGGAAGTACATCATTCTGAAAGAAAAGATTGGTTGCTGACAGAAAGAGCATGGAAATTAATTCAGCAACATCGTATGAAAGATATCAATAAGCAGGTTTTAAAAGATAAGATCGCATCATTACGCTCAGAAGGAACATTTAACCTTTTTAGTTTTATTCATTCTTATACTCAACAGTAATACTACCCTATGTCTTTTACTGCATCTGATATTTCAGTCGTGATGGCTACTTATAACGGGGAAAAATATCTCAGGCAGCAGTTAGATAGTATACTTCAACAAACCAACGCTCCAAAAGAAATCCTCATCGTTGATGATGGGTCAACTGATAATACGGTTGCCATCATCAAAACCTATGCGCATGATGATCGAATTCGTTTATTCATCAATGATGAGAATATCGGATATATCAAAAGCTTTGAAAGGGGTATGCTGAATGCTACTTGTTCATTGGTGGCTCTCAGTGATCAAGATGATATTTGGCTGCCTCATAAACTGGAAACATTGCTTTCACACTTGCAAGATAATATCGCTGTATATAGTGATTCAATGCTGATAGATGAAAAAGGGGAGTCGCTGCTCAAAAAAATGTCTGATATTAAGAATCAACTTACGTACGATAATTGTCTCATGTATGCTATTGGTGCTTGGGCTCCGGGACATGCCATGTTGTTCAGAAAGGAGTTGATTGAAAAATGTACGCCCTTTCCAACCATCGTAACCCACGATTTTTGGCTTGGATTTGTAGCATCCTGTTATGGTGGTATCCAATATGTAAATGAAGTATTGGTTCAATACAGACAACACACGCACAATGCTATTGGAGCCAATACCCGACAGCATGGAAGAGAGAAGCCAACAAAACGCGCGAGAATAGAGATTGCCAGAAAAAGAATGCAATTGCTGTTTGAGAAATGCCCTGCATCATTATCTGATCAAAAAAAGGTGTTTGAAATACTCGCAACAACCTATCGAAAAACAGATGTTTGGAGCCGGTGGAAACGTATGAGTACTTTTTTCAAATACAGGTACGTTATACTAGCTTATAAAAAGAAATCAGCATTTATGAAGATCTTATTTTGTATCAAAATGTTCTTTAAAATAGATGCTTAACCATTTTGAAAAGCCGCATTCCAACAGCGTTTGAAGAAGTTCTTGATATGTACAAGTTTAGGAATCTGTTGTTCTGAAAGCGGGCCGTCAAATTTAGCGCCCCTTCTTAAATAATATTTCGATAAGGTACCGGAAGTCATACCCCATTTCGCAATAAATGTGTAATAGCCTTTATTACGTTTTACCCTTTTTACAGAAATAGATCCGAAGTGATACACCCTACTTTTTTCCAATCCTTTAAACAGACGGATACCTACCTGCCAGAGTTTCATGGAGAAATCGGGGTCGGAATACATGCCCGGACTGAATTCGATGCTATAGCCGCCCACCAGGTCCCATATATCTTTATGTACAACATTGGGTGGCCAGGTAGCTCCCTGCCAGTCGTGAAATGGAATAGTGGCGAATTCTTCAATGAGTGTTTCTTCTTGAAATTGATCAATGGACGTCCCAAAATTTTTCTGAATAGAACAGCTGCTCTGGGCTTTGATTTCAATGGCTGTTGCTGAAAGGAAAAAATATTTGTGCCCAATTTTTTTTATTTCATCTAGTAAGGGTTTATCCCAGTTGGGACAAACATACATATCATCATTAATGTACAATAAATAATCTGTTATGGCCAATGTTCTACAGCTATTGAGTGCGTAACAAACGCCTACATTAACAGTACTGTATGAATAACTGATATCGGGTTGTGATTGAATCCATTCTAAAGTTCCATCAGAACCCTCGTTTATATGAACAATAAGTTGATGTGGATAATAGGAGTTTTTCCGAATGCTGTTTATGCAAAGCTGCAGGTAATTCAAATTATTCCAACTAGGTATCATAATAGAGAATATGTACTCTTCTTTATGATCACTTTTATTCAAATGTCTTTTTTCAATTACCATTTGCTGCTACTATTTTATCAAACTAATTTTTTATTGACTTCATAGTGTGAATATTTCTTTTTTGCCCTTAATGTTGTGTTTTCAAGTATACCTAACCAGTATAGTAAATAAACAATAGGTGTTATTGGAAAGCGCAATAGATCATAAAAGTATCGTTCTCTGATATAAGTAATTTTTACTAGCTTCTCCAAAAAGAAATCAGAGTGCTTTTTTGCTAAGTAGCGATGAATTAAAACACTTCTTTCTTTGTTGTCGAATTGCGTAATCATTGAGTTATTATCAATACGATAGAAAAATAACTTCTCATTGATGAAATGAAAAGTGAAGTTATTTTTTGATGCAGTAATCCAAAAATCCCAATCTTCAAATCCAAAATAAGGCATGACTTCATCATAGCCACCATTTTTCATCCATACTTCTTTTCTATATATTGCACAGGCATCTGCACAATTTCCTGTAACAAGCCCTAAATCATCAAATGGGCGAACTTTAAATTGACGCTTCTTATTTGAAGTGTCTCCAAAAAAAATTGGAGCAGCGTATACAATGTCGGCCTGATTTTTTTCTAATATAGGAATGGCTTTATTGATGTAATTAGGATCTATTTTATTGTCAGCATCTAATGGTAGAATGTACTTCCCAGCCGCAACATTTATTCCAGTGTTGCGAGCCTTGCCAGGCCCTCCATTGATTTGATGAATAACCGTATAATTGAGCTGCTTTAGACTCTCTAATTTTTGAAGTGTTTCATGATCAGAAGATCCGTCATCAACTATAATAATTTCAACACCGTAGTTGATTTTATTGTAATCTATACTATCCAATGCTTCTTGAAGATATTTTCCATGGTTATAACAAGGAATTACAATACTAACTAATGCGGGGTGCTGTGTCATTTCTGATGCCAAACGGCTATAATATTAATAACAAAATAAGCTATAATGTTTAGTTTAACCAAATATTGAAAGATCAAGATGCTATGTTGTACTTTGCATTATCGTATAATCATTATAATAGGTATCTATGTCATCTCGTTTCAAAAAAATGACTAAAGCATTCGGGTTAATTGATGCAATCAAACTTTATATAAAGGTTAAACTAAAGCCTTATGGAGTATTAAGGGCTTCAAAATATAAAGGCCCTTTTTATTTGCGACCCAAAACAACTGACTATTTTACTTTTGATCAAGTCTTTTTAAGAAATCAGTATAATATTAATTTCCCCTTTGAAGTACGAAATATAATAGATGCAGGCGCTAATATTGGTTTGGCTTCTGTTTATTTTTCGCAAAAATATTCCAATTGCTCAATTGTAGCAGTTGAACCAAGTAAAGAAAATTTTGAAGTTTTATCGAAGAACATTGAATCTTATTCTAATGTAAAGCCTTTACTTAAAGGCTTGTGGAATAAAGATGTTCATTTAATTATAGTGGATCATGGAGCAATAAAAAACTCCTTTATGGTTCAGGAAACATCCCCTAATGACCCCAATTCAATTTCTGCTATTTGTATTGATACTATCATGCGTGAGCAAGGATGGAATCATATTGATCTATTAAAAATTGATATAGAGGGTTCTGAAAAGGAAGTATTTGAAAGCAACTATGAGTATTGGTTGCCTTTAACAAAGGCAATTGTAATAGAGTTGCATGATCAAATGAAAAAAGGATGCTCCAAAGCTGTATTTGCGGCCATTAGCAAATACAATTTTTCTTTTTCTATCTCCGATGAAAACTTGGTATTTATTAATGAAGATCTGGTAGAGACGCCTTAACCTTTAGTAGAAGTTTGTTCCTCACTTTTTATTACATCCTGTTCTCTTTTCCACCATCTCCATCCAATATATCCCATAATAGCCAATGGGGCTCCTGCCAGATAAATGATAGCTGAATTCAATGCTTTAGCAGGTCCTTCACCTAACTGTGAAGCCGTTTTGGTACAAATAGAGCATTGTGCATCTGCCAACTGACTGATTAGCACCAATACACCTAAAAAAACCATCATCTTCCATCCCTGCTGTTTCATACCGGAAAGTTTATGCAAAGGTAGGGATAAGTTGAAAGTCAAAAGTGAAAAGTCAAAAGTCAAAAAAATACTGTGAACCTCTGTGCCAAACTCTGAACAACTTTGTGGTAAAATAACATATATCATCTTCTTTTGACTTTTCACTTTTGACTTTTGAATTCCCTTCATTATCTTTCTTGTTCAACCTTTTACCGTGAACCAACGAAGAGATTTTATACAAAGGATCGGGCTCCTTGCCGGGGCTTTTTCTGCCAATAGTCTGTTTCAGCAATTACATGCCGCTGAATGGGAGTCTGAGCAAAACCGTGTGGCTGGTTTTAGTCCGGAACAAACGGCTACAGACGAAGATTATTGGACAGTCATTCAACAATCTTATACGGTGAACCCCAATCTGATCAATCTCAACAATGGAGGGGTCAGTCCTTCTCCCAGGGTGGTACAGGAAGCAGTAGAAAGGTTCAATCAAATATCCAATGAAGGTCCGTCCTATTACATGTGGCGCATTTTAGACCAGGGGCGCGAGCCTTTGCGTTATAAGCTGGCAACATTGGCAGGTTGTTCTCCCGAAGAAATTGCAGTCAATAGAAATGCTACTGAAGCGCTCAATACGGTGATTTTTGGATTGGATTTGAAAGCGGGGGATGAAGTGATTGGCACCCTGCAAGATTATCCGAATATGATCCAGGCTTGGAAGCAAAGAGCGCTGCGTGATGGGATTGTCTATACACAAATCAGTTTTGATTTTCCGATCGAAAATGATGATGCCATTGTATTAGCATTTGAAAAAGCCATCACTCCAAAAACAAAGATTTTACACCTGACACATATCATCAACTGGATCGGACAAATTCTTCCGGTGAAAAAGATTGCACAGATGGCGCATCGGCGTGGATTGGAAGTGATTGTGGATGGTGCTCACTCTTTTGGGTTACTTGATTTTAAAATACCCGACTTGGAATGTGATTATTTCGGCACCAGTTTACATAAATTTCTCAGCGCTCCGATCGGGAGTGGGATGTTATGGATCAAGAAAGAAAAAATAGAAAAGATATGGCCCTTGGTTTGTAATGATAAACCCAGGAGTGATGATATCAGAAAGTTTGAAACCCTTGGTACCAGAAGCTTTCCGATAGAACAGGGAATAGGTGAGGCATTGAACTTTCACAATGCGATTGGAGCGAAAAGAAAAGAAGAACGAATTCGTTACTTGAAAAATTATTGGGCGGAGAAAGCAAGGAATATTCCAAAGGTAAAAATACATACTTCCTTCAAACCTGAATATGCTTGCGCAATTTGTGGAGTATCTATTGATGGCATGACACCCGCGCAATTGGATCAGGCATTGTTCAATACCTATAAAATTCATACCGTTGGTATCGTCTGGGAAAACATTAGTTGTGTAAGGGTCACACCACACGTATACACCCGACTACAAGATTTAGACAAGCTGGTATTTGCGTTGGAGGAAATAGCAAAGAAGAAAATATAGGATGTTGGATCGCTGATGTCGGATTTGATAAAATAAATCCGACATCAGCGATCCAACATCAGACATTGTTAAGAAGCTTTCGCAGCTGCTTTCTTTGCTTTTGCAGCAGTAGCTTTTGCATTGGCCGGACGGCTTTTGCCGAATGAACCTTTGAATCTCTTTCCTTTAGCGGTTTTTTTATCGCCTCTACCCATGGTAATTATGTTTAAATTGATAAATAGTGAGCTGCAAAAATAGAAAAACCCCGCGAAAGCGGGGTTCAATTCTTTTTGGAGGCTTAGATTAGATCTTAGCGCTCAGTTCTTTACCGGCTTTGAAGCGGGCAACTTTTTTAGCTTTGATCTTGATAGTCTCACCAGTTTGAGGGTTACGACCTGTACGAGCAGCACGCTTAGATACAGAGAAAGTACCGAAACCTACTAAAGTAACTTTATCACCTTTTTTCAGGGTTTTAGTTACAGTATCAACAAAAGAATCTAAAGCAGCGTTAGCTTGAGTTTTGGTGATACCTGCATCTTCTGCGAGTTGCGCGATTAATTCAGCTTTGTTCATAGATGTGTTTTTAGATGTATTTTAATAAGAGAAACAAATTTATTCGCTTTTATCAAATAGCAAAATATTTTTACAACTTTATCTTCTTTTTCTGATTCCTTAAAACCCTTCGCCAACAAGCATTTCAGCCGATTGTGTACCAATTGTACATTGCATGTTTCAACACCATTATCTCTTGAAACCCTTTATTATCAATGGTTTCAGAAGATTTCTGCTGAAAAGCAGTCCCGAAGCGGGTTTCAGAGCAATATAGCGAAGTTTTGTGATTGACAAAATGAATTTGCAAAACTATCCACACTCAATTCACAACCTGCATTAAAGAACGAAAACCTGCGAATTGATTACCCCAAACATCCAACGCATCTTTTCGTAAGGCAGCGGCATGGTGCTCGATATAACGATCATAGTCTTCTTTGGTTGCAGCAAAATATTGGGTGGCATAAGTAGGTCCTTCAGTTTCATCCATTTCAAGTACACGCACAAAACGAAAATCAGTAAAACAGCCGGTAGCCATTACTTCCGGAATATGTTTGGTTTTCATCCATTGCAGCCAGTCTTCATGAATACCCCAGACTAATTGAATGGTTACATTATAGATATACACGATTATTTTTTTTAGTTTGTATCAGTATTAGATGATCTCTGCGTAAATCGGACAATGATCGCTGTGTTTCACATCCGGATAAATAGCAGCGGCTTTCAATTGTGGTGCTAATGTATCTGTAATGCTGATATAGTCGATCCTCCAGCCCTTGTTTTGTAATCTTACCGATGGAAATCTTTGACTCCACCAGGAATAAGCACCGGTAGCTTCCGGATGAAGGTGACGGAAAGTATCCACCCATTTATTGGCTAAAAACTGATCCATCCACGCACGTTCTTCCGGTAAAAATCCGGATGATTTTTTATTCCCCTTCGGATCATGAATATCGATTTCCGTATGCGCAATATTATAATCGCCGGTTACAATCAATTTCTTTCTTTTTTTTCTCAACTCTTGTACGTACGTAAAAAATTCATCCAGCCACTGGTATTTATAGGTTTGTCTTTCCTCTCCACTGGTACCGGAAGGGAAATATGCATTGATGAGGGTAATATCTCCAAAATCAGCCCTGATTATCCTTCCCTCAGCATCGCTTTGATCAATACCATTTCCATAAAGTACTTGATCGGGTTTTATTTTGGTAAAAATGGCAACACCACTATAGCCCTTTTTTTGAGCAGAATACCAAAATGTTTGATAGCCCATTTTCTCAATGGCACTTACATCAACATCTTCCTGATTGGCTTTTGTTTCTTGCAGACAAATAACATCTGCCGGATTGGTTGCTAACCAATCTATAAAACCTTTTTTCATTGCGGCTCTTATGCCATTGACATTATATGAAATGATACGCATAGCTGTCTGTTTATCGTAAGAGACGGGAAAACCCAATCATCATTAACTGATTCAATATTTCCTTGTCTAAAGATGCATCAAAAACAGCAATTCTTTCCGGTAAAAATTTACCCATGGCAACAGCTATATTATCTTGGTTCAGATAAAATTCCTTTAGGGTATTCCTATTGCTACACATAATTGTGAAAGGCTGATTGTGTATGAGTCCGGTAATGACGTATTCTGAAAAAATTTTTCTTGAAACTTCAGCAGGATCCATTAAATAAATACTGGTGCTATCATAGCCATTGCTGAGTTTATTCAAATAGATCGTTCTATTTTCTGCTCCTAAACCAATATTCTTTGTTTTTAAAACCAATTTATCCCCTACTACCAAACCGGTGTTTTTGATAATCTTGAATTTGGCGATCGTATCTTGATCTTTCAATAAAAAATGTAAAGAATCGGGCATAAAACCGGTAAATACTTCGTCTTCATTTTTATAATTAAAGATGGGGTTGATCTCAATCAGCATTTTTAAGGTATAATTTTTATCCCTCAATACATCTCTAGTTTCTTGTCTTGCATGTACAAAATCAGAACTGTTTTGTCTACCTGTACTATTGATAGCGGTACTAATAATAGATTTATCTGCAACGTTTTTATTTTTCCCTTTCGTAATGAGTTCTTCATAAAAGGGTTCACCCAATCGTATGATCTCGTCAGTTTGATCCCTTTTGTAAGAGGCAATATTATTTTTGTTGCTCACTTGTATGACAGGATAATTACTGATGATAGGGAGTAGAAAGTTATCAGCATAGAATACCGGTGCTGCTTTTATCTCCATCAATCCTACTTTATTTTCCGGATCCAAGACACGTTCAAGAGCGTAATTCAGCATGTCTGTAAATCCTCTATTACTTAGTGAAGGGCTAGATGCTTGGATGCCAAAACCATTACTACTACCTCGGGTGATACAGATGGTGATGAACTCTTTTAGTATGATATCTTTTTTCCAATCGGTCAATAAAACTGTTAAGTCAAATACGGAAGCTGTTCTTTTGAATAATGCAGAATCTTCCTTGTATTCTGGATGTACGTAATAAAAAGTGTTTGTTTCAAATTCATATAAATCAAGGTACATGTGCCATGTACTGCTATCTGCTATGGTAAATGGTAGATCAGTAGGGTTGGTTGGTTTCAATTCGGGTAAGACTGTCATGCGAAAATCTTGATCAATCAGCTGTGCATTTTTATATTTCAGTAAGCTATTGTTCAATTGTTTGAGCAATACAGCTTTGGTTTCTTCTTGGTTTAAATACTGCATGACCGGACCAATCATTGAGAAAGTTCTGAATTGTTCCAGTAATACTTTTTTTTGTGCGGATACCGATAGTAAGCAAACCATGCATATGATGACGTAGTAAAATTTTCTCATAAAAATGTTAAGGATGTTTAACTGTTTATTATTACAGCAAATTTTGTGCTAATTTGAAATTTCATCAATATAAGGATAGATATGAATAAAACAGAAAGGATCATTCCCGCAAAAGAATCCGTGTATTTGGATGGACCGAAGCCCAGGATCAATGAGTTGGCTTTTGCTTGGCAAATTTTCCGACAGTTTATCAAAGGTTTTCGTACGCTTCACTTTGTAGGCCCTTGTATTACTGTATTTGGATCTGCGCGTTTTAAAGAAGACCATCCTTATTATCAGCAGGCAGTCGAGGTTGGAAAAAAAATCGCAGAACTTGGATTTACTACCATGACCGGTGGTGGTCCGGGTATTATGGAAGCAGCCAATAAGGGAGCTTATGAGAGTGGCGGACAATCTGTAGGGTGTAATATTAAGCTTCCATTTGAACAATATCCCAATCCTTACATGCATAAATGGATCACTTTTGACTACTTCTTTATCAGAAAAGTGTTGCTGGTAAAATATTCCTACGCATTTATCATTATGCCGGGAGGATTTGGTACAATGGATGAATTTTTTGAAACACTCACATTGGCGCAAACCAAAGTCATCAATGATTTTCCGATTGTATTATTGGGTAAAGACTATTTCCAGCCATTACTAGACAGTATTGATGATATGGCGAAACATGGCACCATTTCACCAGAAGATAAAAAGTTGTTATTCCTCACGGATGATGTAAATGAAGCCATGGACTATATCAAAACCTATGTCCGAAAAAACTATACCGTGAAACCGAGAAGAAGATTGTGGTGGTTGTTTGAGAAAAGGTGAGAGAATATAAATGTAGAATAAGAAATATGGAACGGAGGAATATGAAAGTGGTTAAGCCTTATGGAATAAACTATAGTGTATTTTTCGATCAGGATAAAATTCCTACTCTTTTTAAAAAATCAACAACAGAAAGAGTGGTTCTATGTCCAGTTTTTTTGAAAATATTGTCAATTTTTTTGTTTACAACAGATGGTGATATACCCATTTGATAGGCAACTTGTTTTCTTGACAAGTCTTTCGCTAATAATTTTACTGCCGTCATTTCTCTTTGGGTAATATGTTCAGCCCAAGGAATCGCGGTTGTTTTTATGGCTTCAATTTCTTGGGCTGTAAACATAAAATCCGGAGGGTAGTATGTTTCACCAGCCATTATTGAATGTATGATGGATGCGATAGACGATGGCGTAATATCTTTAAATGCAAACCCATCAACTCCAAAACGTATCATTGCTTTTACAGCGGCATAATCAGTGATAATTGAGAATACCAGTATTTTAATTTGCGGGAACTTTTCTCTTAAGTATCTGGCTACTTCATAACCCGGCATTTCGGGTAAACTAATGTCTAAAATGAGAAGGTCAGGTATACTACCTTGTTCAATTTGACGAATACAATCCTCACCGCTTTGTACTCTTCCACAAACAGAAAATCCATGTTCTTTTTCTAAAACCCCCAATATCATGTCGCGTAGCATCACATGATCATCGCACATCATTAACGATATCATTACGAATTCTTTTATCTTATGATTTTACTATCAATGGGGGTTGATAGCTAGACGCAAAATATAACCATTTCCATAAATATGAATGTGAATTATGTTAAATTAAATATTAGAGAGGGGGGGGGGTATTTTCTACCCCTAATCAAAATTTTATAGGTGATTTTATGTAATTCATTCAGTAGGGTAGAAATATGCCCCTACATGAATTTGGTCATTTCATGAATGACTTGGAAGTTTAATCACTCAATTAAGATTATGCTATCGGGTGTATTATTTAAAAGCTTGTATGAAAACCAGGTATTAGCGGTAGCTGCTCTATTAAAGCAGCTGAAAGTGAAAGTTAACCTGCATACCATTAATGATACCTTGCAAGCTCATCCTGATTATCCCAGTTTTTTATCTATTTCAGATTCATTACAAAAATGGAAAGTAGAAAGCATAGCAATTCAAACAGTAGCTGACAAATTGCACGAAATACCTATCCCATTTATTACTACCTATAAAAATGGAGTTTTTGTAACAGTAGTAAAGTTGATGGGTGAGAAACTAACTATCATTAACCAAAATGGGAAGAAGAAAATTATTACTAAGGATGAGTTTCTGAAATTATGGACAGAGACTATTTTGGTAGCAGAAGCCAATGAGTTTTCGGGGGAACCTGACTATCATAAAAAATTAAATCGCTTATTAGTACAAAAGTGTTTTTATACACTAATCCCTCTCGTACTTTTAGCTGCCATATTGATACCTTATATAAATGGTACGGTTACTTTAGTTGCTACCACGTATTTATTAGCAAAATTAATAGGTTTGGCAGCTTCAGTTTTACTTCTTTGGTACGACATTGATAAGGGTAACCCCTTATTAAAACAAATCTGTTCGGGTATACAAAAAGCCAATTGTAGTGCAGTATTAAATACCAAAGCGGCAACTCTTTGGGGGCTAATTACATGGAGTGAAGTTGGCTTTATTTATTTTGCAGGGTCTCTATTGGTGGCAGCTTTTGTGGGAATAAATACAGTATTACCCTTATTGAGTTTGTTTTCTTTACTGGCACTGCCTTATATTATCTTCTCATTGTATTACCAAGCGAAGGTAGCCAAACAATGGTGTGTACTTTGTTTAATGGTGCAGGGTGTATTATTTTCAGAAGGATTGTTAGTTGCCATTAATTCCGAAATATCATTACCAGCTATAAAAGCTATACTAGCTTCCAATATAATTTCAATCGCTTTAGCAATAGTCATACCCATTACCATTTGGTTTTTATTGAAACCTATTTTAAAAAGGGTACAAGCATCTAAATACGAAAAAAGAAATTACCTACAATTAAAGTATAATGATGAGGTATTTTGGTCACTACTGTATAAACAACCATCTATCATTGACAATTCAACAGATGGCTTAGGCATAACAATTGGCAACCCCCAAGCCAAACATACCATTGTTAAGGTGTGCAACCCTTATTGTGGACCTTGCGCAACAGCACATCCAGAATTAGATAAAATTATAGAACAAAATCCTGAAGTAAAAGCCCAAATTATTTTTACTGCCACCAATAATGAAAATGATAGGGCTGCAAAGCCGGTAAAACATTTATTAGCTATTGCTGAAAAAGGAGATGAACATATTACATATCAAGCATTGGACGACTGGTATTTAGCATCTCAAAAAGACTATGATGCTTTTGCAGCTAAATACCCTATGAATGGGGAACTCATAAAACAAAATGAAAAACTTAGCAAAATGAAAGCATGGTGTGATGAGGTTGATATTCAATTTACACCGACCATTTTTATTAATGGTTACCAATTACCTAAAACTTATCAAATAAAAGATATAAGCTATTTTATCTCTTAGAAGAAGAAAAATATTTCTTCTCGCTTAGTACCCGACAAGAAAAGCCCGATGGTACTATACTTATTGACGAATAAGTAGTTGGGTGAGCCAATTATCTGCTGATGCTTAAAGCTGACAGAAAATTTCTTAATTGCTATTTTAAAAAAGGAATAGCGAAAAATTTTATTTATGAAACAAAAAATGAAAAATTTTGGACTCCAATTGAGCAGAAATGCTATGAAAAAAATCGTTGGGGGCGCGAATTGTGGGTCTAGTGCCTCTGGCGGTTGTTGTAATGTTTATTGTGGAACAGGAACTGGTGTCACTTGTTCTGGTTCATGCGGAACTTGCGATGACGCAGGAAATGGCTCTGGAAGTAAACCAGGACAAGATAAAATGTGCCAAACTCCTTAGATGTAGCAGTCAGAGCAAAATAAAAATTCTATTTTGCTCTGACTATATTTATTACTTAAGATATGAAGAGTTAAACTATACCTTATTTTCAAAATTATTACACGAGTTTGTAGAGTTGATGTGGGGTTATTTAAATTTGATTCTAACAAAGTGCTTAAAATTATGAACCTTATTTTTTAGAATGAAAGCATTTATTTTAACAGCATGCTGTATGCATGTCGCAATGACGTACTCTCAAAACCTAAGTGTAAATAAATTTATACTCAAGGGAATAGTCAATAATCGTGATACTGGATATATTATACTGGCATACACTAATAGTTTCGGAAAATTTATACGCGATACTGCCTTTTTAAAAAACGGAAATTTTCAGTTTGAGGGTGAAATACCTGAGCCTGTTTTCGCAACAATTAAGGGATATACTAGAATGATTGATTATGAAAATGTTAACTACACTGAAATATTTCTTGAACCTACAGTTCAAAAAATTGAACTTGTCGAAAACAATTATGCACTTGCGAAGCTCGATGGTTCAAGAACACAAAATGAATATGATAATTTAAAAATCAGTTTAAACTCTATTAAAGCGAGGTACAAAAATTTGTACAAACAAATAGCTCTTGCGAATGATGCTTATAAAATTGCAATCACAAATGAAGATAAAGAGTTGGCTCAGCAAAAAGCTAATGAATTTATAGAGCAGTTAAAACCAGAAAGAGAGGAGATGAGACAAGCGGTCATTTCATTTGTTCTAACTCACCCTGATTCATATGTTAGTCCATATTTTTTTTACACTCAAGTAAAACAATTACCTGTTGATTCAGCCAAAAGAATATTTCAAAAACTGACAACTAGGATACAAAAGAGTATAAATGGTGTTTTTATTGCAGATTTGTTTAAGCAACTTGAACAAAACGTAATAGGGAATATTCCTTATAATTTTAAAGCGCAAGATATCAGGGGTAAGAATGTTGCTTTATTAGATTTTAGAGGTAAATATTTATATATTGACTTCTGGGCTAGTTGGTGCATACCCTGTAGAGAGCAAATTCCTAATCTAAAAAAAATATTTAATCAGTATCATTCTTATGGACTTGAAATACTAACAATTTCAATTGATAAAGATATTGAACAATGGAAAGCTGCAATAGTAAAAGATGATATAGGGAACTGGTATAATATACTCGCAAATAAAGAGATCGAAGATAATTACGATAATGTGAATAATCCGATTCCTTCAGGAATGCTTATTGGACAAGATGGTAAAATTGTTTGGAAATCTGGAGCAGATGAAACTCTTGAGGTCGCATTAAAACGACTTATAAATAAATCGTAATAGTTTTTCTAAAACCATATCCTACAATTTTTATTAAGGGCTATGAAATATCCAAAGTATATCAAATGAATGATGTAAGTTATTTTGTTCCTTTAGGGAGTATTAACCAGATTTCTTTTCGAATAGTACCCGGAAAGAGAAGCTCAATGGTACTACACTTGTTGACGAACGAGTGATTGAGCCAGCCAATCATCTGCTGATGCTTTAAGCTGCAGGATCATTTTTAACCGCTACTTTCAAAACCAAAGTAGCTAAAAATCATACTTATGAATCTAAAAATGGAAAAATTAGGTTTATTGTTAGATAGAGATGCGCAAAAAAAAATCGGAGGAGGTACATGGGTCTGCTCTTGTACTGGCATGCCAGGTACTTGGGAATATAGAAGTACCCCTACTCCACAAACAATGGTGGACGATATAAATACCTATTGTACAAATGGAGGATCTTGCCACGATGTAACAACTTAGTGCATACTTATAAACGATGGGCGGTAGTAATACCGCCCTAATTTTCTTTTATGAAAACAATATTGTTGATATTATGTCTGTTTAATGTAAACACAATTTTTTGTCAGTTTACACTTAACATTAGCTTAGAATCAGATCATCCTGTTACATTGAGTATTTTTGACCCTTATGAAAACAAATGGTATAATAATTCTTTGGCTACAAGGGTTGTAACTTTAGATACTACCGGTATTCATTCATTTGATTTTCCTATTAAAGAAGATGGGTTTATAAAAATATCATTTGATGGCATGCCTTTTTTTGTATATGCAGAAACTAATGGAGTATTAAACCTGCATGCAAAAGTATTTGGTGATTCCGCACCTGTAAATCTTGATTGGATGAAAATTACAGGATCTAATGCAGCTGGAATAAAACTATTTAATGAACAATTTGTTTACCCAAATTTTACGGCGAAGTTTACTCCGATTTGGAATTTAATTGAAGAAAATTATCAAAGCATTGATGAGGTATTAGATAAGTTTCATCAAATTGTTGATTTATATGTCTCCAAATATAATGACTTGTATAATGAAAAGCTAATTAGTGATTCATTTCGGAACTTAGTATTAATTAATTTCAAAGCTGTTTTTCTGCGAGAAATCGCTAGAGACATTTCTCTAAAACCACTAAATAAAATAAGTTATATTAATAGTAGCTCGACAAAAAAAGTAATTCTAGAGAAACTAAGAAGAACTTTAAATCCATTCGATGAAAATATTTTCAAAAGTGTTCTTGCTGTTCCCTATACTGCAGGCATGATTGAATTAGAATATTTCGAAAAATCCGAAATACTCTCTCTCGAGCAAATGCCTGATTCGACATTTCTAATTAACGAGAAAGTGTTTAAACTAAGTAAATATTTTGTCCCGATACTTTACGCCCCTAAAAATTTACAATCTTACTTGCTGGGTAGATTTATGATAGATATTTTAAATGCTATGCCTACATTAATAACTAAAGATGATTTTATTGTTTATAAAGAAATTGAAAAAGCAGAAAATATTTATTCTGCCTATTTAAAAGAGAAAGAAAAAAACTTTCTGAAGAATCATAGTATAACTATCAATAAAAAAATCACTTTTATTGATAGTAGTATCACAATTTCTTCCCTTGTTGATTTAACAAATTATCTTGGTAAAGAGAGGCTATATGTAGATATATGGGCAACTTGGTGTATTCCTTGTATTCAAGAATTTAAGAACTATACAAATATCGACAGCTATTTATCAACATATAATATAAAAAAGGTGTTTCTTTCAATTGATCTGCCACAAAATACTGAACAATGGAAAACAACAATTCAACGACATGATTTAGAGGGCATCCATTTACTAGCGTCTGAAAAGTTAGTTAATGATATAAAAAAACTTTATCCCTCTTCTGAAGTGTTTTCTATACCAAGATATTTGATAGTTGATGAATCTGGTAAGATAATGAATAAGGATGCTCCAAGACCTTCTTCAGGAAGTAAGCTACTAACTGATTTGAATTCTTGGTTTAAATCATTCTAAATATATCCTCAGTAATGATAAAGCTGTAAACAAATAAGCGTTTTTTCAATGTCTAAATATTAAAGCATTCTAATTAAGCAATTCTTAGGAGCTTCTAATAGTTTAATCATCTTGTTTTTCAATACTAATGAACTCTTTTTTTTTCCTAAAACAACAGAATCAGATGGACTGCGGTCCAACCTGTTTGTATATGATTAGCAGACATTATGGCCGTTATTTTGCATTGGAAAAGTTACGCGAGTTGACAGAGATTGGTAAAGAAGGCGTAAACTTATTAGGTATTAGCGATGCTGCTGAAAAAATTGGGTTCCAAACAACAGCACTCAAATTAAGTTTTACAAAACTGCTTGAAGAAGCTCCTAAACCTGCTATTTTGCACTGGGGACAAAACCATTTTATTATTCTGCTGCCGCAAAAAAAACGGTTTTTTAATAATAAAAAATATCAAAAAGTTAAGATTGCAGATCCTGCAACTGGTATTATCAGTATTGATCAATCTTTATTTCTTAAAAAATGGATCAGCGATAAAAGTGAAGATGGAGAAGCATCAGGTATTGCTCTTTTATTAGAACCCGGACAAAATTTTTATAATAGGCAGTATGGGGAAGATTTTAAAGAAGTAGCTACTAACCATGCCAACCAACTTTGGGGCTACCTTAGGCCACACAGAAAACTAGTGATTCAATTATTCTTAGGGGTAATACTGGGTAGCTTATTACAACTGGTATTTCCTTTCTTAACTCAAAGTGTGGTAGACGTAGGTATCAATACCCAAAATATTCAGTTTGTTTATATTATTCTCTTGGCGCAGCTAGCATTGTTTGTTGGTCGTTTAAGTGTTGAATTCATTCGTAGCTGGATTTTGTACCATATCAGCAGCCGTATTAATATTTCTATTTTAACCGGCTTTCTTATAAAACTGATGAAATTACCCTTGGCTTATTTCGACAGTAAAAAAACCGGCGATATTCTGCAAAGAATGAATGATCATAAACGTATTCAAAATTTTTTAACCGGCACCTCACTGAATACACTATTCTCTTTGTTTAATTTGTTGATATTTTCGGTAGTACTTCTCAATTACAACATGCTTATTTTCGGTGTATTTTCGGGGGCTAGTATTGTATATGGATTCTGGATTTTAGTATTCCTGAAAAAGCGTAAGCAACTAGATTATCAGCAATTTGATATAGCAGCAGCTGAGCAAAGCCGTTCGATTCAACTAGTCCAAGGTATGCAGGAAATTAAACTGCATGGTAGCGAAAAGCAACAACGCTGGCAATGGGAACATTTACAAGCTGCATTATTTCGCTTGGGTATGAAGAACTTGTCTCTTAACCAATGGCAACAAGCTGGTGCATTTTTTATTAATGAAGGCAAGAATATCTTTATCACTTTTATAGCAGCTAGTGCCGTTATTCAAGGACAAATTACGCTTGGTGCTATGCTGGCCATTCAATATATCATTGGTCAATTAAATGCCCCCATTGAGCAAATGATCGGTTTTGTTCAGAACTGGCAGTTGGCTAAAATAAGTCTTGAAAGGCTAAATGAAATTCACAAGTTACCCGATGAGGAGCCTGTTAACCTAAATAATAACAACGCCAATCCACTCGTAAGTGAACTACCACAAAACAGATCGTTACACTTATACAATATTAGTTTTACTTATCCCGGTGCTGGTAATGAGCCAGTGCTTAAAAATATTAGTATGCAAATTCCGCATGGTAAAATAACCGCAATAGTGGGTTCCAGCGGTAGTGGTAAAACAACTCTTCTTAAGATTTTACTCAAATTTTATGATACTAAATCAGGCGAAATCTATGTAGGTGATATAGCGCAGTCTGCTGGACTCAACCTATCTAATATCAGTCATCGTGCTTGGCGTAAACAATGTGGTGTGGTAATGCAGGATAGTTTTATTTTCTCTGACAGTATTGCCAAAAATATTGCTGTAGGAGAAGATTATCCTGATAAAGAACGATTACGTTATGCCGCAAAAATCGCAAACATTACTTCTTTTATAGAAAGTCTTCCATTAGGGTATAATACAAAAATTGGCACTGAGGGTACAGGCGTAAGTGCGGGGCAACGACAACGTATACTCATAGCAAGAGCTGTTTATAAAAACCCTGAACTCATTTTATTAGATGAAGCAACGAATGCGCTGGATGCTAATAATGAAAGTACCATTCTTAAGAATCTAAACCTTTTTTTTGAAGGTAAAACAGTAATAGTAGTAGCCCATCGGCTAAGCACTGTTCGTCATGCCGATCAAATTGTGGTATTACACAACGGAGTTATTATAGAGCAAGGAACACATACAGAACTTACGGCTTTGAAAGGAGAGTATTTTACTTTAGTAAAAAATCAATTAGAACTAGGTGATTAAAGACATACTATGCCACAAAAAGAAAAATCATATAGTTTGGATGATATGCTCAAGGCCGCTAAGATTGAACGCTTAGATGAAGCGGATCGTATTTATAGCCACGAAGTGCGAGAGATTATCAGCAGTAAACCTGTATGGATTGTTCGATATGGAATTGCATTATTTTTTCTGATTATAGGATTATTATTTATAGTCACATTTTTTATTCGTTATCCGGATTTGATAAAAGCTCCTGTTCGTATTGTTGGCAAAAACCTACCTAAACAAGTGATTAGTAAAACCGAAGGAAGTTTGGTATTGTTAGCTGCTAAAGAAAATAGCCGAGTACATCAGGGAGATTTACTAGGTATTTTACAAAGCAATGCCGATTATACACAAGTGTTAGTATTAAAAGAATGGATTGAACGGGTTGAGCAAAAAATTATAAATAATAATTGGACAGCAATTGAAACCTTAGTTGTACTGAATAATCTGGGAGATTTGCAAAAAAATTACTTAGAGATACAGCAACAACTATATCAGTTAAGTTGGTCGCAACCAAACGGATATTTTGAGGAAAAAAAAGCAACAATAGCTAAAGATCTTGCTATTATTAATCAACTACAATTGAATGGAGAAGAACAAAAGAAGCTAATTGTACAGGATTTAGATATGCAGCGAAACCTGTTGGGGATAAACGAAAAACTAGCAAAAGAAAAAATAATTGCCCCTCTTGAGTTGAATAAAGACAAAACCATAGTGCTGGCCAAACAGCAGCAATTAGTGCAGGTGGATGCTAGTACGATTAATCAAACAGCCAATGCGCTCTCCAAAGAAAAGGAATTGATTGAACTTAAAAAGAATAGTTCAGATATTCGCCAGAATTTTATTACAGCTTTATTGAATGCCAAAAGTTCAATAGCTGAATGGACTAACAGGTATATGCTAATAGCCAGTGAAACTGGGAGATTGCAGTACATTAATTATTTTCAAAAGAATAGCTGGGTAAAAGTAGGACAGGAGTTATTTTATATCATCCCTGAGCAGCCGGAATATTTTGCTGAAATCATTGCTTCGCAACAAAATTTTGGTAAGCTAACAATAGGGCAATCAGTAAATATTGCTTTGAATAGTTATCAAAGAAATGAATATGGTGTATTAAAGGGAGTTATCGAAAATATACCAGCAGTTCCATATAAAGACTCTGTATTTTTAATTAGAGTTCAATTGAATAGAGGATTAAATACTAATTACAATAGGGTGGTTCAATTTAGTAATAATTTAACGGGTACCGCTGAAGTTATAACTGCTGAAGCCACTTTAGCAGATCGGCTTTTCTATCAATGGAGAGGTTTGTTTAGAAGGTGAAAGTTGATATGTCTTTTGAATAGTAACTTACCATTTCCATAAATAAGAACATGGGGTTTGTTAAATTAAGCAATAGGTAAGCGGATTTTCTCCCCATTAGATTAAAATTTCGCAGATGATTTTATTTAGCAGGGTATAAATATACCCCTACTTGAATTTGCTTATTTGATTAATGAATTGGAGATTTAATAGTTATAGACTACCCAAAGCATATCAAATTAGCGATATTAATTGAATATATGAACAATTTCATCATTCGTCAACAACAAGGTCAAAGAGATGGGTGTTCTAGATGCATATAAATGATTAGCGCTATTATATTCACGTGGTTATTTGAGAAAAGGTAATAAACAGAAGAATGTAGAACGTAGAATGTCAAATTTCGAAATTGGACATTCTACATTCAATATTCTCTAGCCTTCCAACACCGGACTCAGCCATTTTTCTGCAACTTCTTTTGTCATGCCTTTTCTTCTGGCATAGTCTTCAAACTGATCTTGCTGAATTTTGCCTACTCCATAGTACTGACTTTGCGGATGAGCAAAATACCATCCACATACAGACGATGCAGGATACATGGCCAAACTTTCTGTAAGTTCTATACCGATGTTTTGAGTGACTTTCAGTAAATCGAATAATTTATATTTTTCAGTATGATCAGGACAAGCAGGATAACCGGGTGCGGGACGAATACCCACATATTTTTCTTTGATGAGCTCTTCATTGCTGAGTGACTCATTTTGATCATAGCCCCAATATTCTTTTCGGGTTTTCAAATGCAGGAATTCTGCAAATGCTTCTGCTAAACGATCAGCTAAAGCTTGTAGCATGATCTTGTTATAATCATCATGATTCGCTTCAAATTTCTTGATGTGTTCATCAATACCATGAATGGTGACAGCGAAAGCACCGATATGATCTTTCTTTCCGCTACTTGCAGGAGCAATAAAATCAGCTAAAGATAAATTCGGTTGTCCGGGTGCTTTTTTGATTTGTTGACGCAGGAAGGAAAGCGTGATTTTTTTGTCTTTGTCGATTACAACCACATCATCATCTTCACTGGCAGCTTCCCAGAAACCAATGGTTCCTTTGGCAGTGAGCCATTTTTCTGCAATGATGGTATCCAATAAAGCATTGGCATCATTGTACAATTTAGTAGCTTCTTTTCCAACCACAGTGTCAGTCAGTATCTCAGGGAAATTGCCATGCATTTCCCAAGCAATGAAGAAAGGTTTCCAATCGATATAAGAACGAATCTCATTCAAATCTGCATCTGCAAATACTTGAATACCTGTAAAACCCGGCGTAACAGGAGAGAAACCAGCCCAATCGATATTGACTTTGTTCTGTAATGCTTCACTGTAAGGCAAGTATTGTTTGATACTTTTTTTATTATCAAATCCTTCTTTCAGTTTTACATATTCCTCAGTGGTAGATTTCAGGAATACCTCTTTCTGTTCTTTGTTCAATAAAGAACCGGCGACTGTTACACTTCTGGAAGCATCTAATACATGAATCACACCATTGCCATATTCCGGAGCGATCTTAACGGCAGTATGCATTCTGGAAGTAGTGGCTCCTCCAATTAATAAAGGCTGCGTCATGCCTCGACGTTTCATTTCTTTGGCAATATGTACCATTTCATCCAATGAAGGCGTGATCAGTCCGCTCAGACCAATGATGTCTGCATTTTCTTTTTGTGCAGCATCCAAAATTTTATCCGCAGGTACCATTACACCCAGATCAATGATATCATATCCATTACAACCCAATACCACACCTACAATATTTTTTCCGATATCGTGTACATCACCTTTCACCGTGGCCAATAATATTTTTGCTGCACCGGCTGCTTCTGTGTTGGCGGTTCCGGCTTTGAGGTGTGCTTGTTTTCTCTCTTCTTTCTCCGCTTCAATAAAGGGAGTGAGGACTGCTACGCTTTTTTTCATCACACGTGCACTCTTCACCACTTGTGGTAAGAACATTTTACCAGCACCAAATAAATCACCTACAATGTTCATTCCATCCATCAATGGACCTTCAATCACATCCAGTGGCTTGGGATATTTTTGTCGGGCTTCTTCTGTATCTGCTTCAATATAATCAGTGATACCATTGATGAGAGAATGTGCCAGTCTTTTTTCAACAGGCTCATTACGCCAGGCTTCATCTTTCACTTCCACTTTACCCTTTGCTTTCACGGTTTCTGCAAACGCAATGAGTTTTTCAGTGGCTTCGTTATTTTCGTTATTTCTGTTTAGCAGTACATCTTCGCATAGATCGCGAAGTGTGGGTTCTATTTCATCGTATACCACCAATTGTCCGGCATTCACAATACCCATATCCATTCCGGCCTTAATGGCATGAAACAGAAATACAGAGTGAATGGCTTCACGTACATGGTCATTACCACGGAATGAAAACGAAACGTTTGATACACCACCACTTACTTTGGTGAGTGGCATCAACTGTTTGATTTCTCTGGTTGCTTCAATAAAATCAACTGCATAATTATTGTGCTCTTCAATACCGGTAGCTACTGCAAAAATGTTGGGATCGAAAATAATATCCTGTGGAGGGAAGCCTACTTTTTCGGTAAGAATTTTATACGCGCGGTGACAGATCTCTACTTTTCTGGCCTTGGTATCGGCTTGTCCTACTTCATCAAAAGCCATTACAATAACGGCCGCACCAAATGCTTTACAAATGAATGCCTGTTCAATGAATTTCTCTTCTCCTTCTTTCATAGAGATGGAATTCACAATGCATTTTCCCTGTACACATTTTAATCCGGCTTCAATGATCTCAAATTTGGAGCTATCGATCATGATTGGGATACGAGCGATATCCGGTTCACTTTGTAAAAGATTCAGGAATGTAGTCATGGCTTTTACACCATCCAACAATGCGTCATCCATGTTCACATCCAACACCTGTGCACCATTTTCTACTTGTTGTCGGGCAACAGACAATGCTTCTTCGTACTTGTTCTCGCGAATCAGTCTTGCAAATTTTTTAGAACCTGTTACATTCGTTCTCTCTCCAACATTTACGAAGTTGGTTTCCGGTCTAACCACCAAGGGTTCAAGACCTGATAAACGGAGATAAGGTTTTATGATAGTAGCTGAACTCATGTCGTTAACTTAAAAATTAAGCCAATGCTGTTTCAATAACAGGAACTGGTCTGGGTGAAATCTTTTTAACGTGATCGGCGATATGCTTGATATGATCGGGTGTGGTTCCGCAACAACCGCCTACAATATTTACAAAACCTTGTTGTGCCCATTCTTCAATGAAATGAGCAGTTTGATGGGGTGCTTCATCATATTCTCCCATCGCGTTGGGTAATCCGGCATTGGGATAAGCTGAAGTATAACAAGCTGCAATCTGACTCAGTTCTTCAATATGTGAACGCATTTCAGCAGCACCTAACGCACAGTTCAATCCCACACTTAAAGGTTCTGCATGCATTACAGAAGTATAAAAGGCTTCGAGTGTTTGTCCACTCAATGTTCTTCCCGATGCATCCGTAATGGTACCACTGATCATGATCGGCAATTCCGGTATACCTGTTTCACGGAAAAATTGTTTGGCAGCAAAAATGGCCCCCTTCGCATTAAGGGTATCAAAAATGGTTTCGATCAATAAAATATCTACACCGCCATCTACCAATCCTTTGATCTGTTCTTTGTAAGCTGCTACCACTTCATCAAATGTAACCGCTCTGAAACCCGGATTATTGACATCAGGCGACAGACTCAATGTTTTATTCAATGGACCAATCGCCCCGGCAACATATTTAGCGGTTGTGGTTGGATTTTCAGCGATAAACTCTTTAACGGCATCCTTGGCACATTTAGCTGCTGCTACATTCAACTCATAGGCAAACGCTTGCATATCATAATCAGCCATTGCAATGGTAGTACTGCTGAAAGTATTGGTTTCAATGATATCAGCACCGGCAGCAAGGTATTCTTTATGAATGCCTTTGATGATATCCGGTTGGGTGATGCATAACAAGTCATTGTTTCCTTTTACGTCGCAATGCCAATCTTTGAATCGCTCACCACGATAGTCGGCTTCTGTTAATTTGTGACGCTGTATCATGGTACCCATGGCACCATCAATCACCAGAATTCTTTTTTCCAATTCTTTACGAATACTCATAATTCACTTCTTTAAGAACAATAATTGTTCATTTACTTGGGTGAACCAATAAAACGTAGGGAGAAAATTTGAGGGTGCTTTTCTGTACGTTTATTAGTTCGATTTGTCCTGCCTTAGGCAGGAGTGCAGGCCGAACAATAAACAAATCCGCCTGTGTAGAATACAAAGATAGGTAAAATGCAATAAAAAAGCCCCTGTATTCACGAATACAGGGGCTTTTAAGTGGTTTTGTCTCTTTAAGCTTTTTTCTTTCGACCGATATTAAATATACGGGAGATATTAAAACCCCAGCGTATATCCCCTTTGCCCCATGATCCAAAAGTTTCATGAATAAAAGTATGTTCGTTCATACCTATAGAATTGGTGAAATGCAATTGGAAGACATGCCCACCTGTTTGTATATCTACTCCAATGGATAATGGATTATACGTGCCGTCGAAACGCTCAGTCTGCACAAAATACTCGGCATTGATACTTACACGCTTGCTCACTTTTTGTCTGGCTAAAAAGCCTATAGAGAAAAGGTCTTTTGCACCCCCAGACAGGAACAGAATTCGATTATATCGGGTATAGGTAGGAGAGATTTGTAAAGAAGTGTTTTCATTGAACTTACGCGCCACCATTAATTGTGCCGTATAATAGGTTCTGTCTTGGGTTTTTACATTCAAAGTTGGATCAGCGTAGCGTAAACCACGATACATCACAGAACCTAAGAGGGAAACCGATACCGGTACATTTTTCACACCACTGCTTTGTCTGAGAAGTCTGTATTTGATAAAAGCATCTGCTTCCTTATTGGTTCCGGTTCTACCGATACCGATCATCAGATTTTCTGCTAATCCAAAATCAAAACCAATACGTGCGGCAACAAAATCCAATCCGAATAAATTATAGAAGCCTTGGTTTAAAGGAGCAAAACGGTGGTTGATGCGAAAGTCCATACTCCCTTTGCCGGTTATTTCTACCGTTTGTGTGGTTACCAAGCGTGTAGAATAAAAAGTGTTGAGTGTTTTTTCAGTTCTGTTTTTGTCTTCAGCAGCAGCAGTGCTGTCTTGCATCTTAAACAGGTCTGTTTCTTGTGCAACAGCACTAAATGTGATAAGGGTTAGGCAAAAAATAGCCATAGACCTTTTAGATAAGATCTTCATACAGGTGTTTTTATGGTGATAATGATTACTGGTATTGACAGTTGATATCTACTGTTACTTTTTCTGTAACAGAAGATGCATCGATTTTAAAATCGCTCAGATTGATCACGAATCCAGCTTTGGCACTTGGCTTTCCAGCTTTGATTTCAATATTCCCTTTTACGGTGATGTTTTTAGTAACACCATGCAAGGTCAGATCTCCTTTTACCGTTACGGGATAGCTTCCATCTTTTGTGAAATTCACATCTTTCAGGTTCACAATATTGCCTTTAAAATCAGCTCTTGGAAACTTGCTGCTCTCAGCATATTGATCATTGAAATGCTCTTGCATTTCTGCATATTTGAATTTAAAACCTTTGATCAGCATACTGAATGTGAGCTGTCCATTGTCAGCTATTCTGCTGGTCACTTCATTGTTCACAGCTTTCACATCACCATCTGTCGGTGATTCAAAAGTGATCTTTCCATTCCGTGTTCCAAATATCTTCTGTGCATCGGCTTGTATTCCGATTAAAAGAACTAATGATAAAAGTCCGATAATTTTCTTCATAATCTTTCCTTTCTTATTTTACTAAAATACCATCGTTGATAACAACATTCGCATCGGGAATATATCCCCTGCAAAAGCCTTTGAATGTAATGTTTTGTCCTACAGTCAATGCACCCGGATCTGTCTTAAAAGTACAATTGATCACTACAAATGGATCATTTGTTTTTATATCTACGACAACCTGACCATCCTGGTTTGTATTTACTGCTAATATCTCGCCCGACAATTCTATTGCTTTATCCAGGTACAAAAGGTTGGCGGCGTTTTCATCTGCTTTGAAAGCATCGAATAATTGCTGAGCAGTCATTTTTACCCCTTCTTTCTGACTCACATCTTCATGCTTGCGATTGTAAACAAAAAATACAGTTGCCGCAACAGATAAAACAGCGCCCGCTATTCCTAACCATAACAACTTCTTAGCTTTGCTGAAGTTGGTGATCACATATATCAATAGACCCAGAAACGGAAGAATCGCTACTATGATCATCCATTTTTGTCGCTGGTTCTTATCCAGATCTGTTCTTTTCGATACTGCAATCACTGATATGATCATCAAGATCAACCAAATGATGCCTGTGCTGATCAATCCTGCCATTAAACCTGATATTTCCATACACTTGATTTGAATGAAAGAAACAGTTATTTTTTGTTTTAGTTCATTACCGATTACAGATCAAAAGATAAAACAAATGCTGTTCCTAGAAAAATTCAATGTTTAAACGGCAAATTAGTCGATCTTGTTTATATGAACTATTACGAAAAGGGGAAAGAAAGGTTGCTTTTGGGCAAAAATCACCTATTTCACATATTGTTGCACCGGAAGTCGATTCGCAATGCTCTTTGCGAGGGTCATTTCATCCGCATATTCTAGGTCGCCCCCAAAAGCAATGCCTCGGGCAATGGTGGTAATGCGACAAGGAAGATGTGCAATTTTTTTCTGGATATAATAGATAGTAGTATCTCCTTGGATATTTGGGTTCAAAGCAAAAACAATTTCCTCAGTCTTTTCTTTCTCTATACGCTGAACAAGTGATTCGATGCTTAACTGTTCAGGACCAACACCATCAAGGGGAGAAATGATACCGCCTAGTACATGGTAAGACCCATTGAATTGCTGGGTGGTTTCTATAGCAATCACATCTCTTATATTTTCTACCACGCAAATCATTTGCTGATTGCGCATGGAGTTGGAGCAAATAGAACAAATATCGCCATCGCTGATATTGTGGCAACGTTGACAAAACTTGATATCCCTCCGCATACGTGCAATGGTTTCACCAAAATGCTGCACTTCATTTACTTCCTGCTTTAACAAATGCAACACCAATCGTAATGCCGTTTTTTTCCCAATACCCGGGAGTTTGGAAAACTGCGCTACTGCATTTTCTAAAAGTGAGGAGGGGAGTTGCATGGTGCGAAGATAAGTGAGAAAGCTACAAGCTGCAAGCCACACGCTACAAGCTACAAGTGAGGTAATCAGTAATCTAGGTGTACAAAGCTTGTAGCTTGTCTCCTGTCTCTTCCTTGTAGCTTGTAGCGTGTGGCTTGCAGCTTATAGCCTATTGCAACGCAATCGTGGTTTCATTATCCCAGTTTGCTCGGATATTTAGCTGTCGAGGGATATAAAATACTTTTTCCGGTTGCTTTTTGACAGGTGTAAAACTTCCGGTATCCCATTTACCGTTTTTATTTTCATCATATAAAATTCTCAATTCATAACTACCCGGTTTAAAGCGACGGATCTGAATATCATTTTGGTTGATGGGATAAGAAGCTACTAGTTCATCATTTTGAAAGAGTTGTAATACAGCATGCTGACTGGTATCAACATTCAGAAAGCGAAAACGCACACTGCCGTATTCTGTTTCCTTTCTCGTACTTAAGAGCAATGTATCTGTTTTGGAAAGTGAAGTGGCATTACTATCTAATGCAGCATCTTTTTGAATGATCAATTTATAAGTAGTGTTTTCTTTCCAAGGGTAGCGAAGGGTGAATGTTTTTCGGAGACTATCCAAGGTAACTGTATATCCTTTTTGTAGTACATCATCATTATCTGTTAATCTCAGTTTTCCGGTATCCAATGAAAATACTTTTCTATTGAATACCATCTTAAAATCGCTGAGAAGATCTTGCATACCATTGTCTAATATGGCGATATAGCGTAATCGTTTATCGTCTCGCAAAGAAGGAGGTAAGCTACTGGACGGGTCCATCGCTTTCTTATCGGTAGGAATGGATTGTGTAAAAGCATAAAAAGTATCGATCCTGTTACTATTGCTGCCAATTTGTACCAAAGAATCCCTGAAAGCAAAAAGTGAACTGCTGTCAAAAACTTTGTTATAGCTTTTTCCATTCACAACATAAGCTGCGAATGTACCCGCAGGTAGGTTGTTGAATTTGAAAGCACCTTTACCATCAATTCTGGTAAAAAAACGGGGGCTTAGTTTTTCGATCGCAGAATCTGAAGTGTTTTTGTGTAATACAACAATTAATGTACTATCTACCTTACCCGTCTCAGCTACCAATACCTTACCCTCATAGGTATTGAAGTCGATAGCAGGTCCGGTAGAAAAAACATATCGAAAATTTTTCGCCACGTTGCTTTCATTCACATCTATAATACTGTTTCCGAAATCAATAGAATAAGTGGTGTTTTCTTCGAGAGAGTCTCTGAAGCGAACGGTTATATTTCTCAGTTTATAATCAACCTGCGGAAGACTCTTGGGAACAGGAGCATAAATGATGTTTTCTGTATTCTGTAAAGACACAAATTCATCAAACGTAAGAAGGATATTTTTGGTCTTCACATTGGTAGCCGAGTCTTTGGGATTGGCAATCACCAACCGTGGGGGTAAACTATCTTTTGGACCTCCACTGGGAGGTATCATATTCGCACAGGAATTAGCCATTGTCATGATCACAAAACAAATCGCGATACCATGTAAGCGAGCAATAAATGTCAAAAGATTTTTCATGCGTGGTGCAAACTTACAGGCTTTCTGCTGAGCGTTATGCTCATTGAGCTAAAAATCATGTTAATCATGTTGTCTCTTCCTCGCTTTCATCCGGTTCATGCAATGCAACAGCCATCTCATTGGTTTTTACGAACTGACACCAGCGACAGTCTTCTTTACCACATCCAGTATAAAAATCTCTTTTTTGGATTTTTCCCCAAACCATTTCGATTTGTGCGGTTACAGTAGTAATATCCTGAGCTGTAATAACCCTTTTTTCCTTTAAATACCCTTTCTTTTTATCCGGCTCAATAAAATCAAATTCTGCACTCACTGCTTCCCAGTTTTTGGATGGATAGTTATCAACCAAAATTTTATAAAACACCGCCTGTCGCCAATAGTCACCACCATTTGGTTCTTTTTCACTTGGCGGATTTAATTTTTTGATGCCCTTTTCTGCATCTCCTGTTTTATAGTCTACTACATTCACCTGTCTGCCATTAAATTCAAGCTTATCCAGCTTTCCTTTCAAAGGAATATCTTTAATAGTAACTTTACTGATATTGGTTTCTATAGCAACAATCTTTTCCCACTCATGAATGTAGCGCTCATAGTAAGCCGGTAAAACCTGTTCGCCCTGTTCTATTCTTCTAGCGTATTGTTCTTTGGTAAAATGTTCTTTGTGTCGGTCCATGTACCATTTAAAGTCACCCAGAAATACTGTTTGATCCGGGAACTGGTTATTATTCTGCTGCATTTGCTGGAATAACTTCTGTAAAGCATAGTGAACTGCCGATCCAAACTCGGTCGCTTCTGATTTTCCGGAAGGAACACGTACAAGGTTATTGAAATAAAACTGTAACGGACATTTCAGGTAATTATTCAGTGCAGTTACATTCATCACAAACTTATCCAGCAATTGATCAATAAATGCTGCCTCGGTTTGTTCTATCTCCGGTTTTAGTTCTTTGCTTAGTGATAAAATGGCAAAATCAGTAATGGTTTCTGCGGACAGACTGATTTTTTCATAAGGTAATACATGCTCTTCTCTGATTTCAGCGATGAACATCGAAGGTTCAATGGCTTTTCCATCCTTGTTGGTGCTGGTGTAAGAGATATACAAGTGTTGAGCTGCTCGTGTCATGGCCACATAAAATAGTCTTCGAAGTTCTTCCTCTTCGTTATGAAGAGGTTGAGATGCAAAGATGGTATCCGGCATGCTGTATCCACCTGCAGGCTTTCTTTTCTTTTCCCAGTTGGATGAGTTACATCCTGCTATGAACACGTAATCATATTCCAATCCTTTAGAACCATGCGCGGTGAGCAGATTCACCGCTCGATCTGTGCCCGATACACGAATCAATGGAAGTGCCAGCGACTCATCTTCCATCAAATCAAAAATATTCAGCAGTTTTTCCAGTGTTAGATTGGGGTTTCGATGCGTTTCTTTTTTTATAAAGTCAAATAATCCGGTGAGCAATTGTAAAAGCCAGTGTTTATCCGGACTGTTCATCACATATGCCAGCAAGCCTGTTTCCCGAATACAATTTTCAAACAATTGTTGAACGGTTACATTCGAAACATCCGTGATCAATTTTTCTAAGATGGTCTGTGCTTTTCTCAGTCCGGGTATTTCTGTGCTGAATAAATCAGGTAATGGAGCTTGCAGTTTCTCTGCGATCAACTGACGTAGCGATATTTTTTGGTCATTCGGTTTTTTTTGAGCTGCTTCTGCACTCAGTTTTGCGATCTCAATAGATGGAATGGAGAACCATTGAAAATGTAGTATTTCAAATAATAGCTGATCACTACTAAAAGCAATATGGTGTTCATCTTTGAGATATCTCAACAGTTGTAATAACTGTTGTGTAATTGTTTCATGAAGAATATTGATTTCTCGTTTGCTATAAACAGGGATCTGTTTCTGTTGAAAATATTTCGCCAGCTCTTCATTTGGTTTATTTTCTCGATAGATGACGCAGATTTGTCCGGGTGCTACACCACTTTGTATCAGTTCCTCCACTTGCAATGTGAGATGGATCATTTCCTCACGTGGATTTTCATATTCCCTGATTGTAGGAAGTATTGTACTATCATTGATCTTGGTATTGGAAGCAGTCAATACTTTGTTGAGTCCCTCAATTTTATTCACCAATCTTTCTTGGTTTCTTTCGATGAGTGTTCTGGATACATCCAGAATAGGTTGTGTTGAGCGATAGTTATTGGTCAGTACTACTGTATATAACGAGTCGCTGAACTGTTTTGCAAACTCATGCATATTCTCCACATTCGCTCCCTGGAAGCGATAAATACTTTGATCGTCATCCCCCACTACAAATACATTCGGCTCATCCCAATAACTGATCAATAATTTTACCAGCATATTTTGGGTGCCGCTGGTATCCTGAAATTCATCTACTAAAATGTATTGGTATTGTTCCTGATACCTTGCCAGTATATTTGGATATGTTTTGAATACATCGATCACCCAGTTGATCATGTCATCAAAATCATATAAGTTTCTACTTCGCATCATTTGCTGAAAACGAGTAAACTCATTTACGGCAGCGCGAAGTTTTTCCATCTTTTCTTTTTCTTCTGCGATCTTATTTTCTTTCAGATCACCTTTTTTAAAAGCTCCCTGATTTTTTTTGTAGATAAACTCTTCACGGTTGGGTAAGTCATTCAAGTAACTATCAATACATTGGTTGATATATTCCGGCTGCCAACCCTCTCTTTTCATGTTACTGAAAAGCTGCTGGAGATTTTTGATTTCAAAATATACATCTCCTCTATACCTTTTTAATGGATGATTTTTAGGGAAACCATCGATCAATGTTTTGAGCAAATCAATTCTTTCCAGATCGGATATTGGGTCAAGAGCGGTTTTTTCAAAAAGGGAGAGATTATCCTGAATCACATCATTGCAAAAAGCATGAAAAGTGCAGATATTGACTTTATAAGCATCCGGTCCGATAAAAGTCAATAACCTTTTTCGCATGGCTACTACACCCGCATCAGTATAGGTCAGACATAAAATATTATCAGGCTGTGTATCTGTTTCCAAACGCAGTTTTCCGATACGGGCTCCTAATATTTGTGTTTTACCGGTACCCGGACCCGCAATCACCATTACCGGACCTTCGGTCTTATCCACCGCACTTTTTTGTTGCTCATTTAGTCCTTCATAAATCTTCTTGAATTGAGCCTGTTGTTGTTCACGGGTAATCATGGAATAAAGATAGAGGAATATTGGGTGTAGGGTGCTGGGTGCTGGGTACTAGGTACTAGGTACTAGGTACTAGGTACTAGGTTGTTGGGGATGCAAAAATAAATCTTGAAACCAATACTCTATGATAAGCAAGAACTTTCTAGCTACTAAAAACTAGCGCCTAGTACCTAGTACCCAGCACCAAGGCGAACTTTTTGCCTCAGAAGCTGTTATTACACAAAGCAAACGCATGTCGAAGGTCTATTCACTCAAAACCGTACAGAAAATTCCGATCTCGCTGGCAGAAGCGTGGGATTTTTTTAGTCGGCCACAGAACCTGAAAGAAATCACTCCCTCTAATCTTGGTTTCAATATCATAAGTAAGCACCATGGAGACAGAATGTACCAGGGGCAAGTCATTGAGTACAAAGTGAGTCCGATCCTTGGTATCCCTTTGTATTGGATGACGGAAATTACACATGTGGAAGACCAAAAATTTTTTGTAGATGAGCAACGATTTGGTCCCTATAGTTTATGGCATCACCAACACCATTTTAGAGCAATTGAAGGTGGAGTTGAAATGACAGATATTGTTCACTATAAATTACCGCTTTGGTTTTTGGGTGATATTGCGAATACTATCATGGTACGCACACAACTCAAAGGCATATTCGATTATCGCTTTCAGGCTGTGGAACAGCGTTTTGGTGCCTGGTCAGGTGCACAAGAGAAACGGGTGCTGTTTGACGGATCATTGTAGTAGTCGGAGTGGACTTACATTATTATCTGTATCCACTGAAGCGATCAGCACGTTTTTATTTTTCGTTTCAGGTAGCTTATTAAGATCAATCACTGCAGTTTTATCGCCTGGGATGAAAAGAATGAGTTGGCTATTGGCAAAATCGGGCTCTTCCTTTCCTTGATGCATGAATACTGCAAAACCTTTGATCTTTTCCTCTCCTTTGTAAGCTAGTTTATAAGTATGTTCATTTGCTTTTTCTACCAAGGGCTGTGGGGGAATGGTATTGTCGATCCAAGGCATGGGAGGTACCAAGGCAGGGTAACGATAATAGTTTTGTTGCAAACTATCATTCCATCCGTTTGGATTTCGATTGAATGAACTGCTGTTATAGTAAATGCTTCCCTGCACATTTTCATAGCTTCTCAATGCTTTGATCTGTTCAGGAATTTCATTTCTATTCTTCCAGGCAGTATTGCTTCCTGCGCGATAAATTCCATGACCGATGTATAAATGTCGCTCATAGCTATGTTCATTCCACCAACGCAGTAAGATATCATAACTGGCTAAAGCATGTCCACGCTCCCAATACAATTGTGGGGCGATATAATCGATCCATCCTTTTTGTAACCATAGCAATACATCTGCATGTAGTTCATCGTAGTTCGTGGGTCCTGATCGGGTTTCACTTCCCATAGGGTCCTGATGTTTGTTGCGCCATACGCCAAATGGACTGATACCAAATTTTACTTTCGGGTTTGTTTTTCTGATGGTTTGTTGTAGTTGAACGATGATACTATCGCAATTACTTCTTCTCCATTCGTCTTTGGTCATTCCCTTTCCATATTTCAGAAAAGTGGATTGATCAGGGAATTCTCTTCCTGGTATTTTATAAGGGTAGAAATAGTCATCCATGTGAATGGCATCAATGGCATAACGCTTCACAATATCTTTCACCACCGCTGAAACATGATCGCGTACTTCCGGAATTCCCGGGTTGAAATATTTCTTATCGCCGTATGTTACAAACCATTCAGGATGTTGTTTGCTGATATGATTCGGGGCAATAGATGAACGAAGTATATTAAATACAGCTCGATAAGGATTTAACCATGCATGAAATTCCATGCCTCGTTTATGCGTTTCTTGAATCATGAATTCAAGTGGGTCGTAATAGGGGGATGGCGGTAGTCCTTGTTTGCCAGTCAAATATTCACTCCAGGGTTCAAATGAAGAAGGATAGAATGCATCTGCTGAAGGACGAATTTGAACGATCAGTGCATTCATGCCATTTCGATGATGCATTTCCACCAATTTGATAAACTCAGCTTGTTGCTCTTCGGTGGATAATGTTCTTTTGCTGGGCCAGTCAATATTTTCTACTGTTGCCACCCAAGCCGCTCTGAATTCATAATTTGGCGAGTATTGTGCTTTTGGATGCAAAAACAGCGTAAGGAATAATAATAGGGGGAGTATGCGCAACAAAGATTTCATACCCTAAAGATATACCAGTCATAAGTGAACTAACCGGTTGTGGAAGAAATCAAAATGATAAGCGTGGAAATTAACATTTAAGAAGTCAGTTCACGAACCTTATCCAACAGCTTATTGAGTGTGGCGGCTTCTGTTTCTGATAAGTTTTGCATTAACTGATCGATCTCAGCATTCTTTTTATCCAGTTTGTCCAGCAATGAAAGCCCCTTTTTTGAGATGCTGACATCAACCAGTCTTTTATCAGCAGAGCAAACTTTCTTTTCAACAAGTCCTTTTTTGAGTAATCGCTCTACAATACGGCTGGTATCACTCATTTTATCCAGCATTCTTGAGCGTATTTGTAGCGTGCTGAGGGGTTGCTGGCTTCCCCTGAGAATACGAAGAATATTATATTGTTGCGGGGTAATATCATCCGGATCAAGCATGGTTTTGATCTTCTCATTTAACCAGTTGGCAGAATAAATGATATTCACAGAAGCCTTCTGGTATTCGTTCCTGAAATGCTGTTGTTGTATATCTTTTTCAATACCCATAGCTGTAAAAATAGGTGAAAAGTAAGCGATGAAAAGTGAAAAACATAAGAAATACGTTTCCTTTCACTTTTCACCTTTCACTTTTCAGTTCCTCAATCCTCCCAAACACTCAATCCTTCACTGCAATTGGAGCAGATATCAATGTTTTTTCTGCTGGTCATCAATTCAGTTCTAAACTGCTTATAATTATCGTTTTGCCAGATTTGTTTAAAGCTTTGTGACTTCAGATTGCCCAGTTGATGCATCGCATCTTTATCAAAACAACAAGGAACCACCAATCCGTCCCAGGTAATTACATTGGCATGCCAAAGCTTCCAGCATCGGTTACTCAGACCACTTTTCACTTTCATTTTGCCTTCTTTGTCTTTGATATAGCGGCTATATTTTTTATTCTCAGGAATGAGTTGGTTGGGATCATTCTCATAGTCATATACCTGCGCTGTTTTAAAGCGAACTTGATCCACACCTATTTCAGCCCCCAACTTTTTTACTTCTTCGATCTGATGTTCATTGGGTTTTACTACCAAAAATTGGAAGAAAATAAAAGGGGTTTTACTATTCAGTTCTTTTTTCCATTTCACAATATTGCGAGCGCCTTCTAATACTTTTTCCAGTTTACCGCCTACACGATATTGTTGGTATACATCCTGCGTAGTACCATCAATAGAAATGATCAATCGATCCAAGCCGCTTTCAACTGTTTTTTTTGCTTTTTCATCGGTCAGGTAATGTGCATTGGTAGATGTAGCGGTATAGATACCTTTATCATGTGCGTATTTTACCATATCCAGAAAATCAGGATTCAGATACGGTTCTCCCTGGAAGTAAAAGATGAGATAAAGCAAGTCTTTGTAGATGTCATCAATGGTTTCTCTGAAAAAATCTTTTTTCAGCATACCTGTTGGTCTGGTAAACTCACGTAATCCACTCGGACATTCAGGACATCGCAGATTACAAGATGTAGTAGGTTCAAAAGAAATAGAGATAGGATAGCCCCATTGTATGGGTTTCCTGGTAAAGCGGCTGATCTGATAACTACTGTATACTTTACAGGCATTCCAAAACCTTCTAAGGGTTAGTTTGCTTAAAAAATTAACACTGTCATTCCAATTAAAATAGCCCATCGGTGTAAAATTAGTAAAAAGAGGCTTGAAACAGACTTTGGATCTATTGACTAAGAAATTAATATTGAAATCGCTTTTCAACGATTTTTGTACTGTATGACCCGAAAGAGATCCCAAAAACCTAACAGATCACAACTTCTTTGGCTGGTGTTATTGCTGAGTGGCTTTATGCTCATCTTGTATGTTGCTTTGTGGGAGAAATGGGAGGAAAGACAAGCAGCAACCATTGAATCTGTTCGTTATGATGCCTTTGGAATAACGATGCCTGCAGGGTATACTATTCATGGCATTGATGTGAGTAGTTATCAGGGGGTTATTCACTGGCCTTCAGTTAAAAAGATGATATCAGGGGAAATACAAATGGGCTTTGTATTTATGAAAGCAACCGAAGGATTGAATGATACCGACAAACGTTTTCACAGCAATTGGGAAAAAGCCAAAGCAGCAGGTATGATTAGAGGGGCATATCATTTTTTTCTGGCTACAAAAAGTGGGAAACAACAAGCATTACAATTTATCAAACAAGTTGAACTCAAAAAAGGTGATTTGCCTCCCGTGATTGATATCGAAAAATTATATGGTGTTAAACCGGTATTGATGCGACAAAGAGTAAAAGAATTTTTAGAGACACTCGAAGCCTATTACAGGGTGAAGCCCATTATTTATACATATGCAGATTTTTATGAAAGGCATTTAGGAGATGATTTCAAAAAATATCCATTATGGGTGGCACATTACTTTCAACCTGATAAACCGAGAATTCAGAGAGACTGGCATTTCTGGCAACATAGTGAAGATGGAAGTATTGATGGTATAAGGCACAAAGTAGATTGTAATGTGTTCAATGGTGACTCAGTCAAATTTAAACATTTGCTGATGAATTAAGAAGATTAAAGGATTTTTAAAGAGGCTGGAACAGATTATAATTTAATTTTGTATCTCAATCCTTCTCATGAATCTTCATTACGATCATAGCACATGTCAAACCTGCTCTCAAAGATTCAATTCTGTTTTTTGTAAAGCCAGAGAAGAGTATGTAAATGCCATCAACGAACAAAAAATTTGCAATAGTTATAAAAAGGGGCAAGTGTTATTCAATGAAGGTTCTTATCCCTTTGGTGTATACTGCATCAATGACGGAAAAGTAAAACTTTCTCATCAAGGGGATGATGGTAAAGAACAAATCATTCGTTTGTTGAAAGCCGGAGATGTATTAGGTTACAGGGCTTTGTTGAGTGGAGATAGATATGGTGCGTCTGCTATAGCACTGGAGGATACCAAAGTTTGTTTTATACCAAAAGAGCTATTTGTTACTATATTGAAAAATGATACGGGCCTTGCATTTGAAATGATGAAATTATTGAGTGATGAATTACACAAGGCCGAAGTTAAATTGACCCATCTCGCACAAAAACCCATCAGAGAACGCTTAGCAGAAACACTGCTGTTTATTAAAGAGACTTATGGTTTTGAAGAAGATGGTATTACCCTCAATGTGCGTCTTTCACGCGAGGAGATTGCCAATTTAGTAGGCACTGCTACAGAGTCTACCATTCGCTTGTTATCAGACTTTAAAAAAGATGGTATGGTGGATTTAGATGGCAAAAAGATCAAAATTTTAAAACCTTCATTGCTGCTTCAAACAGCCAATCTTCAGGATTAATCGCTGAAACATGATAAAAATCATGTTTGCGATTGAGTAGTATCATAGTTAGCCTGTGTACCTGCCGCTACCTTGCATTCAAATTACAGGTAATGTTATTGCAGGCTCGTGACCCGTTATTTTCAGGATTTAATTCGGCGCAGGAAATCTGTTCTGTCATCCCTACAGATTACCATGCTCCTGTATTAAAGTCTTGTACTGTCATTAATCATTACCTACAAAACCATGCATCTATTAGTGAATTACCGGAATCTGTTACTGAATTGGTTCAATTGGTATTTCAACGTATTGAGGATGAGTTGATTCATACTTTCCGGAAAGAGACAGGTATTTTGTTTCCTTGTATTCACCAACAGCATGTACAATCTGCACACTTACAGCCCAAGGTCATTGAGACCATGATATCCGTGCATCAGGTTTTGATTGCTTTATTCCGCAAACTGCGCGAACTCATGAATCATTATATCGCTAAACCGGATTGGTCAAAAGAATTCAAAGACTGTATACATGAAATGTTTTTACTGGAGACCTATGTATTTCGTTGGATTCAGTTTGAGCAAAGTGTGTTATACCCACAATTGATCAGGATCATTAAAACAGGAAAAGAATGAAGCAAGGCCCTGTTATTCCATCTACTGAGCTGGCATGTTTTCACTGTGGTGAGCCCTGCAGGGCTCGTGATATTGTTATTGAAGACAAACATTTTTGTTGTGAAGGTTGTCGATTGGTCTATGATATCTTGAATCAGAACGGGATGTGTACGTATTATGATCTCAACAAGAATCCGGGTCAATCACAAAAAGTGACTGTTCGAAAAGATAAGTTCTTATTCTTGGATGATACATCCATACAACAGTCGCTCATTAGTTTTAAAAACGCTAAACAAACACATATCACTTTTTATCTCCCACAAATGCATTGCAGTAGTTGTTTGTGGCTGCTAGAGCAATTGTATCGATTGAATGAAGGAGTGGTCAGTTGTAAAGTAAACTTTGAAAGAAAAGAGGCTGACATCATTTTTGATCATACAAAGATCAGTCTACGAGAAGTTGCGGAATTACTTACCGGTATTGGTTATGAGCCTTATATCAGTTATAATGATATGGGGAAAAAGAAAAAGGTCATTGACCGAAAAAAGATATTTCGTTTGGGTGTAGCAGGATTTTGTTTTGCCAATATCATGCTCATGAGCTTTCCGGAATATTTAGGGATTGATGATAAAGAGGAAAATCTACTCCTCTTTTTTCGATACCTGAATCTATTCTTGAGTTTACCCGTTTTCTTTTATAGTGCAGGCGAATTTTATTCCAGTGCATGGAATGCATTGAAGCAAAGATTCCTGAATATTGATGCACCAATCGTATTGGCTATCTGGGTAACTTTTGCAAGAAGTCTCTATGAAGTATTTACTGCAACAGGGAGTGGTTATTTTGATTCTATGACGGGTATTGTATTTTTTATGTTGGCAGGTAGGGTTTTACAAGATAGGACACATCGGCAATTGAATTTTGATCGTGATTATACTTCTTATTTTCCGGTAGCTGTTACCAGAATTAAAGAAGAAGGTAATACCACAGTTACACTCCCGGATATTCAGTTGAATGATACATTGCTCATCCACCACCAAGAGCTGATACCTGCTGATGGCATTATTACCCGTGGCAGGGCATTGATTGATTACAGCTTTGTAACCGGAGAATCATTACCTGTAGCAAAAGAAATGGGGGAGATTGTATATGCAGGCGGAAAACAAGTAGGTGGAAATATTGAGATTTTGGTCATCAAAGAAGTGGCTCAAAGCTATTTGACTCGTTTGTGGAATAAAGATGTATTCAATCAATCCTCTCAAACTGAATCTTCATTTGTACATGGATTGAGTCGATGGTTTACTTGGGTGGTTTTTTCGATAGCGCTTCTTGCAGGTCTTTACTGGACTGTTGTTGATACAAGTAGAAGCTGGAATGCCATTACTGCAGTATTGATCATTGCTTGTCCATGCGCACTACTACTGAGCAATACATTTACTAATGGAAATATCTTAAGAAGACTTGCACGTAATCAGTTTTATCTGCGTCATGCTACTGTGATTGAAAAAATGGCATCCATTGATACCATTGTTTTTGATAAAACAGGTACGCTTACGGCAGGAACAGATATGGAAGTGGTTTATGATGGTAAACCATTATCAGGGTTATTGAAGCAAAAGATTGCCACGCTGGCTGCACAATCTACGCATCCATTAAGTAAAGGTATCGCAGCTTGGGCAGGCACACCCTTACCAAATCCTTTTCTGGCATTTGAAGAAAAACCGGGAAAAGGTATTGAAGGTATGATTGATGGCGATTTGATTACTTTAGGATCAGCCTTATTTATTACCGGAAAGCCGCAGCAGGACGATACTTCAACTGTTTATTTGGCTGTAGAAGGACAATTACTAGGTAGATTCAGATTTAGGAATCATTATCGTCAATCTGTTCCTATGTTATTACGCCGTTTGCAAAAACATTTCAGATTGGCGATTGTAAGTGGCGATAACAATGGAGAGTTACCTTATCTCAGAAAATTATTAGGTCCGCTGGCAGCATTACATTTTCATCAGCAACCAGAAGATAAACTGAATGTTTTGCAGCATATGCAGCAAGATGGTCATCGAGTATTAATGATCGGTGATGGACTTAATGATTCAGGCGCATTGAAGCAAGCGGATGTAGGTATAGCGATTACGGATAACAGTAACAACTTTACACCGGCCAGTGATGCCATCATTGAAGCATCTGCTCTACCGAAGCTATATGAGCTTATTCGGTTATGTAAGCTGAATCAAAAGATCGTGATGACGGCATTTGTTATTTCAATCCTGTACAATATTATAGGGCTCTATTTTGCAGTGCAAGGAACGCTATCTCCCATGATTGCAGCTATTTTAATGCCTTGTAGTAGTATCAGTATTTTACTGATAACGTTCGGGTTAAGCAACCTCGCAGCAAGACGATTGAAGTTGAGCTGACAAAAACATGACTAAAATCATGTATCCTCTTGAGTAATATCATAGACTGCCCCACTACTGCAAAATACTTTTACAATCAATTACAGAACCATCATGGGTGTTATCATTCTTTTATTGATTGCCAGTATCAGTGTAGCAGGTTTATTTCTGGGTGCTTTTATCTGGAGTGTGAAAACGGGTCAATATGATGACGAAAATGCTCCTTCTGTAAGAATACTTTTTGAAGATAAACCGAAATCGTAATCATAAAACTGCTTCTCATAAAACCAACATTCATGCAATCAGAAAAATTCTTCTACGACAACAAAACAGTCAAGCTTTTTGCCTATGCTACTATCTTATGGGGTGTAGTTGGAATGATCGTTGGCTTATTGGCTGCTGTTCAGATCTATTTACCGGCAGCTAACTTTGGACTTCCCATCACCACTTTCGGAAGAGTGAGGCCTTTGCATACCAATGCGGTAATCTTTGCTTTTGTAGGTAACGGTATTTTTATGGGTGTGTATTATTCATTGCAGCGTTTGTGTAAGGCCCGCATGTTCAATGATACACTTAGTAAGATACATTTCTGGGGATGGCAATTGATTATTGTAGCAGCTGCACTTACTTTATTGGCAGGCTATACAACCGGAAAAGAATATGCAGAACTGGAGTGGCCTATTGACATTGCAATCACATTGATATGGGTGCTTTTCGGTATCAATATGTTTGGTACTATTTTGAAAAGAAGAGAGAGTCATTTATATGTTGCGATTTGGTTTTATATCGCAACATGGGTTACGGTAGCGATGTTACACATTGTAAATTCATTTGAAATACCCGTTACTTTTTTAAAGAGTTATAGCTGGTATGCAGGTGTTCAAGATGCATTGGTACAATGGTGGTATGGACATAATGCAGTGGCTTTCTTTTTGACTACCCCTTATTTGGGTATCATGTATTATTTCTTGCCCAAAGCAGCGAACAGACCTGTATATAGTTATCGTTTATCCATCATTCACTTTTGGGCACTGATCTTTATTTATATCTGGGCTGGTCCACACCATTTGTTATATACTGCATTACCTGATTGGGCACAGAGTTTAGGAGTAGTTTTCAGTGTGATGCTGATCGCTCCATCATGGGGTGGTATGTTAAATGGTTTATTTACCCTTCGTGGTGCATGGGATAAAGTACGTGAAGATCCTATCCTGAAATTCATGGTAGTTGCCATTACTTGTTATGGTATGGCCACATTCGAAGGACCACTTCTGAGTTTAAAAAATGTAAATGCGATCTCACATTTTACAGATTGGACCATTGCACACGTTCACGTTGGCGCATTGGGATGGAATGGATTTTTAACCTTCGGTATTTTATATTGGATCATCCCTAAAATATTCAATACACCCCTTTATTCAACAAAGCTGGCTACTACACACTTCTGGATTGGCACTATTGGTATTGTTCTTTATGCAATTCCTATGTATTGGGCAGGGTTTACTCAAGCCATGATGTGGAAGCAGTTTACTGAGGATGGAACACTGAAGTTTCAGTTTTTGGAAACCGTTACACATATCATTCCATTGTATGTAGCCAGAAGTATTGGTGGTTTGTTATACTTGGTTGGCGTGTTTATTATGGTCTACAATATTGTAAAGACTGTAAAAGCAGGACAACTGGTATCAGAAGAAGCAGCCGAAGCGCCACCGCTGCCTGCAAAGATCGTTACGCATGGTAAACAATATTGGCATCGTTGGATCGAAGCAAGACCCATTCAAATGTTGGTATTCAGTTTGATAGCAGTTGCTATTGGCGGTATTCTGGAAATTGTACCTACTTTCTTGATCAAGAGTAACGTTCCAACCATTGCTGCAGTAAAGCCTTATACACCGCTTGAACTACATGGTCGAGATATTTATATCCGTGAAGGATGTTATACCTGTCACTCACAAATGATCAGACCCTTCCGCGATGAAGTAGCGCGTTATGGTGAATATAGTAAAGCGGGTGAGTTTGTATACGATCATCCATTTCAGTGGGGTAGTAAACGTACGGGTCCGGATTTGGCTCGTATCGGAGGAAAATATCCTGATAGCTGGCACTATAATCATATGCTGGAACCGCAAAGTATGAGTCCGGGCTCAGTGATGCCTCCCTACCCATGGTTATTGGATGATGTTATTGATACAGCTACCACTGCTGCAAGAATCAGAGCGATGCAAACTTTGGGTGTTCCTTATCCTGAAGGATATGATCAGATCGCTAATCAGGAATTAACCAAGCAAGCAGAGCAGATTCAAAAAAATCTGAAAGCAGATAAAATTCAAACAGGCTCACATAAAGAAATCGTAGCACTCATTGCTTACATGCAAAGAGTAGGTATTGATATCAAAGGAGAGCAAAAACCACTGACCGCAAAAAAATAAATCAACAGACATGAAATTCATTAACTATTTAGAGAAAATCATCGGCGTAGATATCTATGCGATCAGTTCCTTTTCCATCTTCTTTACTTTTTTTCTGCTAATGACCTTATGGGCATGGAAAGCAGATAAAAAAATGATTGAAGAGATCAGTCATTTACCACTTGAAAACTAACCTTCTGACCTATATAAAACCGACCGCAATGCAACAGCGTAAAAATCAATGGATGAAAATTTCGGGTCTTCTTTTCACAGCTATCTTGTTTGCTGCACTTCCTATGAATGCGTGGGCTGATGGTCCTCCAAAACCCTCTGCTATGGCGAATCCATTGACACAAGTGCTTGTAGTGATCATTGGCGTACTCTTACTAGCTATTGCTTTATTGGCTCATGTGGTATTAGGGGCAGCAGAAATGAAAATGCAACGCTTTCGTGACCAACAAAAAAACAATACCGGCGCAAAAGTGCTTGGTATCATTGTTTTATTATGCTCTGCCAACAGTGTGTTTGCTGCAGAAGAACCTGCTACTGATGTTGCAATAGCCGCTTCTTCTGCAATTAGCGGGTTATCACCTACCGCATTTTATTCATTGATCTCAGTAGTGGGAGTTGAACTATTGGTATTGCTTTGGTTATTATATCATCTGAAAAGTTTGTTGGCAAAAGAAGATCCTGAAGTTGTATCGGTAACAGAAACTGTAGTAAAAGAATCAGCCTGGAAAAAATGGTGGGAAAAAGCCAATAGTTTCAAGCCTGTACAAGAAGAAGCGAACATAGATCTGGGTCATAACTATGATGGTATCCGTGAGTTAGACAACAGATTACCTCCTTGGTGGTTGTATGGGTTTTATATCTGTATCATTTTCTCTGCTATTTATTTATGGCGTTATCATGTTACACATACTGCGCCTTCAAGCTTAGAAGAGTTGGCCATCGTAATGGAAAAAGCAGAGCTTGAAAAAGAGAATTATTTGAAAAGGGCAGCAAATAATGTGAATGAAAATACAGTGACCTATTTATCAGATGCCACTTCATTAGAGGCTGGTAAAAAAATATTTGTCACAGCTTGCGCAGCTTGTCATGCGGCTGATGGTGGTGGTACGGTTGGACCAAATCTAGTAGATGATTATTGGTTACATGGTGGAAGTATGTCAGATATTTTTAAGTCTATCAAATATGGTTGGCCGGAGAAAGGAATGAAGAGTTGGAAAGATGATTATTCTCCAGCACAGATCGCACAGATAACCAGTTATATTAAATCACTGAAAGGCACAAAACCCGGAACACCTAAAGAGCCACAAGGTGAATTGTATGAAGAGAAAGCCATACAGGATTCAGCTTCAGCAGCACCGGTAATAAAAGCAGGTCTTAACTAAGGAATAATGAGTGATGTAAAACATAGTAATATTATTGAAACAGAAGCTTTTCGTGATCGTATTGCTACGGTTGATGAATCAGGAAAGCGTAAGTGGATCTATGCTTATCAACCCAAAGGAAAGTTTTACAATATAAGAACAGTATTAAGTGTTTTTTACTTTTTGATTTTCTTTGGTTTACCCTTTATAGAAATTGACGGAAGACCATTATTTCAGTTCAATATTCCGGAAGCAAAATTCATCATTTTCGGAAAGATTTTCTGGCCACAGGATTTCTTCATCTTCGGATTAACAATGGTGACTTTTGTGTTTTTCATTGTTCTTTTTACAGCAGCATTCGGAAGATTATTCTGCGGGTGGGCTTGTCCACAGACCAATTTCATGGAAATGATGTTTCGAAGAGTGGAGTATTGGGTTTTGGGAGATGCGCCGGCACAGCGACAATTAAAAAATGCTGCATGGACAGGCAAGAAGATCTTCAAGGTAGGATTAAAGCATGTTTTATTCTTTTTACTGTCATTTATCATTGCCAATTTTTTTCTGGCATATATCATCGGAATTAAAGAACTGGAGAAGATCATTAGAGAGCCGGTAACAGAACATGTAGCAGGCTTTGCTTCGATCATTGTTTTTAGCGGTGTATTCTATGGCGTATATGCTTTCTTCAGAGAACAGGCTTGTACGGTTGTTTGTCCCTACGGAAGATTACAAAGCGTATTGCTTGATAAGAACTCCATGATTGTAGCTTATGATTACAAAAGAGGTGAGTCGCGTGGTAATTTCAAGAAACAAGCGGAATTGAATTTAGGAGATTGTATCGACTGTCATCAGTGCGTGAAAGTTTGTCCAACAGGAATTGATATCCGAAACGGTGTACAAATGGAATGTGTCGGTTGTACAGCTTGTATAGATGCTTGTAATCATATCATGGACAGTATCGATAAACCCAGAGGTTTGATACGGTATGCTTCTGAAAACAGTATTGCAAAAGGAGAACCGCTTCGTTATACTACGCGAATGAAGTTGTATACAGGTTTGTGTTTTTTATTATTGGCAGTACTGAGTGTGATATTGCTTACGAGGAAAGATGTGGATGCAACTGTGATAAGAACAGCAGGTATGTTGTATCAGGAGAGAGGGGCAGACAGTATCTCCAATCTATACAATATTAGAATGGTCAATAAAACAACGCAGGATTTAAACATCGAAATAAGATTGGTAGATGCACAAGGAAGAATTCAAATGGCTGGAAATCCTATCATTAAAATGGCAAAAGAGGCTCAGGCGGCAGGAACTTTCTTTGTGGTTTTACCAAAAGAAAATATCAAACAAAGGAAAACAATGATCAGATTGGCAATTTTTGAGAATGGAAAAGAGATTGCAATTACAAAAACCAATTTTTTAGGGCCTGCGCTTTAAAAAATGAATTATAATCCGATATCCCCAAGTATCATAACCCTTAAAACTAAACAAAATGAACTGGGGAAAACAACCAATAATCTTGCTTATGCTTTTTTGTATGATCTTGATGTATTCTATCTATCAGATAAATAGAAAAGTGCGTACAGATATGGTATCTGAAAATTATGTAGCAGAAGCTCAAAATTATCAAATGAAAATAGAAGCTATACAGCGTACTAAAAAAGATTCATCATTCCGTATGGCAAAAGCTGATCCATTTGTTGTAGTTGAGCTACCTATAAAAAAATTTAAAAATGGTGTGAAAGGGGAAATATTTTTTTATTGTGCGTACAATGCTGATCTGGATAAAAAAATACAGTTGGCAACAGATGCTGCCGGACAACAATTGATACCTCAGAGCTGGCTATCTGCAAAAGCATATACCATTAAAATGAGTTGGGTTGATGGAGGCAAAACTTTTTATGATGAAAAAAATCTTTTATTAAAATAATCATATGAATTGGGGAAACAAATTAATACTGGTTTTTATTGCATTTGCAGGATTGATGTGCTTTCTGGTATACAAAGCCATGAACACCCGTTATGAACTGGTGAGTAAGACCTATTACCAGGATGAATTGAGGTATCAGGATAAAATAGATGCTAGAGCAAACGCTTCGGCACTCAGTAATATCAAAATTGATACAGATAACGACAATTTAATTCTACAACTACCCGATAATTTTATTGGTCAGTCTGTAAAAGGAGATATCTGGTTGTATTGTAAAACTGACGCTATCAAGGATCTCCGCTTACCATTGACTGCTGATGCAACTGGCAGACATTTCATTCCCAAAAAGCAGCTCATGGCCAATAAGTATTTATTGAAGTTGAGTTGGGAGTCTGCCAACAAAAAATATTATACAGAACAAGATCTTGAACTGAATATTCAATGAGTGAAGCATTACTCATATCATCTTTGTTGTTAGGATTAGCCAGTAGTTTACATTGTGTAGGTATGTGCGGGCCCTTGATTATGAGTGTGCCTGTTCAACATTTGCAAGAAAGGGAAAAAACAGTTGGTATGCTGTTCTATCAATTGGGAAGAATAGGTACATATGTAGTATTAGGTGTCATAGCAGGATTGTTGGGTTGGAGAATATATGCAGCAGGTTTTCAACAGCTGTTTTCCATCATCCTTGGTGCAGTTTTATTATTGATGTTATCAGGGCGTTTTTTTCTTAACCAATTTCATGGAAACAACTGGTTGAATAAAAGGGTAACCCAAATTATGTTTTGGGCTATCAAACAACAGTCGCCGATGGGAATGTTGTTGATGGGTGCTGCCAATGGTTTGTTGCCTTGTGGTATGGTATACATGGCACTCACAGGAGCCATGGCAAGCGGTAGTATAGCAGGTGCGGCTTTATTTATGTTTTCTTTTGGAATTGGCACATTGCCTGCCTTGTTGGGATTAGCGTTTTGGGGTGTAAAACTGAGTTGGCAAACTCGGCGGCACATGCAAAAAGCGGTACCCTATGTAATTGCTATAACCGGTATTTTGTTGATTATCAGAGGGCTGAATCTCGATATTCCCTATCTCAGTCCATTGCTCTCCGAACGTAGTATAGATACGGTATCCTGTCATTAATCCTTTAACAAATCATTGTTAAACCATTGACATTTTGTTCTGTCTATTATATAGAACTTTGCACTAGGCAACAGTAAAGAAAGAAAAAGTATCTATTTAGAAAGGATTAACAAATTCCTGAAATCTTTTGGCACTGAATTTGCGTTTATATAGATATAAGTAAGTAGTCAATTTTCTCATAAGCAGTTAGTTTTGGTTGCGTCCCCTGTTTCCACAGGGGACAATTTTTTTATATAGACCCTAGTCTATACTGCTGTTAATGAATGTATTAGCTAGCTTTTGCGGTCTTTTTTTGAAGGAAAAAAGTCAAAGAAAAAGCCAAAGCCGCAAAGGCGCCTACACTGTCTGCAAGAATATCTGCCTCTTCAAAAGATCGGTTTACGATCAGTTCTCTTTGAACAAATTCCATGATGGTTCCATAAGCCACTGAGGAGCAAGAAATGACCCAAAACCAGACTCTTCTTTTGCCATCATTCCAATTACTTTTCATGGCGGGCCAATGAAACAATAGGCTCAATAAACCAAAAAGACCAATATGCACCAATTTATCGAACTGAGGTATTTTTTGAAACCACCAAGCTGCAGGAAAATTCTTTGTGCCTGGTAAACAGAGTAAAATGACGCTGATGATAAAGAAAATGAATGCGGGAATAAAATGAATGATTTTCAAAACAGGGAACTATTTATGCTATGAAGCACAAAAATAGACTTCGCCTGGAAAGAATCTGTTGTGATTAGGTTAATAAGCGGGAATGATTATCCATTAACACCACCCAATACCTGTAATTGGTCCAAATTCGGAGTAGGACTACCACCGCGTTTTTCGAGGGTGATGGCAAAAGCGGTAGCATTACTGATATTTTTCATTTTGCAAAGCCCATTGCAAATATCCACCATACCTGCATCTACAGGTTTCCCATCTACGATTGCCCACAATTGATATTGTGTATCAGCACTGGTTTGAGGTAAGCGATTGGTAAGTAAGTATACCTCCTTGTTTTTCTTATCCCAGAAAACAGTAGCCAGCTTATTCTCATCTGCTTTTACACCGGGCAATGATACTTTCGTATAAGCGGGATCACTCATGATTTGCATTCCCTGATACAGATCCAGTCCCTTTGCCTGTAAGGCCTGATTTTGGGCCAATAAACTAGACTTTTCAATCAATAATGCCTGGTATTGGGAAGAAGCTTCGCGGAATTGACGATAGAAATATACATTGGTAGCAGCACTTACCACTAAAAGTATCACAGAAGCTGCAGCTACATATCTCAACCAGCCAATGGCGGGAGTAGACATCGATACGACTTTAGCAGTAGTACCGGTATCGGTAGTATCAGAAAACTCCCCGGCGATCTCCGCTAGAATATTGGCTTTTACATGTGCAGCAGGTTGAATGGCATTGGCCATAGCGTTTTGCTCGAGCGACAGTTCAAATGCATCAATAGCAGCCCTGATCTCAGGGTATTGACGTGAGTACTGTTCCAACTCGGCACGCTCCTGATCATCGGCCATGCCTAAAACATAGCTCTCAATGATTCCGCTTTCTATGTATGCCTTTATATCCATTTATGGTTTAATAATGCCTCTTAATTGTGTTAATGCTGTTCGTAGTCTTGTTTTCACCGTACCCAAAGGTATATCCAACATTTTGGATATCTCATCTTGGGTAAAGCCTTGAAAATAAGACAGGTCAATCAGTACGCGATGTTCCTCTTTCAACTGGTGCACCACTTTTCGTAAACCAATCTGATCTACTTGTAGTTGTGCAGTTCCAGCTGATACATATACGTCTTCCGATAATTCACGGTTTTGAAGATTATTCTGGTAGCTTTTACTTCGAACCGTGTCAATAGACGCGTTTCGGGCAATATTCAGCATCCAGGTAAATAATCTTCCCTTACTACTATCATAGCTTTCTATCTGGCGCCAGATTTTTACAAACACCTCCTGAAGTACATCATTAGCAAGTTCTTGATCCTTGACAATGTTGCAGATAATGGATAAAAGGGCGCCTGAGTAGTTGTCATACAAATAGCTGAATACATGCTGACTCCGCTGCTGAAGCAAACGGACCAGTTCGGACTCGCTGTATTTTTTAGCTACTTCCAAAAGCAGGTTGGTGTTTAGTACAAGGTTAGGTAACCAATATACGGAGAAATTGTTCGGATGGATTGTAACCGCAACAGGAATTATCCTACAAGCGCTGCATAAGCTTCGCTATTCATCAAAGCTTCTACATCTGCGGGACTATTCACCGTCATTTTAATCATCCAGCCATCTCCGTATGGGTCTGAATTGACCAATTCGGGCTGCTTTTCCAATAAGCTGTTCACTTCATTGATGGTGCCTGCAACGGGTAAAAACAGGTCACTTACTGTTTTTACTGCTTCTACAGTACCAAAAACTTCTTCAGAAGCCAGACTTTTACCTACTGTATTGATATCTACGTACACAATATCGCCCAATTCATGTTGAGCAAAATCAGTAATACCAATTGTAGCGATATTACCCTCTAATTTGATCCATTCATGATCTTTCGTGTAACGTAATTCAGCTGGGAAATTCATATGGTGGTTTTTTTATTAGCGAATGGCTTATGGTTCATAGCTTACAGGCCATTTGTAATGAACCATAAGCTATTTGCTTTCGACTGCAAATATTGATTAATTCCTCAACATGAAAAATTTATTCCTCGGTGATTGGCTTATGGCTGATCGTTCATTGCAAATGGTTAGCTATTCGCTATGAACGATTAGCTATAAGCTACAGGCTATTTGCTATCGGCTATCAGCTGCCCTCCATTTGCTGGAAATACAATAAAACATGGTCTTTAATAAAGTTCTCCTGTTCAGGCAATGCCATTACCGGCAACTCTTTTAATTGACGGAAATGAGGCCAACCATCTGCATCCTTTCCTTCCACCGCATAATAACCACTTTGCGCAAGAACGGTGCATACTGCTACATGCATCAGGTCTTGTTTCTGTTCTTTCGATATTTTCTCCTGAATAAATCCTGTCTCCTGTAATCCGATGAGAAAAAGAACAGCCTCCAAATCCGGTTTTTTTCCAAAACGTTCTAACAGTTGGGCTTCCAGTGCCCACCAACGCTGCTGCAGATCATCACTTATAAATTGCATAGGGCAAAGGTAAACGCTGAAAGCCATCCTTCATCAGCAGCTAGCCTTTATCTTTGCGCAAAATTGACCCTTATGTTACAAGTGAGTGTTCTGAGAGCGAATCCGGAGGAAGTAAAGAAAAAACTGGCCAAAAAGCATTTTAAACAAACTGAGTTAGTGGATACAATCATCTCATTGGATGATGAACGTAAAAAAATTCAATTGGATTTTGATACCATACAAGCGAGTATCAATACGGCTTCTAAAGAGATTGGTAAACTGATGGGTCAAGGAAACAAAGAAGCAGCTGAAGCAATGAAAGCTGAGGTGGCGAGCCTAAAAACAGGGTTAGAACCGCTGAAAGAGAAAATGGCCATCACGGAACAAACATTGCTGGATACCTTATTACAATTGCCCAATTTACCTGCAGCTGAAGTACCTGAAGGAAAAACGCCGGAAGAAAATGTAGTTGTTAGAGAAGGGGGAAATAAACCCAGTTTACCAAACGGAGCACAAGCTCACTGGGATCTTACCAAAAAATATAACCTCATTGATTTTGAATTGGGGAATAAAATTACCGGAAGCGGATTCCCTGTTTATATCGGAAAAGGTGCGAAGCTGCAAAGAGCTTTGATACAATATTTTCTGGATTTTAATACCGCTGCCGGATACACTGAATATCTTCCTCCTTTTATGGTGAATGCAGCATCTGCTATGGGTACCGGTCAGTTACCCGATAAAGAAGGACAGATGTATTATATGCCGGAAGATGATTTTTACATGATTCCAACTGCAGAAGTTCCGGTGACCAATGTGTATCGGGATGTAATTATTAAAGAAGAGCAGTTCCCGATAAAAATGACGGCTTATTCTCCTTGCTTTAGAAGAGAAGCAGGTAGTTATGGAAAAGATGTACGTGGACTTAATCGTCTTCACCAATTTGAAAAAGTAGAGATCATTCAAATTGTTCAGCCTGAAAAAAGTTATGCAACGTTGGATGAGATGGTGTTGCATGTAGAAAAGCTCTTACAATCTTTAGAATTACCTTATCGCATTCTTCGTTTATGTGGAGGTGATATGGGTTTTGCCAGTGCTATCACCTATGATTTTGAAGTATTCAGTGCAGCACAGGAACGCTGGCTGGAAGTAAGCAGTGTAAGCAATTTCGAAAGTTTTCAAACCCATCGTTTGAAATGCAGATACAAAGATGAAAATGGTAAGATGCAATTGGCGCATTCACTGAATGGAAGTTCATTAGCATTACCAAGAATTGTTGCTTGCTTACTGGAAAATCATCAGAAGGAAAATGGTATTCAATTACCTAAGGCCCTGGTTCCATACTTTGGTGCAGCAATGATTGATTAAGATCACTTGTACATTTAAAACAACTACACATGTTATCTAAATGGCTCAAAAGAGTTGGTTATACTTTTCTTGTCTTATTTATACTGGTCAATATCATCGCTGCTTTTCATGCTTATAAGTTCACGCATTTTTATGCAGATGCCCATCCTGTTAAAAAGCCGCAGCAGATGAGTACCGGCGATAAAATGAAAGCCATCTTTTTTGGCATTCGCTATCCAAAAAGCAAAGTGGTGGATTCGCTCAATATTCCACATCAAACCATTTCATTAAAAACTTCAGATAGCGCTACTTTGGAAAGTTGGTATGTACCAAAAGATTCTGCAAAAGGAACGGTACTCATGTTTCATGGACATGGCAGCAGTAAAAGTGGCATCATTGCAGAAGCACGTGAGCTTCATGCAATGGGGTACAATCTCGTATTGACAGACTTTCGTGCGCATGGTAACAGTGAAGGGTCTGTAACTTCTATTGGCATCTATGAATCAAAGGATGTAAAAGCAGTGTATGATTATGTAGTTTCAAAAGGAGAAAAAAACGTCATCATCTGGGGAATCTCGATGGGGGCTGCAACAGCGTTGAAAGCAGTGGATGAATATGGTATCAAACCCACCAAAATGATCATCGAAATGCCCTTTGGTTCTTTACACTTAGCTGTACAAGGACGTATGAAAACCATGGGACTACCCGCAGAACCCCTCAGTACTTTGTTGACTTTTTGGGGTGGACTTGAACTAGGTACCTGGGCATTTAATCATCAGCCATCTATCTATGCACAAAAAGTGAATTGCCCTATCTTATTACAATGGGGTGCCGGTGATCAACGCGTAACCGAGGACGAAACCAATGAATTATTCAAAAATATTGGCAGTCGCGACAAGGTCATGATCAAATACCTCCAAAGCGGACATGAGAGTCTTTTTAAGAAAGAAAAGGCAAAATGGGTGTCTGTAATGAGCTTTTTTCTAAATAAATGAGGGATTTTGGGTGAAAAGTGAAAGGTGAAAAGTGAAAGGGTTTTGGGAAGCGGAATGTACAACTAGATTCTGCTTTTCTATTTATACCTCCGTGCAACTCTGTGCAGTACTCTGTGGTAAAAAAACCGCAGAGGTAAAGAAGTTAGGCACAGAGTTGCACGGAGGGTTGAACGAGTAGAACCCAACCTTTTCACTTTTCACCTTTCACCATCTCACTTCTCCCTCCTAATCGTAATCTGCGTTCCCACAGGCAGAACGTCAAAGATCTCTTCCACATATCGGTTTTTGGTGCTGATACATCCTTCGGTCCAGTTTTGTAGTCCGTCAATAGCAAAATCTTCATTGGGCCAGGTGCCATGGATACCAATACTGCCTCCAATTTGAGCATTGGAAGGGATGAGCCCGGCTGCTTTTCTTTGGTTGAATTTAGCAACACTTTCTGCGTTAGGATAATCGATCAATAAAAACCGACTCCATTTTTCATGTTTTCTTTTAAAAGAAATTTTGAAAGTTCCTTCCGGTGTTCGGCGATCACCTTGCATCATCTTATCACCCATATCCTTATTGCCAAAGACAACGGGGTAAGTGGCCAGACATTCACCGGTGGAGTCAAAAATTTTCATCGCATACTTTGTCTTGATCACCAAAATCCGATAGGTGTCTTTGGTAGCGTAGAGTGTGTTGATGGGTGTAGGTGTTTTGAAAGAAGTGCTGCCGATACATACCGACAACAAGCAGGTGGCATACATGAGGGGGCGCATAATAGTAGGGTTTTGATTCGACCCCTAAACTAAAATTACGCTGCACCGAATTTTGTTGTTCTTCGGTTAATTGACAAAAGTTTTGGTTAACAAACTTTATGTTAAAGCCGGAGGCTTTGAGCTGCAAGCCGCAAGCTTCACGCTGCAAGTATTAGAACAAAAAAACAGAGTGTCTACTTAAACACCCTGTTTTTATTTACTTGAAGCTTGCAGCTTGTGGCTTGCAGCCTACAGCTTCGCTGCTCCTACCATCTACTAAATCGAATCCCGAACGCATACGGGAATTGTTCTACGCGTGTAATGTCTTTATGCAGTTTATTCAGGCTATAGCTTCCGTACAAGCGAATGGGTCCGAGACCTACTTCGCCGATAGCTGCTACGCGGAAAGGTTCTAAGTTGAAATCGCCCGGCGATTTTTGTTTGCCTCTTTCACTGCTCTTTTGTTTGTTGCGACTGCTGATTAAATAGCCTGCACTCATACCTGCACTTATACTAAAACCTCTTCTGTTGTTGGGAGATGTATTGATATTGATCATGAATGGTACAGTCAAATAACCGGCATACAATTTATTCTTGGAGAAACTAATCGAATCATTATAAACATATGGATTCGGATCTTTTCTGTAGCTCAGTCTTGAGTCGTACCGGAAATTATACATTTCTAAACCTAGGCCATATTTTAGGTTTACCACATGCTTGACCACATTTACTTTTTGCATGAAGAACCAAATATTAACATTGGTTGATTTACCGTTATTCAGTTTAAAACTGTTTTCATTTACCGGTCCATCAGCTGGGCGTAAGGTTCTGAAATAACCTCCTGCCTGTGCAGCAGTATAGTTGGTTTGATCACGGAAATTGGTGAAACCCAGGTCCATGATCCACCAGTTTGTGCTGATATTTTTTTTGGCTCTGTTTCTGCGTTCGATTCTGATATCAAAATTGCGATCCCAATCTTTCCAAACACTGTTGCTATTACTGCTATTACCATCTTTATTTTTTTTGATGATGATAAAGTTGCCCACTTTCACAGTATCTGATTCTTGTGTGTTGGAAGTACTGTCTGTTTGAGCCATAAGACTCCCCGAGAGCAGGATGCCTGCTGTTACAATTGCTAAACGTTTCATACAATGTGCTTTTCTTTTATTTTAATGGTCGTGAGGGGCCGGTTTCGGCTCTTTCTTCTTCATTTCTTTTACTTCTGAATATACTGGTTGCTTTTCTGAAGATACCACGAAGTTTGTCTTTATTGATTTCAACAGATCCAATTAGTAAACTTTTATTTTCACTGTCGGTCTCTGTATCCAACTCTTTGTATACAACTTGCTGCATCAGCGATTCAGATTTTGTTTCAGTTGGGTCTACTGTTACAGCTGTTCTAATCATTTCATTCTCCCGAATAGCCCTGGTTGCAGTAATACCTGTGAGATCCGGTGCAACAATATCTGCTTTCGCTATGCTACTGGTTTCAATGATTCCAGGATTATCAATAATAAGATCCGGTCTGTTAATTTTTTCATTCGCTACCAGATCTGTAGTATTTACAACAAGAGATGTTTGCGCCAAACCCTTATTGGGTAAAGCCGTCTTTTCATTGTTCTTACCTGCCATCGGTTGCGCAGATGAAAGATCATTCATAATAACGCTGTTCTCTGATGGCTTATTATTTGAAGCCGGTAAATCAGTATTGTTTTTTGCAATCACAGTATTACTACCCGATGCGGTTTCAATATCATTTGGCGACAATGTCCAAACCATAAAAGCAAAACCAATAACAGCAGCTGCAGCGGCCATGCGCCACCAACGCATATATACAATTGGTTTTTTCTCCTTTTCTTCTGAACGATATAATAATGCCTTATCGGGGAAAGCAATATGCTCAACGGGCAATTTGGTTTGTTTCAATTGCATGAATGATTCCTGCAATGAAGGATGTTGTAATACAAAGGTTTCAACTGCTTCTTTTTCTGTTGCACTCAGCTCATCATCTATATACATCAAGAAATGCATGCTGTGATTTTGTAAGCTGATACCTGTTGTTTCTTCTTTATATAATGCCGATTTATCAGGCATTTCAAATGCTATATCCTCCGTGAGCATGGTTTGTTGTAAAGCTTCCAGTTCATGTTGCAGATCCGGATTCTCCAGAACAAACTGTTCAACAGCCACTCTTTCGGCAGCAGAAAGTTCCCTGTCTACATAAAGCAGGAAAAATTCTTCGTAATTATGTCTGTTGATGTTGATCACTATGATTGATTTATTATAAAACGTTTTCCGGGCTTACCAGATAATTTCTCAATGTTAATCTAGCTCTGTGCAGGTAAACTTTTACCTGACTCTCATTCAAATCCATGATCTGACCGATCTCCTCATAACTATATCCTTCATAATCTTTCAGCATCACCAAACTTCTTTGTGTTTCATTCAGTCTGTTCAATGCCTCCATCAGAATTTTCTTCATTTCTCGTTTATGACCTGTTGCCTGTTCTGTTCTGCTGTTTTCCTGAAATTCATCTTTCAAATGAATCCTTTTCACTTTTCTAATATGGTCAATCATCTGGTTATAAGCCACAGTGAAAAGAAAAGATTTTGATTTACTGTTCTCTACATTTTCCCGATTCCGCCAAAGCTTTTCGAAGGCAGTTTGTACAATATCTCGCGCATCTTCTTCATGCCGAAGATTTTTAACGATGAAACGATATACGTTGTCCGCATATTGGTTCACACATTGATTGTACTCTTGTTCAGTCATAAACAGCGCGATAATTCAGTTGATTGCCTTGTATAGGAGTTATACGGACAGGCATTCGTTTTGTTACAGTGCAAAGAAAAAAAATCCTGCGTTTTAGACGCAGGATCAATGATTATCGGAAAGTTGAGACGATTAAACGGTTTAGTCCGCCGTAATGGAGCTCATCCGGACTGCTCCCCTGGGGCTGTGTTACTTGCTTTTTCTGCTTGAGCGGACAATCTTTATTATTGACTGAACACATCTTTCGGCCATTTAGGTTATTGGTCACAAAACCTGCAAACGCTAAAACGGCTACCGCTAAGCCAGGAACGAATAGATGCCTTGTTTTCATAAGCTCAGTTTAAGAATACATAAAGGTATAAGGTTGAATCTTAAACAGGAAGCTTTAAACGTTAAATGAAGTTAAAAAGTGGAGAAGAAGTGAAAGGCCTATTTCTTGCCATAGTCCATGGTAGGAACACATAGCTTCTTTTACCTCTCAATAATCAATCACCTGCTCCTGAATACTCTCCGGAATTTCTCTCCAATCATATTGCTGGCTGCGTAATTGGGGCTCGAAGCCGGCTTCGCGGATTGCGTCTTGCATGGTTTTATAGGTAAATCGGTGAGGGGCTCCGGCGGCGCTTACTACATTTTCTTCAATCATAATGGAACCAAAATCATTGGCGCCGGCATGTAGACAGATTTGAGCGGTTTGTTTACCTACTGTCAACCAACTGGCCTGAATATTTTTTACATTCGGAAGCATGATACGGCTGATGGCAATCATGCGAATATATTCATCGGTGGTTGTAAGGTTGTGTACCCCTCTGATGCGGGTCAATAAAGTATCTACATCCTGAAAAGTCCATGGAATAAAGGCCAAAAATCCTTTCACATGCTCAGGTTTGCGACTTTGCACTTCTCTGATCCGGGTAAGATGAATAAAACGCTCTTCCAAGGTTTCCACATGTCCAAACATCATGGTAGCACTGGTCGTAATGTCTAGTTTATGCGCTTCATGCATAATGTCCAGCCATTCATCTGCCCCACATTTCCCTTTGGAGATCAGCCTGCGTACCCTGTCTACCAATATTTCCGCACCTGCACCCGGCAAAGAATCCAGTCCTGCTTCTTTTAATGCCGCCAGAACCGCCTGGTGACTCATCTTTTCCAGTTTACAGATATGAGCTACTTCGGGCGGTCCGAGTGCATGTAATTTCAGGTGAGGGTACTCCTGTTTGATTTGTCTAAAGGTATTGGTATAAAAATCCAGTCCTAATTCAGGATGGTGTCCGCCTTGTAATAGCAACTGATCACCACCATATCGAAGCGTTTCATCAATTTTTTTACGGTAAGTATCCATATCGGTGATATAGGCTTCCGCATGTCCGGGTATTCTATAAAAATTACAGAACTTACAATTGGCGATACAAACATTGGTGGTATTGACATTGCGATCAATCTGCCAAGTCACTTTGCCATGTGGAACCTGCTTTTTGCGAAGTTCGTCTGCTACATGCATGAGCTCAGAAAGAGGAGCCTGTTCAAACAAAAACATCCCTTCTTCGATGCTTAAAAATTCAAAATTCAATGCTTTTTGATACAAATCAGCTAGCTGCATACCCTATCATTTCAATTGAACAACAAAGGTAGGAGGATATGGTTGATTCCTGTTGCAACAAAACAAGGCTTTTGTTTGTCCTTTCTATCAGCCGATCATCAACTCGTTGTTTGTTTATCACATAATCCTTCATCGGGTACTAAAATCAGCGTATTTTCAAATTGCATGAAACTCTTTTTGCTTGCCATTACCTATATAGGCTTGTTATTTGCCGGTAAACCTGTGTTCGCTCAGGAAGAGTTTATTATGCCTGAAGCCAGCCTGTTGACCCGTTTTCCTTTTACCCAGTTGAGTGGGGGTATTGTCATCATCAAAGCAAGAATCGATAACTACCCTGACAGCCTGAATTTTGTATTCGATACAGGAAGTGGGGGCATTTCTTTGGATTCAATGACCGTGAATTATCTCGGGATGACGAAAACCATGAGTGACCGTACCATCCGTGGTATTGCAGGAATTAAAACGGTAGAATTTGCATATAACCATACGCTGAAACTGCCCGGCCTAGAGGTAGACAAACTCGATTTCCATATCAATGATTATGATTTGTTGACCAGTGTATATGGGTTGAAAATTGATGGGATCATTGGATTCAGTTTTTTGAGGAGATTTATTGTACATATTGATTACGACAAGCAGGTGATATGTAATAGTCAAGACTTGATCTGACAGTAAAGGATTTTTTAAGCTGCTGGATAAT
>JACBFI010000010.1 GCA_013391385.1 Sediminibacterium sp. Gen4 | reverse complement strand
AACACCAAAGGAAAAGTTTAAAGAACTATTGTTGCGATAAAAACTTGAATCTACCAATCATGCAACAAGATAATTTCAAAATTTACGAAGCAAAAGGACAAATAACCCTGTTGGAACTCTACTCAATGGATAATCGTCTTCCAGTTACTAAGGGTACTTATTTAAGAATCCTTCACGGTTTATTAGCAAAAGGATTGGTCAAATTCCCCGGATGCAGTTCAACAATGCGGGAAAGCCGCCAATAATACTGCAAATGCCGACACAGTCACGGTAAGTTCTCAGCATAGTATTGCTGCCTAAAACAAATACTATGCAGAACAATTCCATTCAACATTCGATTTCACTAACTGAAGCGATTCGGTTAACCTCACATTTCCAGGCTGATCGACCCGCCGACATGCCTATCTGTGAAACATTTGAAAAAGCATCTGTGCTTGCCATGCTTGCAGTGGAAGGTGCAGCACAATTCCGTATTTATTATGGAAAGAAAGAAAATGGTGATGTATGTGCTGTGCTGGTTGCGGTTGATGCCGCCGGATATGATATACTGCCTCCTGTCAGCAAAACTGAACCTAATAACCTGGGCGAGGAGGAAGAGGCAATTGTGCTCGAAAACTCTTATAAGTGTCCACACACTTGCCCGCCTGAGTCGCCCTTAATACCTTAACTATGACAGCTTTTGAATTTTGTCATCTTTCCTCTTTTTCGATACTTGTTCCACTTTCAGCGGTTGGCTGGAAGTGGACGGGTATCTCCAAGAAATATCCATTTTTAGTATTGCTACTAATCATTGGAGCCTTCAATGATTTGATCAGTTATATCACTATTACCATCTATGGTCAAAATACACTGAACGGGAATATTTACCTGTTGGTGGAGTTTGTTTTGTTTGGTTTCTTATTCAGAGGGTGGCCATCATATAGCAACAATCGTTTTCATTTGCTGATTCTTTCTGCCGGTGTACTGGTTTGGGTGGGTGACAATCTAATTGTTCATTCACTGTTCTCCAATAATTCCATGTCAAGACTGGTTTGTTATGTTCTACTGGTGAGTATCTGTATAGACCAACTGGTTTCCACACTGTTGAACAGAGCCGGCTTGGTTATCTTATCTGATATCCTTATTAGCCTGGCTTTTCTGTTTCATTATATCTATCGTGCATTTATTGAGTCTTTTCAGTTATACACCACCCACCTGGAACCATCCTATTTTATCCGGTTATGGGTGATTGATAATGGGCTCAATATCCTGACTAATTTAATGATCACTGTAGCTTTTATATGCCACCGACACAAACCGACTTATTCTATTCTTTCCTCGCAGGCCTGACTGTTATTGCTGTCCTGTTTAGTGTGTTTGCCCTTTCCATCTTCTATCATCTCCGGGAGAAGCGTAAACAGTTAAGAGATAAATTGTTCCAGGATGAATGTCTGATTGAAGCTGATAAGGCGAGGATAGCCAGGGATCTGCATGATGATCTGGGTTCATTACTCACCGGGCTGCAGTTTTCTTTTGCTGCGCTCGCTGAAAAGGACCGGAGCAATCTGTTGTTGGTATCGTCAACTGAGCAGATCGGTGCTTCCATTCTGCGTCTTCGTGAGATTGCGCTGAACCTGTTACCGCGTGAGCTTGAAACAGAAGGGCTGAACGCAGCGATTGAAAGTTTTGTAGAGCGCATTAATTCGGTTAACCGGGTCCAGGTTAACTATTTGCCCGTTGCAGGTATTCAAGAGATAGACAAAGAAAAAGCCATGCTGCTATTCAGGGTGATACAAGAAATTATTAGTAACTCGATTAAACATTCAAAGGCTTCTGTAATTGATGTAGGTATTGAAGTTCATCATTCACATTTTATCCTGGAAATCAGGGATGACGGAACCGGGTTTGATTATGAGCATTGTTTACAACAAAAATATCATTCAGGGCTTAAGAATATTCAGTCCAGGATTGGCATGCTGAACGGGATTATTCATGTTGAATCGAGCGCTGAAAACGGTACGCATTATTTTATTACTATACCATATCGACAACTTTTCCATGCAAACAACTGGTAAAATAAAGATCGTTCTGGCGGATGATCATGAAGTATTTATTGAAGGCATGCTGCGCGTGTTTGACAACCATCCAGAGTATGAGATTGTTGATACGGTGCGGAATGGACAGCAGTTGGTGAATAGTGTCCGGGCGAACCGGCCTGATGTGGTGCTGACGGATATTAGTATGCCGGGTGTCAATGGTATTGAAGCGATTCAGCAAATCAAGGTTTTTGCTCCGGATATGCTCTGTGTGGTGCTGACGAATTTTGATAGTGATCATTTGATTTTAAATGCGCTGGAGGCGGGTGCGTTTAGTTACGTGAACAAATCTATGCCGAAGGAGGTCATTTTCACCGCACTTGAATCCTCTCTTGATGGTGTACCGCATTATTGCGACTCGACTTCTCAGCGGATCCTGCGAATGATACAGGCCAGTCATATCGGTAAGCCACAGAAGTATGAAGAACTATTCAACAACAGCGAAAAGAAAATCATCTCCCTGATCGTGAAGGATATGATTATGAAAGATATTGCTGCAGAACTCTGCTTAGGTGACAGAACGGTTGAGAGGTATAAGGCAAAGATCAAAGAGAAAATGGGTGTCAAAACAAGGGCCGGGATTGTAGTATATGCGATTCGCAATAAGCTGGTGATACTTGATGATAGTGGTGTTTGACAGATTTGAGGGAATGCCGCCAGTGTTTCTGTAAGAGCCGCCATTTGCAGCAGTCATTTTGAGTGTATTTTCATATCGTCTTAATCCCCCCATAAGACGCAGTTGGTTTAGGGTGGGACGGGCATTTAGTTGGCCCGTCCCTTTTTTGTAACGTGAAAATAAAACTGCTGATGGATGAATTTTTTCAATATCTCTCTTCGCTGCACCCGCTTTCAGATGAAATCCGGGCTGCGCTGGTCGGGCGGTGTCATCGGTTTAGTTTCCGGAAGAATGTTCCACTGCTCAGGACCGGAGATCCTTGCGACTGGATGGCTTTTATTGAAAAAGGATTGGTGAAGTGCTGTTATGATATATCCGGCGGGCAGGAACGTATCATCTGTTTTCTGCGAACCGGTGAAATCACTTGTGCTACCAGTAGTTTTCATGCGCTTGCTCCATCCCGACTTTCCATTGTCGCCCTTGACGAAACTGTGATCCGTAAAATCAGCAGGGTAGAAGCGGAGGCGGTCGCTGATAAATTTCCTGTCTTTCATACCCATTTACGTAAGATTACTGAGCTGCAATCTGCGCAACTTGAACAACATTATCTCCTGCAAGCTGAATCGGCTAAAGAAAGGCTTGCCAGGCTTCCTGCGCTTTGCGGGTGGATACTAAAAGATAAACGTATCAAACAGTATATGATTGCGGATTATTTAGGTGTGGATCGGGCGACGGTGAGCAGGTGGAAGCGGTAGGGGATTCCACTCATATATCCACAGGATCATATGGTGGTGTGGTTTTAGGGTTCTGGAGGAAGTCTGTCAAGGGTTAATTGCAAGATCATTGAATTCAAGTGGGATTTTTAAGTCATAAACACTGAATATGAATATATTTATTGTAAATCGTATTTATGGCTGACTTGAAGGAAGAACTAATTAAGGTGTATCGAGAACAACAATATAAGTACACTTATTATATTATTGCTTTATGTGTTGCTGCCATCGGCTTTGTTGTAACTCAAACAATAGGAAAGCCTATCAAGTACATCCAAATCCCTTTAGGAGGTGCTGTAGCAGCTTGGTGTATCAGTATATTCTGTGGGCTTAGGTTTATACAGTATCAAATTTCAGGTCTATATAATAATGTTGAGTATTTGAAAATACAGGATGGTACAAGCGAAATGATCGCTTATAATAAAGGGTTAATTCCACAAGCCTTAAATATGATGAGAGAGATTTTGGAAAAGAATGGGAATAAGGCATCTAAACTAGCTAATTGGCAGGATTGGTGCTTTTACTTAGGTATTTTCCTCTTTATTGTTTGGCATATCCTAGAAATGACTCAAACTGCTCCAGCCTGCTAAAGGAACAATTAGTTCCTTATTCTTTCAAATTGGATAATAAATATACATTTCAACCCTTTGTTACTTGTTTTCATATGTGAATTTTAAATGGTAAAAAATGTTGGTTATTTTCTACAAAATTGATATTTTTGTGGAAAATAACCAACAAATGAAATCTAAAAAACAGATACTTTTTCCGAAATACCAGCGTGTGCTGGAGCAACTAGGAGAGAATATTAAGCTGGCGCGTAAGCGCAGGCGCCTGACTACTATGCAGGTATCTGAAAGGGCAGGGATAGACCGATCGACGCTTTATGAGATTGAGAAGGGTAGTGCTAGTGTTTCATTGGGGGCTTATTTTAATACATTACGGGTACTGGGTTTACAGGAGGATTTCCTGAAACTGGCTGCTGATGATGAATATGGACGCAAACTACAGGACCTGGATCTGATCAATACTAAATAATGGCAGCCAATACCTCCATATACGTTTATGCGCACTGGCAGGGGATGAAGGATCCTGTTGAAATCGGTGTGCTTACTGCTCAGCAGGCAAGGGGTAAAAAGGCTTTTGGGTTTGCTTATCATAAAGAGTGGCTGGACGCCTTTAAACCATTGGTGCTTGATCCTGATTTATCAAACTATCCCGGACCGCAATATCCGACGAATAACAAGGAGAATTTTGGGGTGTTCCAGGATGCGATGCCGGATACCTGGGGGCGAACGCTTATGAAGAGAAGGGAGGCGCAACTGGCAAGGGAAGGAAACCGTCCGATACGAACATTATACGAACTTGATTTTTTACTGGGTGTTTTTGATCAGAGCCGGATGGGAGCTTTGCGTTTTAAAACAGATCGTGTAGGAGATTTTCTTGACAGCAATCATACAATACCCACCCCTCACTGGTCGCATATCCGGGAACTGCAGGATGCGGCAAGGATAATAGAAGAAGATAAGGATAGTGAAGTTGTTAAAAAACATATCGCTCTTTTAATTGCGCCGGGTTCTTCGCTGGGTGGGGCCAGACCGAAGGCGAATATTCTGGACGATACGCGGCACCCATGGATTGCTAAATTTCCTTCAGCAAGTGATACTATTGATAAAGCTGCTTGGGAATACCTAGCCTATCAACTAGCTATTGATGCAGGTATTCAAATGGCTCCTTCCCGGATCGAAAAAGTAGCAGGAAAATACCATACATTTTTTACCAAACGATTTGACAGGGCAGGAGGTGAAAGAATACATTTTGCTTCAGCTATGACTATGACTGGTAACAGTGAAGATACGGTTCGTGAACAACCCGGTAGTTACCTTGAAATTGCGGAAGCTATACAGAATTATGGTGCATATATACCAGCAGATCTTGCACAGCTCTGGAGGAGGATGGTTTTCAATATCGCCATATCCAACACTGACGATCATTTTCGCAACCATGGGTTTATCCTAACTGAAAATGGTTGGCAGCTTTCACCTGCTTATGACATCAACCCTTCCGTTGACAAAGAAGGACTATCTCTCAATATTGATATGGATGATAACAGCCTGGATTATGAATTAGCTAAATCAGTGGGAGTTTATTTCCGGTTAAAGGAATCAGATATGGGCGGTATCCTTACCGAAGTTCTACAGTCTGTCAAGAACTGGCAAACCATTGCTGAGAAAATTGGTATCAGTAGGAGAGAGCAGGATGAGATGGAAAGGGCGTTTAGGGTTTAATAGGATTTTCAATTTATTTTACAGATGGGTTATCAAGTTGGGTGATTGCCGCACCTGTTTGTTAATTGTATTACTGGAAGTGGGTTGTGTGAATTGATAATCATTGATAATCATTGATAATCAAAATAGTAAACCTATTTGTGTATAATAAACAAACATGGTTTATCATTCATTTTAAGTTTATCATTGAATAAAATTAAGCTATGCATAAGTAAAGCGAAGTGAATTGTTTCAGTAGTCGACATGATATTTTCATAATTTCTTTAAATCGAACAAAGCCAGAGCCAAGGCATCATGTTCTGTTTGCCCTTCTCGTAAATGGATAAAATACTGATTGAGGATATAATCAACGATACCGGATTCAGGTTTAAAATTAAATATCTGATTATGCAATTTCTGAATATCGCTTTTTAACGAAATGAGACGCTTGTCTACATAATAATGGATGATATTATTTGAAATTTTTTCGCCATCCGCTTGACTTAAAATTATTACTGTTGAACTTTCTTTTAAGTGAGGATAAATTTCTGGAACTTTAAGTGTTATACTGAGACCATACTGCCATTGGATTGCACTTTTGATATGTTTTTCATGTTCGTACATTTGAAACTGCCACTTTCCAGCAGCCAGAAAATAGGGAAAACGACTGTGGCTAATTGTAATCAAACTCCGAGTTGTATCTACTCCTTCAGGGATATGAAATGAAGAAACAATAACAGGGAACTTATACAATAATGAAAAATTGTCCAGTGGGCTCAATTTTCTAAAGTCTGGAATTGAAAAAGCAGTTCGTAAATTTTCCGCAATTTTTACTTCCACATCATTTGAGAGTCGGAAACCACTATATCGGCCTATTGAACATCTGAAAAAGATGGATTGAACTAATAACTCAAAAAAAGCAGGATTGTACTTATTTGCAGTAAGTAATGTATTGTCATAATATTTTGATTTTTTTACAGCTACTGCTAAGTGCATTTTCTTATCATTAAATTCAGATGCGAAGAATGCCTCCAACTTAGATAATTTGTCTTCACATTTCGGACAAATCAAGTAGTCCCGACTATAAGGTTCATGTTTTTCGATTTGTAATTCACTCAATTCACCTAGATCAGCGATTTTCTCAGGTAGTATACCTTGCCCAGTATAAACCTTGGACATACTTCGGGGACTAAGGCTGAATGACATGACCATTTCACGTAATCCTGATCCATCTTGTGTGACTACTTTTTTTATTAAAAACCAAGGTATCATGTGAACATTTGTCTTGGTAGCGTCATTATCCAAACAAATAGGGCATTTTTTCATTTCTAATTTTTTAGAGAGAATATATTTACTTAAATCTTTGTAGTCAACAAACGGCGGGGTAAAAAGCGCAATTTTTCAAGGCTTTCTTCGTGATTGTAAAATAGAACCAGACAATTTTGCGACGCGTCTTTTGAACTAGGGTAGATCATGCCTGTTATCTGGTCTTTGCCTTTTGTTTTTAACATGAATCGGATGTATTCTGTTACTGCTTGTGTAGGTGCGTATTCTACATGTTCAATTTTATCATCTTTTTTTATTTTCCTTGATAGGTCTTCAACAAAATTTTCGAGAAACCTTACCCAGTGGAATTTTGAAAACTGATGCGGGTTGAAGATTGAGGGGCGTTTCGGCAACTGTGAAAAATCCACCACTAAAATATCTTCTTTCAAGGCAAAAGCAGCAATAGAATAATATGGTTTACTTGCAAGCAATTTATTTATTGTTTCAAGAGCTGAAGTATTTTGGTTCAGTGAACCATAAAACATCGACACACCAGCAGGGCTCATCCGATTCGGATAGACTGCGTGTTCATTAGAAGGTGAACACATTTCAGACGCTTTAGTAATATTATCCTTTTCATGTTGCCTGCATCTATAAACAATTGTTCCGGCTGATATTGTCTTAGTCATTTGAAAGCGTAAGATCATTTTCCCAAGTTCCGTCAGAATATCTGCTGCCGAGAATTTAAGCCTACCTGGCTTTATGGGTTTGGGCTGGAAAATGGTAAAACGTTGTTTGTGTTGAATCATCGTTTTGAAATTTTCCCAGTCCTGCATTAATAATTCGTCGTGCCTTTCACCATATGGATCATAATCACACCATGCAACGTCATCAATTTCATAATTCAGGTCAGTAAAAACATTTTCGTCTATATCGCCATCCAAATATTCCTCTATCAATTCACGAGTTTCATATGTTACACCCTGGTAACCTCCTTCTCTGGAATCATAAGGCAACCAGTTGGCTGCATCGTCGTAGACCTGAAACAAACAATCCTGCATAAACTCCCCCAGATCAGAAATGTCCACCACTTTTCTTTCTTTTCCGTCATTGCAATAATCACATTCTCCTAACTCTCCATGCCTGGTAACATAATTATGCAAGGTTTTGTCTTCAAAATGTCTAGAACAAACTTGTTTGATCATTTAATTATTTTTCAGAAGATAATGCAAAACTGATTTTTTTCAAAATTTGACGATGATCAATTTATATGTTCTTTCCTGTTGACGAGTGTCAACTTACTCCCTTTTATGTGTAGGTAGTTTTGTGTTGTCAATTTTCAGCATTTAAACTACTGATCATGAAAACAATTATCGCGATCCTTTTAGTCATCATCAACAGCCAGGGGCAAGCGCAAAATATCAGCCTGCAAATGGGGAAGAGTTTGTGGCCGGCGGATCATATTGCTTTGCGCTATGAACATTGGACCAATGGGGAGATCAATTTTTCCGGTGGACTGTTTCACCAGCGCTCTCACTACAAACGACTGAACTATTCCTGTTTTGGACTTGACCTGCTCGGAGAATATATCAGCAACAGAAATGCAGACCCCTTACCCTGGTTTGGGTTAAGACTGGGGGCGGGTGCGACCTGGCAGGTACAACAAGAGCCCTGGCTTTATCAAAAACTTTCTTTTAGGGAACGCATGAACTACGGACTGCTTTGTGAAGTCAACCTCGACTGCAATATCACTGAACATTTTCGACTGAGTCTTTTTGGACAGCAAAAATATTTTTTCCGAAAACAGATGGGCAGCAATGCTTTTTGTTTTGGTCTTGGTCTCGCTTACCGACTGAGTGCCTATTGATTTGTGTGAACTAAATCCTACTTACATGTCAGCTTTCAATTTTTTCCGGCAATGCCGGCTGGGGATGCTTTTGCTTTTTTTTCTGGTGGTATCTGCATCTGTGCGGGCGCAAAACACCAGCAATAATAATATCCTGATTTCCCTGATCAGTAAAACCTATGATTGTTCCACCGGACAATTAAGCGTCCGCTTCCATATCCGCAATATGGATGAGTTTGGCAATTATGGATTTTACAGAACACTCTGGAACATTGATCTTGGCAATAGCAGTGTCATCGGCAGACTGCTTCCGAGTGGTGATGGAGAAGTGAGTTTTACGGGTGCCTACACACCCGGAGATGATATTATCTGCTCGGCAGAGGGTTATCGTGAGAATGAAGCACCACTTACGGAATTCAGGGATACCTATATCGTTTCTGCACCGCCTAAACCATCTATACAGGTAACGGGCTCCACTACGCTCTGTAATGGTGCGTCCGCGACATTGAGCGTGACGGATCCTCTCTACAGTTATGTGTGGTCAAATGGTGCGACAGGCAATTCCATTTCTGTCAATACGCAGGGTGCTTATACTGTCTATGCGATCAATGAATGTGGTGTGGCTTCACCGGTGAGTGATCCTGTTTTTATTAGTACGGCTACCACACCATCCGCTCCGGTGATCGGCAGCAGCGGCGGCACACTGCTCTGCAATGGTGCTTCCACAACATTCAATGCCACGGTTACAGATGGTGTGATTCAATGGAGTAATGGTGCCAGCGGTGCATCGATGACCACGGCTGTGGCTGGTGCTTATTATGCATCCGCTACCAATGGTTGCGGCACGAGTGGTAACAGTAATGTAATTGTGATCAGCACCAATCAAACGCCGGCACCGCCAGTGGTGAGCAGCAGTAATGGCAGTTCACTCTGCAATGGTGCTTCTACCACGCTTTCTGCATCGCCGTCTTATGGCGGAACTATTAGCTGGAGTACGGGTGCCATTGGAAACAGTATCCTGGTGAACAGTCCCGGTAATTATTATGCGTATGAAACGAATAGCTGCGGCACGAGTGGAACCAGTAACGTGATGGCCATCACTACCGGTTCCGTGCCGTCAGCGCCCATAATCAGTTCTTCCAATGGCACCCTTCTCTGTAATGGTGCATCTACTGTGCTTACGGCTTCCGGATCTGGTTTGATTAGCTGGAACACGGGTGCTGTAGGTGCATCCATTGGTGTGAACAGTGCAGGTGTTTATTATGCAGTGGCAACAAATGATTGCGGAACGAGTGGACAGAGTAATAGCATTGTTATCATTGCGGCATCCACACCGGGTGCGCCTACTGTTACCAATAGTAACGGCAATTTGTTGTGTAATGGAGCGAGTACGGTTTTATCTACAACTCCTTCTTTTGGTGGTACGATTCTCTGGAGCAATGGAGCGGCGGGAAATTCGCTGACGGTAAGTGTGGCAGGCTCTTATTATGCTTATGAAAGCAATGGATGCGGTAGTGGCAATATCAGTAATGTATTTAACATACAAACTGCTACAACGCCAACCGCACCGACTGTTACGCCATCGGGTAGCCAGCAATTGTGTAATGGTGAATCCGTAACACTGAGTGCAACGGGTAATAATATTATCTGGTCGACAGGTGCGATCGGTCATTCGATCAGTACGAATACAGCAGGTAATTATTATGCTATTGATCGAAACAGTTGTGGTAACAGTGGACAGAGTAATCTGGTCAATCTAACGACAGTTGTTTGTCCGACACCGCTACCCGGCAGTTCTTTCTTTGTTTGTCCGGGTGTGCTGAAGACGCTTGATGCAGGTGCGGGTTATGATAGCTATTCATGGTCGAATGGTGCGACCAGTAGAACGATTGAAGTTGGACCCGGTACTTATACGGTGACGGTGAGTAAGCAGGGATGTTTTGCGACTTCTGCACCTGTGACCGTGGGTTATTATACAGTCAGTACGCCTACGGTTTCAACGTCGGGTGCGACCAGTTTTTGCGCAGGTGGAACCGTTACACTCTATTCAAGTGCAGCCAATGCTTATGCATGGAATAATGGTTCAAGTGCCGGTTCTATTACTGTTAACATTTCCGGTAATTATTTTGTTACCACGACAGATGCCAATGGTTGTACAGCCACTTCATCCGCTATCAATGTTACGGTGCATCCTTTGCCAATGGCTTCGATCACCGGCGGTGGTAATGCCTGTCTGAATGGAACAGCACCGACTGTTGTGTTTACGGGCAGTAATGGAACAGCACCTTATACTTTTAGTTATCGTATTAATGGTGGTGTTTTACAAACCGTATCAAGTGTTGGCAATAGTGTCAGTGTTGCAGTGCCGACAACGGCGGCGGGAAATTATACCTATACCTTAGTGAGCGTGCAGGAGTCGGGGAGTGGGGCCTGCAGCAATAGTGCGAGTGGTGCTGTTAGTGCTACTATTCAATCTTTGCCTTCTGCTACGATTAGCGGCACGACGCAGGTTTGTGTGAACAGTGCTTCACCGGTGGTGCAGTTTTCGGCGGCAGGTGGTCAATCACCTTATACTTTCAGTTATCGTATTAATGGTGGTGCTGTACAAACTATCAGTAGCGGACCCGGTCATCTTGCCAGTATTCCTGTTCCTACGCAAACTGCCGGTGCATTTGTTTATTCATTGGTTAGTGTGCAGGAAGCAGGGTCGTGCATTGCATCTGCTTCGGGTGATGTAACCATTACTGTTCATGGACTTCCGACCGCAAGTATTACGGGTTCTGCGACGGTTTGTCAAAATGCGCCTTCGCCTGTTATTGTGTTCTCGGCAAGTGCCGGTATTGCCCCTTATATTTTTTCTTATCGTGTGAATGGTGGATCGGAGCAAACGATTACTACTGTGAATGGTAGTTCTGTGAGTCTTGCTGTGCCTACTTCTGCGGCGGGTGATTTTGTGTATGAACTTGTGCGTGTGCAGGAGTCTGGGATCGCGGCTTGTGCGAATGCGGCGAGTGGTTCGGTGACGGTGCGTGTTCAACCTTTACCTGTTGGTAATATTTCCGGTGATGCGGTAGTCTGCCGGAACGCGTCATCACCACTGATTCAGTTTAGTGGAACGGGTGGAATAGCTCCTTATACTTTTATGTATCGTGTGAATGGCGGTAGTCCGCAAAGTATCAGCACGACTTCGGGTAATGCTGTGAGTTTGCCAGTGTCTACACAAAACGCCGGTAGTTATACCTATACGCTGATCAGTGTGCAGGAGGCAAGTGGTAATTCCTGTCTGGCTACTATCAATGCATCGGCGACGGTGGTCGTGCATCCGCTGCCTACAGCGAGTGTCAGCGGAACGGCAACGGTTTGTCAAAATGCTACAGCACCACTGATCAGTTTTACCGGAGCGAATGGAACCGCACCTTACCTGTTTACCTATCGTATCAATAATGGAACGGATCTGACTATCAGCACTACGGGTAATACTGTTTCTATACAAGCACCGACAACTATTGCGGGCAGCTTTAGCTATCAATTGGTCAGTGTGCAGGATGCATCAGCAACAGCCTGTCAGCAAGCTGCGAATGGAACGGTGCTGATTACTGTTCATCCGCAACCTACAAAACCGATTCTCTCCACTGTAAATAATCATTTGTGTAATGGAGAGACAGGAGTGCTGCGCGTCAGCAATTATGTAGCTGGTCAGACTTATGCCTGGTTTAAAGATGGTGTGATGATCAGGTCGACAACGGGTGATACGATCCAGGTGCAGGCTGCGGGCTCTTATACCGTGTCGGCGGTTTCTGTCAATGGATGTGTGGGTGCAGTGGTTTCAGATCCGCTGGTAATCACCTCGGGGACTGTTGGTAAGCCGGTTATTACCGGATGGCTCAAAGTATGCGAAGGTGGTAAAACATTACTTATAGCAAGTGTTGAAAGGGGTAGTGGTAAATACCGATGGGGATCACCACCTACCAGTCCCAGTTTATCGGAGGATTCCAGTTTTTTCGCTTATGCCGGACAGTATCGTTTATGGGTTAGTGCAGAGGGTTGTACTGACAGTGTGAATGCAGTTGTGATGAGCAACGATACTGAGTTCCCGGCGGGTAGACTGATCCTTTCTTCTGATTCGATTGGTTATGGTGAAGCGGTTACGATGCGGGCTGAGGTTAGCCACGCTGCTCGTTATATCTGGGAGATCGGTGATGGAAGAGCTTATACGACAAGTGGTCATACAATGGTGCATCGATTTTACCAGGAGGGTGATGGTATTCCCATTCGGGTGCGTGCGATCAGTGCGCGTAACTGTTCGACGGATTTTACGGCACGCTTGAAAGTGGCAGCGCGTGTGCCTGCCGTGATTCCCAATCATTCTTTTTCCGGACAGCTTCGTGACTGGAATGTATATCCGATTCCCTTTAGCCACTACTTACATGTTTCTGCGGTGCTGAAAAGAAATGAAACGGTGAGGTTTGATCTCTTCGCATCCGATGGAAGGTGGTTACAGCAATGGACCTTCAAGGGACAAAAGGGTGATAATGAATTTCAGATCAAAGGGCTGGGTCATCTGTTGAGCGGTGCCATCTATTATCTCACTGCTTATTACAATCAACAAAAACATAGTGAACTCATTGTCAAACAATAAAATTATTTCTATGAAATCATTGATGGCTATTTTAATTTTTTTGGTGCTATTCTCCTGCAATAAAAAGCAGGAGCAGACAGGTGCCGGTGAAACCAGTTTCCGGTTTTCCAGGGACACCATTTTTGTGCGGGAGAAAGATTATTTCAATATCAATCAAACCAATAACGGGCTGTTTTCGATATTCAGTCAACCGGCGGAACATCAGCTAAACATGAGTTATAATGAGCCGAGTGGGCGGGTGCGTTTTTATTACCGGGGCGTTCCGCTTACGGATGGGCAGCCTTTTGTGGTGGCGGCGGACAGCAGTGCTTTATTTTGTGCGGCGGATACAGCGGGTGTTTATACGGCTGATTTTTATCTGACGGACAGACTGGGGCGGGTGTTGCACCGACAAATGGTGGTTAAATGTATGGCCAGCCCTAAACCGGTGGCGGGGCTTGTTTATAAACCTTTGGAAAAAAGTCCGGATAATTTTCTTTACTATTTTATTGCAGGTTCGAGCAAGCAGCCTTATGGTGCGATTGTTTCCTATCATTTTCTGATCAACGGGCAGCAACAAATTACCAGTACTCCTTACCTGCAATGGTATTTCCACGACCGGGGGCAGCAGGAAGTTTTTTTTCATGTGATCGATGATTTAGGGGTTTCATCCGATACACTTCACTACTCAATTCTTGTACCATGAAAGCGATCCTGATCTTTTTGTTTTTCCCCGTTTTAGTTCTGGCACAACCGATGCCTTTGCCTACCAGTTTTCATGTGTTGTCCATTCCCGGATCTGCGAGGGGATGGGCGATGGGCAATAGTGGTATTGCCTCTTCTATAGCAAATCAATCATTGGTGTACAATGTTGCGAAAGCTGCTTTTACGCAGCACCGTCACCAGGGAAGTTTACATACTATGCCATGGCTGCCGGGTGTTACCAGTGATGCAAAATTGATACATGCGGGATATCTCAGTTCGCTGGGCAGTGCTGCGATGGGGTTGAGTGTTCATTATTTGCATTTCGGAACGCTTGCGATCCGGGATGCAGGTGGTGCCACGCTGGGGCTGTATAAAGCGGGTGAGTATAGTATCGCCGGCTCTTATGGCTTGCAGATTGGCAGCCAGGCTTCTCTTGGAACGACGCTTCGCTATTTTGCGCAGGTGGTTCCGGGCGTGAACGCGAATAATCGAAGTAGTGTTTGTGGTGATATCAGTTATTACCAGTCCATTCCTTTAAGTGATGCATTACATACACTATCCATTGGCGCTGTTGTCAATAACCTGGGTGCGGATATTGATCTGCCGACTGCTGCGGGTGTTGGACTTTCTTATCAATCTCATTCATCGGATAATAATGCACTCGCAGTGACAGTGGAAGCCAGTAAGCTGTTGAAAGAGGATTGGCGCGGGACGCGTATTTCCTGCGGTGCGGAATACGGGGTTGCGGAGTCGTTCTTTATGCGCGGAGGTGTCCATCTTGAACATGTAACAAAGGGTAACCGGAAATTTTTCTCACTCGGTGCAGGGTATAAAGGGTTTGTCAGTGATCAGAACTATGGGATCGATTTTTTTTACCTCATCCCCTTTGGTAAACAGGGCGCGGTATCTCCCTTTCAAAACAGTTTTGGGTTCACCCTCTCTCTGAATATCGGTCATCTTGAATAATGAAAATGATCAACACGATTAGCTGGTTGCAGTTTTTCAGGACAATGGTGATTGTCTTTGGCATTTACTACCTGGTACTGCTGGTTTATTATCGAAAAGAATTATTGCAGTGGTGGAAGGAAAGAAAAAAGTGAGTCAGGCAACTGCAGTATGCATGTCCCGCTGTCGTGCAGGAAAACCAAGTGCATTCAATTTGGACAGCGGGCATGTTTTTAAAATGATTTTGAAATGAAAAAGTGTATCGATTGTATCATGCGGCGAAAAATGTTTTGGTTATTGGTGATGGTATTGTATTCAGTAACAGTTGTTGGACAGGATGTGAATGCGGGTTTACTGGAGGCGAACCAAAAAGTGAGAAGCTATTTCGCGGCGGGCACGCAATTACTCTATGCAGTGGGTGCCATTGTCGGACTGATTGGTGCGGTGAAAGTGTTTAATAAATGGAATGCAGGAGAACCTGATACAGGAAGGGTGGCGGCTGCATGGTTTGGTTCCTGTGTATTCCTGGTAGTAGTCACTACGGTTATCCGTGCATTCTTTGGTATCTGATGGGAAGGGCATTACCAATCGTTGATATAGCGGGTCAATCCTATTTTATTGACTTGCGGCTTTATGAGTTTCGTCATGTAGAAAATTTTATGAACCGGGTTTTTATCCATGATGACCTACAGGAAAAAGGGGACAAATTATACCTGCTCTACGATAAATTTCATCAATGTGTGTTTCGTGGCGGGCAGGCAGAGTTGGAACAGCGAAAGGATAAAGAGATTGTGCTTGTTGAACTGCCCAGCCTGGAGAAACTGGACCCTATTGGTTTTGAATGGCTCTGTAATAATCTGGAAGAACACCAGCGTTCACTGGATACTTTACTGCAGTGGGCCCAACGTATGATGCCGGTGCTTGAGGAGGCAAGACGAGAAAAACAATTAGCCAGGACGGTTAAACTTCAAAAGAAAAAATTAAGAAGCGGAAAAGCCAGACGTTTATGAACAGTGTTTACGCTATCAACAAAGGCGTTCATCAACCGATTGTGTTTAAAGGGTTGAAAGGACAGTGGATTCATTATCTGGCAGGTGGTCTGGTTGCATTGTTTTTGGTTTTTGTTGTTTGTTATCTGCTGGGTGTTCCGCTTGTTGTTTGCAGTTTGGGTTTACTGGTGCTGGGCGTTGTTCTTTTTTATATCATTTATCGGTGCAATCGAAAGTATGGCAGAGATGGCTTTATGAAACAATATGCAACGCGTCTTTTGCCCAAACATATCAAACAGGATCAATTTTTTATCGGATGAAATCTATATCAGATATATTACCGCTTTATGGTGTGGAGCATGATATCCTGCTTTCCAAACGAGGTGATCTGACCATTGCTTACCGACTGGAATTGCCTGAGTTGTTTACACTTTCGGTTTCGGATTATGAGACGCTTCATCAAAGCTGGTTAAAGCTAATCCGTCTTTTACCCGATGGTTGTCTGTTGCATAAGCAGGACTGGTTTTTGGAAGAAAGGTTTGTCGGTGATTTTCAAGAGACACAGGGATTTCTGGGACGGTCGAGTGAAAGACATTTTAATGAAAGGCCTTTTATTCAACAGCATAGTTACCTGATGCTTACCATGCCTGCCAATACAAGCAGAAAGGTTAATTCACTTTATTCATCGCTCTTACAAAAACGTTTTGTTCCGGCTGAAACGATGGACCCGGCTTTTGCACTCAGTTTTGAATCTGTCTGTTCACAGGCAGTTCGTTTATTGGCGGATAGTGGACTGATCAGGTGTAGCAGGTTACAGCAAGATGCGCTGGTTCAGTTGGTAAATGAATATTTGAGTTTAGATACAGATGGTTTACGGCGCGATCTAGATTTTCAGGATGGTGTGCGGGTGGGTGAGAACCACTGTGTGCTATACACAATCGGTGATACGGCAGCTCTGCCATCACACTGCGGACCCAGTATCCGTTTTGATCCGTATTCTACTGATACCAGTAAATTTCCAATCGGGTTTGTCAGTAGTTTTTGTCAATTATTGCCTGTTAATCATCTCTACCAGCAATTTATCAAAATAGAAAACCAGGGCGAGCTGGTGGAGCGGCTGGAGAAAAAGAGGTTGCGGCTTCAATCCCTGTCTGCTTATTCGCGGGAGAATGCTTTTGCGCGCGATGCAGTGAACCTTTTTTTGCAGGAAGCGGTGGCGGATCAGCGGCAAATTGTGAGCGCGCATTTTAACCTGCTTGCGTGGACGGAACAGGAAAGTGTTTTACAGGCTTTGAGGAATCAATGTCTAACTGCGATGTCTACTATTGATGCTTTTCCAAAACTGGAAACGGTGGGTGCGCCGCAACTTTACTGGGCGGGGATTCCGGGTAATGCGGCTGATCTTCCTTCCAACGAAACCTTTCTCAGTTTTGCAAACCAGGCTGCTTGTTTTTTGAATACAGAGACCGGCGCGGTAACGAAAGGGCAGGGCTTTGGGATCAGGCTGGGTGACAGGGTTAGCGGGCGGCCCTTACTGGTGGATATTTCGGATGGACCGATGAAGCAGGGACTGATAGCGAACAGAAATAAAGTTATTATCAGTCCATCGGGTGGTGGTAAATCCTTTACGCTGAATCATATTGCCCGATCTTATCATGAACAGGGAGCGCATATTGTACTGATTGATATTGGTCATTCTTACCGTGGTCTATGTAGCATGGTGAACGGCACTTATTTTACTTATTTGGATGAGCGCCCTCTTTGCTTTAATCCGTTCTTCCTGCCAGCGGGGGTTACTGCTGACGGCGAAAAAAAAGAAAGTATCAAAACACTCATTCTTGCACTCTGGAAAAAAGATGATGAGCATTTTACGCGCAGCGAATATGTGGCATTGTCCAATGCGGTGCAGGGTTACTATGAAAAGGAAATCGGGTTTCGCTGTTTTGATTCTTTCTACACATTTCTGAGCAATGATTATTCCATACAGATGAAAGCTGAAGTGATCAACCCATCTGATTTTGATCTGAATAACCTGCTTTTTGTTTTACGGCCTTATTATAAGGGAGGTGAATTTGATTACCTGTTAAACGGACAGGAAAATCTTGATCTGCTACATGAACGCTTTATTGTTTTTGAACTGGACACGATCAAAGACCATCCGATCCTGCTGCCGGTGGTGACCATTATGATCATGGATGTATTTATTGCCAAGATGCGACAGTTGAAAGGGGAGCGGAAAATGCTGGTGATAGAGGAAGCCTGGAAAGCACTGATGCGAACCGGGATGGCTGAATTTATCAAATTCGTGTATAAGACCCTGCGCAAATATTTTGGTGAAGCTATTGTGGTGACCCAGGAAGTAGAAGATATTTTATCCTCACCGATTGTCAAACAAACCATTATCGCCAATAGCGATTGTATGATCCTGATGGATCTGTCGCGTTATGAAAATAAATTCCAGGAAGTGCAGTCCATGCTGGGGCTGACGGAAAAGGAGCGAACGATGGTTTTGTCACTGAATAAGGCGAATGATCCGGATAAAAAATACAAGGAAGTTTTTGTTTCCCTCGCCCATCGTCAGAGTAAGGTTTATCGTGTAGAAGTTTCTCCTGAAGAATATTATTGCTATACCACGGAAGAAAAAGAAAAACTGATGGTTACCAAAGCTGCTCATGAATGGGGGAGTATGGAAGCCGGTATTCAATCTATGGTTGCTCATCTTCAAAAATAATTGTCATGAAAAAGGTCGTGCTTGTTTTATTGCTGGTGTCTGTTTTGCATGCGAGCGTGCGTGCGCAAAGTATTGATCCGGTATCCTTACTGATTTCCAAATTGATTCGTGCACTTGAACTACAGGTGAAAAAAATGCAGTACGCTAATATGGTATTGCAGCAGGCCCAGCAGGTGGCGGAGCGTGGGCTTTCCAAGATCAAGATGCAGGAGATCGCAGATTGGCAGCGTAAGCAGCAGGATTTGTATGCGGGTTATTTTAAGGAACTGACGCAGGTGAATCAGTGGGTGAAAAATTCACAACAGGTTAAGCAGATCGGTGATCTGCAGGTCACACTTGAAAAGACTGGCAGTTATTTTTCTGCCGGCTCCAGCCAGGCTTATATGCAGCAACTCGACAAAAGCCGTTTGTTGATGCAGTCTTTGAAGCAATTGTTGTCTTCTGATCAATTGGTCATGAAAGATGCAGACAGGTTGCTGTATGTACAAAAACTGCGAACGACCATGAACGACTGTGTGGAGGAAGTTGAACGTCTTCAACAAGCATATCTACAGGGTGCCGCATTGAAAGAAAGCAAGCAAAGAGATTTGCGCTATTTGTCCAGTTTAATCAAGCAAAAATGAAACAGCTATTTGTTTTTATTTCTCTGCTGCTGGCGTTTGGCCGATTGGCGGCGCAATCACAGGAGTTGGAGACACTGAAGGTGGAAATGCAAAAACTGGCGCAGTTAAAACTAATGCTCAGTGAAATGAAAAATGGTTACCAGAGCCTTGCAAAAGGATATGACGCTTTACGGGATATAGGCAAGACTAATTTTCAATTGCATCAGCAACAGTTAGACAAACTGCTGCTGGTTAGTCCGGAACTGCAACGTGATCCAGTGATCAGGCAAATCCAGGTTTCTCATCAGCAGATTCAGACTACTTGTGTGAGCTTATTACAAGAGTTCAGGAAAACTCAGCTATTCAGACCCGATGAAATTTTTCAATTGGATGGACAATGTAAGCGCATCATTCATTCCTGTGAGGCGGATATGGAAGTGTTGAGCCGGGTACTCAGTCCCGGAAAATTCCGGATGAGTGATGGAGAGCGAAAAGAAGTCATCAACAGCATCCGTCAATCCATGGAGACCAATATGCTCAAACTGGATTCGTTGCGCATGAACTATTTGCGTACGTTTTCAGAGAGACAACAGAAGGTCAGGGATATCCAAAGTCTTAAACGATTGAATAAAATTCAGTAGATAGCATGAAAAAGTGGATCGGTCTATTCTTCCTTTGTTCGCCCTTGTTGGTTGCAGCGCAGTCTATTTCCAATGGAACTTATATGCAATCCATTCTGGATAATTTATACCACCAGATGATGCCGATGTGTAAACAACTGATTGGGGCGGCGCGTGGGATTGCTGCTATTGCCACACTTTGCTATATCGCTCTTCGTGTCTGGAAAAGTATTGCAGCGGCTGAACCAGTTGATCTGTATGGACTGCTTCGTCCATTTGTCATTGGATTTTGTATCCTGTTTTTTCCATTCGTGATAGTATTGCTCAATACCCTTCTGCAACCCACGGTAACGGGGACGGCATTGATGGTGAAGAATGCCAACCTGGCTATGGAAAAATATATCTCCATGCAGGAAAGCAATAATACGCTGCTTGAATCATTGCATCCGGCGAACTGGATCCGAGACGGGATCAAAATGCTTCTGGAATGGATATTCCAGGCGGCTGCACTGATCATTCATGTGATCCGCACTTTTTATTTAATTGTGCTTGCGATTATCGGTCCGATTGTTTTTGCGCTTTCGATTTTTGATGGTTTTCAACACCTGTTAACCGTTTGGATGGCCAGGTATATCAATGTATTTCTGTGGCTGCCGGTGGCGAACATTTTTGGAGCCATTATCGCAACGATCCAGGAACATATGGTGAACCCGTTGAGTACAGGCGTGCGCTATCCGGGCGTATTTGTTGCTACTGATTGGGCTTATATCGCTTTTCTGCTGATTGGTATTGTCGGGTATTTCACGGTTCCTTCTGTTGCAGGTTATATCGTGCATGCGGGTGGCGGTAATGCACTAATGGATAAAGTTACCCGGCTTACTGTTGGCTCAGCACGCACAGCAACCAGTGCAGCAACGGGAGGCATGTCAGGGGATGCTTATGGAGGAGCGGCTAATAAGATGAACAATGGGATGAGTGAAGCGGGTGCCAGCAATGGTTATTTCAAAGATAAAATCGGGGGTAAATAATATGTTTCAACCTACTCAAAATATTGATACCGCTTTTCGTGCGATGCGGATGGTAATGTTGGTGGTAATCGGCGGATGTCTTTGTATCAGTTTGTATGCTCTGTACCAAAATGTGCAATTGTCTGCAAGGATGCAGGATCGGGTGTATGTGCTTGCGAACGGCAAGGCAATGGAGGTGGTAGCCAGCAGTCGTACTGAAAATCTGGAAGTGGAGGCGCGCGATCATGTGGCGATGTTTCATCACTGGTTCTTTACGCTTGATCCCGATGAGCAGGCGATCACCACCACTATTACCCGCGCCCTGTATATGGCGGATGGCTCCGCTAAAACCCAATATGATGACCTGGTAGAAACGGGTTATATCTCCGGTATTATTTCGGGTAATGTGAGTCAGCAAATACATATTGACAGTATCAGGGTTAATACAACTGCAGCACCTTACCAGTTTGCCTGTTATGCAAAAGTTCAGATACTTCGTTCCACCAGTCTTGTTACGCGATCCCTTGTTACGCAGGGCTATCTGCGCAATGTGAGCAGAACAGATCATAATCCGCATGGTCTTTTGATAGAAAAATGGGAAGTAACAGAGAATAAAGATTTAAAAGTTGAAGTGCGATGAAAAAGCGAAGAACAATTCTCTTTTATGGTATGCTGCCTTTATTTGTGATACCCTTTATCAGTGGGTTTTTCTGGCTGATGGGTGGTGGCAGTCCGTCCGGTAAAGCGAATGCGGCAACTGGTTTAAATTTTAAGTTGCCATCGGCCAGGGTTGAAAAAGACAGCATGAGGAATAAACTTTCCTTTTATGAGCAGGCTGGTATGGATTCGCTAAAACGGGAAGAAGCCTTACGGAATGATCCGAATATTTTAAAAAGTCCCGAACCAGTTTCCGAAATGATATTTGAGGACTATACTCCTGCGAAGGAAAAATATTCTCCCCGAAAAACATCGGTGCCAGTTGATGAAACTGTTGAAGAGGCCATCTATCATCCGGTGAACCATTCAAAAAATGTTCTTGTACCTGATCCAGAACTAGAAGCCATCAATCAAACCATTGAAAAGTTAGCAGCCTTACAAAGGCCCGGTATCAGCGTGGAGAAAAAATCAGTGGTAAAGGAATCCGTATTTAGTGTCAGTGGGAAACCCATGCTGGACGAAAGTTATTTTGGTAAGCGCATGGTTTTACCGTCAAATGGTTTTTTAAGCGATCAGCCGGAAAATGAGTCCGTTCAACATTCATTTGGTGCGAGGGTTCCATTCAGACAGGTTTTACAATCCGGGTCGGCGATACAATTATTACTGAACCAGCCGCTCTATATAGCAGGTATAATCATTCCTTCCGGGCATTTATTGCACGGCATTGCTTCGATACAACATGAACGCTTACAGGTATTGATTCCCTCTATTCGTATTGACAAAAAAATATTGCCTGTTTCACTGTCGGTGTATGACCTGGATGGGATCGAAGGTATTTATATACCCGGATCAGCACCAAGGGAAATACTTAGATCTGCAGCAGATCAATCTATTCAATCAGTCAATCTACTCTCACTTGATCCATCTATCAAGACACAGGCTGCCATGGCCGGAATCGGTGCGGCTAAAAACCTGTTATCCAGAAAAGTTAAAAACCTGCAGGTAACTGTTGAAGCCGGTTACCAGGTTTTATTGCGGGATACAAAAGAGCAATAGTTATGAGAAACGGAATTGTGGTGCTTTTGTTTTTTTTCTGTTTTGGCGCGAAGGCGCAGCAGGCTGACAGCGTCCGTTATATTGCTGTTTCGTCCAATAAAACGACGAGCGTGATATTCCCTTCCACCATTATTTCCATTGACCGGGGAAGTGAACGGATTGTTGTGCAAAAATCTATCCATAATATTCTGCGGGTAAAAGCTGATTCTGTTTTCACTGATACCACCAGTCTTACTGTGATCACTTCAGACGGAAAACTCTATGCATTTCTGGTTCATTTTTCTGTTGTGTCTTCTGATCTGACGATTCATTTAAGTAAGGGTGCGCAAATACATAAGGATACTTTTCTTCTGGCGTTGTCACAAAGGGTACAGCAGGCGAAAAATTTGTTGCATGGGATTGGGAATACGGAAGGGGGCGTGCGCGCTTCTATGCTGGGGATCTATACAACGGGTGAACTGATCATTTGTAAACTGAAGCTGGAAAACAATTCTTCTCTTTCTTATGAAATAGGCGGTGTACGTGTTTACTCAAAGGAGCGTGTTACTGCCAAGCGCCGATCGTCCCAGGAGCGGGTCGTGGAGCCACTACTGTCCCTTTCCCAGCAAACCATTGTGCGGGAAAAGGGTGTGCTTGTCTTTACACTTATCATTCCCAAACCGTCACTGACCAACGCAAGGTCGCTTCGAATTGATATTGCTGAAAAGGATGGTGAAAGAAATCATTCGCTCTCCATCGTCAACAGGTACCTGGTGAATGCCATTCTGATTCATTAAAATAATTTCCATGCACATTCAATTCAGTGAGTTGCCAGCAGTGGTGAATACTTTGCAACGTTTTGCGGAGGAGGGTAAAGCATTTGTAGCCATTCACCTGAATGTCGATCAACTCTCCGTGGCTGATTTGCATGCTTTCAAACTCAGAGAGGAGGGGCTCAATTTTGTCGAGTTCAATGAAACGCAATCAAAGGAAGTATACCTGTTTCCAACTGCTGCTGTTCATGATATGATTCAGGAATTTGCTCGGCAAAGACTGGTCATGAATCCTAATGCAACAAGTACATTTTTAGCATTAAGGGATCAGTATGAAATCAATCTTCGTGAACGGATGGGTGATGCTTTTAATCAATTTGTGTATGAACTCGATAAGGTTGACTGGAACCGCATTGATTACAAAAGAGGGCGACAGGAATTTGATACTATCGAATCAAAAATCGCCTATAACAGGATTGACTGGCTCATTGACCAGCTCTCTCTTTTTTTTCTTACCCATCTTTCAGGCAAAGAAATTATGGCAGATATATTATACGGTTATTGGCATCATACGCCTATGGAGATGCATATGAACCCTGTCCTCACCGGGCAATATGCTGCCGATCAAATAAAAGCATACAAGACATTGCCGGAAGAAAGTACTGCGACACTCAAAGAAAAAGAGGGGGATTCCTATTTACAAATTAATAACAAACAAAACAATACAAACATGAACGCAGAAAATTTGGAATACCTGCAAAAGCAAATGCTTTATTCAGGTTTTGGGGAGGGTTTGAACGCTCAACTGGAAAAGAAACTGAAAGAGGGGCATCCTGATTTTCAGATACAGGCCAGCCATGAGTTTGGGCGTGATACAATGGAAGCTGTACTTTATTTTTCCCGGTCGAAGCAGGATGGAAGCGATAAGTATTTCTTCAATAAATATGATGCTACACTAAATAATGACCATGGCAAGTTTCAACAAACTTTTTTTATCAATAACAAAGGGCAGAGCATCACATTCCGGGAGGCCTGTAATCTGCTGAACGGCAGAAGTGTGTACAAGGAGTTAACGCCCAAGGAGGGCGCGCGCTACAAGGCCTGGGTTAAACTGGATTTCAGCAAGCGAGATGAATTCAACAATGCCAAGCTGAATATTTTCAATGAAAAGTATGGCTTTGATTTAAAGGAGGCACTGTCGCGCATTCCACTTAAAGAACTGGGCGACCCTGATAAAATGGCGACACTCTTTACTTCCTTACAGCGAGGTGATATGGTACAGGCTACCATGGTGAAACCAGAAAAAGAAATGGCTGTGCAAATTGCTGCTGATCCCAAGTTTAAAACGATCCGGATGTTTGATAAAGAAGGTACAAAGTTGTACGTGCCGGCACCTAAACAGGAAGTGCAGTATGGAAAGGCTCCTGTGGACGAGAAGCGTGTGGAACAGGGGGCAGTGCTGGAAGTGGGTGAACCGCTGAACGCGGGTTACCAACAAAAAAACGACAAAGGCCTTCCACTATCCGAAAATAATGGATCAAAAGCTAAGCGCCACAACCGAGGTGAAGTTCAACCCAGGCAAGGAGTTAAACTCAATAAAAACAGAACCGGTAAGAGTAAATCAAGAAATATTGGATAAAAGGAAGTGCTATGAATCGTAAAAATATGGACATGCTTGCCGGAAGGCTTCGGCAGCTTGGGTTTTCAGAAGACATTCAATACAGGTTACTGGCCAATGTTTGTTTTGCGCCCGCACATTTTGAAATAGAACATCAAATGTTGGTTGGAGCAGATAGATGCAAATTCAGCGTTCATTGTGTGCGTGGCGATCAGGATTTATATGATGCCATTTACTTTATTGCCTGTTTGCGTAAACTCCCTGAAACGCCTTCAGACCTATCAGGAATAGATGCATCGATGCACAAGATTGACTGGCAGGCATTGTATCAGGGAAAAGAAGGTTTGGTGTTAGGCGATCCTGTTCAGGACACATATATTATTGCTGATCTATTGCAGGAAGCCATCAATTTTGATAAAGATGGATTGGTGCGATATAAGCATTGGTCAGGAACATCCCTGGAGGAAATGGTTCCAAATCTCGGCTACCTGAAAACTCAGTTTGAAATCAGTCAGCGGTTTTACCTGATCGACCAACAGTCACCCATCAATTTTGGTGATGCCATGCGTTTTTTGCAAAGCCGGTGGCTGGAGCGAAGGATGAACGCTGATAGAAAACTGTTATTGAAAAGCAATAGCGGAAGACAGGGTGGTCATCTGCTAAAGAAACGGCTTCGCCATAACCGTCGTCTAAATACAAACAATTCATGAATGCGGATTTCAAACTGCAGGACTTTTTCTCGGTAGTTTCTGAGGATACGCGGATTACTGTTACCCATATCAGCCTATACCTTGCGTTAGTGAACGAATGGCAGACCCTGGGGTGCCCCATTGGAATACCCGTTGACAGAACAAGGTTGATGTATCTCGCTAAGATAAACGCCCGGCAGACCTATGATAAATGTATGCATGATCTCCACGCTTTTCGCTATATCAACTACATTCCTAAAAGAGCGAAGGGTGAAAGTTGGTTAGAGTTTAAGCGGCTGGTATAGATTTTCTTATGAGTTTTTCTGGAAATAAAAGCCGGTGATTTTTTGCCGGTTTTTTTGTGAGTATGAAAAGTGAATTGTATGGGAAACTTTATCTACATGACCCCTGAAAAGGTTATGGAAATTTTAGCTAAAAATGGTAATTTTGTTACCTTATCCGAGGCGGAGATAATTCTATCATTCCTTGCCAATTTGGCCTCTATTTCTTTACAGAAAATTGTAGAAAATGAGGGCAGATCTATACATCCGGGTGAGCACGGATGAGCAAGCCGAAAAAGGGTATTCCCAAAGAGACCAGGAAGAAAGATTACGTAAGTATTGTGCTTACAAGAATATCCAGATCCGCGACGTTATTTACGAGGATTTTTCTGCCAAGACATTTCAGAGACCAGCATGGAAAAAGATTCTGGAATCCTACCGATCAAAACGTGGTCAAGTCCAGCAGATTTTATTTACCAAATGGGATCGGTTCAGCAGAAATGCAGCGGATGCTTTCCAGATGATTAATCTACTTCGCAAATTAGGCGTTGAACCCTGTGCTATTGAACAACCTTTAGACCTTGATATTCCTGAAAACAAAATCATGTTGGGCATTTACCTAACATCACCCGAAGTAGAAAATGACAGACGTGCAATAAATGTTCGTAACGGTATGCGAAGGGCGGTAAAAGAGGGTAGGTATATGAATGGGGCACCTATTGGATACATCAACAGAACCACACCTGAAGGGAAAAAATACATTGCGGTTGATCCTCCAAAAGCAGAAATCATTAAATGGGCATTTGAAACGATTGTAAACCGTCAGCTCCATATTGAAGAGGTATATAGGTTAGCAAAAGAAAAGGGGCTGAGCTGTGGTAAGAATCATTTCTGGAACGTATTGCGGAACCCGGCCTATTATGGTAAGATTTTTCTAAGGGGCTACAAGGATGAGCCGGATTGTATCGTGAAGGGTAATCATGATCCAATTATTTCTGAGAAACTTTTTATTGATGTTCAGGATAGATTAAATGGGGGTAAGCGGGTTAGAAAAACCAGTGAAGAAACTCCTGAGAGGTTTTTCCTGCGTGGATATTTGGAGTGTCCCCGTTGCAGAAAAAGTCTTACTGCCAGTTCTTCAAAAGGCAGGTCATCTTATAGTCATTACTACCATTGTAATAGTAAATGCGGAATAAGATTTAAGGCACTGGAAGTAAACGAAAAGTTTAATTCTGAATTAAAAAAGTTCATTCCTAAACCTGGAATGGCAGACATCTATGCTGAAGTTGTAAATGACTTGTTTAAGAAAAATTCATCTTCAAATAATATTGAGATACAAAAATTGAATACCCGTGTTTCGGAATTACAGGATCAGATAAATAAGGCAAGAGGCAAATTTATTATTGACGAAATTGATAAGACAGATTACCACGAAGTAAGAAAAGGGTGTGAAACTGAAATAGAACGACTGGAAGCTGAAATTTTTGAGCTTTCCAAGAAGCGGATTAATATCAGTAATCAAATACGAAAAGCGATTCATAACCTGTCTAATTTGAATGAGATTTTTGAGAATGGAACTGTTTCTAACCGCAGAAAGGTCGTTGGTTCGATATTTCCTGAAAAATTGGTTTTTGAAGGTTTGAATTTTCGAACCACAAAAGTGAACGAAGCTGTTCAGTTAATATTCAATATGGGAGAGGGTTTTGGAGAAAAAAAAAGTGGACAAACCGATGAGAAAATCGATTTATCCACTTGGGTGAACCGGATTGGATTCGAACCAATGACCTACTGCTTAGAAGGCAGTTGCTCTATCCAGCTGAGCTACCGGTCCAATTTATATTCAAAACAAGTAGCAGTTGCTTCCGCCTGAGGCGGACTGACTACCGGTCAGTTTTCAGAGCCGCAAAATAAAGAAAAAAACATCAGTTCATCAAATCAAATGACTTTCTATTCGGCTTCTCTCAAAACTCCTTACTTTGCGGCAAAGGATTGCTTCCATGAGCTATAATTACTTGCCCTTAGACAGAAAATGGCTGCATTTTAGTCAAATTAAGAATTTGCTGGACTTTCACCAGCATGTTTCCATCACTTTCGATGCCCATGAGCGCATCCTTGCCTGCCGGGAATACCTGGATAAAAAAATGGCTGAAAAAGACCGTCTTTTCTATGGGATCAATACCGGATTTGGGTTTCTGCAAAATGTAAAGATCGATGCAGATCAAATTGGTCAATTGCAATACAATTTATTGGTATCTCATGCCTGTGGAATGGGTGAAGAAGTACCAATAGATATTGTAAAACTCATGCTCATGCTCAAGATCAAATCCCTCAGTTATGGACACAGCGGGGTGCAAATTGATACCGTAAAGCGTTTGATGGAAATGTATAACCATGAAGTATTACCGGTTATTTATACACAAGGTTCCTTGGGTGCTTCCGGTGATCTGGCACCTCTTAGTCATTTAAGTTTGCCATTGATTGGACTAGGAGATGTGTATTTCAAAGGTAAAAAGATGCCATCATCAGCGGCTCTCAATGAGTTGGGATGGAAACCCATTCAATTACAAAGTAAAGAAGGACTGGCACTCATCAACGGCACCCAATTCATGAGTGCCTATGGTTTATACTGCCTCAAAAAAGCAGAACACTTATTAAATATGGCTGATCTGATCAGTGCATTGTCATTTGATGCTTTTGATTGTACCACAGAACCTCTCAAAGAACAAATACATACCATTAGGGCGCATGCCGGACAAGTGGCTACGGCTGCTAAATTAAGAGTATTCTTATCTGATAGCAGCATAGTAGCACAAGCTAAACAACAGGTACAAGATCCTTATTCATTTCGTTGTATTCCGCAAGTACATGGGGCATCCAAAGATGCTTTTGAACATGTATTATCTGTTTTTATCCGAGAGATCAATTCTGTAACAGATAATCCCAACATATTTCCGGAAGAAGACCTCATCCTAAGTGGGGGTAATTTCCATGGTCAACCCCTGGCATTAGCATTGGATTATTTAGCCATTTCCATGAGTGAGATCGCCAATATTGCGGAAAGAAGAACCTATCAGCTCATTAGTGGGCAGAGAGGGTTACCCCTATTTCTTGTGAAAAACCCTGGATTACATTCCGGTTTTATGATACCTCAGTACACTGCCGCAGGTATTGTGAGTGAAAACAAACAACTCTGTACACCCGCTTCAGTGGATAGTATTTCATCCTCTAATAATCAGGAAGACCATGTAAGTATGGGCGCCAATGCAGCTACCAAATGTCTGCGAGTGATAGAAAATGTGGAGAAAGTACTGGCTATTGAACTTATGAGTGCAGCACAGGCATTGGATTTCAGAAGACCCCTGCAAAGTGGATCAACAGTAGAGCGGATGGTAAAAGCTTTCCGAGAAAAGATCAGTTTCAATGAGCAGGATCGGGTTTTACATGATGATATGAAAGCTGCCGTTCAATTTGTGAAAGCGTATCAGATTAACTAAGCGCATTTTTTAGCCACAGATGCATCAGCCTTAGGCCGGATGAATCTGAGGCTAAATCATTTCAATAGGCGAAACGGGGATAGCACACAAAGCTTAACTTTGTCCCCCTAATAGCGTAGTATGTCTGAAGAAAAGAGCCTGAATTTTATTGAAGAGATCGTAGAAGCGGATCTAAGTAGTGGTAAATACCAGTCAATCGTTACCCGTTTTCCACCGGAACCCAATGGCTATCTGCATATTGGTCATGCCAAAAGTATTTGCCTGAATTTCGGTTTAGCGAATAAATACGGAGGTAAAACCAATCTTCGTTTTGATGATACCAACCCTGTTACTGAGGATACTGAATACGTTGAGAGTATCAAAGATGATGTTCGCTGGCTGGGTTTTAATTGGGCAGAAGAAAGATATGCTTCTGATTATTTTGAGCAACTCTATGGGTTTGCCATCAAACTAATTGAAAAAGGCCTGGCATATGTAGATGACAGTACCAGTGAAGCCATTGCACAACAAAAAGGAACACCTACCCAAGCAGGCACTAATAGTCCATTTAGAGATCGATCTGTTGCTGAGAATCTAGAACTATTTAAAGCCATGCGTGCCGGACAATTCAAAGATGGGGAAAAAGTTTTGCGTGCAAAGATTGATATGGCTCATCCGAATATGCACATGCGTGATCCGATCATTTACCGTATCAAACATGCACATCATCATCGTACCGGTGATCAGTGGTGCATCTATCCGATGTATGATTTTGCACACGGACAAAGTGATGCTATTGAAAATATCACGCATTCGGTTTGTACGTTAGAGTTTATTCCACATCGTGCATTGTATGATTGGTTCATTGAACAACTGGAGATATTTCCTTCTAAACAATATGAATTCGCACGTTTGAATATGACTTATACCGTCATGAGTAAACGTAAGTTGCTACAACTGGTAAATGAGAAATATGTGAATGGGTGGGATGATCCGCGCATGTCTACCATCAGTGGTATGCGCAGAAGGGGATATACTGCGGAAGCCATTCGTGAGTTTTGCGATCGTATTGGTATTGCCAAAAGAGATAACTTGATCGATGTCGGATTGCTTGAGTTTTGCGTTCGTGAACACCTGAATAAAATTGCAGTCAGAAGAATGGTAGTATTTGATCCATTAAAAGTGGTTCTTACCAATTATGAAGGCGAAGGAGAAGTTTTGTGGAGTGAGAACAATCCGGAAGATGCCACTGCAGGTAACAGAGAAATCCCTTTTAGCAAAGAGCTCTATATTGAAAGAGACGACTTTATGGAAGTGGCGCCTAAGAAGTATTTCAGATTGGCACCCGGACAAATGGTGCGTTTGAAAAGTGCCTATATCATTCGTTGTGATGAAGTGGTGAAAGATGCCAACGGAATCATCACCGAATTGCATTGTACATATATTCCAGAAAGTAAAAGCGGTTCTGATACTTCCGGTATCAATGTAAAAGGAACCCTACATTGGGTGAGTGCCCGTCACGCAGTGAAAGCGGAAGTTCGGTTGTATGATCGTTTATTCAAAGTAGAAGATGTAGGGAATGCAGAAGGTGATTTTAAAGATCATATCAATACAGACTCTTTGGAAATCATCAACAATGCGTACGCTGAACCTGCACTGGCGGCTGATTCCAGTGACAACCGATATCAGTTCCTTCGCAAAGGCTATTTCTGTTTGGATAAAGACAGTACCACAGAGAAACTTGTTTTCAATAGAACGGTAACCTTGAAGGACACCTGGGCTAAAGAAGTTAAAAAAGGGTAGGAGATGAATGTATGAGTTTGCTCCAACGATTTCAACAAATACTCAAGACCCGATTTTCGTGGATATCTCCCGAACATTGTCAGTTACTCGTAGCTGTGAGTGGTGGTGTTGATAGTGTGGTGCTAACGCATTTATTAAAATCTTCCGGATTTAATTTGGTACTGGCACATGTCAATTTTCAATTGAGAGGTGAGGAAAGTAGTCGTGATGAAACTTTTGTTCGACAACTCGCCGAACAATGGTCACTCCCTTTGGAAGTCAAACATTTTGACACGAAATTATTTGCATCAGAGCAAAAACTTGCTACCCAAGAAGCTGCGAGAATACTTAGGTATGAATGGTTTGAAACATTGCGTCATGAACTTTCCCAACAGCATTCGAAAAAAATATACCTGGTAACGGCGCATCATGCAGACGATAATAATGAAACAGTACTGATGAATGTGTTCAGGGGTACGGGATTGGGGGGTCTTACCGGCATGGATCCTTATACACCGGAACAGTCATTGATCAGGCCACTGCTTTCTTTTACTAAACAAGCGTTACAACTGTATGCCAATACTGAAGCTTTGCAATATGTAGAGGATTCTTCAAATCAGCATGATGATTACACCCGTAACTTTTTTCGGAATCAGGTATTACCGATGATTCGAACCCAATATCCTTCCGCAGATGAAAATTTGCAACATACGGTGGTTCGACTACGAGAGGCTTATCAACTGTATGAGTCGGCATTACAAGTTCAATTCAAAAAGCTGATAAATATCAATAATCAGGAAATATTGATTCCTGTACCCGCATGGAAAAAAGCGAGTCCATTGGTAACAGTTACGTATGAATTATTGAAATCTTATGGCTTTACACCTGCACAAACCTTTGAAGCCATTAAACTATTCGATGCAGATAATGGCAGTGTGCTGTATTCTCCAACACATCGCTTGATCAAGAATAGGAATCACATGATTATATCGCCCCTTGCAGCGAAAGAATCTTCTATTTTTCTCATTGAAAAAGAAACCACTAGCATTCATCTTGGATCAGCGAAACTGCATATAAGAATGACAGATGATCTTACCATTCATTCTAACCAAAATGAAGCGCTTATTGATTTCGCTGAACTTCACTATCCATTGATACTTCGTAAATGGAAAACAGGTGATTACTTTTATCCATTGGGAATGATGAAGAAAAAGAAACTCAGTCGTTTTTTTATCGATCAAAAATTATCATTGACAGATAAAGAAAATGTATGGGTATTAGAGTCTGATCGACGAATCGTTTGGGTAATTGGTTATCGAATCGACCATCGCTTCCGTATCAAACCTTCTACGCAAAAGGCAGTGTTATTTCGTTATGAAAAATAGTTGCTCACTTGCACCAGAAAATGGGTGATGGGATTGAATTCTGTTAGTAGTAAACAGGTAACGATCACAAATACGATTCCCCAAACTGCTCCCCAGAAATGCGCTGAATGATTAATATTGTCACCCCCTCTTTTTGCCATATAAGCTGATAACACTAAATACAAGGGACCAAATACGAAACCGGGAATGATGGGAGGAATAATGATCAGTCCGATTTTAATGGTGGGATTTAAGAAAATACCTGCAAATACAACAGCAGATACAGCTCCAGATGCACCCAGACTTCGGTAATGATAATTGTCTTTATGTTGAAAATAGGTAGGTATTAAGCATACAGCTAAAGCTGTAATATACATGGCAAGAAATAGTATGTTGCCATTTTCATTGAAAAGGGATATAAAATCTTTTTCAACAAAACTCCCAAACAGATAAAAAGAGAACATGTTAAAAGCCAAATGGGCAATATCAGCATGAATCACGCCATTGGTAACAAAGCGATACCATTGATTTCTTTGTGTGATGGCTGGAGGATAAAAGATCAAATCGTCAATGACTTTTTGATTCGAAAAAGCAGTGAATGAGACGATACAGGTTAATATCAATATTATGATGGTAATTGAAAACATATACGCAATTTAAGCGTTTTCAAACATGATGATATTTTTCATTTCTTAAAATCGTGCAGGCACGATAGAGTTGTTCAGACAATATTAACCTGACTAGCATATGTGGGAATACGAGTTTTGAGAGACTCCAAACAAGATTGGCTCTATGAGCGATTGTTTCATCGACCCCAAAAGCCCCACCAATCAAGAAAATGAGTCGCTTAGTGCTTTCATTAGCTCTTTTTTGTAAGATGTCTGCTAACTCCGGAGAACTGAATTGTTTACCTCGTTCATCCAATAAGATCAGAAAATCATCTTTTTCCAGCAATTGCATGATAGCAGTAGCTTCTGCTTTCTTCTGTAATGGGTCTGACATAGATGCAGATTGCTTAGGCGTTGGAATGATCTGCCATTGAACAGGAAAATAGTTGTTGAGACGTTTTGAGAAATCATCAATACCTGCTTTAACGTAGGCATCATGTGGCTTACCTACCGACCATAACTGAATTTTCATCTGATAAAGGTAGGGTACCATTTCTACAGAAAAAAGGCCGGATGATTATCCGGCCATGTGCTCTATAAACCTTAAACCTACTAAAAACTATTTTTTGAATCGCTGCTTTTAGTCTCTTTTGGAGTTTGTTTGGCTTGCTCAGCCATAATCTTTTCCAGTATCTCTTTATACTTTTCTGCATCATTATTAGCGGGATCCAGTTCCAGTATCTTATCATAAAGTTGTAAAGCAGTATCATATTTCTTTTCCGCGTTCACTTTATAAGCTGCGATATAGCCATATGCTTCAATCAACCATTTTTTATTGTTTGTATTAGCCGTGTCTTTTAAGGCTACGTCAATCATATCTTCATAGTGTGGGATCGCGATACCCATTTCCATGGAGGTATCAATTGCTGCATTACTTCTGGCTCTCCAATAGTATCCAAAAGTTTGATCAGGATATTTGGTAGCATAAATACCAAATACACTATCTGACATCTGATAATTTTTCGCGTTATAATATGCCACACCCCAATTAAAGATGTCGACATTGGTAAATGGAGCATTTAATTTGTATAGTTCTCCATTCCATTCTGCTTGTTTTGCATAGTCTTTTTGACCTTTATACAATGCCATGATCTTTTTTACATAATCCATTTTGGCAGTTGTATCTTTTTCAAGTTGATAGGCTTTTTCATACCAAATTACACCATCAGTATTATCTGTTTTTTTAGAAACGATCTTACCCATTAAATCAAAGTCTTTCGCTACATAGTTGGTATCACTTTCCTTTTCAAAATAGTCCTTCATCCATTTCTCTGCATTCGTCAAGTCTTCAAGTCCATCATAACTATATGCCATAAGCTTATAGATGCGAGGTTTCACCTGATCACCCTCTTTTTGCAATACCTGTTGTGCTGTTTGAATGGCTTCATTGTACTTTTTGGATACATAATACAGGTCTGTAAGCATGTACTCGTTGTCAATGCTGTAGTCTGTTTTGCTGATATAAGTCTGTAAGTATTCTAAAGCTTTATTGACATCTCTGAAATAATAGTAATAATACAAAGGGTAGTATACCGGTGCAAAATCAGGATCGGCCTGAATGGCTTTTGTGTAGTATTCGGTAAATACATCTACATTGTTTTGTGTTTGATAAATCTTACCGATCTTATAATAAGCTTCTGCGTTTCTACTATCTGCGTCAATTGCTTCCTGATAGGCTTTTACAGCTTCTGATCCATTGTATAGTTTACGGTAGGCGTCTCCAATACTTAAATATATCCAAGTATTCTTTTTGTCTCTGTCAGCTGCATCCTGTAATAATTCGATAGCTCTATATAAATTTCCTTTTGGTGCATCAATTATAGCATTGGCAACTGCCAGCTGAATAGCAGGATCCTTTTTTCTTTTGGTACCAATGGCTTCCATAAAAAGTTGTAGAGAAGCTAGCGAATCTTCTTTTTGAAGTAGGAAAGCTCCTTGGATCACTTTTCCTAAGGGTTGCGTCTTAATATCAGCAGGCATTTGTTGGATGGATGATTCGGCACTGTCTTTATAACCAGCTGCCAACTGCGATCTGGTTAACCAATACCAGCCATTGACATCCTGTGGATTTGCCATAACTGTCTTTTTCAACACTTCAATAGCACTGCGGTATCTTTCATATTCAAATAGTTTTTTACCCTCATCAACAGTTTGTGCGCCTGCCGTGAGTACTATTGCCATGAGTGTGCATACCGTATTCCATAATTTCTTCTGCATAATGTACATTTTAGATAGTTCTTTTCAAATAGGGTTTCAATGTCAGAATGTGTAAGGCGGAAATGGGATTCAGCATATCCGTCATTTTTTGTCGCATGATTCCGGGAATCCGTTTCTTTTTATTAGGATTGAGTAATATCATATCCGCTTTGATTTGATCAGCATACCGCAAAAGAGCAGCATCACTGTCTGCTCCCTGCAGTATTTTATATTGGGGGGGATGACCATATTCAGATAAGATTTTATAAGTCAGATAAAATGCATCTACTTTTATCTTAGCTGTACTGTCATTATTATCTAACAATGTTACCAGATGGATATGCGCATTGAATTTTTTAGCGTAGGCTAATGCTACCTGTATTTTTCTTTCTGGTACAAAAGATTTTACCGGTAAAAGAATCGATTTGATCGGATGATTCAAACATCCTTTTGTAACCGTAAGAACAGCTACACTTGCTTTTCTTGCCAGTTCTTCACTCCAATCTTTTTTAAACCAGTTTAATCCAGATCTTGTTGATTTGTGTGTATTGACAACAAGGTCAATATCGTGTTGTATGGCATACTTGATGAGTTGATCACTCATCGCTGTTTCAATAATAATATTTGTTTTAACGATGGTATGAGGAGAACGGTCTATAATTTTAGCCTTTACAGCATCTATTTTTCTTTCTGCTATGGTACACTTTTTTGTAAAATATTGTTGCTTCTGTATGTAGGCTTTTGTATAAATGATTCGCTGCCAAAATGATTGGAATTGTATCACACTCACTAAGTGGATGCAAGTTTCACTCGGATCAGACAGTTCTAGTGCTTTTTCAGCTGCTACCTGTGCCTGGTGCACCGAATCAATGGGGATTAATATGTTTTTATAGGGTATCATAATGATACTTCAAACCTAATAGTGACGAATTAGGTGGTTATTAGTGTTGAATTAAAAGGAGATTAGAATATCATAGAACTGCATAAGCTAATAGCGGTTCAAATTTTTCTTCCTGTATTAATAAATCAGCTGTTTGTTTTAGGTATTCATTTTTGGAACGAAAAGCAATGCCGAATCCTGCCTTTTTTACCATACAGATATCATTCTCGCTATCGCCCATGGCAATGCAGTTCCCATGATTGATTTCGTATTTCTGTAAAATATGGTCAAGTGCATTCGACTTGCAAATGGTATGTAAGCATGAGCTTTTTTCATGATGAAAAAAGAAAGAAGGGATTTTTACTTCTCCGGTTGCCACACTATTGGAAAATTCCAATTCATTGGCCAGTGAGAAATCTGCACCAATCTTGTTTTTGATATGATTGGCTACAAAATCATAACTATCTGTGATGATCCCTACCACATATTCACGCTGACGCAGTTCCTTTACTACTAGAGCAGCATCAGCAATAATATCAATGCTATCAATGGTTTCCATAAGCTCTCCAAGATGCTTCCCTTTGAATAACTTGGCTATTGCTTTCGTGCGAAGCGTACTATCTGTCATCCTGCTTCTTATGTCAGCCAGTTGTTCTGTCAAATGAAATTTTTTCGCGAATGTGTCTACAAATCTTCCTTTTAAGATGGTATCATCCATGTCCAATACCACCATTTTCTTAGCATTTTTTAGTTGTTCCGAAAATGCCATTTCCATCTGATCGCGTATGATATTGATGGATTGAAATTCTTCCATGGATATGGCATTATTATTTTGGCTAAAAGCTTTTTTGATGATGGCACTGGCTACTTCTTTACTCATTTTCCCTAACTCATGTAATGGCTTACTATCATTTTCAATGTATCCAATATACACTTCTTCAATTCTGGCATTTTGTGTATGCATGTCAATCAAGATGCCAATGTCTACTCCATAATCATTGAAGAACTCAATATTTTCAAAGAATTTTTTCTTGCCAGCAATCATGCCACTGAGTGGCTGTAAGTAGTGGGAGAGACGTGGAAAAAACATGCTGAGTAATGGCTTGGCAACTAGTTCAGTAACCCTGCCGCTATTTCTCGCAAAAGCCGCTTTTATAAAGTCGCATTGATCATTCAGTATCGGTTCAGTCATTTGTTCGATCATGTGTTCAGGGTAGGGATTGATATCGCCATCCAAAAAAACTATGATCTCATTTTTTGCACAGAGCAATCCATCACGCATAGATGCTCCTTTGCCCAAACGTGTACTGGTAATCACCTTGGCACCTGCTTCACTGGCAAATTTTACTGTATTGTCAAATGACTTATCATCTACCACTATTATTTCAGTAACAGTAGATTTCGATTGACAATATTTCACAACACTCGCAATCGTTTTCTCTTCATTTAAGGCGGGGATGATTACTGTTATCATAAATCAGTTTTATGTGAAAAACGAAGATGTGAGCTGGCTCTTAAAAGAGAATTAGTGTTGAATTAGAAGTAGATTATAATTTGTGGAATATAAAAAACAAAGCCACTCTTAGACAAGAGCGGCTTTAAACTAAACCCTGAGCAAATAATAACAGTCTTAAATATTTTGAATGCAATATCATCCCAATCTATTAAGCATTCATTAGGACAAGATTAAAATAAGATTAGAATGTAAATGCTTAAGAATGAACCTGTTCTGAACTATAAAATTTAGATCAAATGGAACTTGCGTGCAATCGGTAATGAAATGGTAAAGACACTACCATGTGGATTGTTATTGGTTAATAAAATATCACCTTTATGCAACTTAATAATTCTAGATGCCAAAGAAAGGCCTAGTCCAAACCCTTCTGAATTTGTTGCTGTATGGCTTCTATAGAATGGCTGAAAAACAAGTGTTTGATCTTCTTCTTTAATGCCCGGACCTAAATCTGATACTACAATTTTAAGTTCATTGTCGGAGAAGTTAAGTCCTACGCTTGCCGTATGGTCCGTTGAATATTTACAAGCATTGAGTGTAATATTTTTAATAGCACTTTCCAAAAGATCACCATTTCCAAATACCAGTAATTTGTCTTCATCATCAGGGAAAGTGTCGAAATGTAGTTCTACTTTGAATTGTTCATTGGTTTTACGGAGTTCTACGGGTAATTTCATTAGAATCTCATCTATACGAACCAGCGATAATTCCATGCCATCTGAAGTGCCACTGGCTTTGGCAAGTTCCAATAAACTTCTGGTAAGCCTATTCAAATTTTTCACATCATCGTATACAGATAGTAATACGGTTTTATATTCATCAGCATTTCTGGTGTTTTGTAAGGTTATTTCCAACTGACTAGAAATGGATGTGAGTGGTGTAGAAAGTTCATGAGAGGCATTAGCAATGAATCTTCGTTGTATTTCGAATGACTGTTGGAGTCTTGTCAGGAGTTCATTAAATGTAGATGATAGTTCATACAATTCATCCTTTGTTTCATCAAGTATAATTCTTCTGGATAGATTTTGAGAAGATATTTCTTTTACTTCACTAGTGATTTTTTTAATCGGCACTACCAGTCTGGATGAAAAAATGAGACCAGATAAAAGGGTAATTAATGTTCCACTGATAAAGCTTACTATCAATACAAATTTTAGCTCACTCATTTTTTCAAGCCCCTCCTTATCATAAGCAGCAGCTACTGATACATATTCCTGATCACCGGCACGGTATTTAACAGCAATTACCTCTCTATGTCCTTTGGTATACACATATTCGCCATTTTCTCTCGCATAACTAAGTACTGCTCTTTCTGGCCTCTCGAGAGCGGCGCCTTCATCTCTAAAGCGATATACTTCTTTATCATTATTGTCATAAACAATCACACTTTTTTCTAGAAGTGAGATCAGCATATTTTGATCGATTCGTTGTAATAGTTCTCTATCAATACCTTCTACTTTTACCAATAGACTAATGGTAGATAAAGCCCTGTTGCGTATCCTTCTCTGAAAATCCTGTTTTCTGTTTAGATCTGAGAAATAATAAATAGAAGCACATACAAAAAAGAGTATGAACGTTACCAGTAAGGTGAATAAAATCGTAATACGGTATTTTATTTTCATCAGGAGCTCTCTTTCATGATATAACCCATACCAACCTGTGTATGGATGAGTCTGGTATCAAACTTTTTATCAATTTTATTCCTTAGGTAGTTTACATACACATCTATGACATTGGTTTGCGTATCAAAATCTATTTCCCAAACTCTTTCCGCGATATCAGCTCTGGAAAGTACCCGATTTCGGTTACGCATAAAATATTCCAATAACTGAAATTCTTTGGCGGTGAGAGTGATGGGTTGATCGGCACGTTTTACTTCTTTGGTATCCAAATTCATTTCCAGATCTGCTACTTTTAAGATGTTTCCGGTTGGTAGCTGCTGGTTCATGGTTCTTTTGAGTAACGCTCGAATACGTACCAATAACTCTTTAAACTCGAAAGGTTTGATGATATAATCATCTGTACCATTATCAAATCCTTCAATCTTATCTTCTGTAGTGTTCATAGCCGTCAGCATAATAATAGGAATATGCTGGTTGGTATTTCGAATGGCTTTACATAACTCATAACCATTCATGCCCGGTAGATTGATATCTAAAATGAGTAAGTCATAATTATTTGACTCAAATAACCTTTTGCCGATCAATCCGTCAAAGGCCAGATCCACATGATAACCATTTTCCGTCAACCCTTTTTTGAGGGTAGTGGCTATCTTTTTTTCATCTTCAATAATCAATATTTTTCTCTCTTCCATACTAGAATAATAGTCTTAAGCAATCGGCAATTTACACAAACAACGCTAGTTGATGAGTCTCTAATCTGATTCTAATTTCCTGCAAAACCTCATTTGGATCAACCTGATCACTTAAATTTACAAATAAGCCATCATACAAGCTATTTTTATGCGTAAGCGTTCACGTCGATTTTTTCTTACTAGTTCTATTTTAGCGACAGCTGCTACTGTTGTTGCACAACCTAAAATCAATGTAAACACATCTTCTTTAGTGATTCATCAGGTCTTTTTCTGGCTGAAAAATCCGGGTTCTGTGACTGATAGAAAACAATTGGCGGAGGGGCTTCAAAAACTATCAGCCATACCTGAGATCCAGCAATTGTATATAGGGTTTCCGGCTAGTACGGAGAAAAGGGAAGTGGTAGACAATAGCTGGGATGTTTCAGAATTGATGTTCTTTAATGATCTTGTTGCACAAAAAACCTATCAGGATCATCCTTTACATCAAGCATTCATTAAACAGTATGCGCATCTTTGGGAAAAAGTTATTGTCTATGATACCTTAGCGGTTGAATGAAGAAAGTAGGCTTTGAGCTATGAGCTTTCAGTGGCAGTAATTATAGACGATTGGTATTGGTATTGGAATTTGTTTTATCAATGATAAAAATTGAAAATGAACGCTGCTTATACTCCTCAAACTTCAATTGGGTAATAAAGAGATCGCTGCTGCAACAGGTATATCTACTGAAAGTGTAAGGGTCTCTATACATCGCCTGCGTAAAAAAGTAGAAGCTATTTATCCGGATATCTCACTCGAAGAATTTATTGCAACTATTTGATTTTCAATGAGTGTAACACTTTGCTACGAGTGTTGCAACGCTTTACTACGTTTATTTTTTGCAAAAAGGGGATGCTTAGGAATAAGTTTACGCCTAAGTGAAAAAATCCAATCATACAAAGCCTGAAAATGGAAAACCCTGGCAATTGATATTGGCTATCATCATTGCTATTGTGATCATAGTGATGTGGGCAGTGTGGTGGTATTTTGAAGCAAGAATAAAAGCCATTCAATAAACAGCAACCCTTGCATAGTATACATATTATCATAAAATATACTAAATGAAACGAATTGTAGCGGTGTTTATTTTACTCGGATTTTTCTTATCGGTTGGGGCACAATCCAACTTGTTCCCTTCAAATATGAAGAGCGGAAACATAACCTATAGTATAGTGCCATCCATCAATCAAACATGGGGCTTTCAAATACTGGTGAATCAAAAACCTGTGATTAAACAATTATCTATTCCTGCCCTTCAGGGCAACCAAGGTTTTAAGGATACAATTGCTGCAGGTAAGGTAGCCAGATTGATGATACAGAAAATAAGGCAGGGAGAAATGCCACCCACAGTTACAATTCCTGAAATGAAAAAAATAAAAGCCATTTAAAATTGATCTCTATCCACTTAAATACACCCTTTATGAAATCCTTTTTACGATTTGCAAGCTTACTGCTTTTACAATTTTGTTTTATTCATCCGATGCTATTGGCTCAAACGCCTGATAGCTGGACACAAAAAGCCAATTTTGGCGGGTTAGGGCGATTGAATGCCGTAGGTTTCAATATTGGTAATAAAGGGTATATAGGTACCGGAGCCAATGCCACTACAGCTTTCAGTGATATATGGGAATATGATCCTAGTACAGATACTTGGGCTCAGAAAGCCGATTATGGCGGAGGTGCCCGACGTGGGGCCTATGCTTTTGTTGTGGGTAATAAAGCCTATGTGGGTGGAGGAAGTAATTCAGCTGCCGATGAAAACCCAGCAACCTCTTCATTATGGGAGTACAACTCATTTGCTAACACGTGGACACAAAAAGCTAGTTCTGGCCCTCTTTTTTATGGCTCAGTGGCTTTTAGCATTGATGGAAAGGGGTATGTTATTACAGGTGGTATTGCTTCTTACTCAGCTGATAATATGAATTTTGCTTTAACGCGCAGGAGTTCAGGAAATGTGGCTATGTACGATCCTGAAACAGATACATGGACCAACAAAGCGCGTGGACCTTTTGATCTTGCTGGTGCATTTGGCTTTACTATTAATGGAAAGGGATATGTTGGGGGTGGAACAGACAATGCTGGCGGTATTAAAAAAGGTTTTTATGAATATAATCCGGCTACTGATAGCTGGACAGCCAAAGCAGATTTTGCGGGTGACAGGGCTTTTGGTTCACCTAGTTTTGTTTTGGGAAATAAAGGTTTTGTTGGACTAACCGGATTAGTAGGCGCTGCACAAAACTTATACGAATATAACCCCGCTTCAGACACCTGGACTTCAAGGGCAGTTTATCCTGACGGGGCTACAGTAGGAGGCGCCGCCTTCAGTATTGGTAATAAAGGATACATTGGAACGGGGTCTTCAAAGAATACATTTTATGAATATACTTCAGCAGAAACATTTACTCCGGCTACTGCCTTGAAGTTTGATCCAAGTGAAACTGCAGGTGATAATAGTCGATTAAATTATGTTAGTGTAGATAATCCGTTTCGTGGATTTCAAAAAGAGATCACAGTAGAATTTTGGATGTACGCGCCCTCGGCAAATATGCCATTTGGTTCCATAATGGGGCAAGGTTCTAATAATGTGGATGCAAATTGGGTATGGTTAATGCATCCTGAAACGAATGGTACCATGACTTTTTATGTAAGTGATGGTGCTTCTTTTAAAACAGCTAAGTGTAATATTATAGCAGGTTCATGGCATCATTATGCGGCAACATCAAGTGCTGGTAGTACAAAGTTTTATGTTGATGGCAATGAGGTTAGCTTCTATACCATTAATGGTCAGCAATTCAATGATGCTGTTGGAGGTGGATTGTCTTCTGGGCTTTTATCAAATAATAATGCAGTACTTCATATTGGTAAGGATGTTCGTTATGCCACTCGTAATATTGGTAATAATGACCCGAAGAATAGGTATGCAGTGATGACAATAGATGAAGTACGTATTTGGAATCGTGCATTATGTGCAGATGAAATCAGACATAATAAAAACGTAGAAATTAATCCTGCTGTACAAACCGGATTACAACATTATTATAGCTTTAATCAGGGTCTTGTTAATGCAAATAATCCAGGAGAAACCATTCTTCGTGATTTAAGTGGAAATAATAGAAACGGTGAGTTGAAAAATTTCTCCTTATATGGAACTAATTCTAACTGGGTTGCTTCGGGTTTTACCAGTACAGGAATATACACCCTTTATGATAATTCGGCTGCACCCATCACTGGGTCGAATAATGTATGTATTGGCAATAGTACTACTCTATCGAATGCAAAATCTGGAGGGAAATGGTTAAGTAGTAATCCTGGAGTAGCAACAATTAATGAAGTAACAGGTCAGGTTAACGCGATTAGTGCAGGGGTAACGACCATTACATATACTACAAGTTGTGGAGCTGTATCATCAATGAACTTATCTGTGAATCCGATACCTACAACTAGTATCACGGGTACGAATACCATTTGTTCTGGTAGTACTACTACGCTTACAGCTAGTGGAGGAACAGGAACCACCTACTTATGGAATACAGGAGCTACCACAGCTTCTATCAATGTGTCTCCGACAGTAACAACAACTTATACTGTTACTGCTACTAATGCCGGAGGATGTACGGCTCAGGCATCTAGTACGGTTACAGTCAATGCGGTACCAACCGTGTCAATATCCGGTATAAATACCATTTGTTCAGGCAGTACTACTACACTTACAGCAAGTGGAGCAATTGGAACGACTTACTTATGGAGTACAGGAGCTACCACAGCTTCTATTAATGTGTCTCCAACAGCAACAACAACTTATACTGTCACTGCTACTAATGCAGTGGGATGTACGAATCAAGCTTCTAGTACAGTTACAGTCAATGCGGCACCAACTGCGGCAATATCCGGTACGAATACCATTTGCTCCGGAGGTTCTACTACGTTAATAGCAACTGGCGGAGGTGGGGGAACTACTTATGCATGGAATACAGGTGCTACTACATTTGCAATTCCTGTATCACCTACTGTTACTACAACTTATTCAGTCACGCTAACAAATACTGCTGGATGTACATCACAAGCATCTAGAACTGTTACAGTGAATCCTACACCAAGCGTTACAGCAAGCAGTAACAGTCCTGTAGTTTTAGGAAATACCTTGCAGTTATCTGCAAACGGTACAACTAATTATAGCTGGTCTGGACCGAATGGATTTACAAGCTCATTGCAAAACCCTGTAATTAATAATGTAACTGCTGCGGCCAATGGTACTTATACAGTAACAGGTACTGATGCCGGACCCGGTTGCACCAATACTGCTTCTGTAAATGTAAATGTATTGTCAACCCCTGCTACTGCATTAAAAACAGATGGTGTGGATGATCATGTAACGATCAGTAATCCGTTTAGAGCTTTCAACAAAGAAATAACGGTTGAGTTCTGGATGAATACACCTACGGGTGAACTGGCTCAAGGTTCTATAATGGGTCAGTCTTCATTGAATGTGGATGGTATGGGTACTGATGTATGGTTGATGCATCCGGATCTTGGCGGTACGAATCTTGACTTTTATGTGAATGATGCCGGAACCTGGAGAAGGGCAACCGTACCTATCATAGCGGGAGGCTGGCATCATTATGTTGGTGTGGCGAGTGAGTTTGGTATTAAATTCTATGTAGATGGTGTATTGAAGAAGACAGAAACTGGTGTTAGTACAGGTATTCTTAATAATCCAAATTCCATCATGCAGATTGGCAAAGACCCAAGACATACCAACTTCCGTTTTGCAGACATGACCATTGACGAAGTAAGGATATGGAGTCGAGCACTATGTTTAGAAGAAATTAACAATAATAAAAACTGTGAACTGAATCCTACTGGACAAAACGGATTACAACAATATTATCGTTTCAATCAGGGTATTGTAGGTGCCAATAATTCAACTGAAACAAGTTTGACAGACCTGAGTGGTAATAACCGTCATGGAGTACTCAGTGGTTTTGCATTAACAGGTGCCAATTCGAATTGGGTGGCATCAGGTTCTACCAATACAGGTACTTGTACCAGTTTCAGTACACCTACAGCACCTATTACTGGTACTACCACTATCTGTGGAATTGGAAATACCAGTACTTTATCAAATGCCATTGCTGGAGGTTTATGGAGCAGCAGTAATACCAACATTGCTACCATTCATGCTAATACAGGCTTGGTAACAGCATTGAGTGAAGGAACTACTACGATCACTTACAAAAATGAATGTGGGGGTATTTCTACCGTTACAGTTAGGGTTGTTTCTACCATTCCACCAACCATTACCGGACCGGCTGGGGGTACCAATGTTTGTCCGGGTAATACGGTTACCTTGACTGCACCAGTTGCTTTAGCAAATTACCAATGGTTTAGAGATGGGGTAGCAGTGACTTCTACAACGAGTACCAGAACGTATAATGCAACAGTTTCCGGTACGTACACTGCCACTAGAATTTCATCTGGGTGTACTTCAGCACTATCGAATGCGATAACAGTAACCATTGCTGATGCTGTTAAACCAAGCATTACATGTCCTCCAAATCAAACAATTGATCTGGACGCAAACTGTAAAGCAACTTTACCTGATTACAGAAGTCTGCTTACAGTGAGCGATAATTGTACACCTACAGGTTCTTTAGTGATCACACAAAGTCCTGCAGCAGGCTCAGAGGTCAATAATAAGGGTAGCATGATTGTGACCTTCACGGTTAGAGATGCATCAGGCAATGAAAGTACTTGTACGATTACTATTGAGAAGAAAGATGTAACAGGACCAATAGTTACTTGTCCTGCTCCGATTGTTGTAAATGCGACAACCAACACCTGTGGTGCTGTGGTTACCTTTACATCTCCTAATGCTACGGATAACTGCGGTATTATACCCTTTACCTCTTTCCGTGGTGGTGAGCCCAATCAATTCCAGGGTGCTTTGCAGGATTACCTGCAGTTATATACCGATGGTACCTGGGATGATTTGCAGAACACAACGCTTAATAAATGGATCGTAGAATTTAATACGATCATTACTACAAGCTTCCCTGGCTATACAAGAATTGGAGAGTTTGGTGGACATACTTACTATGTATCTACCAGTACAGCTACTTGGATCAATGCCCGTGTATCTGCACAATCCATTGGCGGCGATCTGGTTTCGATTAATACACAGGCTGAAAACAGTTTTGTTGCCCCTTCTGGTATTGCATGGGTAGGGGGATATCAGGATCTTAGTGATTCGAAATATATTGAACCAGGCAATGCTTCGCAGAACTATGGAGGATGGAAATGGGTAGATGGAACAAGCATGTCTACACCAAAAATTACGATTACCCAAACTGCGGGCTTACCATCGGGTTCTGTATTCCCTGTGGGTGTTACCACCAATACGTTTATTGCTCGAGATGAATCAGGCAATGAAAGTACTTGCAGCTTTACAGTCACAGTACGTGATGTACAACCACCGGTGATCAGTTGTCCTGCAAATATCAATGTCACTGCTACTAGTGCCGCCGGCGCAGTGGTGAATTATACGACACCTGTAGGTACAGATAATTGTGGTGGTGCAACAACCGAAAGAACTGCAGGTCTGGCCAGTGGATCCACTTTCCCAATCGGTACTACAACAGTAACTTATCGTGTTACCGATGCGGCAGGATTATCAACACAGTGTTCATTTACAGTAACGGTAGTAGGAGTGGCACCTGTAATTAGTTGTCCGGCTAATATTACCGTGAACGCAGCTGCTGGTACATGTGCAGCCAACGTAAATTTCGCTGCAACAGAAACAGTAGGTATTCCGGCATCTACTATAACTTATACTATCAATGGAAATCCAGTAGTATCTGGTGCAAGCTTCCCTGTAGGAACAACAACTGTTGTAGCTACTGCTACCAATGCAGTAGGATCTTCAAGCTGTTCATTTACCGTAACAGTAGTAGATAATCAAAACCCAACCATTACAGCACCGGCAGATGTTCAGGGTAATAATACAGTCGGACTATGTACAGGAACTGTAACATTGGGTGCACCTGCAACAGGTGATAATTGTGGTGTAGCATCTGTTACAAATGATGCACCAACCACAGGTATATTCCCGGTAGGTACTACTACGGTAATATGGACTGTAACAGATATTCATGGAAATAAGGCTACTGCAACACAAACTGTAGTAATCGTAGACAATGAAAAACCAACCATCAGTGTAACAAACGTAAACGTTAACAATGATGCGGGTAAGTGTGGTGCAAGTGTTACAATCGCACAACCAATCACTGCAGATAATTGTGATATTGCTTCTGTTGTGGGTGTACGTAGTGATAATGCATCATTAAGCGCTGAATATCCAGTAGGTACAACAACAATTACTTGGAAAGTCACAGACATACATGGTAATGATGCAACTACTACTCAAACAGTTGTAGTGAATGATACCGAGTTGCCGGTGGTGAAGACAAACAATATCGTTGTTCAGTTGGGTGCGAACGGACAGGCTTCGATTACTACGTCGCAGATCAATAATGGATCAACTGATAACTGTGCAATTGCAAGTATAGTATTGGATAAAATGAATTTCAACTGTAGTAATGTAGGAGAGAACACCGTATTGTTAACAGTAACAGATATACACGGAAATAGTGCTTCTGCAAATGCAATAGTCACTGTACAGGATAATATACTTCCAACTGTGATTACCCAACCTGTTACGGTTTCATTAGTAAATGGTGCTGCATCTGTTACAGCGGCTCAGGTAAATAACGGTTCATTTGACAATTGTGGAATTGCTACCATGACTGTTTCACCTGCTAATTTCAACTGTAATAATATCGGTAGCAATACTGTAATACTCACTGTTACGGATGTGAATGGCAATACGAACACTAGATCAGCTATTGTAACAGTAGTTGGACAATTGCCAAGCTGTTCTATTACTTCGGCACCAACCAGCAATGTGTTTACCGGTGGTAATCCGAATAATCTCTATCTGGGTTATGGTGCGCAGAGTACGGTATTGAATGTGGCAGCAACCGGAGGTAGTAGTTATACTTACCAGTGGAGTGGTACTGCAACACAAATGTTGAGTAGTACAACTGCTGCAGCTCCAGTATTCACACCAACAGCACCGGGTAACTATACATTCACAGTTACTGTTACCAATAACTTTGGATGTACTTCAACCTGCAGTATTACGATCTGTGTGAAAGATATCAGAGTGCCTGGAACAGGATTGAAGGGTAGTCCGGCTAAAGTGTACATCTGTCATGTGCCTCCGGGTAATCCAAACAATCCACAGACATTGGAGATCAGTGTGAATGCAGTAGCTACGCATATTGGCAAACATGACGGCGACAGACTTGGAACCTGTGCAATGACGCCATGTGCAGAGCCTGCACCAACAACGGTATCGAATGCCCTGACTTCTAAGGCAGTTGTTGAAGGTGAGTCAAAAGCTGCTAGGGATGAAGAACTGAAAGTAACTGTGATGCCAAATCCAAGTGCAACCTACTTTACATTGAAACTAGAAAGCAAATATGATGCTCCGGTTAATATGCGAGTAGTGGATGTATTAGGAAGAGTAGTGGATAACAGAGTGAAACTGGGTTCAAACGCAACTGTTGAAGTAGGTCACAACTACCAATCAGGAACTTACTTTGCCGAGTTCATTCAAGGTAATAGAAGAAGAGTGGTACAGCTACTCAAGATCAAACGATAGTCATTTGTAACCCCTCAAATGATACACTAAGGGTTCGTCAGTGATGACGAACCCTTTTTACTTTGTAATACCAGTGCTTTTAGGGCATTAAAAAAGACCAACATTTGCTGATCTTTTCTTTTAAAGTGACCACGTTATCCGTCGCGGCGGAAAACCTAAAACCTTCCCGACATAGTCGGGATGCTTCCGCCTGAGAAGCTGTTTAAAAATCTAATTAGTAGTAACCTGTGTGTAAAAGTGGATAAAAAAAGCTGTTGTTGTCAATAGGAAATGTCGTTTTAGAAGATGACCAAATCTTATTAAAATGACAGGTTATCCTACCAACTTAAACAACAGCCAATGGCAAGTTATTAAAGCTTTTTTGAATGATTACAGAAAACGTAGATATAGTCTTCGAGAAATTATAAATGCAATTTTTTATTTAATAAAAACAGGCTGTCAGTGGCGTATGCTCCCATCGAGCTTTCCCAACTGGCAAATTGTTTATTATTATTTTTCAAAATGGAAGAGTGACGGGACATTTGAGCGTATTAGATGCTCTTTAGTGAAAAGATACAGAAGACGATCAGGCAAGAAGAGTCAACCTACAGCTGGCATAATGGATGCCCAATCTGTAAAGAGTACATTAGTGAGTAGTTCGGTGGATACGGGATATGACTCAGGAAAACGCATTAAAGGAATGAAACGGCATATTATTGTAGATACTACAGGTATGCTTCTGTGTGTAAAAGTACACTCGGCAGCAATAGCCGATAGGCATGGCGGCAGGCTTCTCTCAGCGTGTTTGAGTAGGAATTGGAAGAATGTAAAAAAAATATTTGTGGACGGAGGTTATCAATTGCCTGGGAAAAACCAGCTTAGTAATACTCCAATTAATGGGTATGAGTTAGAAATCGTCAAACGCTCTGATCTTAAAGAAGGCAAAGTCTCTCCCAGAAGATGGGTAGTAGAAAGAACATTTGCTTGGTTTGAAACTAACAGGCGAAATGCAAAATTGTATGAAAGACAGCCGCAAACTGCTGAAACTATTATAGAATTATCTGCTATAAGGCAGATGCTCAACCATCTATACACTTAAAATTTAAACAGCTTCTGAGGCGGATTGAGCTATACAGATTTATCGATGATTTGTTTTAACCATTCACGTCCCTTACCAGATTTAAAAAATTTCTCTCTAGCCATAGCCTCACTTCTGGTTGAAAATGTTTCATGGTAAACGAGAACCCATGGTCTATATTTTTTAGTAAATGCCACGAGTCCATCATTATGTTGAATAATTCTTAACTCAAGATTCGAAGTAGACCCTTTGTACAAGATATTCTTCTGTTGTGATTGTAAGACGTAAGTGTAATACATGGCTTTTGTTTTAGTAGGGGGCATAAAAAAAGAGTTAACTATTTCTAGTTAACCCTTTCTTTCTGTGACCGCGTTAGGATTCAAACCTAAAACCTTCTGATCCGTAGTCAGATGCTCTATTCAGTTGAGCTACGCAGCCTATTCAAAACATTCGGCGTCTGATGCTTCCGCCTAAGGCGGATTGAGCTGTGAAGCCTATTCAAAACATTCGGCGTCTGATGCTTCCGCCTGAGGCGGATTGAGCTCAAAGCCATTCCTTTAAAGGAGATTCCCTTAACGGGCTGCAAATATAAGAATTGTGAGAATATTTTCAAAAAGGGATTGACCTTTTTTCTAAAAATCAATCCAATTCATAAATCCCCGCAGCCGTTTTTTCTGCCAATTTTTTTGGCAAAAGCCATACCAGAAAAGCACCCAATTGATTGATAAAACCGGTGATCACTTCTGCTTTTTTACCATACATCGCTTTCACCGCAATCTTCGCAACTGCTTCCGGAGTCATATTCACTTTTTCTGCCGCTTTTAACCCTTTTTGTCCAACCTTAGCTCTTGTTGCAAAACCTGTATCGGTGGAACCCGGACTCACCGCTGTTACCGAAATGCCTTGTTTCCTCAATTCATAACGTAATCCGCGACTAAAACTCAGCATAAATGCCTTACTGGCTGCATAGGTGCTGAGTCCGGGTACCGACTGGTATGCTGCCGAACTCACAATATTGAGTACATAGGAAGGATGATTTCTTTTTAAATGAGGTAAAAAAGCTGATGTTAAGGCAACCGGCACGTTCATGTTGACCCGCATCATTTCCTCATGTTCCGCTGCTGTATAGGATTCAAAAGGACCACTCAATCCATATCCAGCATTATTTACGAGGATATGAATTTGTATTTGCTGTTCTGAAATCCAATGATAGACTTGTGCTATGGCATCTGCACTGGCGAGATCTACTGCAAAATAGCGGGCGTCAATTTTGTGAGTCGCTTTTAACTCAACTGCCAATTCTTCCAATAAAAAACGGTCTCTGGCCACCAATACTACATGAACGCCGCGTGCAGCTAATTCCTGTGCAATGGCTCTGCCAATTCCCTTACTGGCACCTGTGATCAATGCATGTTTCATGTTCCCTGAATTGAATAAAAAAGGTCAACCCGAGTTGACCTTTTAAAGATATATGTTCTAATCAATTAGTGATGTACCTTCCCTGTAAAACGATGATAGAAAGGTGTTTTACTGTTTGCATCTTTAGGTTTGTACTTACCTGTTACAATCGGTACATACATCACTCTTCTGCGACTTTCTTCCCCAAACTTGGGAGATTGCTTTACACGATGCCATAAACGCCCATCGTGTACAGAAAGATCACCAGAGAAAATATCAAAGCCAACTTCACGAGAATCATCGTTGTTGTCAATAAAATATTTCTTTCCAAAAAGCAGTTTAAACATGCCTTGTTTGTGCGTACCGGGTAACACACGTAAGCCTCCATTTTCAAACAAGCAAGTGTCTAAGTGAATACCCACATTCAACATCGGCATGATCTTTTGTCCCATGAACAGGTCACGTGGACTATCCGTATGCCATCCCATTTGGGTAAAAGTGCTGTTAGGGGTATTGATATAATTGTTGATCACCAGTCCGTCTTTCTCATTCTCAGCAATACGTCCCTCATAGGGATGTAAAAAAGCCGTTAGTGCTTTTAAGCGATCGTCACTGAGTAATGCATGGAGTGGGTCACTAAATAATGAGCTAAAGCAGAGACGCTGAATGGTCAAATTGCCATGTTCGTCTTTTCCGAACTTGAGCGGTATACCATTGATCTTATCCTTTTTCTCATCCAACCACTGTTTCTCCAGTCGCTGTAATTCGCTGATATAAGTGGTTACCTTTTCCTTGTCCAGAAAATTACGGAACACGATTACGCCATGCTCATCAAAAAAATCCAGTTGCTCGGGGGTTACCGTATCGCCAAGCTTAAAATGACTTTCCCATTTTTTCATTCTGATCCGGTTCAGTTTTATATGTGTCTGTAATGTTAATTATTTATTACAATATTGTAAAATCATTACACTTTTGAAACAAGCAAAAATAAGCAATTTAGGTGTAGTTTTTTGATATATAAAGGTTCAACGGCTTATTTTGCATTTATATGACACGAATTATCAGGTTCTTATCCATTATTTTAATGGTTCTCGCTTGTTTTTCCACATTAAATGCTCAGGATAGTAGTAAAGCAAAAAAGAACAAGTTTGTAGCATTTCCGGCTATGACCCGCTCCATAGAAACCAGTTGGGCAGCCGGTGGAGCAGCTTCCTATACCTTTCGCCCCTATAAAGACGATAGCCTTTCCCGTACCTCTAGCATTCAATTGGGGGCCATTTATTCACTTCGAAAGCAATTGGTGGCTTCCGTGAAAGGAACCCAATACCTGCGAAATGAAAATTGGATTTTAAATGAGCAAATCTCCTTTAGCTCATTCCCGGATAAATTCTGGGGGATGGGAAAGAATAGTAAAGATATTGATGAGGAAGATTATGAGTTTAAGCAAGCATATCTCTACCTCCATTTCATGAAAAAAATAGCACCGCATCTTTTTGGCGGATTATTATATGAGTACCAGCGTGTGTGGGATATCCACTATCAAGCCGGTGGTTTATTTGATCAGCAAAATGTGTACGGACGTACCAACTATCATGTTTCAGGTTTGGGACTTAGTTTGACCTATGATTCCAGAAATCATGCTTTCTGGCCGGAGAAGGGTTTATTTGCTCAATTGTATTTTAATCATTTTAGTTCGGTTACTGCATCACAATACAGTTTTACAAATCTGGTCGCTGATCTCAGAAAATACATTCCTGCGGGTAAACATGCAGTATTTGCTGCGCAGGCTTGGTTTTTTGGAAACATTGGCTCTCAGGTTCCATTGAGGAGCCAGGCGGCATTTGGGGGTGATAATATTATGCGCGGTTATTACCATGGACGATTTCGGGATAATCAACAATATGCCGTTCAAGGTGAATACCGTAAAGAGATTTATAAACGTTTTGGATTGGTTGCTTTCGCCGGTTTTGGAAATGTGGCACATCGAATCGACGGACTTAATCTTCGTAACCTTAAATATTCAGTAGGGGGTGGTATCAGGTATGCACTCAATAAATCTGAAAAATTAAATCTTCGAATCGATTACGGTTTGGGAAAAGGCATGAACCGTGGTCTTTATTTCCAGTTGGGAGAAGCTTTTTAGTGTGTAGCCGTTAATTTTCCGATCCTGTAAATAATGTAGGTGAATATAAATGCAAACAATACATCCACTGTATAATGCACATGCTGGATGAGTACCAAGATGGCTACTAACAGGGACGCTATTAAAGCGAATATTTTATCGGATCTTTTTTCAAGACATAAATACATGATGAACATATTCGAAGTATGACCGGAGAAGAAAAGATCTTTTGTAATGAATTTATCTTTTCCTCCGTACACCAAACTGGTCAACGGATCATTGAGTTTAATGAGTCCGTCAGGAGGATCCAACGGCACCATTGTAATACTCACCATTCTCGCCAAACAAAGCAGGGTAAATGACATCAACATCAATAAGGCAAAAGATGGTCTTTGGATACATCGTACAATGACCAAACCGCTCACCGACCAAATAATCAGGAAAGTCAATAAAGACATATCTGCTGCAGGAATATGCTGTAAAATGAGATCGTGCAAGTATGCACCTTTTCTTTCTTCGATATAAGCAAAAAACGAGGGGAGTGACAGAACGACGATGACCAGAATGATAACAGTAGTGATGATTTTCCTACGAAACGTTTTATTCGTAGAAAAAATATCCTGCCATTCTGCGATCACACCCGTAAAACCTGTTATCTCCTTCTGCATGCCGCAAATATAAAAGCAATGCAACGGATTTACGCCCGACTTTTCTTTCAGCGGTAAGCTTAGTAATGCCAGCGTACGAAAGCTTCCATCGCTGCGTATTTGGTCATTCCCAAAGCTGCATATAAATTGGCTGTATTAGCATTCCGGTCTTCAGCTCTTTGCCAGAATTCCCGGCTATCACTGCCCTGGAAGGGTACCATATCTTTCTGTGACTGATGGATGAAAATGCCGAATCTCTTTTTCATCACCTGATCAGGACTCATCGGTATGGCCATTTCAATTTCCGCAATATCCCATTCCTGCCATGCGCCTTTGTATAACCATACCCAACAATCTTTGATCCAAGGTTCTCCAGCTTCTTTTAATCTGCGTAAACTTTCAAAAATGATATCAAGGCAAACCTTATGTGTGCCATGTGGATCAGCAAGATCACCTGCGCAGTAGATTTGTTGTGGTTGAATTTTCTTGAGGAGCTCCATCGTAATTTGAATGTCAGCTTCTCCCATCGGATTCTTTTCTACGGTTCCCGTTTCATAAAAAGGCAGGTTCATAAAGTGACAACGATCATCTGTCAACCCAACATATCGGCAGGTGGCTTTGGCTTCACAGCGTCGAATCAATCCTTTAATAGCGCGTATTTCAGCAGTATCTCGTTGGTTCTTTTGTTTGGATGCAATGAAACTTCTCGCTGCTTGCAAAATATCCTGACTTTTTTGGTTATCAATACCAAACATGTCTTCAAATCCAACAGCAAAATCGATAAAACGGGTAACAAACTCATCCGCTACAGCAATATTACCACTGGTTTGATAAGCCACATGTACTTCATGCCCCTGATCATGCAAACGCATAAATGTTCCACCCATACTGATAATATCATCATCTGGGTGAGGAGAGAAGATCAAACATTTTTTAGGGTAAGGTGTGCTTCTTTCCGGATGTGCAGGAATCACTGCATTGGCTTTTCCACCCGGCCATCCGGTTAAGCTATCACGCAACATGTAAAACACCTGCAGATTTACTTCATAAGCTTCTCCTTTCTCAACGATAAGATCAGATAAACCATTTTCATTGTAATCATGCTCTGTGAGACTGAGTACAGATTTATTGAGTTTCAATGCCAGATGAATCACCGCTCTTTTGATCATTTTGGGTGTCCATTCACATTCACCGGTAAGCCACGGAGACTTAATTCTAGTTAACTCTGTAGATGCAGCTTCATCGATAACGAACGTGCAATCCGGATGCTGTTGCAGAATACTTGCCGGTACTTGTTCTGTAACATCACCTTCCACAGAACGGGCAATGATCTTTCCTTTCATGCCCCATCCCATCAACAAAATTCTTTTCGCTTTGAGGATGGTGCTAATGCCCATGGTGACTGCTAGTCGGGGCACTTTAGAAATATTCTGAAACTCGTACGCATTGGCAATACGCGTACTGTTATCTAAATTAACCAGTCTTGTTTTTGAAAAAATACTGGACCCCGGTTCATTAAAACCAATATGTCCATTGTTACCAATTCCCAGTATTTGCAGATCAATACCACCTGCATCTTCAATCATTTGGTCATACTCCGCACAATATTTTTTGATCTCTTCTTTTGGCCATAATCCGTTCGGTAGGTGAATATTTTCCGGAGCAATATCAACATGGCTGAACAGGTGTCTGTGCATGAAACTCCAATAACTTTGAAAAGCGTCTTTTTCGATTGGATAGTATTCATCCAAATTGAATGTAATCACATTCGCAAAACTTAACCCATCTTGTTTGTGCATCCTTACCAGTTCTGCATACAGGCTAATAGGAGTAGAACCGGTAGCCAATCCTAATACACATTTCTGTCCGGCTTGCTGTTTTTCACGAATCAGTCGGGCAATTTCTGTAGCTACATACTTAGAACCTTCCTTCGAACTAGTGTGGATTTTGACAGGTATTTTTTCAAAAGAATCAACCATGGCTGACATAAAATTTGAGTTAGACGAAAATACACCGATAATTCTAAAAACGCAAAAACCTGCATATTTTTAGCGTTATTATTTAGTTATATGCTCATTGTAGAGCCATTTTGTGCAATTATCGGATCTTTTCTGATGAGTAATTGATGATAGCTAATTATTTTAAAATAGGTAAAATGATTTTTGAATCGTTATGATAGATCCGTATGGTTGCCTTTTTAAAATCACTGTCCTTGGCCTGGTAGATGTCCATGAATTGTTGTGGATTTCGATCTACCAAAGGGAACCAACTGCTTTGGACTTGAATCATCAGGCGATGTCCTTTTTTGAATGTGTGTGCCACGTCCGGTAATTCATATTTTACACGGGTGGATTTATTGGGAACAAATGGTTCTGGTTTTTCAAAACTGTTCCTGAATTTGCCTCGCATCACTTCACCTCTGACCAGCATTTGGTATCCATTCATGACATATCCATTGTCTTTTTCATAAGTGAAATTGTCGGGAAACACGTCAATGAGTTTTACCACAAAATCCGCATCAGTACCAGTAATAGCCACCATCAGATCTGCTGTTATCGGACCTGCCAGTGTGAGATCATTTTCAAGTGGTTCAGTTTGAAACACCAATACATCAGGTCTTCTGGCTGCAAAACGCTGATCATCCGTCATGTATTCACGTGTCCTGCCAAAGTGAATATCTTCTGTATAGGGAACAGGCTTTGCAGGATCACTGGTATATTCTTCCCAGCTGCTTAACGGAGCAATCAAAGGAACAATTTTCGATAAATATCCTCCTTTGCGTAAGGCATAACTTTCATATTTAACTTCATCTACAGGCCATTTAGGTAAGTGTTTCCACTCATTAGCACCGGAGAAAAAAATGGTGGCTTCCTGTAATTGATCGATGTTTCCTTTTTGTTTCAAATAGTAGTTAAAGAAAGGAAGCTCAACATTCTTACCATACCATTCTGTTGTATTACTTCCCCATTGAACATTCCCCAAAAAAGAGCCGTCAGATCTTGCCCATTGTCCGTGGTACCAAGGCCCCATCACAATTTTATTGTTATTCTTGGTCTTCTTTTCAATGGCTTTATACAGATTCCATGCACCATAACAGTCTTCTGCATCGTATAATCCTCCCACCACCAATGTGGCGATATTGGGCGAAATGAGTTGCACATTTGCACGTGCATCCCTGGCTTTCCACCAGGCATCATAATTCGGATGACTCATCAGGTCTTTCCAGAATTTGATACTGTCGCCCATCAATTTGGTGAAATTGGTGAGTGCACCTGTTCTTAAATAGAAAGCATAATTGTCTTTGGTAGGAAAATCAAATCCTTTTGCCCCAATAGTAGTGGGTGTAGGTCTGGGTTTACCAAATCCTGAATAAAAGGCAAATCCATCCATCAACATAAAAGCACCATTGTGGTGAAAATCATCACCCAAAAACCATTCTGTTACGGGAGCTTGCGGACTAACCGCTTTCAATGCGGGGTGATTACTCAGCGCTGCCATCGTGGAATAGAAACCCGGATAGGATATACCAAATACACCCACATTGCCATTGTTGTTTTGCAGATTTTTCACCAACCAATCAATGGTATCGTAAGTATCACTGGCTTCGTCTGTTTCAGTACCTTTTTTATTGGGATTGTATGGACGAATATCTTCAAATATCCCCCCACTCATCCACCTTCCCCTTACATCTTGTTGTACATAGATGTAGTTTTCTTTCATGAAGTAAGTTCGTGGACTATTCCAGAATGCTGAAAATTTATCTTCTCCGTATGGGGCGCAGGAATAGGGTGTTCTCGTTAACAGAATTGGATGTTTTTCTGAAAGATCTTTGGGCATATAAACGGTGGTGAACAACTTAATACCATCACGCATGGTGATATAGATTTCCTTTTTGGTATAGTTGTTCACGATCCATGTAGAATCGTTTTGTTGTGCAAAGCCTACAACGGGGATCCATATCAATAATAGTATAAGTATTTTCTTCATGGCAGCAGTGAATATTTTATAACCTACAATATAAAAAAAGATTCCCGTTGAGGAATCTTTTCACTGTAAATAAAATGATTTGAAATAGGTTATACCACTTTGGTCAACTTAATGACATTGGTAGGAAGATGCTGCTCAACAGGTGTACTTCCGGTATTCACTATAAAATCTCCAGGTCGTAAAAAACCTCTCTCTTTCAAAATATTGATCTGGTCAAAGATGATATCATCTAAGCTGTCTTCTTCCGCATAATAAAAAGCACGAACACCCCAGCTCAGACTCAATTGATTCACCAATGATTTTTCTTTGGTGAAGATATAGAGTGGGGAAGAAGGACGATAGCTGCTGAGCATAAATGCAGTATAACCACTTTGGGTCATGCCTACCAATGCTTGAGCAGATACATCTTCTGATATTTTACATGCGTTATAGCATATCGCATCACTGTGAAAAGAAGGAGAGTGTGGTTGCGGTTTCAAGTCTTCTGAACGATTGTAACGGTATTCTTTTTTCTCTACTTCCAGAATGATTTTACGCATGGTCTCCACCACCAATGCCGGGTGATTACCTGCTGCAGTTTCACCGCTGAGCATCACTGCATCTGCGCCTTCCAAAACAGCATTTGCTACATCGGTGATTTCACTTCTATTCGGTTTTACTCTGTCGATCATGCTTTCCATCATCTGTGTAGCCACAATTACCGGCTTAGCTCTGTGAATACACTTACGAATCAGTTCTTTCTGTATCAAAGGAATTTGTTCAACCGGAAGTTCTACACCCAAATCACCACGTGCTACCATGATGCCATCACTTTCAATAATGATATCGCGAATGTTCACCAATGCTTCCGGTTTTTCAATCTTGGCAATGATCTTGGTCTTGCTTTTCTTCTCCGTCAACTTACTTCTTAAGATCACAATATCTTTTACACTACGTACAAAACTCAGTGCTACCCAGTCTAATTGTTGTTCGATGATGAAATCAAGATCAATGAGGTCTTTTTCTGTCAATGCAGGTAAAGAGATTTTGGTATCGGGTAGGTTGATTCCTTTTTTGGAAGAGAGAATACCGCCTAAAGTCACTACTACTTTTACATCTCCATTTTTCTCAATATTCACAACTTTTACTTCCAATTTCCCATCATCAATCAAAATGATGTTTCCAACAGTTACGTCACCTGCAAGATTGGGGTATGAAACGTAAATTTTCTCGAGGTTCCCAATACATTTCTCATTGGTAAAAGTGAGAATATCGCCCACTTTTACTTCGAGTGCATTGTTCTCTATTTCACCTACACGGAGTTTCGGACCTTGCAGATCACCTAAAATAGAGATATTGTAAGGTTGGGTTTTATTGATGTTACGAATGTGTTCAATGATTCTTTGTTTGTCTTCATGACTACCATGAGAGAAGTTCAAACGAAAAACATTGACACCGGCTTTGACCAGTTCCAATAACTGTTCATAGCTGTCGCAGGCCGGACCAACAGTCGCCACGATCTTGGTCTTGTGGTTCACGTGAGCGAGACCGGCTTCTTTGTCCATGTTTTTGTGGAGGTACTTTTCGAGATTCTTTGACATCTGTTTGACTGTGTTTTGAGTTTAAGATCTGTACACATCCGCAAGTATAGGGCTACTTGTTAACTGGCTAGTATCTTGACGATCTTTAACCAGTCTTCGGATATTTTTTGCTTTGCTTTGATTGCGTTGTCGAGTGGTATATAATTCATTTTATTGTTGAGAATCCCCACCATCACATTGTAACGACCTAAGATCAGACTTTCAACTGCATGATAACCCATTCTGCTGGCGATCAATCTGTCTAAGCAAGTAGGAGAACCGCCGCGTTGAATATGACCCAAAATACAAACACGGGTATCCGCATTGGGTAGTCGCTCCTTAATCACAGCCGCCACTTCATTACCGCCTCCAAAATCATCGCCTTCTGCAACAACGATTAGATTGACAAGTTTTTTTCTTTTCTCTTTTTCTGATAAAGAAGCGATCAATTCGTTGATATCTGTTTTGGTCTCGGGAATCAGAATATTTTCAGCGCCGGTGGCAATACCACTGTGTAAAGCAATATAACCGGCATCTCTACCCATTACTTCCACAATAAAAAGACGATCATGTGCATCAGCAGTATCTCGAATTTTATCGATGGCCTCTACGGCGGTGTTTACGGCTGTATCAAAACCAATGGTAAAATCACTGCCGGCTATGTCTTTGTCGATAGTGCCGGGGAGACCAATACAAGGAATGTCAAATTCATTGCTGAATTTCTGAGCACCTCTGAAGCTGCCATCTCCTCCAATGATCACCAAGCCATCGATCCCTCTTTTTTTCAAGTTCTCATAGGCTTTTTGACGACCTTCTTTCTCAAAGAATTCCTTACTTCTGGCAGTTTTGAGAATGGTTCCACCACGCTGAATGATATTCGCAACAGAGCGTGAGTCCATTTGGAATATATCATCTTCAATCATGCCACTATACCCTCTCATGATACCATATACTTCCATGCCATGATAGATACCCGTTCTTACAACAGCCCTTATTGCAGCGTTCATACCCGGAGAATCGCCCCCCGAAGTCAGAACACCGATCTTGGTTACTTTTTTTTCAGCCATTTTGTTTTAGCAGTTCGACGTTTAGCGTTAGATGTTATTGACATACAATTACATACAAATTGTGTATCAATTACACAGAGTCTCAAAAATAAGCATTTGAGGCTAATTGACCATCCGTATATCTAATTACATTTTAGTAATCTTGTCACATGAAAATCATGATCACCGGTGCCAATGGATTTACGGGTATGCATCTTTGTCTATCCCTTGTTCAGAAAGGGTTTGAGGTACATGCTTTGGGAAGAGGAGAATGCCGATTACCGTCATTGGATAATTTGCTATACCACCCCATTGAACTAACGAGCGTTCGTTCACTTTTGAAGATATTTGAACAAGTTGCGCCCGATGTGGTGATTCATACCGCAGCCATGAGTAAACCGGATATTTGTGAAATGCATCGTGACGAATGCATAAAAAACAATGTAGAAGTAACGCGTTATCTATTAGAAGCAAGTCGCCATTTTCCGGTACACTTTATTCATTTGTCTACAGATTTTATTTTTGGTGAGAATGGCCCGCATCGGGAAGACGACACAGCTTCACCTTTGAATTTTTATGGAGAAAGTAAATTGATGGCTGAAAAATTGATTCTTCAGTCAGAACTTACGGCTTCTATTGTTCGACCTGTGTTTATTTACGGCTCTCTGTTACCCTTGGGCAGACCTTCTTTTATTCAATGGGTACAACAAAAATTGTTGAATGGAGAAAAAATAAAAATAGTAACCGATCAGCAAAGAACACCTACTTATGTACAAGACCTTTGCGATGCTATCACTACTATTCTTACCTTTAAAAAAACAGGCATATATCATATAGCTGGAAAAGATATTTTATCACCTTATGATATGGCGATAACTGTTGCAAAGGTCTTAGATTTGGATACTGAGCTGATTGAACCGGTAACATCGGATACATTTCCGGAGCCGGTGAGGAGGGCCAAAAGATCTGGGTTATACATTGATAAAGCTATTCGTGAATTAAATTATACGCCACATCGCTTTGAAGATGCGGTTCAATTGAGTTTTAAAAAAGATTTAGCATGAGTAAAAGGAAAATGTTATTGGTGATCTTTCTGTTGGTATTGTTAATGCATTGTCTTAGCATACAAGTAGAAATGACACAGATAAGGAATACTACCAAAATAATATTGGTTCCTTTACTCATGATTCATTTATTGATCAATCGATCACTTCGTGTACTGGGTTATCTACCCTTGATCGCTTTACTGTTCTCTTGGATAGGAGATATCTTATTATTGGGTGATGAGCCTGCCTTTTTCCTTTCGGGTATGATCGCATTTGTAATGACACATGTTTGTTACAGCTTTACGTTTCTCAAGATTAAGCAGGTAACACCTAAAGACCGTTCCTATTTTGTATTTCCGCTTTTGGGGCTATTGTTGTTCGGTTTATTGGTATTTTTTTACTTGAAAGATGACTTAGGAAGCTATTTATTACCGATACTGCTGTATATGGTCTTTATCAGCCTCATGGCATCATTGGCCATTCATACACGTACCAATGTAAAAATTCAAACACTTTCACTTTATACTTTTATACCCGGAGCGCTTTTATTTGTTCTCAGTGATGCGTTGCTTGCCGTGAATATGTTTAAGATGCAACATATCGTTATTGAGGTATTGGTGATGCTAACGTATGGATTGGCACAGTTCTTTATTACCAGAGGTTTTCAAAAAACAGCTGAGTTCTCAGAATAATTTGATCAGAATGGATTAGATTGCTATTATAGCTTTAATCTTGATTTATGGAGTGGATACGGAGAAACATTCTAATTGTATTCTGGGTCATACTTTTTATTCATTGCTTATTTCATGTTTTACATCTTCCATTTGTAGGCATTAGTAAGTTATTACTGATACCGTCATTATTGGTCTATCTGTTTACCAGAAGGAAAGAAGAGGTATTGGTGGGGATTAACTTTTTTTACTTAGTTGCTATCTTATTTGCATTCATCGGTGATATGTTACTTGTCATCATCAATGATCTTCTCTTTTTACCGGGTATGATTTCTTATATCGTGAATCTGTTCTTCTTATGTATCTTCTTTTTGCAATTACAGAAGATATACCTGCGTCAATTGATGAGACCTTTATTGGTTGTATTGGTTCTCAGTGTGATCGGCTATTTTGTGTACGGATTCCTGGGCGAGAAATTGAAACAGTTCCAACTGCCTGTTTTGATCTATATGGTGTTTGTAGCGATTACAGCTGCTTTAGCGATGAATACCACCCAACATCCGCAATTACATAAAACGGGATGGTATTTCTTCATTGGGATACTGGTGTTTATACTATCGAATACCATTTTAGTATTGAATCGCTTTCACTTTTTATACCACAACTTATATGTTGCTGTGATGTTGACGTATGGATCAGCTCAATATTTATTGGCAAGGGGAGTGGCATTGGTTAGTAAAGACATCCAATCATAAAAAATCCCCGCTCGAAATCGAACGGGGACCTGTATTCTTACGCTTTCGCGCTAATTGATTAATAACCCATACCACCCATATCAGGTGCACCTGCATGGCTATGTGGTGCTTCAGGCTTTGGCTTATCTGCGATCACACATTCTGTGGTCAACAGCATCGCTGCAATAGAAGCTGCATTTTCCAATGCTACACGGCTAACCTTTGTTGGATCAATAACACCTGCTTTCAGGAGGTTTTCGAATACTTCAGTGCGAGCATTGAAACCAAAGTCTGCTTTACCTTCTTTGATTTTCTGTACTACGATTGAACCTTCGATACCGCTGTTAGCAACGATCTGACGCAGTGGCTCTTCAATCGCTCTTTTCACGATCTGGATACCGGTTTGCTCATCTTCGTTAGCGCCTTTCAGTTTTTCCAATGCTTCTACTGAACGGATATAAGCAACACCACCACCTGGAACAATACCTTCTTCCACAGCAGCGCGAGTAGCATGTAATGCATCATCTACACGGTCTTTCTTCTCTTTCATTTCAACTTCAGTAGCAGCACCTACGTACAATACCGCTACACCACCACTCAGTTTTGCCAAACGCTCTTGTAATTTTTCACGATCGTAATCAGAAGTGGTATTCTCAATCTGAGCTTTGATCTGATTTACACGTGCAACGATATCAGCTTTTTTACCTTTTCCACCAACGATGGTTGTGTTGTCTTTATCAATGGTTACAGAAGCTGCCTGACCTAAATAAGAGATGTCAGCATTCTCCAGTTTAAAACCTTGCTCTTCGCTTACTACAGTACCTGCAGTGAGGATAGCAATATCAGTCAACATTTCTTTTCTACGATCGCCGAAACCTGGTGCTTTTACAGCAGCCACTTTCAGGGTGCCACGCAATTTATTAACAACCAGTGTTGCCAGTGCTTCACCTTCTAGGTCTTCAGCAATGATCAACAATGGACGTCCACTTTGAGCTACTTTCTCCAAAATATGGAGGATATCTTTCATAGCGCTGATCTTCTTATCATAGATCAGGATGTATGGATTCTGTAATTCAGCTTCCATCTTCTCGCTATTGGTTACAAAGTATGGAGAGATATAGCCACGATCGAACTGCATACCTTCAACCACATCTACAGTAGTATCTGTACCTTTCGCTTCTTCAACTGTGATCACACCTTCTTTACCTACTTTAGCCATGGCAGTAGCGATCAGTTTTCCGATCTCGCTATCGCTATTTGCGGAAATAGTAGCTACTTGCTCAATCTTCTTGGTGTCGTTACCAACAGCCTGAGATTGTGATTTCAAGTTCTCTACAACTTTTGCAACTGCCTTATCAATGCCACGCTTCAAATCCATTGGATTAGCACCAGCAGCAACGTTTTTCAAACCTTCACCGATAATAGCTTGAGCAAGAACAGTAGCGGTAGTGGTACCATCACCTGCAATATCTGCAGTTTTTGATGCTACTTCTTTTACCATTTGAGCACCCATGTTCTCAATAGCATCTTCCAGTTCAATTTCTTTTGCTACAGTAACACCATCTTTTGTTACAGAAGGGGCACCGAATTTTTTCTCAATTACCACGTTGCGACCTTTGGGTCCGAGGGTAACTTTTACTGCATTTGCAAGGGTATCAACACCCTTCTTCATTTTATTTCTTGCTTCGATGTCGAAGAATATTTGTTTTGCCATGTTTTATAAGAATTTGAAAATTTGAAAATTTGAAAATGGAACTAATAAATAAATAATTATACGATTGCTAGAATATCGCTTTCACGCATAATTAGGTAATCACCACCTTCAACTTGAATTTCAGTACCGGCGTATTTGCCATACAATACCGTATCACCGACTTTTACAACAGGATTCTTACCATCTTCATCGGATGGGCTAACTGCAACAATAGTACCTCTTTGAGGTTTTTCTTTAGCAGTATCTGGAATTATGATACCGCCAGCCGTTTTTTCTTCAGCAGCCGAAGGCTTGACAATTACTCTGTTCTTAGTACCCGCAACTGGAGTAATGCTTAATTTCTTAGCCATACGTTATTGGTTTTAATTTATAAGGTTTAAAATCTTTTACCCTTTCAGCGAGAATTATGCCATTGGCTGGTAACAGGTCAAAATTTCAGTTTTGGCTTGTTTTTAAGGTCTGGAACGTCTTTCTCTGTCAGAACGGGCGGCAAAGATGCACTAAGTTTCCGGTTAGCGGTGTCAAATTTTCATTCCCCCAAGGATTTTTTAAAAATCCTGATTCCTATCCAATCCAATCCTTTCCCGTTCCCGTAAATGTCATCAAACCGTCAGATTATGAAAATGATCAAGAAAATTGCCAAAGGATTATTGATTACCTGCCTCGTACTTTTTGCCAGTCTTTTTATTTACGCGAACTGGAATACACCGAGTCTGGGAGAAAGGGTGTACATGGAAAATCCCACCCAAATCGTGGTGATGACACTGCCTGAAAACTTTACTGAAAAAGATTCAGCTGCTGTTGATCGTTTCCTTGCCAGTCAGGAGGGGGTATATTCCAATGTCATCAGCAGAAATAGCCAGACCCTCTGCATCACTTTCGATCCACGTGAGACCAATAGAAGCAGTATGATTGAAACCATGGCTGCTTACAACACTTCTATCCGTGAAAGAGCACCCATCAGTAATAGAGCCGAATGTCCGGTGAACTTGAATGCATTTCGTAAAATCACCTATGCCCTAAATGTGCGCAAATAATCACTTAAATCTTTAACCAATTAAATCAAATAGCAATGAAAAAGAGCCTCGTACGTATGTCGGCCCTTGCACTCTGTGCAGCCATGCTGTTCACTGCATGTAAAAAAGATGATGCACCTCCGGCTAATACCGGAAGTGAACTGTACAAGCGATTGGGCAGTAATGCCGGTATCAAAAAAGTAGTGGATGATTTTATCGGTATTGTGGTAGCTGATAATGTCATTAACGGCTTTTTTGCTAACACGGCTAGATCACAAGAACGTGTGGATGATCTCAAAATGCACTTGGTAAATCAGATTGGGGAAGCAGTAGGCGGACCTGAAAAGTATACCGGTTTATCTATGAAAGCGGCTCACGTTGGATTAGGTATTAAAGATGTGCACTTCAATGCATTGGTAAATGACCTAGTAGCAGCATTGAAGAAGAACAATGTAAGCGATGCTGATGTCAACACTATTGGTAGTGTTTTACTGCCAATGAGGGCTGATATCGTTGAGCCATAATCCGAAAGGGTTATTCATCATAGGTTGTATCAAGGTTAGACCCGTCCGTTCCCGGATGGGTTTTTCATTTTGAACGGGTCTTATTAATTAATATCTTTGCCGCTTCCCAACAAGTTCTTACCAGATGATTAGTAGAAGAAATATTCGTGTGAAAGTGATGCAACTGCTTTACATGATGGAAGCAGCAGAGACGAGTGTAACAAGACAAAAACCTGAGATCGAACTCAAAAAGCAATTCGATCAAACAACAGCCCTGTTTGTTTACCTGCTTTATTTTATTACAGAAGTAGCTTGTTATGCGGAAACGCATGCCGTAAAAGGAGCATCTAAAAATCTGCCCAGTTCAGCAGATCTAAATATCAATACCAAGATTGCGGGTAATGAGTTATTATGGGCGATGCTCGAGAGTGCTACTTTTCAAAAAGCACTTGAAATTCACACACCCTCTAAACTGTTAGATCAAGATCTAGTCCGCAAAACATATACCGAATTAACGGCATTAACGCAGTACCAGGAATACATTAGTGTTCCAGGTAGAGAAAAGGCAAAAGAGAAAGAGATCATCAAGATTATATTTACGCATCTGATGCTTCCCAATGAATCTTTTATCAGTCATGTAGAAGAACATTTTAATAATTGGGATGATGATGCCGAGATGATGGAACAATTGGTACTAAATTATTTCCAAAAACCATCCAGCTATAACATGCAAGAGATGGTAAGTCAGGAAAAATGGCAGTTTGCTAAATCATTGTTACTTACCAGTATTGAGAAAAAAGAGATTGCTACCGATCTCATTAAACCCAAATTGAAAAACTGGGATGCAGAAAGGATTGCACAACTGGATATGATTTTGATGAGAATGGGTGTTTGTGAGTTGTTGTATTTCGAAACCATTCCTACTAAAGTCACCATCAACGAATACATTGATTTGGCTAAAGAGTACAGCACACAACAAAGCGGACAATTTGTGAATGGTATCCTGGATAATATTCATAAAGAGTTAACTGATGGCGGTAAAATTCAAAAAATTAGTTACAAGAAATAGGATCGCTATGAAAAGAGTTTCATTTCTGTTCTTTTTTGTTGCCGGTATTTTGCTTTTATCTTGTGCTGGACCCGATAAAACTACTCCATCTGCTGATTCTCATCTGGCGGATACGGCCAACTTTACAACAATACAATGGTTGGATTCTGTTGTTAATTTTGGCACCATCACACAAGGTGAAAAAATTAGATTACAATTTAAATTCAAGAACACCGGTCAGAAACCTTTGTTTATTACCAATGTAAGGGCTGGTTGTGGTTGTACGGTGCCAAGTTATACTAAGGAAGCAGTGGCCCCGGGAGCTACCGGAGAGGTAACAGCTGAATTTGATACCAACCGTTCTACAGCAGGTAATGTTCATAAAAATGTGGTGGTACATACGAATACCTCTAATGGAAACGAACACAACCTTATCTTTACAGGAAATGTAAAGGAAGTTAAAGTCAACTAATATCTTTTATCACTTAAATAAATCGCAATGTTTTATCTCAATTCAGTATTACTTGCCGCTAATGGACAGCAGGGCGGAGGTATGGTTCAATTGGTCATGATGGGAGCCATCATCCTTGTATTTTGGTTATTCATGATTCGTCCACAAGCTAAAAAAGCAAAAGAGCAAAAGAAGTTCGTTGATAATATGCAGAAAGGCGATAAAATTGTTACTATCGCCGGTATTCACGGTGTGATCAATAAGATCAATGAAGACGGAACCATTCAACTGGAAGTAAGTCCGGGCAGCTATTTAAAGATCGAAAAATCTTCGGTTAGTATGGAATGGAGTGCCGCTTTGAATAAAGCCACCGATAAAAAATAATTTCAACTGAAATTCAACTAAATTCAAGGTCTGGAACCATCGTTCCGGACCTTATTTTTTATGCTAAAGATTGGCGTTACAGGTGGCATTGGCAGTGGTAAATCTACTGTGTCAAGTATTTTTAAAGTTCTGGGTATTCCGGTCTTTGATGCAGACAGTTATGCCAAAAATATCATGCAAACAGATGCCGCATTGAAAAATGCAGTGATTGAATTATTTGGGGAAGCGTCTTATCAAAATGGACAACTAAACCGAAAATGGATTGCTGATATTGTATTCAAGGATCCTACACAACTGGAGAAATTGAATGCCATCATTCATCCTGCAACCATTAAGGCAGGAGAGGAATGGGCTTCCCGACAAAAGAGTCCGTACACTATCAAAGAAGCTGCTTTATTTTTTGAGTCAGGTTCTGCTGAAGGAATGGATTATATTATTGGTGTATATGCTCCACAGCATATGAGGATTAATCGCGTGATGCAACGTGATGGTATTAGCAGAGAAGAAGTGCTGAACAGAATGAAAAGACAGATTCAAGAAGAGGTAAAAATGCGTTTATGTGATTATGTGATCATCAATGATGATCAACATTTGTTGATTCCACAAATATTACAATTACATCATCATTTTTTAGAAGAATCCAAACAGCAGTCTCATGAATAAAGTGAATGTCATTGAAAAGTTTGCGCAAGTGGATGGTTACTGGAATCCGGCAGTGGTGGGAGCTTTGAATGGACAAGAAGTAAAGCTTGTAAAATTCAAAGGACCTTTTACCTGGCATCACCATGAGCATGAGGATGAGTTGTTTTATGTGGTCAAAGGAGGTTTTGTAATGGAATTTCGTGACCGCCATGTTGAATTGAATCAAGGAGACTTTCTGATTGTTCCCAAAGGAGTTGAACACAGGCCCAATGCCGACGAAGAAGTATGGGTGATGTTGTTTGAGCCTGCGTCTACTTTGAATACAGGCAATGTGGTAAATGAGTTTACTAAAGATACTTTGAAATACTTATGATAGCAGTTACTCCAACACCTCCTTATTATGCTGTGATCTTCACCAATGAACTTACTTCCAACACGGAAGGATATGAGGAAATGGCGCAGCGAATGGCTGAGCTGGCATTGTCACAAAAAGGTTGTTTAGGTTATGAGTCTGTACGAAATGGATTAGGCATCACCGTCTCATATTGGGAAAGTCTGGATGATATCCAAAATTGGAAAGCCAATGCTGAACATATCATTGCACAAGAAAAGGGAAGAGATATTTGGTATAAGTACTATAAAACACGAATTTGCAAGGTAGAGAGAGATTATGGCTATGAGCAAAATCCATAAGTCTTTCTACCCCCTAATCCCTAATCTATGATTGCAGCCCCTATCCCTGTAAATGAGCAGGAAAGGTTACAGGAACTGATACGCTACGAAGTCTTGTATACACAATATGAAGAAGATTTTGATCAGATTGTACAGTTAGCTTCTGCTATTTGTAAAACACCCATGTCTACTATTACCTTGTTAGACTTTAATAATCAATTTTTCAAGGCTAAGGTTGGTTTGGAAAATAGAGAAGCACCCCGCGATACTTCATTTTGTGGTCATGCCATTTTACAAGATGAGGCAATCATGATTGTGAATGATGCTTTGGAAGATCACCGTTTTTTTGACAATCCATTGGTATTGGGAGATCCAAATATTCGTTTTTATGCAGGATATCCTTTGGTGAGTCCATCAGGATATAAGCTGGGAACCTTATGTGTCATTGATAGGGTACCTCGCATTTTAACAGCTGAGCAGGAATTGACTTTAAAAACACTCGGTAATCAGGTAGTCAAATTGTTTGAGTTGAGACTTCGTAACAAAGAGGCAGAAGCACGAAATAAACTGATTGAAGAGCAAAAACAGCAATTAGAAGAATCTAAATCAGTTCAAAGTAAAATTATATCCATCATAGCACATGATGTGCGTGGGCCAGTGACATCTTTAAAAACAATGATTGAACTAACAAAAGCTAAAAGTTTAAGTGAGACTGAAACAGTTCAATTATTTGACATGCTGGATAAGCAACTGGATGGCACTTTAGACATGCTCACCAACCTTGTGGATTGGGGAAGTATGTTATTAAAGAAAGGTAAACTATCTATTTCATCAGTGAACATCTCTTCCGTAGTGGAGAGAATAATAAAGAATCTTTCTCCTATGGTACAACTGAAAAAAAATCAGTTCCAAAATCTGGTGCCAATAGAGGCGGAAGTAATGGCAGATGAAAATACATTGCGATTTATTTTACGCAATATTATTAGCAATGCGAATAAATTTACCAGCGAAGGAACCATTACAATACATATTCAGCCCAATGAAAACAAAAATCTCATATCCATTATAGTGTCCGATACCGGATGTGGGATACCCATAGAAATTCAACAACAATTATTCAATCCTGTTAAACGACATAGTCGGGAAGGCACCCATAAAGAAAAGGGTAGTGGTTTAGGCTTATTGCTTGCTAAAGAATTTGCAGAAGCAATGCATGCCTCTATAGATGTGAAAAGCGATACAGGAAAAGGCACCAGCTTCAGTATTACACTTCCTGTTTCTATCTGATACTATTATTTAGAAAAATAATCTGTCTGTGATGGCTTATAGTTCATGGCTTATGGTCTATAGTCCATAGTAAAAGAAAGAGGCTGTTTCGGATTTTGATACAGCCTCTTTCTTATATTTCTTGTCTCTTGAAACCTTATTCTTGGAATCGTTATTTTTTATTCATGATTTCCTCAATCACTTTACCAACTGCACCATTGGGCATTTGAATATTGAGCATTGCCGCGAGTGTTACGGCAATATCTGTCATGTATCTTTCCTGATAACTTTTGCCGGGTTTAATGTTCCATCCATACCAGAGTAATGGAATATGAGCATCATACGGATTCCACACACTATGATCGGTTCCTTTGGGGTTATCTTTGAACCAATTGGGTTTAGGAATCACTTGTAAATCAGCACTTCGATAGGGATAGTATCCATTGATCAATCTTTCACGAATAGTTTGTTGTAAATTTGATTCTCCTAATTCTTCTTTATCTATCACCCGATAAATGCCTTCCTCTTTTTCAAGTTCATGAATAAGAAATGATTTGAGTTCTTCATGATCAATTCCTAATGAATCAATCTGCTTATGATTGAGAGCTAGATTGTAATAAGTAGAATTGATGATTGCATTTTTTATTTTGAATTTATTTTCTGCCAAACCATTTACTTTTCTTACCAAGCTACCTAATGGGATGGAACCTCCGGGCAAATTATTTTCTTTTAAGAAGTCAGGAACATGTGCTGCTCCATGATCTGCAGTCAGAAATAATAAATAGTTTCCTTTGCCTACCTGAGCATCTAAAAAATTCAGAAACTGTTCAACGTCTTTATCCAGACGCAGATAAGTATCCTCGATTTCAATTGAGTTAGGACCAAAACTGTGTCCAGCATAATCTGGAGAAGAAATACTTACAGCAAGGAAATCCGTCTCTTTATTTTTTCCTAACTGTTCATGTATGGCAGCGGCTTTCGCCATTTCAAAAGTATAGGAGGCTGCTTGTGGCAGGAATGGAAGTTTATAATAGTCTTTACCAATAAAGCCACTCATATCATAGGGGAAACTATTTTTTGGACCGATTTCAGTACGTTCATAATCTTTCGCATCTGCACTACTTTGTGTGTAGGTATCAATGGGGTATAATGTTTTCCATCCTTCTTTGTAATACGTATCCGGAAGTTTTCTTGCATTGAAATCTTTTACCCATTGCGGTAAGTCTTTCATGTAATAAGTGCTGCTAATAAAAATTCCTTTTGATTCATCATACCAATAAGCAGCATTCGCTGAATGTCCGGCGGGAAGAATAGCACCTCGGTCTTTAATAGAGATACCAATGACTTTACTTCGGAAATTGGTGGCCAATCTCAATTCATCAGTGACGGTATTGCTCACCATATTTCTTGGACTCATTTCTCCGTCTCTGCTATCTGAGCCCACTGTTTTTACTGATTTATCTTCTACACAATACACGCTGCGCTGCAATTTGGTATCCCACCAATTATTACCGGTAATTCCATTGATGGCTGGAACAGTTCCTGAATACACGCTGGCATGGCCGCAACCGGTAGCGGTAGGCGTATAGGGAATAAAAGTGTTCTCACAACTAAAACCTTGATTCAACAAACGATTGAATCCTCCCTGACCATAACGGTTTTGATACCTATAGAGGTAGTCCCAACGCATCTGATCTACCATGAGTCCAACCACCAACTTCGGTCTGGCAACGGCTTTTGAGGTAGTTTGTGGTTGACTTTTTTGAGAAAAAGCTTGTAAAATCAGGAGGTTCAGGCAGAAGGCCCATAGCAAATTCTTCTTCATTTTGAGTTTCTTTGATGTAAAGCAGGGGTGAAGATAGGATAAGGTGAATAAATGCGCTTGCCCCTTCAAGCCGAAAAGATTAGTTTTGCGCAAATTTTGAACCAAAGTAATAATTTGATAATATGGCAGACATCTTTGAGAAACTGGTTAAGAATTACGGCCCAATAGGTCAGCACCGTGAGCGTGCACATGGATATTTTGCTTTCCCTAAGCTGGAAGGTGAGATTGGTAGCAGAATGATATTCAGAGGAAAAGAAATGATTGTTTGGAGTTTGAATAATTACCTCGGACTTGCCAATCACCCTGAAATTCGTAAGACAGATGCGGAGGCTTCCCAACAGTATGGTCTGGCATTGCCCATGGGTGCTCGTATGATGAGTGGTAACAGTAATTTCCATGAGCAACTGGAAAGAGAGCTGGCAGCATTTGAATCCAAAGAAGATGCTATTCTGATGAACTTTGGATACCAGGGTATCATGAGCGCCATTGATGCTATCTGTGGTCGTCATGATGTGATTGTATATGACGCAGAAAGTCATGCTTGTATTATAGACGGATTACGTTTACATCCCGGACATCGTTATGTATTTAAGCACAATGATCTGGAAGATTTTGAAAAGCAATTACAGCGTGCTACTGCACTGATTGAAAAACAAAAGACCGGTGGTATTCTCGTGATTACAGAAGGTGTTTTTGGTATGGCAGGTGATCAGGGAAAATTGAAAGAGATTGCAGCGTTAAAGAAAAAATATGATTTCCGTTTATTGGTAGATGATGCACATGGTTTTGGCACATTGGGTAAAACAGGTGCAGGCGCCGGAGAAGAGCAGGGTTGTCAGGATGATATTGATCTTTATTTTTCAACTTTCGCAAAATCAATGGCATCTATTGGAGCGTTTATGGCCGGACCCAAAATCATCATTGATTTTATCCGATACAATATCCGGTCTCAGATTTTTGCTAAGAGTTTGCCAATGCCGATTGTAATTGGTAATCTGAAGCGTTTGGAAATGTTGCGTAATATGCCTGAACTGAAAGAAAAGTTATGGAGCAACGCGATGAAATTGCAGAATGGATTAAAAGAAAGAGGATTTGATATTGGCAAAACAGATACACCGGTAACGCCCGTGTATATGAAAGGTGGGGTAGAAGAAGCAACAGCGATGGTGATGGATTTGAGAGAGAACTATCATATTTTCTGTTCAATCGTGGTATATCCTGTTATTCCGAAAGGTCATATTATTTACCGCTTGATTCCAACGGCGGCACACACTGATCAGGATATTGAGGAGACACTAAAGGCATTCAGTGAAACAAAAGCCAAATTGGATGCAGGAGCGTATAAAGCCGAAGCTATTCCGGATATGGCGGAAACGAAAGCATAATTTGATTCAAATTTAATGAACCATCTAAGGTACTGACGGAACGCGGATTTTTACGATGGGTTATGATGATATGTTATCAGTGTCAATCATAATCATCATCAAAAATCTGCGGTCCATAAAACTTAGATATAATTAAAAAAAAGAGGCTGTCTCAAAAGGCAGCCTCTTTTTTATGAAGTGTGTATCGTATTATAATTTTTTTATCAACTCAGATCCCAGTTTCACGTATTCATCGTTCTTAGCGGTAGTAGCCAGTTCGATACATTTTTCAGCACTTGCTTTCGCACCTACTTTATCACCCATATCGCGCTGAATTTTAGCTTTCAAGAGGAAGATCCAGAAGCCATTCTGGTTCACTTCAGTGGCTTTGGTAGCAGCATTCAATGCTTTGGTCATATCCTTATCCCACTCATAATAGAAATTAGCGGCAGGGTAATATGCATTAGGATTTACTTTTTCAGCACTTAACGCTTTTTCAACCTGAGCACGCAAACGATCTTTTACATTGGTGCTGATAGGAATTCTTACAGAAGTTCCACCCCAGATGATGTTCAGATCGCAACTTTCAAAAGCAATATTTGCAAATTGCATAGTGAATGTTTCTGTATTACCTGTTGCTTTATCTGCTTTTACTTTAAAACGAACCACGTCTTCAGCTTCTTTGTATCCGTCAGTTCCCCAGTTGGTAAGACCTTTGTTCAGGATAACTTCCCAGGTATCTTTTCCTGGAATCGTGTACAGAACATAAGAACCAGTATCCAATCGTTTTCCACCAATGGTAACATTGTCTGTAAATTTCAGGCGGGTAGCAGCATTGGCACCTGTACGCCATAATTTATTCAGTGGAGCCAAATCACTGTTCTCTTTCAACAAAGAGCGACCATTGATATTGGGACGAGAATAGGTAAGTTCAATACTTCCCATACCAAAAGCCTGCGTTATTTTCTGCGTAGTGCTAGGCTGAGGCATGTTGATCTGTGCAAAGGCATTCAAACTGCAAATGGTTGCAGCCAATAAGAAAAACTTTTTCATATGTTTCCAGATTTTAGAATAGCGAATTTACCGCAAATTCATCGACGAATACCTACCTTTTGTACTTTAATCATCATTATTTCTGAAAAGCCGGATGAAACTGCTGTAAAGTATTGCGCAGGAAGTCGCGATCCAGGTGAGTATATATTTCCGTAGTGGTAATACTTTCATGTCCCAGCATTTCTTGTACTGCTCGCAGGTCTGCACCTCCCTCTACTAAATGAGTAGCAAAGGAATGTCTGAATGTGTGTGGTGAAATGTTTTTGGTGATACCAGCCTTGGCCACCAGATCACGAATGATATAAAAAATCATGACCCTAGAGAGACCTTTGCCACGCTGATTCAAAAACAAAATATCCTCATAGCCCGGAACCATGGGTTGATGAACACGGATATTCTCTTTATAGAGTTTGATATATTTAATGGCATCAGATCCTATGGGTACTAGTCTTTCTTTGTCGCCTTTACCAATCACTCTGATAAAGCCAACATCCAGATACAAGCAGGATATTTTTAAACCCACCACTTCACTTACCCTTAGTCCACAGCTATACATGGTTTCTAAAATGGCTTTGTTTCTGCCACCTTCCGGTTTACTTTGGTCGATCTTTGAAATGATGTGTTCAATTTCTTCAAAACTCAATACGTCTGGTAAAGCTCTTTTCGTTTTTGGGGCTTCGAGTAAAGCAGTAGGGTCCTTGTTGATAATTTGTTCTGTGAGTAGATACTTATAAAAACTCCTGATACCAGAAATGATCCTAGCCTGCGAAGTGGCTGTCATGCCCAATTCACTGATCCATTTTACAAATCGTTGCAGGTCTTTTAAATCCACATTTGCAGGTGCTTTGCCGGTATCATCTGATGCAAGAAAAGAAGTCAGTTTATCTACATCCCTCAAATAAGCTTCTACAGAATGATCGCTCAACGATTTCTCCAAGCGTAAAAAAGCCTTGTATCCTTTTTTATATGCATCCCACATAAAACGAAATGTACAATCCGTGGAGCAAAATGACAAATAATGATCAGAATAAAGCGGTCAAATTGTTTTGGCATTGCGGTAGGGGAGACCGATATTGCAAACTCAAAACAGATACTAACTATTTTCGCATGCAGATCAATCTTCGTTCGTTTAAGCAGAAAGTGAGACATCATCAAAAAGCCTTTAAAAAGTTCTTGGGTAAGATCGAAAAAAATCCTCCTAGACATCTTGATAAAATTGCCGAAGAGATTGATGCAGCAGTTTGGAAAGAAGTAGATTGTTTGAGTTGTGCCAACTGCTGTAAAAGCATGAGTCCGACTTTTACAAATACAGATATCAAAAGAATTGCTTCACATTTTGACATGTCTCCCAAAGAATTCAAAGAAAAGTGGTTGTATTTTGATGAAGAAGATGGCGACTGGATGAATAAAAAACAACCTTGTCAGTTCTTGGATATGTCTACCAATATGTGCGCTATCTACGAAGTAAGGCCCTCTGATTGTGCAGGATTTCCGCATTTGAAGAAAAAGAAAATGGTAGAATACATACATGTTCACCAGCAGAATGTTGAGTATTGTCCGGCAACATTCAAAATGGTAGAAAAAATGATGCAACGTTTCTCCTGATCAATTACCAATGAGTAATGAAGTCATAGAGATCGATCCGAAAATGGTTTTGTCATTAAAAAACTGCACTTGCTCATCTTCAGTCTTAAGTCCGAGTGTATACAATAAAGGTAAATAATGTTCCGGTGTAGGAATGGATTGACGTACTTCAGCCCCTAAATCTTTGTAGGTTGCCAATGACAGATGATCATTATGCTTGATCAATGTTTTGAATATTTCGTTGGCTTCTCTTGCCCAATCATATCCGGTCTCAGGTGTTTTCCAATTCATGACGCCGAGATTGTGTACCATATTGCCACTACCAATGATTAGTACTCCTTTATGACGCAAAACGCCTAATTCTTTAGCAAGCTGATAATGCCAAAGAGGATCTTGTAGTTGATTCAAGCTCAACTGCACCACTGGTATAGTTGCAGTGGGATACATGTGTTTCAAGATGCTCCAGCAACCATGATCCAATCCCCAAGAAAGATCCTTTGCAACCGAAGTGGTTGCCACCGCTTGAATGGTATCGTTGGCCAATGTCACACTGCCTGGAGCGGGATATTGTACATCAAATAAAGGTTGGGGAAAACCATAAAAATCATGGATGGTTTTGGGCTGCTCCATTGCTGTTACAAAAGTACCCCTCGTTTCCCAGTGTGCTGAAATACATAGAATCGCAGTTGGCTGTGGTAGGTCTTTTACCATTGCCTGCCATCCTTGAGAAAACTCGTTCAATTCGATTGCATTCATCGGACTGCCGTGTCCCGCAAAAATAACAGGCATTTTGCCCTGATGAGGCTTACCGGTAATTGATGAAGCGAATGAAGTAAGTGACTGCATTATTAATGTTTAAACATCAAATATACGATTTGTGATGCTTCGGTAATGTTAAAAGTATACATCTTCGATCAAAAAGATCTCTTTAGCGATACCGTTAACCAATGTAATGGCAATGACATCGAATTGGATGTATTTCCATTCAGGATGCTGGTATTGGTATTGTTCAGCGGCGTTTTTTAAGTGTGTCATTTTCTCGCGCGTAATACTTTCCTCCGGTTTGCCAAAACGAAGTGAGTTACGGGTTTTTACTTCAATAAAATGAAGCTTATTTTTTCTGGAAGCAATGATATCAACTTCCCAATGCTTGAATCGCCAGTTTCTCTCTAGTACTTGATATCCCTTCTCGGATATAAATCCGCAAGCGATCTCTTCGCCTAAGTCGCCGGTTTCGATGTTTTTGTTCATAAACTATTTCGTTAAAAATGAAGGATTGAATACGATTTTATAAGAATTGAACGTTCTTGCAATTGTTTACTATGTCTAATCGCTATTCGATACTGAAATTGCAAGGTAAAGTTCAACACTACGACTGGGGCGGATATACGTTTCTGCCGGAGTTGTTGGGCATAAAAAATGAAGAAAAGAGACCTTTTGCAGAATATTGGTTAGGAGTTCATCCTTCAGCCTCGGCATATGTTGCGATGCAGAACGGCTGGAAGCCATTACAACAGTTGATCGATGAAGAACCCGATGCTGCACTTACACCTGCCTTGCGACAAAAATTTGGCAATATCCCATACCTACTCAAAGTCATGGATGTTCGGGAAATGTTGTCCATACAGGTTCACCCCAGCAAAGAAAATGCAATAGCAGGTTTTGAAAGGGAGAATCAATTGGGAATACCTTTGAATGCTCCTCACAGGAATTATAAGGATCAAAATCACAAACCCGAAGTCATGTTGGCAATCAGTGAGTTCTGGTTGTTACATGGATTTAAACAGAAAGAACAGTTACAGCAAATATTGGAGGAAGTGATAGAATTCCAAATATTACTTCCTTTGTTTAGAAAAGAGGGGCTTCAATCTTTGTATCGTTTCATCATGGAAATGGAGCAACAAAGTATCAATGATCTTTTATTACCCCTAGTGAAACGTGAGATTAGACAAAAACAAGATGGATTACTCAATAAAACCCATCCGGGTTGGTGGGTAGCCAAACATTTCAATGATCAGCCTCCAAGCGGTGATATTGATCGTGGTATCTTCTCCATTTATTTTTTCAATATCGTTTGTCTACAGCCGGGAGAAGCCATTTTTCAAGGAGCAGGATTACCACATGCTTATTTGGAAGGACAGAATATTGAGTTGATGTCGAACAGTGACAATGTATTGCGTGCCGGATTGACTAAAAAACATACAGATGTCCAAGAACTATTAGCCAATACCGATTTTACTCCGATCGTCCCCAACATTTTAAAAGGGCAAAATAGGAGAGATGGGGAATATGTTTTTCATTTTCCCGTACCGGATTTTTCCCTCACCCACGTATTGTTGAATAGTGATACCAGTTTTGAAGACAAAGCCAATTCTCCTGAGATATGGATGGTCATTGAGGGAGGGGTTATCATCAATCAACAATTGGTCGTAAAAAAAGGCGAGGCATTTATTGTGTTTCCGGGACAGTCTTATCAGTTATTATCTTCCGGCAAAACTTCATTATACAAGGCTTTTGTAGCTATTCCCGATGCTTATTCACAGGATGAGGAAAATTGAGGTCTAAACTTGACTCATAACACTTATTTTTGTCCCTGAAATTCTATACAATGAAATTGAATCGTTCGCTTGTTGTTTCTCTGGTTTTGACCATTTTTCTAAGTGCTGTGTATCGTGCCATGCCGAACAGACCTTGGGGTTTTGCACCTCAGTTTGCTATCGCGCTTTTTGCAGGAGCTCTTTTTGTAAAAGATAAGAAATGGGCTTTTGCATTGCCGTTGATTTCTATGTTTATCTCTGATCTTCTTTATCAGTTTTTATACAATAAGGGGTTGACTGAAATCCCGGGCTTTTATAAAGGACAGTGGGTGAATTATTTATTGTTCACGAGCTTGACTATTTTCGGTTTTATGGTACGTAGCCGGAAACCTTTACAGGTATTGGGAGCTTCGATTGCTACACCTACCACTTTCTTTTTGATTTCTAACTTTATGGTTTGGGCCGGTGGCGGCGGATTGAAACGTCCAAAGACTTTTGAAGGTCTGATGATGTGTTATAATGATGCACTTCCTTTTTATGCCAATAGCTTGATGGCAACAGCCATTTTCTCTGCGATTCTGTTTGGTGGCTATTATTTTCTGAATCAGTCTATTGCCAAGAAAAATATTTCTTTATAAAAACATATTTATAAAAAAATCCGCAGCGAACACTGCGGATTTTTTTATGCCCGGAGGATGAGCTCCGAAAAATAGTATTGTTCGTGCTGTAATGCTTGTTTTACTTCTACTTTAAGTGGGTGTTTGAATAGTGGACAATCATACACCAACGTATGAAACTCTCCATTTTCCCCACAAGCATCTATACCCAGCGCTTCTAATTCATCAATCAATAACGGTGTCAAAGTTTTACCAATAAACGAAGCACCCATTACTTCATTACAACTAACGATCATGGTTTGAATACCACTATCTAACATTTGCATCACCAAAGATCTACGATCTTGCTGCCATAAGGGAAGAAAAGCAGTGAGTTCAGCACTATTGCATACTTTCTCTTCCCAGTCGCGATGTGCCTGTAGGTCAATATCTCCAAAGACAGCATGTGTTACTGTATAAGTTTTTCTGAGTTGTTGTAATGCAGCAGTAAAATGTTGTTCATATTCCTGCCAGCTACTGCTGATCAAATGAATGGGCAACTCAGCAGTTGCTGCTTGCGCTCTTAATATAGATTCGGGAATACCATGACTCCTTGAAATTTTGCCCGTTTCATTCATAACATTCAGCAAAACCGCAGGCGTATAGCCTTGCTCGATGGCTTTCATCAGTGCAAAGCAACTATCTTTTCCGCCACTCCAAGAACTAAGACAATTTTTCAATTTGAAAATTTGGTCCGCCTAAGGCGGATTGAAAATGAATAATAATATATATGACAATTCTTTCTTTAATCCGAAGAATTTTCAAACACTTCATCTACTAAAAGATTTGTTCCATCTGCAGCACTAGTGGCCAGTTCGTCACATCGATTATTCCATGGATTATTGGCATGTCCTTTTACCCAAACGAAACGTACTTGAAAATGATTGGCAATGGCTTTATAACGCAACCAAAGATCCTTATTCTTTTTGCCGCCTTTGAAATCCGTCCGTATCCAATTGTCCAGCCATTTTTTTTCTACTGTATTGACGATGTACTGACTGTCTGTGTAAATAGTGACTGCTATATTTCTTTTAGTCAATGACTCCAATGCCACAATCACTGCCATCAATTCCATACGGTTATTCGTTGTGTGTCGATAACCCGCCGAGATCTCTTTTCTTTTATCGCCCCACATTAAAATAATACCATAGCCTCCGGGGCCGGGATTGCCCCTGGCTGAACCATCCGTATAAATAATGAGTTGATGTCCGTTTGATGTCCTCATGCGATTTGATATGCACCTTTCATGTATAAAACAGCTTTACCGGCAATCGTCACTCGATCACCTTGAATACCACACCAAAGATCACCGCGACGTTTAGATAACTGTTCTGCTTTCATAGAGGTTTTATCCAATGCTTTTGCCCAATAAGGAATCAGTGTGGCATGTGCTGAACCTGTTACCGGATCTTCTCCAATTACAGAATTAGGGACAAAGAATCGAGAAACAAAATCGGCAGTATTTCCTTTCGCAGTAATGATAATGCCCAATGTTTCCACTTGATTCAATTGAACAAAATCAGGAATTACTTTTTCGATTTCTTCCTGAGATTCATAGATCAAAAAATAATCGCGTGAACGTAGAACTTGTTTAGGCTGAATGCTAAATCCTTCTAACAGATGTGCCGGGATCTCACAAGCAACAGGCATACGGGCCGGAAAATTCATTTCCATAAGGTCTCCGTTTTTGGTAACTGTTAGTAATCCACTTTTGCTATGAAAACGAATGCTGTCTTGTGAATAGCCAAGTTCATTAAACAGAACATAAGCTGTAGCCAAGGTAGGGTGCCCCGCCAAATCGATCTCTAATTCAGGTGTGAACCAGCGGATATCATAATCTCCATCAGGCCTTTGAACAAAGAATGCTGTTTCGGAAAGATTATTTTCATTCGCCAACTGTTGCATAGTGGCAGTAGGAAGCCATGCTGTAAGCGGACAAACGGCAGCAGGATTGCCCCCAAATACATGGTCTGTAAATGCATCAACAGTATAAATCGGGTAAGTCATGGTATAATGATTGAACCGCAAAGTAAATTCATTCAGCTATATCACGACTTACCATTAGCATAATTTCAGGATTGTTTATACTTGAAACACGCCGGTACGAAAAGTATCCATATCCGGGTTATGATTAGCAGCATGCAATCCTTCTGCAATTACTTTTCTTGTTTCTGTTGGATCAATGATACCATCTACCCAAAGTCTGGCAGCAGCATAGTAGGGTGTGGTTTGTCTTTCGTATCGTCCTTTGATCTCTTTTAATAAAGCCTGTTCTTGTTCTTTATCTACTTCTTTGCCTTGTGATTTCATGGAAGCCACTTGTATTTGCGCCAAAGTTTTAGCCGCTTGTTCTCCACCCATCACGGCAATCTTTGCAGATGGCCATGCATAAATAAAACGAGGATCATAAGCTTTACCACACATGGCATAGTTACCTGCGCCATAACTATTACCTACAATAACAGTGATTTTGGGAACTACTGAATTCGCTACTGCATTCACGAGTTTAGCACCATCTTTAATGATGCCACTATGTTCGCTTCTACTGCCTACCATAAAACCGGTTACATCTTGCAAGAATACCAGTGGAATTTTTTTCTGATTACAATTCAAGATAAATCTTGCAGCTTTATCAGCACTGTCATTATAAATGACACCACCAATCTGCATTTCACCTTTTTTGTTTTTACAGATCAGACGCTGGTTCGCCACTATGCCAACAGCCCATCCTTCAATACGAGCATATCCACAGAGAATGGTTTTACCATAATCCTGCTTGAACTGGTCAAACTCACTATTATCCACCATTCGCTCAATGATATCCAACATATCATAAGGCTTCAGATTGCCTTCGGGAATAATGCCATACAATTCTTTCGGATCTTTTTTGGGTACTATGGGTTGAATCCTGTCGAATCCTGCGTTTCCTGAAGCACCCAATTTGTTCATGATCTTTTTGATGTGATCCAGACAATCCTTTTCGGTTTTAAACTTGTAATCTGCAATACCACTGATCTCAGTGTGGGTAGCAGCTCCCCCCAATGTTTCATTGTCAATGTCTTCACCGATGGCAGCTTTCACCAAATAAGCACCTGCCAGAAAAATACTGCCATTGCCTTCCACCATTAAGGTTTCATCACTCATAATCGGCAAATAAGCACCGCCTGCTACACAAGCACCCATGACAGCAGCTATTTGTGTGATGCCCATGGCACTCATTCTTGCATTGTTCCTGAAAATGCGTCCGAAATGTTCTTTATCGGGAAAGATTTCATCTTGCATCGGTAAGAATACGCCGGCACTATCCACCAAATAAATAATGGGCAACCTATTCTCCATCGCTATCTCTTGCATTCTTAAATTCTTCTTTCCGGTAATCGGAAACCAAGCACCCGCTTTCACCGTTTGATCATTGGCTACAATAACAGCCTGACGACCACTCACATAGCCTATTCCGGCGACTGTTCCGGCAGATGGACAACCACCTTCTGCTTCATACATATCAAAACCGGCAAAACCGCCAATTTCTACAAAGGGTTTATCTCGGTCACACAAATATTCAATCCGCTCTCTTGCGGTAAGCTTATTGCGTTCTCTTTGTTTTTCGATTGATTTCTTTCCACCGCCCAGTTTGATCTTTTCGAAATATTGCTCCACTTCACTGAGCATGAGTTTCATCCAGTCTTCGTTACGGTTAAATGCCATGTCTGTCATACGAACAATTGTTAGTTTTGCAAAGATAGGGGGGTATCGATCATTTGTGAGATAAAATTATGATTTGAAAAATGTGCAAGAACTTATTGGCTATGAGCTATGAGCCATGAGCTGCGAGCTTTGGATATTATTAATTGTAGGTATGCTCCTGCTCATTTTTAAACAATACCGATGGTGAATGAGTTTTAGTTTTTACACGAGTAAAAAATGCCTTAGATTCTCAAAAGGCTATTTAACCCCTCAAATTTAACTTATAAAAGCTCGCAGCTCATGGCTCATAGCTCGGAGCTAGTTTTATCGGAAAGTAATAATTTCAAAATTGTCTTTTGATCAAATATTGCCCTATTCTGGCATGCGTCCATTTTTTACTTTATTTTTAGAACATGTCATATGATTACATCATCATAGGTGCCGGATCAGCAGGTTGTGTATTGGCCCATCGCTTATCAGAAGGTGGACATCATAAAGTTTTATTGTTAGAAGCTGGAGGATCGGATAAGAAACTAGAAATTCATATTCCCGGTGCATATACACAACTGAATCGATCAGATGCCGATTGGGCTTTTTGGACAACCCCACAAAAGCATATTGATCATCGACGTCTTTTTATTCCCAGAGGGAAAACGTTAGGCGGTAGTAGCTCTACCAATGCCATGGCGTATGTTAGAGGCAATCGGGCTGATTTTGATGAATGGGCTTCTTTAGGAAACACCGGCTGGGATTTCGCATCGGTATTACCCTATTTTAAGAAGTCTGAACACAATGAAAATTATGGAGGCGAATATCATGGATGGGATGGGCCTTTGAACGTTACGCATTCTATGCAGCCACATCCTTTGGGGGAAGTGTTTGTAGAAGCTTGTGAAGAAATAGGTATAGCTCGTAATGACGATTATAACGGAGCCCAGCAGATAGGCGCATCCCTGCTACAATTTACCATCAAGAATAATCAAAGACACAGCACTGCAGCCGCTTTTTTAAAACCGGCTATGAAAAGAAAAAATCTCACGGTGAGAACCCAGTGTCAGGTTAAATCGATTTTGATCGAAAATGGGAGAGCGGTGGGTGTGGAAGTGATGATTGGACAAACCGGTTCGGAAAGGATCAATTGTTCCAAAGAAGTGATTCTTTCAGCAGGTGCCATTCAATCGCCGCAATTATTGATGTTATCCGGTATCGGAGATCCGATTGAATTGGGTAAACAAGGTATCAATATCATTCATGCATTGCCGGGAGTCGGAAAGAATTTACAAGATCATGTATGGACAGGTGTATCAGTGAATAGTATTATTCCAACAAGCAATGCCTTGTTATCACCCCTGAATATGGGAAAAGCCTTGCTACAGCATCTTCTGTTCAAGAAAGGTCCGTTGGGGAATAGTCCATTAGAAGCCAATGCTTTTTATAGTTCTATTGGAGAAGACAGACCTGACATACAATTTCATTTTGCACCCATTGGTATTGCGGATGATTACAGTACCGATATGTACAATCTGAAAACTTTTCCGCGGAAAAGTGGATTTGGGATCATGGCCATTCTTTTACATCCGGAAAGTAGGGGTGTAATACGTTTGAAAAACTCCAATCCTAAAGATGCACCCATCATTGATCATCAGGTCTTAGCTCATTCCAAAGACCGGGAACTGTTATTAGTGGCATTAAAAAAAGCCATTGCCATTGCGAAAACAAAAGCAATGAGCGCTTATGCTGATGGAGATCTATCCCTTCCAAAAAACTATGAAGATGATCAGTCATTACAAGTGCACATCAATAAAAGTCTTGAAACCCTTTATCATCCTGTAGGTACCTGTAAAATGGGAACAGATCAAGGTGCTGTAGTAGATCATGAACTAAAAGTACACGGTATCCGCTCTTTACGGGTAGTAGATGCCTCCATTATGCCAACCATTGTTTCCGGCAATACCAATGCTGCAACGATCATGATTGCGGAAAAAGCGGCTGATATGATTCAACAGCAGTCATAAGCACTTACATTTGCCCGCTATCGGTAGAATAATGTGTTTTATTTACACATTAATCCCTAATTTAGTAATACCAAAAATGCTTGCAGTGGCTACGACGAAAAAAATGATTGCTTCAGCCAATGGGAAATCTGTGTCTATACCCCATTCTGAGTCACTTACCACAAAGAAAAAGACAGTTCGCAGTAAGACATCAAAGAAGAATGATGCTACTGAGAATAAGGAGAAAAAAAATACTGTCGCTAAACGTAAAAGTATTACCACAGACAAAAGAGTCACCTTTCATCTTAAATTTCATACCACATTTGGTCAAGATCTTTTCATAGTTGGAAACCACCCTTTATTGGGTGATAATGATCCCGCTAAAGCCATTCCTCTTCAATATTTTAATGAAGAATATTGGGTGGTCACCTTTGATTTCGCAGCATCAGATCTTATTCAGGATACAATCACCTATCATTATATTTTGCGCAATACCGACGGAACCTATAGTGATGATTGGGGAAATGATAAGCAGCTAAATTTAAAAGAGAGCAAAGCCAAGGAAATACATGTAACCGATGCCTGGAATTTTGCCGGGTATTATGAGAATGCATTTTATACAGAACCTTTTACCAAAGTACTGTTGCCTTCTAATCATACACCGGTTACCACTAAGGCTCCAAAAACCAGTACACATATTCTAAAAGTAAAAGCCCCTTTACTCAAAAAAGGACAGACACTTTGTATATTGGGAAGTAGTCAATCTTTAGGTAATTGGAATACCCAGCACCCTCTGTTACTCACAAAAAATACAAAAGAAGATTTTTTTCAAATAGCCCTGAATCTTAGCAAAGATTCTTTTCCGATTGCATACAAGTATGGAGTGTATGATGTAGATCAACAACAGTTCCTCCGTTATGAAGATGGGAATAATCGTGTGTTATATGATGCAGTTGTAAAAGACAAAGTCAGTATTATTCATGATGGCTTTGCCGTATTACCCAATAATACTTGGAAAGGTGCCGGTGTGGCCATTCCTGTTTTTAGTTTGCGAACAGAACATGGATTGGGTGTGGGAGAATTCAATGACCTAAAACAGATGGTGGATTGGGCTGTGAAGACGGGATTGAAAATGATTCAGATTCTTCCCATCAACGATACGACCGCAACACATAGTTGGACAGATTCCTATCCCTATGCAGCGATATCTGCGTTTGCATTACATCCTTTATATCTTCATTTGGATACTTTGGTGAAAAACGATCGAAAACTGCAGAAACAAATTGCAGTGGAGAAGGCGAAGCTGAATGCATTGGATGTAGTGGATTATGCAGAAGTGATTCAGTTTAAAACAAAGATCATTGCTAAGATTTATGAAGAGCAAGGAGCAACTGTATTAGCATCTGCTGACTTTAAGCAATATTTCAATGATAATAAACATTGGCTTCAATCCTACGCTGTATTCTGTTATTTGAGAGACCAGTATGGTACGGTAGATTTCAATCAATGGCCTGCATTTCGACATTACCAAGACGCTGAGATAGAAAGACTCGCAGCGCCTGATTCCGCAGCATACAAAGAGATCGCACTGCATTACTTCACACAATACCAATTGCATCTTCAATTGAAAGAAGCAACTGCTTATGCGCATTCAAAAGGAATTATTGTAAAAGGAGATATCGCCATTGGTGTTTACAGACATGGTGCTGATGCTTGGCAACACCCAGAGTTGTATCATATGGATGCACAAGCGGGTGCTCCGCCGGATGATTTTGCGGTATCCGGACAAAACTGGGGTTTCCCGACTTATAATTGGGAAAGAATGCAGGCAGATGGGTTTACTTGGTGGAAGCAGCGCTTCGAGCAAATGAGTTATTATTTTGATGCTTTCAGAATTGATCATATCCTAGGTTTCTTCCGGATTTGGAGTATTCCCATGCATGCTGTTGAAGGAATATTGGGTCGCTTTGTTCCGGCCATTCCCGTGCATATCAATGAGTTTCAAGCGAGGGGTATTTCATTTGATCATCACCGCTTTACCCAACCCTTTATTCATGAAAATGTGTTGTGGGAATTGTTTGGATATGATAATGAATTGGTGAAAAAAGAATTCCTTCAGACTGATGGTAATGGTCATTATACTTTGAAACCGGCATTTGCTACGCAACGTCTAGTAGAGCAATACTTCCATACACTTGAAAAAGATGAGCAACACGATAAAGTAAAACAAGGTCTCTTTAACTTGATTAGTAATGTATTACTTTTCGAAGACAGCGAGGGCGATCTACAACATTTTCATTTCAGGTTCAATATGGAAAGTACTTCTTCCTTCCGTTATCTTGATCAGCACACGCAACAACAACTGAAAGAACTCTATGTTGATTATTTCTTCCGCCGTCAGGATGATTTTTGGATGAAAGAAGCCATGAAAAAATTACCTGCATTGAAACGTGTAACCAATATGTTGGTTTGCGGTGAAGATCTGGGATTGGTACCGGCTTGTGTTCCGGATGTCATGAGACAGTTGGGACTTTTAAGTTTAGAGATTCAACGTATGCCAAAAGATCCAAAACGCAGTTTCTTTCATCCGGCAGATGCTCCTTATCTCAGTGTAGTAACACCTTCCACCCATGATATGAGTACGATCCGAGGTTGGTGGGAAGAAGATAAAAATCGAATTCAACAGTTTTACAATAACGAACTAGGGCAATCTGGGGAAGCGCCTTATTACTGTGAAGCATGGATCAACACCGCTATTGTCATACAACATTTGTATTCACCTTCTATGTGGACGGTGTTTCAGTTACAAGACCTAATGGGTATGGATGCGGCATTACGTAAAGAAGATCCACATAGTGAGCGTATCAATATTCCGGCAGATCCCAAACATTATTGGCGATACAGAATGCATCTTACATTAGAATCCTTGCTGCAACAGGATGATTTTAATGATACACTTCATGGGTATATACAACAGAGTGGGAGAGATTGATGAGAGATGATTGCCACTGTCCGAAGGAGTCCTTCGGACAGTGGCAATTCAATCATTAACTATCTTTGCTTTTCAAAATTCATCTCTTGAAGCTCAGTTATAGACCGATCAATCTTCCTTTTGAATATCCCTTTACCATTTCTAATGGTCGCACCAAAACGCATCAACCATCATTATTGGTGGCTTTGGAGTTAGGTCCATTCATGGGTTTTGGAGAAGCGCCTGCTATTGCATACTATGATGTTACGGTTGAGTCGATGATCGCCGATCTGGAGAAGCATCGCCGCATGATCGAAAAGTTTGCACTCACTGAACCGGAGCGATATTGGCATTATCTGCATCACCTGCTTCCGAATAATCCTTTTCTGGTATGTGCCTTAGATATGGCTTGCTGGGATTTGTTTGGTAAAATGAAAGGCAAGCCATTGTTTGAACTCATGCAAACACAATGGAATGATACACCGGTTACAGATTACACCATCGGCATTGATACCATTGATAAAATGGTAGATAAAATGAAGGCAAAACCTTGGCCTATTTACAAGATCAAATTGGGAACCGAAAATGATATCTCAATTATAGAAGCATTACGTCAACATACAGATGCGGTTTTCAGAGTTGATGCAAATGCAGGTTGGACAACAACTGAAGCATTAGATAAAATTCCTCGACTGTCAAATTTAGGAGTGGAGTTTATCGAGCAACCCCTTGCGAAAGATAACTGGGATGGAATGAAGCTCTTATACAAAGAATCTCCCTTACCCTTGTTTGCAGATGAAAGTTGTGTATCGGAACAAGACGTAAAAAAATGTGTGGATCATTTTCATGGAATCAATATCAAACTCACCAAATGCAGTGGTATTACACCTGCTATCAGAATGATTCAAGAAGCAAGAACACTTGGTTTACAGGTAATGATGGGTAGCATGAATGAATCTGAAGTAGGTTCAGCGGCCATTGCTCATTTTCTTCCGCAATTAGATCGTGTGGATATGGATGGTCCACTTTTACTAGCACAGTCTATCGCAACAGGATTGACATACGATCATGGTAAAGTAACCGTATCAGGTAAACCAGGTTTGGGTATTCAATTCTTATAATCTATCGCAGTGAATTGATCGTGCGAAGGCTAATGACTGAATTCACATTTCCCTAACAGAATGTTTCTTTTTTGGCATCCGGTTTGGCTTTATAACAGTATAAAACCGTGAACCATGAAAAAGAAAATTTTACCCATGTTGATTGTCTTATCTGTTTTGATCATCGACACCTCACAAGCTCAGGTTAGATTGAATGTAAATGTAAACGTAGGTCCTCGTCCGGTATGGGGCTTGCCCGGTAATCATATTGGTGATTACTATTACTTTCCTGAAATTGATATGTATTACAGCATCCCAAAAAGTCGGTTCGTGTATTTAGATCGCGGACGTTGGGTATATGTATCTGATCTCCCAAGAGCATATCGCCATTATGATTTGCATCGGGGATATAAAGTAGTCATCAATGATCCTGATCCATTCAGGCATCATCAACTGTACCGCGATCGTTATGCCCGCCAGTACATGGCCTATCGTCCACCGGTAGTGATTGTAGACAAAAGGCGCGGACATGATCGTTGGGATAGAAGAGACCGGGATGATGATAGACGTGATAGAGATCGCAGGAGGTGGTAATTATATAAAAAAGCAAGTGTATCCACTTGCTTTTTTTGTTCTGTATTTGTTTAATCCTAGCGAAGTACCGATTTTCGGGGTCTATGACATCTGAAAGAAGAGAAAAACTCAACCGCGTTTTGCATCATCGCCAATCCAATTTGGCGGTGGTGATGGAAAATGTACAAGATCCGCATAATATCTCTGCTGTTATGCGTACTTGTGATGCAGTAGGTATTCAGGATATTTTCATTTTGAATACCAAAATACCCAGACATGAAAAATTTGGTCCGAAAAGTAGTAGTAGTGCTGCCAAATGGTTAACCATTCATCAGTTTGAAGATGCACAGGCCTGTTTTGAAGCATTGCGTAAGAGGTATACACGTATTTTAACAACCCACTTATCTTCTGATGCCGTAAGTTTATATGAGATCGATTTTACGGAAAGCATTGCACTGGTATTTGGAAATGAACATTCCGGTGTAAGTGAAGAGATCAGAGCATTGGCAGATGGTAATTTTGTTATTCCACAAATGGGTATCATTCAAAGCTTGAACATTTCAGTGGCTTGTGCTGTAAGTATTTATGAGGCATATCGTCAAAAAAAGGCAGCAGGTCAGTATGATCAGCCATCCTTATCAACGGAAAGACGAGCACAATTATTCGATGATTGGACTGTGAAGCAAAAAGACTCAGTATAAATGATCCTTGTTATGAAAAAAATAGCTTTAGTATTCGCGATTGTGATGATGGCAACAACTGTTCAATCACAGGAAATTAAAAGCGTAAAGATCAATGATCTCGTAAAAATCATTGATACCAGTTCTGTTCCGCTAGTGGTTAATTTCTGGGCAAGTTGGTGTGCGCCTTGTATCAAAGAGATACCTTGGTTTGAAAAATCTGTTGCAGCTTTCAAGGATCAAAAAGTACAATTACTCTTGGTGAGCTTGGATTTTGCAGAAGATTATCCAAAAGGCATTGCTGATTTTGCAAAGAAAAATAATTATCAGTCAAAAATCGTTTGGCTCAATGAAACCAATGCTGATGAATTTTGCCCCAAAATCGATGAGAAATGGGATGGTGCTATTCCGGTAACACTGATGGTCAATAAAAAAAGACAATACCGTCAATTTTATGCGCAACAGTTACCTGAACAGCGATTGATCCTGGAACTACAAAAATTAGTTGGACAATAGTAATTTATAGATATTCTCTTTCTGCCTCTTCGTTCATTTGCTTGCGAAGTTTTTCTGTCAGATAGATGGCATAACCTAGTGCCATTAAGCTGCAGGTAGCCAGCAAAATACCTGTGATGCTTCCATAATGAATTCCTTCTGCGATTGCATAAGTAATGCAGAGTAACAGCGCTACAATGATTATCGGTTTCATATTGCAGGTTTTGGTTACTAATAAGATACCTACCTCATCGATTTCCATAAAAAAGCCGCTATTAAATAGCGGCTTTCAAAAAAATATTTATTTATTCCGTTTAACTCCTTTTGATCGAACAACCAACAGAACGACTTTCCTTCACAGAAATAGATTTTCCGGTCGTGAGTTCGTTAATCGCTTCTTTGGCATGTACACGTTTTACATTACCGGCATCATTTGGATTATCATCAATAGCGCCTTTATACTGAAGTTTGCCATTTGCGTTGAACAGGAATAACTCAGGTGTTCTGGTAGCACCAAAAGCATTGGCGATCTTTGAATCGGTATCTACCGTGTAATAGAAGTTGTAGCCTTGATTTTTAGCATATGCTTTCATGGCATCATAAGAATCGGCATCATCACGGGTACCCTCATTTGAGTTTAATAGGATAATTCCAATATTGTTTTGCTTGGCATAAGCAGCAATATCCAGCGTCCTTTGTTGATTTTTGATCACGTATGGACAAGTATTGCATGAAAACATAACCAGAACGCCATTGGCTTTCATGGCATCGGTAATCGAAACCTCTTTACCGGATACATCTTTCATCTTAACATCCTTCATGGGTAAATCTGAACCAATAGCCAGTGATTGTGCTTGGATATTGAGTGCGACAAACGCAAAGAACAGCGAATAGAGCAGCTTTTTCATAATGGTAGTTTTTATAGTGACAAATGATAAACATTACTTGTTCATGTAGGGACAAGTTTTTTTATCAGTGCATTATTAGGAGGTGGTCTGGGTTTTTTCTTTCTGCTTTCGAGCTTCGGCTTCTTTGGTAAGGTACGTGATACTGACATTCAATTCAAAGCCTATGAGTAAAATTAACGAATTGATATAAATCAGTAGCATCATGATCAGAACAGTTCCAATGGATCCGTAAATTTTATTATAACTGGAATTGGCAAACAGACTCACCCAATAGGAAAATACAAGGGTGGTAGCCAGGGTTAGAAAAGTAGCCAATAAAGCGCCTGGGGAGGCTAATTTCCATCTTTTTTGTACTGAGGGGGCATATTTATAGGTACAGGCAATGCCATAAAAAACCAATGCTATAATCACCAACCATCTGGCAGCATTCCAAACCGGGAGCAGGGTTTTTGATTTCAAATCAAATAAACCATTTAAAAGACTGAACAATTGGTCTTGTCCGATTAAAACCAGCGAAGAACCTATCACCAATAAAATCAGAATAGCAGTTAATTGTATGGCTCTCCATCGTTGATAAAAAATGAATCCTTTTTGTTCTTGTATTGACTTGTCAAAAGTGCGTATGATGCCAATCATGGCATTCGATGCATAAAAGATGAGCAATAAGAAACCAAAGGAAAAAATACCCACATGCTTTTTGAGTAGATCATTCATGATATCACTCACAAACTTATACGTGTCTGAATTGATCGTGATGTCTTTAAATAAACTCAGTATTTGTTTATCTACATTAAAGGACTTGGGGAAATAGGGGATGAGCGAAAATAAAAAGATCAATGCTGCGGGTAATGCCATGATCAGATTAAAAGAAATTGCAGCGGCACGCTCATTCAATCCAACCTTATTGATTTGTTTGAAGAAAAACAATACCACATCATACAATGGTAAACCTTGAAACCCCGGAATAATAGTGGTTTTGCTTTTACGAATGACAAAAGCAATGGGCTTCCAACTGATGAGAATACGTTGTAGTTTGATCAAAACGGTATTACTTTTTATTCGCCATGTAAATATCTAACTGCTTTTGATATTCTTTGGCATATTTATCATGTGTTGCATAATTGTTACTGAAATGATGATAGCCACTAAAATCACTTTTTGCAACAAAGAATAAATAATCTGTTTCCGGAGCTTCCAGCACTATGTCAATGGTTTTGGGTGAGGGCGTACAGATAGGACCCGGGGGTAACCCTTTTTTCCGATAGGTATTATAAGGAGAGGGGTTGGATAAGTATTTTTCATAAATACGCGTAATGGTAAAATCCTGCATGGCGTATTTGATGGTTGGACAAGCTTGTAAGGGCATTCCTTTTTCTAATCGGTTCAGGTACACACTGGCAATTTTGTATTTGTCGGTATCAAAGTTGGTTTCTTCTTCTACAATAGAAGCCAGTGTATAAGCTTCGTTTCTTGATAATCCTTTCGCTGTGGCTTTACTCAATCGATTATTCTTTTCCCAAAAAACATCGCTGTTGTCTTTTAGTTTTTTTAGGATTTTAACCAATGGGGTATTCCAATAGAATATATATGTATCTGGAATGATGGTGGTAAATAACTGTGTGGTATCTGTACCTAATTGTTGTAATGAATCATTGGATTGCAAAAAATGCATCACTGTTGTTGAGTCCGTATTGAACTGTTTGCCAATCAGTTTTGCCAGATCGGCTTTGGTGCGTAGTTTATTGATCACCAATTTTAACTCTGCTTGTTTTCCATTGCGTAACATCCGTGCTATTGAAAAGGCAGATTGCCCTTTTTTTACCTCATATTTCCCCGGTTTTATTTTTGGCCAAATGGTGCTAACAGTACCCAACATCGATAATCCCAACGTTTGTGATACAATGCCATTTTCTTTTAAAGTTGTTAATACAGCTGCTTTATCAGTTTGTCCTTGCTCCACAATGAAGTACCGCTGTGCCTCTGAAAAAGAGGTACTACTTCCAAACACCAGCCATGCGGATACACCTGTAACCAGTAGGATGATCAATATGCCCCATCCAATTATTCTTTTCATACCATCAAATTAAACAAAAAACCCTGTCTGTAGAACAGGCAGGGTTTATAACATCTTGAATTTGAATTATTTTTTTCCTGTATCAGGAGTTGCCGTGGTTGTATTGGCAGGGGTAGTAGCAGCCGGAGCAGGGGCACTGGTAGTAGTGTTTACTTTTTGCAACACAGAACTGTCAACAGTTCCACCCCCTTTTAAGAATAAGCTGGATACTAAAGCCAAAACAGCAATGATGCCTGCAAATAACCAGGTACCTTTTTCAAGTACATCTGTGGTTTGTTTTACACCCATGAATTGATTGCTCAAACCACCAACATTGGCAGAAAGACCGCCGCCTTTAGGGTTCTGAATTAATACAACAAAACCAAGCGCTACACAAGCTAACACAATCAGAATCAGAAACAGAATGATCATTTTATATACCTTTTAATTGTTGAATCTTCGCCGCAAAATAAGCGGATTTTTCAGGATTTATGAAACTTAATTTGATATACAGCTGTATGGCTTTGTCTAACTGCCCCTGTTTTTCCAATACTTCCGCCATGGTTTCGGTCACAACTTCTCTCGATTCGTTGGAATTTTCGGCAATCAATGCAACTGCCTGCTCTAAATCTGAGCCGGTTCCGAGATCGGCAGACTCATTGTTTACATGCTTCATTTGCTTCAGCCAGTCTGTAAACTTGCGCAGCTGGGAGGTCAATTTATCCTGGGGTATCTTGGAAAGATCGATTTTAATGCCTTGGGAAGCGAAATAATCGATGGTATGTAACCTTTCCGTTTCAATCTCTAATTGTGCCGCAGCATCTATAGGCTTTTTAAAATCGGCCAATTGTCCTGATAACAAATCACTCAATTTGGCATCCGGCAAGGGCAATTCATCCACTGGCTCCTCATACTCTTCTTCTGTATCATCTACTTCCGGTGGATTATCGGGAACTTTTCTTGGGTCAATGGACTTGATAATATCCCTTACATCGTCCATAGTGGGAATATCAATGGTCTTGGTACTATGTACACCTACCTTATCATTCACCGGAGTCTCAGGCATACCCACTTCCTCAGTTATAACAGATGCTTGCAATAAATAAGATGTCCAAAGCGGGTTATCGGTAAATAAAAGAGACTTCCCAAAGGTCTTCTCATCATTCAAAACAATATCTTCTGTCTTACACTTTGCTTGGTATAATAAAGTTGCAGGTGCAAAATAAGGATAGGTCTGAACCAATGATTCCAACTGATCAATAGGTACCGCTTGAAGTGTTGATTGTCCGGTCAGGTGTAATAAGGCTTTATCCCGTATGGATTTCATAACGATAAATGTACAAATTGATTACCAGTCTGAAAAAATACGGTTAAAAATCTCATCAACCATATTTCTGACCACTTCATCCAATAATTGTGCTTCAGCCGTGTTAAAGGCAAGATTCGCGCTATAATCAAAACTCCGGCTCACGACAAAGTCTTTGGTCTCGTTTTCGATATTTTTTCTGAGTTGTATATTGATCGATACCGTCAAACGATTTGTACTTGCTTGTCTACCACTCACCCCCACAGTTTGTGTACCATCATAAGTAGTAATAGCACCCGATATCACATAATCAGCATCATCGCTGTTGACGCGGGTCAACTTGGTTTGGTTGGTGATCTTTTGCTGCAGTTTATCATTCAGTTTCGGACTTAACTGTGGATTGATATAGCGCGCTTTGTTTTCAATAAAACCTAGTTTAATGGTTTTATAGCGGGGATCAATCGTAGCATCATTAAAGCTATACTTTACTTTGCATGCTGAAAAGCAAAGAATCATCAAGATGAGTAAAGTACTATAGCAATATTTAAATAAGTTAGACATCATAGTATCAGATTATTCTTCAATATCGTATTCCTTTAGTTTACGGTACAAGGTTCTTTCACTAATACCCAGATCCAGTGAAGCATCTCTTCTTTTTCCTTTGTGTTTTTTCAAAGCTTTCAGGATCAATTCTTTTTCCTTGTCCATAATATTCAACGATTCCTCTACTTCTTCATGATGTTGAATATCATCTTCATGCAAGATTACCGGTTGTGAACCCACATTTCCAGACAATACTGCAGCGTGAGCCGGAGCAGAATTACTCAGAACAGGGGAGAGGTCGCCATTGGTATGAAAATCCTGCATCAGAGAATCTCTTGTATAATTGGCTGCATTACCCGCTAAAGACGGATTTTGCAATATTTCCAGGAACATTTTTTTCAGCTCTGTCACATCTTTCTTCATATCAAAGAAAAGCTTGTACAAAATTTCACGTTCATTCGCAAACTCTGATGAGGTACCGGATGATTGTCCTGCCAATACCGGCATTCTGCTATGTTTGCTTTGATCAGGAAGAAACTGTTGTAAAGTAACAGCTGAAATATTGTTTGTCTGACTCAACACAGATATCTGCTCTGCAATATTCTTCAATTCACGCACGTTACCCTGCCATGGATGGTTAATTAACAGGTTTTTAGCGTCATCGTCCAACTGTATGGGCTGTGTTTTATAACGTTCGGCAAAATCCACAGCAAACTTTCTAAATAGTAGCAATACATCTTCTTTTCGATCGCGTAATGCCGGAACACGAATGGGTACCGTACTTAAACGATAGTATAAGTCTTCACGGAATCTTCCTTTTTGTGTGAACTCCAATAATTCTCTATTGGTAGCAGCAATCACACGAACATCTGTTTTTTGTACTTTCGAAGAACCCACACGAATAAATTCTCCTGTCTCCAAAACACGCAATAGTCTGGCCTGTGTGCCCAATGGCATTTCACCGATCTCATCTAAGAAAATCGTACCCCCACTCACCGTTTCAAAATAGCCTTTTCTGCTATCCACAGCTCCTGTAAATGCACCTTTTTCATGTCCGAATAGTTCTGAGTCGATGGTGCCTTCCGGAATAGCACCGCAGTTCACCGCAATAAAAGGATTATGCTTACGCGATGATAAAGAATGAATGATCTGTGAAAACACTTCTTTACCCACACCGCTTTCTCCCACAATCAATACGGTTAAATCAGTAGCCGCTACTTGTACAGCTGTATTGAGTGCATGATTCAGCGAAGGCGAATTACCGATAATGCCAAACCTGTTTTTTATACTTTGAAGATCCATAGATTTAATTTGTTGATCTCTGATGTCAGATGTCTGATGTAGAGATCCTTTTATTTATTCATCACTTGTATTCGCGCTCATCATTCATGATTCAATTTATTGATCTCTGATGTCGGATGTCTAATGTAGAAAATCGTTTTATTGATTTTTAACGCATGCAACATTCATATTCATCATTACAATTCTCTTTCTCCTCGCAACGTTGTCTTCGTGTAATCGGTCACTTTCACCATTACATAACTGCCCTTCAGTTGTTCATTCATATCTTTCTTTGGGAAAACAATCACTTTATTCTGACTATTTCTGCCCATCCAATCAGCATTACTTTTGCGGCTGTTGCCTTCTACCAATACTTTGAAGGTTTTTCCCAAATCATTCAAGTTACTTTGACGTGATAACTCTCCCTGTAAGTCAACAATCTCTTGCAATCTTCTCTTTTTCACTTCTTCAGGTATATCATCTTCGTATCTCCTTGCAGCCAATGTTCCAGGTCTTTCACTATAGAAGAACATATAGCTCATGTCGTACCCACTGTATCGCATGATACTAAGTGTCTCTTGATGGTCTTCCTCAGTTTCAGTACAAAAACCAGCGATAATATCAGAACTGATACCACAGTCGGGGAGTAGTTCTTTGATACGATCTACTTTTGCCATATACCATTCACGGGTATAAGTACGATTCATCAATTGTAGCATTCTTGAACTACCACTTTGAACCGGTAAGTGAATGTATTTACAGATGTTCTCGTATTTCGCCATGGTAAACAATACCTCATCAGTAATATCTTTCGGATGTGAAGTGCTGAATCTTACTCTTAAATCCGGACTGATCAACGCTACTTTTTCAAGCAGTGCAGCAAATGTTACAGTTTCATCTTTTTGCTCATCTATCCAATAATAACTGTCTACATTTTGTCCAAGTAGGGTTACTTCCTTATATCCTTTATTACACAAATCTTTTACTTCTTGTATAATGGAATGAGCATCTCTGCTTCTTTCTCTTCCTCTTGTAAAAGGCACTACACAAAAGCTGCACATATTATTGCAGCCACGCATGATCGATACAAAAGCACTGATGCCGTTGGTGTCTAGACGAATGGGAGCAATATCACCATAGGTTTCATCTCTACTCAACAAAACGTTCACGGCTTTTTGTCCGGACTCTGCTTCTTCAATCAGTGCAGGTAAACTTCTATAAGCATCCGGCCCCACAACTATGTCTACCAATTTTTCCTGTTCAAGTAATTGTGCTTTTAAGCGTTCAGCCATACAGCCTAACATACCAATCAACATTCCCGGGGTACGTTCTTTGAGTTTACGGAACTCGGTTAGTCTTTTTCGAACCGTTTGTTCTGCTTTTTCACGAATCGAACAGGTATTCAATAAAATCAGTTGGGCTTCTTCCAGGTTTCGGGTAGCACCAAAACCTGCACCATTCAAAATAGAAGCCACCACTTCACTATCCGCAAAATTCATAGCACAGCCGTAGCTCTCGATATAAAAGTGTTTTTTATACTGATTGGGATCGTTTTCAAAAGGCTGAAATGCTTCTCCCTGTCGGGCTTCATTGTGCACTTTATCTGTTGTAAGCATTGTATTCATTCGATTTTTTCGAGTAGTTTGAATGCAAAATTAACAAAATTGTCTTGTTTTTGTGTCAGTTTGACAGGTTTTCAACGCTGAAAATTCTGTTAATCAATTAGTTTTGCAACGCAAATCCCCCGGTCACATGAAGAAATGGATGTTTTGGATGCTGATGCTTTATTGTTCATCAGCGGTTTTTTCTCAGGATATCGTTGTTAATAAGCTGCGTAGTGAGACTTCACGAACCATTAAAAAAGAGGCAGATACCAGTACATGGATATGGAAAAAAGGCGGGTTACTCAGTGCAAACCTTGCACAAGGCTCGTTGAGTAATTGGGCTGCAGGGGGTGATAATTTTTCATTGGCAGTCAGTTCATATTTCAACTTCTTTTATTTCTATCGAAAAAATCGCCATAGCTGGGATAATAACTTTGATATGAACCTTGGTTATGTACAAACCACGAGTTTGGGAGGAAGAAAAAACGACGACCGCTTTGACTTTCTCAGCAAATACGGTTATAAGATGGATAGCACTGGAAAAATATTTTTATCCAGCCTTTTCAATTTCCGTTCTCAATGGTTTGATGGTTATACTTTTTCCGGAGGTGTACCTAGTTTTTCTTCATCATTTTTATCGCCGGCATATATTATTCTTTCAGTGGGATTTGATTACAAATCCTCTGATAAACTTTCTGTGTTTGTTTCACCCTTGACATCCAGATGGACGATTGTTGCCAATAATAAGTTGTCTACTTTAGGAAAATATGGTGTACCTGCGGGAAAAACATCAATCAATGAGATCGGTACTTTTGCAACCGTCAACTACAATAATACGATTGCCAAAAATGTAACGTATAAAGGAAGGTTGGATATGTTCTCCAACTATAACAATAGCGCACAGAATATTGATTTTTTCATGACCAATTTATTTTCTTTCAAAATCAATAAATTTTTCTCCGCAACTTATAGCCTTGATTTGATTTATGATGATGACGTTCGTTTATTTGGCCCGAACAAAACATCTCCCGGACTACAAACCAAAAGCCTGATAGGCATTGGTTTCCTACGGCCTTTGAACGTGAAAAAAGGGTAGAGGGAAATGTAGGATGTCTCATGTCTGATGTCTGATGTCTGATCTCTGATGTCGGATATGTGATTTTGCAATAAAAACAAATCAGACATCCGACATCCTACATCAGAAATTACTTACCTAGGACTTTCAACAAATGTTTAATCTTATTAGCCTTGTGTGTTAGGTCTTGGTAGTCTTTGTGCATGATGGTGACATGTCCCATCTTTCTTCCGGGTTTGGTTTGTTTTTTTCCGTAGAGATGTACAAAGACATTATCCATTTTTAAAACTTCATCCAGATTATCATATACGGCGTCGCCTGAATGTCCTTCTGCGCCCAGCAAGTTTACAATAGCCGAAGGTAGAATAGCGTCTGTATTACCTAAAGGATAGCCCAACATAATACGCCATAACATATCATATTGGCTTGAATAATTGGCTTCAATGGTATGGTGTCCACTGTTATGCACACGAGGTGCTGTTTCGTTCACTAAAACTTCTTCATTCTTATCTACAAAAAGTTCAACCGCAAATAGTCCCGGACTATTCAATGCTTTTACTACCCGCAATGCAATGGCTTCTGCTTTCCAGAATACTTTTTCCGGAAGTGTAGCCGGACTCAATTGATAATCCAATAAATTCAAAACCGGATCAAATACCATTTCAGCAGGAGGGTATAAGGCTGTTTCTCCCTTTTCATTCATGGCTACGATCATGGCGATCTCTTTATGAATGGGTACCATTTTTTCCAGTACTGCCGGAGCATCAAATCCTTTATCAATGTCTTTTTCATCACGAATGATCTGAACGCCCTTACCATCATATCCGCCTTGTCCGATTTTATGTACTGCCGGTAATAATGCAGTATGATTATTCAAATCGCGAAGATGCGCTGTTACAACAAATGCGGAAGTGGGAATGTCATTCGCTTCATAAAACTGCTTTTGCAGGATCTTATTTTTAATTGTTCTGATGGCGGAAGGTTTAGGATAAACTTTTACGCCTTCAGATTCTAGTTTTTCCAGCGCATCTACATTCACAGACTCAATTTCAATGGTAAGCACATCAAGTCCTTTTCCAAATGCATATACGGCGTCAAAATCATTGATATCACCCTGAACAAAATGGTGACAAAGATGGGCAGCCGGACAATTGGGATCATTTTCCATCACCCATGTTTCTACTGTATAATTGGCTGCTGCCTGTAATAACATACGGCCTAACTGACCGCCTCCAAGAATTCCTGCTTTCATGTGTGCGAAGATACGGGGGTACTAGGTGCTAGGTGCTAGGTGCTAGGTTGTTTTTTCAATAAAAACAAAATGTGGTAGCCTGAAATATGTTGACCGTTTTTGAATGATTTTTTAACTCAAAAACG